>NZ_JBVHWR010000010.1:68937-323780 GCF_055564355.1 Streptomyces sp. NPDC029152 | reverse complement strand
ACGATCTGGCAGCCCGAGGCCGTCAGCTCGGCGATCTGCTGGAGGGTCGCGCCGATGTCGGACGTACGGGTCGTCGTCATCGACTGCACCGACACCGGGGCGCCGCCGCCCACCGCCACCGGCCCGACCTGGATCCGCCGCGACGTGCGCCGCTCGGCGATCGGCCGGACCGGTACCTCGGGGACGCCCAGGGAGACGGCGGTCACGGCGTCAGTCCCGGTTCCCGGAGACCGTCTCCCGCATGGCCCGCAGGGACTCCTTGAGGGAGCCCATGGTGGCCAGGACGGCGGTGGGTTCGTAGCCGCAGTGCGCCATGCAGTTGGCGCAGCGCGGGTCCTTGCCGCGGCCGTACTTGTCCCAGTCAGTCTCCTCGATCAGCTCCCGGTACGTGGGCACGTACCCGTCGCTCATCAGGTAGCAGGGGCGCTGCCAGCCGAAGAGGGAGTAGTTCGGGATCGCCCAGGCGGTGCAGGGGAAGTCGACCTTGCCCTCGAGGAAGTCGAGGAACAGCGGGGAGTGGTTGAGCCGCCAGCGGGTCCGGTTGCCGCCCGAAAACGCCTTCCTGAACAGCTCGCGGGTCTGCTCCACGCCCAGGAAGTGCTCCTGGTCGGGCGCCTTCTCGTAGGCGTAGGCGGGCGAGATCATCATCTCGTCGACCTGGAGGTCGTCGTTGAGGAAGTTGAGCACCTCGACGACGGTCTGCGGGGTGTCGGTGTTGAAGAAGGTCGAGTTGGTGGTGACCCGGAAGCCGCGCCGCTTGGCCTCCTTGATGGCCTCCACGGCCTCGTCGAACACCCCCTCCTTCGCCACGGACTCGTCGTGCCGCTCACGCAGTCCGTCGATGTGCACCGCGAACGCGAAGTACGGAGAGGGCGTGAACTTGTCCATCTTCTTGCGCATGAGCAGGGCGTTGGTGCACAGGAAGACATACTTCCGCTTGGCCACCAGCTGGCGGACGATCTCGTCGATCTGGGGGTGCATCAGCGGCTCGCCACCGGCGATGGAGACCATCGGCGCGCCGGATTCGAGCACCGCCCCCACGGCCTGTGCGACCGGCATGCGCTGCTTGAGCACCCCGGCCGGGTGCTGGATCTTGCCGCATCCCTCGCACTTCAGATTGCAGGCGAACAGCGGCTCCAGCTCCACGATGAGCGGGAACTTGTCCCGCCGGCGGAGCTTCTGTTCGGCCAAGTATGTAGCGACCTTGACGGACTGGCGCAGCGGCATGGCCATCTGGGCTCACCTCCTGGGGAGCGGCAAAGAACGGTGCCATTCGAAAAATGCGGGAAGCAGGGACCGGAGGACGCGGAAGGCCGATATTCCACCGCGCAGGGTTCCGATCCGGACGAGTTCGTGTTCGGGAGCGTCCACGACCACCCGGACGGCCGCCACGGGGCGCGTGCCCGTACGGACGGCGCTCAGGAGCGTGGCGGCGGACTCCATGTCGACGGCGATCGCGCCGGTCGCGAGCAGGTCGGCGCGTTCGGGGCCGCGGACGACGTGGTCCGAGCCGGTCAGCGGCCCGGTGTGGACGGTGCGCCCGGGCACGGCACGGGCGAGCTCCTTGACGAGCCGGTCGGTCCCCACGCACCCGACCGTGCCCCGCGGGTCCCGGGTCTCCCCGGCGACGACCAGGTCGCCGGGGTGCATGCCGGGGGCGAGGCCCGCGCAGAAGCCCGTGGCCAGGACCGCGGCGTCGCCGAGCGCCGGGCCGGCCAGGACCCGGGCGACGGAGCGCTCGGCCGCCTTCGGCCCCATGCCGGTCCGCAGGACCGTGACCGGCCCGGCGGCCCCGCCGCGGTCACCGGCGCGCAGGGCGAGGTGCTCGATGCCGAGCGCGCAGGCGATCAGCAGCGGGGCCGGTCCGGGCTGGGCGCTCATCAGCTCCCCTTCGCCTCGGTCAGCGACTCGGCGAGCGCCTGGACCGTGCGGGGCGCCTTGGCGAAGGGTTCGCCGTGGACGTACCGGCCGAGCGCGGTGAGCGGGAAGACCTGCCGGTAGAGGTGGTAGTTGATCGAGAAGTCCCAGGGGAAGCCGGTGCCGGTGAAGTACGGCTCGTCCCAGGAACCGTCCTCCCGCTGGGTGGCGGCCAGCCACTCGATGCCGCGCTCGACGGCCTTGGAGTCCCTCTCCCCCGCCGCCAGCAGGGCCATCAGCGCCCAGCCCGTCTGCGAGGCGGTCGAGGCGCCCTTCCCGCTCCACTGCCCGACGTGGCGGTAGGAGCGCAGGTCCTCGCCCCAGCCGCCGTCGTCGTTCTGGACGGACTCCAACCAGCTCACCGCGCGGCGGACGGCCGGGTGCGAGCCGGGGAGGCCGGCCGCCACCAGGGCGGGGACGACGGAGCCGGTGCCGTAGACGTAGTTGACGCCCCAGCGGCCGAACCACGAGCCGTCCGCCTCCTGTTCGGCGAGCAGCCACTGGATGCCGCGCCGGGTGCGCGGGTCGTGGGCGAGGCCCTCGACCGCCAGCATCTCCACGACGTGCGCGGTGACGTCCGCGGACGGCGGGTCGATGACCTCGCCGAAGTCGCAGAACGGCAGCCGGTTGGGGAAGGGGCTGGTGTTGTCGACGTCGAAGGCGCCCCAGGCGCCGTTCCTGGACTGCATGCCGAGGTTCCAGCGCACCCCGCGGCCGACGGCCTTCTCCACCCGCTCCGGGTCGTGGTGGCGCACGCGGCGCAGCGCGAGGACGACCTCGGCGGTGTCGTCGATGTCGGGGTAGTTGTCGTTGTGGAACTCGAACGCCCAGCCGCCGGGCGGAAGGCCGGGCCGCTTCACCGACCAGTCGCCGGGGCGCACGATCTGTTCGCCGAGCATCCAGTCCGCCGCCTTGACCAGCTGCGGGTGGTCGGCGGGCACCCCGGCGTCGGCCAGCGCGATGACGGCCAGGCAGGTGTCCCACACCGGGGACTGGCACGCCTCGATCATCCGGGCCCCGTCCTCGCGCCACACCGCGAAGCGGTCCAGGGACTCCAGGCCCGCCCGCATGACGGGGTGTTCGAGGTCGTAGCCGAGGAGGTACAGGGCGATGACCGAGTACACCGCAGGCGGCTGGATGCCGCCCCAGCAGCCGTCGTTCTCCTGCCGTTCGACGATCCAGCGGGCGGCGGTGTTCATCGCCGCCCGGCGCAGCCGCTTCGACGCGATCCTGCGGTAGGCGTGCAGCGCCCTGTCGATCCGCTGGAAGGCGCCGTCCCAGCTCGCCGCCGGTGCCAGGGGCCGCGGCGGGTTGGGCCGGGCCGGGTCGGTGTGCAGCTCGTCGAGCGGGAACGGCGCCGGGCGCACCGGCCGCTTCGCCGAGACGATGGTCAGCGGAACGATGGTCTGCCGGGCCCAGCAGCCGAAGTCGTAGATGTTCAGCGGCAGCCAGGTCGGGAACCAGATCAGCTCCGGCGGCAGTTCCGGCAGGTCCTCCCACTTCCACCAGCCGAACAGGGCCAGCCAGATGCGGGTGAAGACGCGGGAGGCGGCGATGCCCCCCTGGGCCCGGACCCATTCCGCGGCCTTCGCCATGTGCGGGGCGTCGGGGGCGTCGCCGGCCAGGCGCAGGGCGACGTAGGCCTCGATGGTGGTGGACAGTTCCCCGGGGCCGCCGTAGAAGGTGGCCCAGGTGCCGTCCTCGCGCTGCTCGCCGCGGATGAAGAGGGCGGCGGCCCGGGTGGTCTCCTCGTCCCGGATGCCGAGGAACTGACGCAGGAGCAGGTCCTCGGCGTCCATCGTGACGTTGGTCTCGAGATCGCCCTTCCACCAGCCCTCGGCGTCCTGCCGGGAGAGCAGGAAGTCGGTGGCGCGCTGCGTCGCGCGGGCGGCGGCTTCGTGGACCCCGGCCGCCGCGGCGGGGCTCGTGATGTCGGCTGTTTCGCTGGCCGCGGCTGCGCGGGGCGGGAGGGTCGCCCCGGTGCTTCCGTCGGTCGTCGCTGTCATGGCTTCCCCTTCGTGCAGTGTGCAGGTGGTGCGTCTGCTGTGGGTCCGCCGTCGGCCGGTGCTTCTCTTCCCGCGACACCGGCCGGCGACTACGCGAGGGCTATTCGACCGATAGTGATCATCTCTTTCGTACGACGACGAAGTCCGCGAGCGCCGTGAACCGGTCCCGTACCCGGTCGGGCATGTCGACGGCGTCGAGGGCCTCGATGGCGATGGTGTGCTGGCGGCGCGCCTCGTCGGCGGTCCACTCGCGCCCGCCCGCCTCCTCGATGAGGGCGGCACGGGCCGCGAACTCCTCCTCGGAGAAGTTCGCGAAGTCGCTGCTCTTGGCGTCGGCGGCGAGGATCTCGCCGAGCCGCTCGGAGGCGGGGCCGCCCGCGGCCAGGGCGGCCACGACCGGGAGGGACTTCTTGCGCTGGCGCAGGTCGCTCCAGGTCTGCTTGCCGGTGGCGTCCGGGTCGCCCCAGATGCCGAGCAGGTCGTCGACGGCCTGGAAGGCCAGACCGAGGTGGTAGCCGTACTTCTCCAGGGTGTCGGCGGTGTGCTCGTCGGCGCCGCCGAGGACCGCGCCGATCGAGCTGGCGGAGGCGAGCAGGGCGCCGGTCTTGTTGCCCTCCATCTCCAGGCACTCCTCGACGCTGACCCGGTCGCGGTGCTCGTAGGAGATGTCCTGCGCCTGACCGTCGATCAGGGCGAGGCTGGCACGGGTGAGGCGGCGGGCGGCGCGGCCGGCGTCGACGGTGCCGAGTTCCAGCAGCACCTCGTTGGCCAGGGCGAACAGGGCGTCGCCGACCAGGATGGCCTGGGCGGGGCCGTGCACCTTCCAGGCGGTGTCCCGGTGGCGGCGCTGTTCGTCGCCGTCCATCAGGTCGTCGTGCAGGAGGGAGAAGTTGTGCACCAGTTCCACGGCGACCGCGCCGGGGACGCCGACCTCGGGCGCGGCGCCGGTGACCTCGGCGGAGAGCACCGCGAGCGCGGGGCGGACGGCCTTGCCGCCGTCGCCGTCCGCGGGCTTGCCCTGGGCGTCGATCCAGCCGAAGTGGTAGGCGGCGACGGTGTCCATGGGGGGCGCCAGGCGGTCGACGGCCGCGCGCAGGACCGGCGTGGCCAGGGTCCGGCCGCGCTCCAGGAGCGCGGCCACGTCCACCGTGGTCCGTCGATCGGCCTTCGGGGCCGGGGGCACAGTGGACACAGTCTCTCCTCCATTTGCGGTACCGGGAGTCCGGGAGTCGGTCCCGCGCGGATCGGTTCTCATGCCGCCTCCTCGAAATCGGGAAGGCGGTCGCGGGACCGGCCCAGGGCGGCGAGCGCGGCTCCCGCCGCCCCGACACCGCTGCGGACGGCACTCTCCATGGTCGCGGGCCACCCGGTGGCGGTCCATGCTCCGGCCAGGTACAGGCCGGGTGCCTTGGTGCGGGCGCCGGGCCTGAGCCGCCCGACGCCGGGAGCCGGCGCGAAGGTCGCGGTGCGCTCCCTGGTCACGAAGAAGTCCCTCACCCCGGCGCCCCGGGTGCGGGGCAGCAGCCGCTCCAGTTCGGGCAGGTAGCGCTCGCGCAGCGCGGCCACGGGCGTGTCGATCTCGTCCTGCGCGGTCGACTGGGACAGCGCCAGGTACTGACCGTCCTTCAGGCCGGAGGCCTCGGTGCGGTCGAACACCCACTGCACCGGGGTGCCGAGGGCCGTGAGGAAGGGCGCGGCGAGCACCTTCCGGTCGTAGATCACGTGGATGTTGAGGATCGGCGCGGTGCCGATCTCCAGCAGGTTCCCGGGGGCGTCGAGCGCGCCCGCCGGCAGCAGGTCGTGCGCCTCGCGCTGCGGTACGGCGAGGACGACGGCGTCCGCCCGCAGCGTCCCGCCGGGGACCCGGACGCTCCACTCGCCGTTCCCGTCCACGGAGACGGAGGCGACGCGGGTACGGACCTCGGTGCGCACGCCCGCGGAGTCGAGCGCCCTGCGGGCCAGCCGGTCGTGCAGTTCGCCCAGCGGGACGCGGGCCCAGCCGATGTCGGCCGCGCCCGGGTCGGACAGCAGACCAGTCTTGAACACCATCGCGGCGAGCCCCAGGGAGGCGTCGCCCGCGGCCGCGTTGAGGGTGGCGACCCCGACCAGGTCCCACAGGGCCTCGACGGCACGCGGCGACTGACCGTGCGCGGTCAACCAGCTGCCGAAGTCCTGGTCGTCCAGCGCGGGATCGGCGAGGTCGAGCCCCTTGAGCGCGAGCGCGGCACGCCCGACCCGGGCGCGTTCGGCGAGCGAGAGATGCGGATACGTGGCGAGGCTGCGCCCCAGGTGCAGGGGCACGGGCAGCGCGTCGCGCCGCAGCCGGCCGAGCCGTCGGCCCTCGGGCCCGGCCAGGTCGACGACGGGCACGTCGAGACGTTCCTGCACCGGGGCGAGCGCGGTCCCCTCGATGCGGTCGAGGAACCAGCGGTAGGCGGTGCAGCAGCGCAGGTACACGTGCTGGCCGTTGTCGACGGTCAGGTCGCCGCGCCGGAAGGAGAAGGCGAGTCCGCCCAGGCGCGGCCGCCCCTCCAGCAGGGTGACGCGCACCCCGGCGTCGGCGAGGGCGAGCGCGGCGGTGACGCCGGCGAGCCCGCCGCCGACCACGACGGCGTGTCTGCCGGCCGGGACGGCGGAGACGTCCGCGAGCGGCCCGTCGTCACGCGTGCCGTTGCCGTGGGTCATCGTGCACCTTTCCCTGCCCGGTCGCCGTGGTGTGTGAACGCTGTACGGCAGACCGTCTCAGTCAGGGACGCAGCCCGCCACCGGAGGGTTGCCCGCCGCTCTCCCCGGGCAGTGCCCGGTGCCCCCGTCACGGGCGCCGCCCGACGGCCCGCCGGGCCACGTGCCGGGTGTCCAGCCCGGACAGGCCGCGCACGGCGACGTACGCCTTCTCGCGCCCGGGCAGCGAGACCCTGCCGCGCAGCACGGCCCCGGGGTCGCGTTCGATACGGTCCAGGAGACGGCGGTAGATGCCGGCCATGGCGGCGACGCAGGCTCCGCTGCGCCGGTCGAGCATCGGGAGCAGCCGGTAGCCCTCGGCGAAGAGGGCGCGGGCCCGGCGCGCCTCGAAGTGCACGAGGCCCGCGAAGTCGGAGCCCTCCGGCGGGACGGGCCCGTCGAACCCGGCCGAGCAGCCGAACTTGGCGAGGTCGTCGGCGGGCAGGTAGGTGCGGCCGTCCTGCGCGTCCTCGCGGACGTCCCGGAGGATGTTGGTGAGCTGGAGCGCGAGTCCGAGCGTGTCGGCGTACTCGGACGCGCGTTCGACGCCGCGCGCCCCCGGTTCGGTGCCGAAGACGCCGAGCGAGAGGCGTCCGATGGCACCGGCCACGCAGCGGCAGTAGACCTTCAGGTCGTCCCAGGTCTCGTAGGTCTCGCCGCGCAGGTCCATCTGCACGCCGTCGATCAGTTCGTCCAGTCCGCCGAGCGGGATCGGGAACCGCCGCGCGGCGTGGGAGAGGGCGACGGCCACGGGGTCGGTGTCGTCCTCGTCGACCGCGCCCTCGTGGACGCGGCCGAGCAGCGCCCGGGTCTCCTCCAGGCGGGCGACCTTGACGTCGGCCGGGAGCTCTCCGTCGCCGATGTCGTCGACGCGGCGCGAGAAGGCGTACAGCGCCGACATCGCCCGGCGCTTGGGCGTCGGCAGGAGCCGGATGCCGTAGGCGAAGTTCCGGGCCTGCTGTCCGGTGACGGTCTCGCAGTAGCTGTACGCGGCGAGTACCGGTGCGGACACGTGTGCTGACGGCTCCACGGCCCGGATCACCCCTCTCCTCGCAGGGTCGCGCCCACCTCGCGCAGCAACCGGACCTTACCGGGCGCGGGCGGGCCGGGAAGTACGTCGTGACCGGCGGCGGCGATCGCCCCGAGGGCCGCTCGTCCCCCGGCCACGAATCCCGCGAGCAGCAGCTTCAGCCTTCCGTGGACGCTGCCCACCAGGGGGGAGCCTTCATCCAGCAGATCGCGGGCGCGGCCGGCCTCGAAGGCGATCAGGGCGCGCACCGACGCGCCCGCGCTGGGAGCGGCGAGGTCGGCCTCCGTGACGTGGAAGCGCTTCATGTCCTCGGCGGGCAGGTAGACGCGGTCCCGGGCCAGGTCCTCGGCCACGTCCTGGAGGTGTTCGACGATCTGCAGGGCCGTGCAGATCCGGTCGGAGTGGCGGACCCGCTCGGGTGTCGAGGTGCCGGTGACGGCGAGGACGAGACGGCCGACCGGGTTGGCGGACAGCTCGCAGTAGGCGAGGAGGTCGTCGTACGTCTCGTACCGGCCGACCACCTGGTCCTGGCGGTTGGCGGCGATGAGGCCGAGGAAGGGCTCGGGGGTGAGTGAGCGGCGGCGCACGGTGGGCTGCAGGCGCCGCAGCAGGGGGTGGCGGGGCGTGCCGTCGAAGACCCTGCGCAGGTCGGCCTCGAAGGCGTCCAGCATCAGCAGCCGGTCGCCGGCGCCGTCGTCGGGGACGCCGAGGAGGCGGGCGTCGGCGCCGCCGGGGGCCAGGTCGCCGTCGCCGATGTCGTCGACCAGGCGGGCGAAGCCGTAGACGGCCATGAGGTCGGCGCGCCAGTCGCGGGGCAGGAAGAAGGGGGCCACGGGGAAGTTCTCGCTCGCGGCCTTGTCGAGCGTGCCGCGCTCCGGGTCGACGGCACGCGCCGTGTCGGTCGCCGTCATCGCAGGCTGCCCGGGACGGGGACGGCGCACGCTTCGCGGAGCAGGGGAGTTTCCGTCGCCATTGCCGTCACATCTCCCGTTCTACACTGCCGACCCAATACACACTATTTCGGACACGCCGCCCGGCCGCCCGCGCAGCGGGCCCGCTCGAGGGTGACGGGCATTATCGCCCCATGTGCCGCGTTTCGGGACCGGTACAGCTTACGTTGTACGACTCAGCGAGTTCCGCCGGGGGGGCGCGGCACACCACGACAACGCGCCGATCGGCCTCAAGATTCCTGATCCGACCGGGAGTTGACGCTTCCTTTGCAGACCCGGGGCCCCGCCGGAACGGTTCCGGCGGGGCCCCGGGCGTGTCGGGCTACTTGCCCGTGAACTTCTCGTACTCCCTGAGCACCTCGTCGGTCGGCCCGTCCATGCGCAGCTCGCCGCGCTCCAGCCACAGGACGCGGTTGCAGGTGTCGCGGATGGACTTGTTGTTGTGGCTGACCAGGAAGACCGTGCCGGCCTCCTTGCGCAGCTCGCGGATGCGCTGCTCGGAGCGCGTCTGGAACTTGCGGTCGCCGGTGGCCAGCGCCTCGTCGATCATGAGGACGTCGTGGTCCTTGGCGGCGGCGATGGAGAAGCGCAGCCGGGCCGCCATGCCGGAGGAGTAGGTGCGCATCGGCAGGGTGATGAAGTCGCCCTTCTCGTTGATCCCGGAGAAGTCGACGATGTCCTGGTACCGCTCCTTGATCTGCTCGCGGGACATGCCCATGGCGAGACCGCCCAGGATGACGTTCCGCTCGCCGGTCAGGTCGTTCATCAGGGCCGCGTTCACGCCGAGCAGGGAGGGCTGGCCGTCGGTGTAGACCTTGCCCTTCTCGGCGGGCAGCAGGCCGGCGATGGCCCGCAGCAGCGTCGACTTGCCGGATCCGTTGGAACCGATCAGGCCGATGGCCTCGCCCCGGTAGGCGACGAAGGAGACGCCGCGCACCGCGTGCACCTTGCGCACCCCGCGCGCCGCGTCGTCGGAGCCTCGCTTCAGGATGCGGCTGAGGGCCGCGGTGGCGCTGCCCTTGCCGGTCTTGGCGCCGTTGACGCGGTAGACGATGTGGACGTCGTCCGCGATCACCGTCGGCACCCGCTCGTCCTGCTGCTGCTCAGCCACGGCCGTACCTCTCCTCAGCCTTCCAGAAGTACACGAAGCCGCCCGCCATGGCGAGGACGGCCCAGCCGGCCGCCACCGCCCACACGTGCGGCGGGAGGTTCCCGGAGCCGTAGCCGTCGATCAGCGCGAAGCGCATCAGGTCCATGTAGACGGCGGCCGGGTTCCACTGGAGCACGTCGGCGATCCAGGACGGCTTGTCCTTCAGCATCACCGGGATGGAGAACATGACGCCGGAGGCGTACATCCAGGTCCGCAGGATGAACGGCATCAGCTGGGCCAGGTCCGGCGTCTTCGCCCCCATCCGGGCCACGATCAGCGCGAGGCCGGCGTTGAAGAGGAACTGCAGGGCGAGCGTCGGGACGATCAGCAGCCAGGACAGGGCGGGGTAGCTGCCGAAGGCCGCGGCCACGAGGAAGAGCACGATCATCGAGAAGAGCAGCTGCTGGAGCTGCTGGAGCGCGAAGGAGAACGGCAGCGAGGCGCGCGGGAAGTGCAGGGCGCGCACCAGGCCCAGGTTGCCGGAGATCGCGCGGACGCCGGCCATCGCCGAGGACTGCGTGAAGGTGAAGACGAAGATCCCCGTCACCAGGAACGGGATGTACACGTCCTTCGGCATGCCCCTGCCCGCGTTCAGGATCAGGCCGAAGATCAGGTAGTAGACCAGGGCGTTCAGCAGCGGCGTGGCCACCTGCCACAGCTGGCCGAGCTTGGCCTGGCTGTACTGGGCGGTCAGCTTCGCCTGGGAGAAGGCGAGGATGAAGTGCCGCCGCCCCCACAGCTGACGGACGTACTCGGCGAGGGACGGCCGGGCACCGCTCATGGACAGCCCGTGCTTGGCGGCGAGCTGCGCCGCCGTGAGGCCCTCGTCGGGCGACACGGGCGCGGCCGTCACGACCGTGCCGTCGTGCGTTGTCTCACTCACTGATGGAAACTTTCGTCTTCGTCGATGCGTGGCCCGTACGGGCCCGGCATGGGCCGGTCGGCCGGGGACGGCCGGGGTGCTCTCGGACATGAGCTTGTCAGATCACCGGAGGCCGGCCCAGCCGGGTCAGCCGCCACACCGTACGCCACCTCATGGGCCGGCGAGGACCGCACGGAGTGGCCCAGCCCTCCCGGAACCCGCCGAACCATGCCTTCAGGGCCGGGCGCGAGGGGCGGCGCGCCAGCGTGAGCAGCAGCCACACCCCGAGGTAGACCGGTACGAGGAGCGCGGGGAGGTTGCGGCGGGCGAGCCAGACCCGGTTGCGGGCGACCATGCGGTGGTAGACCGCGTGCCGCGAGGGCGCCGTCGTCGGGTGGTACAGCACCATGTCGGACCGGTAGTCGATCATCCAGCCGGCGTCGAGGGCCCGCCAGGCCAGGTCGGTCTCCTCGTGGGCGTAGAAGAACTCGTCCGGCAGGTTGCCGACCTCCGCGAGGACGCGGGTGCGGACGGCGTTGGCGCCGCCGAGGAAGGTGGTCACCCGGGAGGAGCGCATCGGGTCGGAGGCGCGCAGCCGCGGCACGTGCCGGCGCTGGGTCTCGCCGGTGTCCGGGTCGGCGATGCGGAAGCTGATGATGCCGAGCTCCGGGTCGTCCGAGAACGCCTTGCGGCACAGCTCGGCGGTGTCGGTCCGGGCGAGCAGGCCGTCGTCGTCGAGGAAGAGCAGGATGTCGACGTCGGTGCCACCGGGGCCGAAGGCCTCGATGCCGACGTTGCGGCCGCCGGGGATGCCCAGGTTCTCGGGCAGCTCGACGGTGCGGACGCCCGCGGGCACCTCCGGGACGGGTGAGCCGTTGCCGACCACGACGACCTCGACCGGGTCGCCGTCCTGCCCGGCGACCGAGTCGAGCAGGGCGCGCAGTTCCTCGGGGCGGTTGCCCATGGTGATCACGACCGCGCCGACCTTCGGGGCCCCGCTCATCGCAGCCTGCTGGAGGCGAGGACGGACACCAGGTGCAGCAGGGTCTGCAGGAGGGCGATGCCGGCCAGGACGGCGGTGCCGAGGCGGGTGAAGAACAGGTCGCCGCGGCTCGCGTCCACGACGGCGAGGACGAGGATCAGCAGGGACGCCTCGATGCCGAGGATCAGCCGGTGGAACTTGAGCGCACCGGCGGCCCGGCGGGCCAGGGCCATGCCGGAGGAGCGCGGCTCGGAGGCGGCCTCCTTGACGGGCGGCATCCCGGCCTGGTGCCGGGCGACGCCGACCAGGTCGGTCTCGGCCTTGATCAGGATGGCGCCGAGGGCGGCCAGGGTGCCGAGGAAGGCCCACAGCCAGTCGATCCGGCCGGTGCCCCAGATGTCGGCGGCGCGCAGGCCGAGCCCGACGAGGACCGCGGCGTCGGTGAGGTAGGCACCGACGCGGTCCAGGTAGACGCCGCCGAGCGAGTACTGCTTCTTCCAGCGCGCGATCTCGCCGTCGACGCAGTCCAGCAGCAGGTACAGCTGGACCGCCACCACGCCGAGCACGGCGCCCGTGATGCCGGGCACCAGCAGCGCCGGGGCGGCGAGGACGCCGCAGACGGTCATCAGGTACGTGAGCTGGTTGGGCGTGATCCTGGTGTTCACCAGGTAGCGGTCGATCCGCAGCGAGACCTCGCGCATGTAGAGGCGTCCCGCCCAGTGCTCACCGCTGCGCCGGTCCTTGACCCCCGCGGGATGGACGACCGGGCGTAGTTCAGCTACCGATGGCCTTGACATAGTCGGCGTACATGTCCTTGATCTGGTCGGTCGTGAGGTCGAGGTGTTCGAGGATCGTGTAGCGGCCGGGCCGGGTCCGGGGGGCGAACTCCACGGCCCGGACGAACTCGTCCGGGGTGAAACCGATCTCCTGGGGCAGCACCGGCAGTCCGTGCCGGCGCAGGACCCCGGCCATGTGCACCGACTCCTCGTGGGCACCGCGCAGGTACATCGCGAAGGCCGCGCCCAGGCCGCACTGCTCGCCGTGGGCCGCAGCGCGCCGGGGGAAGAGCAGGTCGAAGGCGTGGTTGATCTCGTGGCAGGCACCGGAGGACGGACGCGAGTCGCCGGAGACCGACATGGCGATGCCGCTGAGCACCAGGGCCTCCGCCAGCACCTGGAGGAACTCGTTGTCCCCGACGCCGCCGGGGTGCCGCAGCACGGCCTCGCCGGCCTGACGGGCCATCGCGGCGGCGAGGCCGTCGATCCGCTCGCCCTTGACGCGGTTCGCCAGCTCCCAGTCCGCGATCGCGGAGACGTTGGAGACGGCGTCGCCGATGCCGGCGCGCACGTAGCGCACCGGGGCCTGGCGGATGACGTCCAGGTCGATGACGACCGCGATCGGGTTCGGCACGCCGTAGGAGCCGCGGCCCGCGTCGTTGTCGAGGGTGGCGACCGGGGAGCACAGGCCGTCGTGCGCGAGGTTGGTCGGCACGGCGACCAGCGGCAGGCCGACGCGCGCCGCGGCGAACTTGGCGCAGTCGATGATCTTGCCGCCGCCGAGGCCGACGACCGCGTCGTAGTGGCCGCCCTTCATGGCGCCGGCCAGCTTGATCGCGTCGTCCAGGGTGCCGCCGCCGACCTCGTACCAGTCGGCGCCCGGCAGGGACGGGGAGACGCGGTCGCGCAGCCGGGCACCCGAGCCGCCGCTGACCGCGACGGCGAGCTTGCCCGAGTGGGAGATGCGCTCGTCGG
Source organism: Streptomyces sp. NPDC029152 (assembly GCF_055564355.1). NCBI lineage: Bacteria > Bacillati > Actinomycetota > Actinomycetes > Kitasatosporales > Streptomycetaceae > Streptomyces > Streptomyces sp. NPDC029152. The sequence goes on along the minus strand of NZ_JBVHWR010000010.1, from coordinate 310,411 downwards.
CGAGCACACAGCCCAGGTCGTCGAGGGCGCCCGCGCGGATGTCCACGACGACCGGCGACGGGATGAGCCTCGTCAGTACTGGCACGCGATCTCCCGTCCCTTGGCGAGGTCGTCGTGGTTGTCGATCTCGACCCACTCGACGTCGCCGATGGGCTCCACGTCGATCCGGAAGCCGCGGTCGACCAGCTCCTGGTAGCCGTCCTCGTAGTACAGCTGCGGGTCGCGCTCGAAGGTGGCCTTCAGCGCGTCGGCCAGCTCCGCGGCGGCCTCGCCCTCGATGAGGGTGACGCCGATGTACTCGCCGGTGGCCTCGGCCGGGTCCATCAGCTTGGTGATGCGCCGGACTCCCCCGTCGGGACCGACGACGACCTTCATCTCCTCGTCGGCCAGGGACTTCACGGTGTCCAGCGCCAGGATGATCTTCTTGCCGGCGCCGCGGGCGGCGAGCAGGGTCTTCTCCACGGAGACCGGGTGCACGGTGTCGCCGTTGGCGAGTATCACGCCGTCCTCGAGGGCGTCGCGGCCGCACCACAGGGAGTAGGCGTTGTTCCACTCCTCGGCCTTGTCGTTGTCGATGAGGGTGAGCCTGACGCCGTACTTCTGCTCCAGCGCCTCCTTGCGCTCGTACACGGCCTCCTTGCGGTACCCGACGATCACCCCGACCTCGGTGAGGCCGACCTCGGCGAAGTTGCCCAGGGTCAGGTCGAGGACGGTGATGTCGTCCTCCGCGCCCTCGGGGCCGACCGGGACCAGAGCCTTGGGCAGGGTGTCGGTGTAGGGGCGCAGACGGCGACCGGCGCCGGCCGCCAGCACGAGGCCGATCATGCGGGTTCTCCTTCGTCGTGTACGGCGGGCGCGCCGGCCTTGTGGGCGGCGACCCAGAAGCGGATGCTCTCGACGAGCACCACGAGGGCGACGGCCACGGCGAGCACCGTGAGCGCGACCCTGAAACCGGAGGCGGTGAGCAGCACGGCCAGCACCGTGACCAGCAGCGTGCGCCCCTCGTGCCCTCCGACCGCCCGCACCAGCCAGTGCGGAGGCGCACCCGCGTTGCCCCGGATGCGGTAGACCGTGTCGTAGTGATGGTAGGCGACCGCGGCCACCAGCCCGAAAGCCGCCGGAAGCGCCCCGTTCACGTCCGCTTTCGCCGCCAGTACGAGAACGGTGCCGTACTCGGCGGCCCGGAAGAAGGGCGGGACCAGCCAGTCCAGGGCGCCCTTGAGGGGGCGGGCGACGGCGAGGGCGGACGTCAGCACGTAGACGATCGCGCCGACGACCGGCCAGGGGCCGCCGAAGCCGGTGGACGCGGCCGTCGCGACGACGGCGGCGCCGCCGAGGAGGGCGACGACGGGGGCGGTGAAGCCGGGCAGCCGCCGGGCGGGCCCCCGCAGCCCCGTGGCGACGGCCTCGGCGAGCGGGCCGGAGTCCGCCAGGTCGGCCAGCGCCTTCGCCGCCCGGTCGGTCCGGGTGGCCCTGCGGGTCAGCGAGCGCAGGACGCGGCCCGCCGTGGTGTACGTCGCGGCGAACGCGCAGCCGACGAGCAGCGCGTAGAAGGTGATCCGGGGGGTGGTGGCCGCGGTCAGGACGGCGATCATGGCCCAGCGTTCACCGATGGGCAGGACGATCATGCGGCGCACCCAGACCGTCCAGCCGACGCTGTCGAGCTTGTCGGAGAGGGCCGCGGTGGGGCTGGTGTTGGCGGTGGCGTCGTGGTTGGCCTCGTTGAAGGAGAAGTCCACGACGTGCCGGCAGGTCTGGAGGACCATCGCGCCGAGCGCGAGGGCCCATACGTCGTCGTGGCCGCCGCGGGCGGCGCCGAGGGCGAGGCCCGCGTAGTAGGCGTACTCCTTGGCCCGGTCGAAGGTGGCGTCCAGCCAGGCGCCGAGCGTGGAGTACTGGAGGGAGTAGCGGGCGAGCTGCCCGTCGGTGCAGTCGAGGACGAAGGAGGCGATCAGCAGGACACCGGCGGCGACGAAGCCGCCGCGGGTGCCGGTGGCCGCGCAGCCCGCCGCTATGAGCGCGGTGAGCAGGGAGGCGGTGGTGACCTGGTTGGGGGTCAGTCCGCGCCGCGCGCACCAGCGGGCGATGTAGCGGGAGTAGGGGCTGATGAAGAAGGTGGTGACGAAGCCGTCACGGGCCTTGACCGCCGACTTCAGGCGCACGGCCTCGTCGTCGACGGCGGCGACGGCCTGCCGCGCCTCGTTGCGGGCCTGCGGGTCGGCGGGGACGACGGCGACGAGACGGCCGAGCTCCGGCCGGTGCACGTCGGCGCCTTCGGCGTCGAGCGCGGTGACGATCCGGTCGGCGAGGCCGTCCGGGGCCGCCGCCGTACCGCCGCCCGCGGAGTTCTCCCGGGCCATCGCGCGGGTGAGGGCCTGCCGGGCGCCCGGCTGGGCGGTCACGGCGCCGGGGATCGCGGCGAGCGGGAAGCGGGGGTCGGTGAGGCCGAGGCGCAGGGCGTGCGGATGGCCCACGAAGCGGGCGTCCACGACGGCGACCCGCTCCGCGCCCGGCACCCGGGCCAGCAGCGTCTCGGCGTCGGCCGTGTCGGAGGCGAGCCGTACGTCGAAGCCGAGGGACCGCAGCTCGCTCTCGAGGGACGAACCGGGGACCGGCTGGCCGGTGAGGATGGCGGTCGACAACCGAACTCACTCCCTGGTGCCGACGCCGGTGCGTCGGCCCTGTGCATGGTGGGGCGCCCGTACCTGGGGCACCCGGGCGGCATGTCGGCAGAGGTTATCGGATGCCTGGAACACCGTGTTCACCGCCCGTTTCGCGGTCGGTCGACGCCGTGTGCTCCCGCCTCGGCCGCGATCATCATCGGGGATCCGGGGCCCGCCCCACAAACCGTCCCCCACAAACGGACATCAGGGGCGTCGCGCAGTGTCGAAGGACGTGCGCGGAGGGTCAGGGCGGTATGCGGGCGAGCGGGCGCCGACGCCGCCCCCGGCGCGGCTCCCGCAGCCTGGCACCGCTCTGACCTGCGGAACGTTTCCGCAGGTCAGATGATATGACAACGGTGTTCAGTGCCGCGTTGCCCCATACCCCCCACCCGTAGTTGACTGAGATCCCGCATACACAGGGAGGCGGCTTTCATGGGGGCTGGGCACGATCACGGGCACGCGCACGGCGCGCCCGGCGGGGGCACGGCGACGGCCGCGTACCGCGGCAGGCTGCGGGTCGCGCTGGCGATCACGCTCACCGTCATGGTCGTCGAGATCGTCGGCGGCGTGCTCGCCGACTCGCTCGCGCTGGTCGCCGACGCGGCGCACATGGCGACGGACGCCGTCGGGCTGGGCATGGCCCTGCTGGCGATCCACTTCGCGAACCGGCCGCCGAGCGACCGGCGCACCTTCGGCTACGCCCGCGCGGAGATCCTCGCGGCCCTGGCCAACTGTGTGCTGCTGCTCGGGGTCGGCGGGTACGTCCTGTACGAGGCGATCGAGCGGTTCATCACACCGGCCGGCACCGCGGGCGGGCTGACCGTCGTCTTCGGCGCGATCGGCCTGGTGGCGAACACGGTGTCGCTGACGCTGCTGATGCGGGGGCAGCAGGAGAGCCTGAACGTGCGCGGCGCCTTCCTGGAGGTCGCGGCGGACGCGCTGGGTTCGCTGGCGGTGATCGTCTCGGCGCTGGTCATCCTGGCCACGGGCTGGCAGCCGGCCGACCCGATCGCTTCCCTGGTGATCGGTCTGATGATCGTGCCGCGCACGTGGCGGCTGCTGCGCGAGACGCTGGACGTGCTGCTGGAGGCGGCGCCCAAGGGCGTGGACATCGCCGAGGTGCGCGCCCACATACTGGCGCTGGACGGCGTCGAGGACGTCCACGACCTGCACGCGTGGACCATCACCTCGGGCATGCCGGTGCTGTCGGCGCACGTGGTGGTGAGCGGGGAGGCGCTGAACGCGATCGGTCACGAGAAGATGCTGCACGAGCTGCAGGGCTGCCTGGGCGACCACTTCGACGTGGAGCACTGCACCTTCCAGCTGGAGCCCGGCGGACACGCGCAGCACGAGGCCCGGCTGTGCCACTGAGGCGCGGGGCGCTCCGGCTCCCCTCCCGCCCCCTGTTTCCTCACGGGCGCGCACGGGCCGGGGCCCGGACGGTTCCCCGGGGGCGGCACCGGGCACGATCCCGGACCGTGGGCCCCTCCCCGGCGCCGGCCGGTGCGGGCCGCGGTTCCGCGTCGTCGCGCGGGACATGCGGGCGTGCCGGAAGTGCCGAGCGCGCCTGATTCGTGGGGCACACTTGGGGCGCGAGGACCGATGTGAAGGATGGGTATGCCGATCACTCCTGCCACCGCGACGCACAGTTCGTCGAACGGCACCGCAGACGCGATTTTGCTGGAACTGGTCGACGAGAACGGCGTGACGGTCGGTACCGCGGAGAAGCTCGCCGCGCACCAGCCGCCGGGGCAGCTGCACCGCGCCTTCTCCGTGTTCCTCTTCGACGAGCGCGGCCGGCTGCTGCTCCAGCAACGGGCCCTGGGCAAGTACCACTCCCCCGGAGTGTGGTCCAACACCTGCTGCGGCCACCCCTATCCCGGTGAGGCGCCGTTCGCCGCCGCGGCCCGGCGGACGTTCGAGGAGCTCGGTGTCTCGCCGTCGCTGCTCGCCGAGGCGGGCACGGTGCGCTACAACCACCCGGACCCGGCCTCGGGACTGGTCGAGCAGGAGTACAACCACCTGTTCGTCGGCCTGGTGCAGGCACCGCCGCGGCCCGACCCGGAAGAGGTCGCCGAGACGGTCTTCGTGACCCCGGACGAGCTGGCCGAACGGCACGCGAGGGACACCTTCTCGGCGTGGTTCATGACGGTGCTGGACGCGGCCCGGCCCGCCGTCCGCGAGCTGACGGGGCCGTCCGCCGGCTGGTGAACGGGCCCGCTACCGCGGGGCGTGTCCGAGTGGCAGGGCGGCCCAGACCACCTTGCCGCCGCTCGCCGTGTGGGCCACGTCACACGCCCCGCCCAGCTCCCGGGTGACCTCCCGGACCAGGAGCAGCCCGCGCCCGCCCGTCCGCCCGTGGTCGGTCTCGAGGGCGGTCGGGCGGTAGGGGTGGCTGTCCTCCACGGACACCCGGACCCACTCGGGTCCGACGGCGACCTCCACGGCGAGCGTCGGCGACAGCACCGCCGCGTGCCGGACGGCGTTCGTGACCAGCTCCGAGACGATCAGCAGCAGCCCCTGGACCACGTCGTCGGAGACCGGCACGCCCTGGCGCACCAGCAGGTCCCGGACCGCGTGGCGGGCCTGCGGGACGGAGGCGTCGACGGCGGGCGCGGTGAACCGCCAGACGCCTTCGTACGGCAGCGGTTGCGCGGGCCCGGTCTCTTCCATCGTCCGGTCGCCACCCTCGGGCTCGATTGTCACCACACCCCAGAGTGTTGGTAACGCGCCCCTCCGCCCCGGAGGACTGAACACAAGTCGGCAGGTATCGAACGGTTCTGACCGTCGGCGTATGGCCGGGTCGGTTGCGGGATCGTTCCTGTCCCGCTTGCACCTGCTCCGCGCGCTCTTCGTACGGGCGGATAGCATCCGGCCCATGGAGCCGCAGCTGCTGCACCGGGTCTCCGACTCGGTCGCCACCGTCGTCGTCCACCACCCGGCCAAGCGCAATGCCATGACGACCGCGATGTGGCGGGCGCTGCCGGAGCTGCTCGACGCCCTGGCGGGCGACCCCGCGGTGCGGGCGCTGGTGCTCACCGGTGAGGGGGCGACGTTCTGCGCCGGGGCCGACATCTCGACCCTGCGGGACTCCGCCGAGGAGGCGCAACTGCTCGCCGTGCGCGCCGAGGAGGCCCTCGCGGCCTTCCCCAAGCCGACGCTGGCGGCGGTCCGCGGTCACTGCGTGGGCGGCGGCGCCCAGTTGGCGGCGGCCTGCGATCTGCGGTTCGCCGAGGAGGGGGCCCTGTTCGGGGTCACCCCCGCCAGGCTCGGCGTGGTGTATCCGGCGTCGGCGACCCGGCGGCTGGTGTCGCTGGTGGGGCCGGCCACCGCGAAGTACCTGCTGTTCTCCGGCGAGTTGATCGAGGCCGGACGGGCGCTGCGCACGGGACTGGTCGACGAGGTGCTGCCGGGGGGCGGACTCGACGAGCGGGTCGCCGAGTTCACCCGCGTCCTGGTCTCCCGTTCGCAGCTGACGCAGGCGGCGGCGAAGGAGTTCGCGAACGGGCGCACCGGTCGGGACGAGCACTGGGCCGCGCAGGCGCGCGGCAGCGGCGACACCGCGGAGGGGGTCGCCGCGTTCCTGGAGCGCAGGCGGCCGCGCTTCGGCTGGAGCGTGCCTACGTCAGGGTGAAGCGGCTTCGGGTGCGGAACTCCTCGACGAGATGCGCGGGCGCCTTCTGCGGTGACCCTGCGTCGAAGGGCGGCTGCGGGTCGTACTCCGTCAGCAGCTGCACCGCCTGGGCGTGCTCGGCGCCGGCGATCCGGCCCACCAGGGTGAGGCCCATGTCGATGCCGGAGGAGACGCCGGCCGCGGTGACGTACTTGCCGTCGGTGACCACCCGCTCCCCGGTCGGCTCGACGCCGAACCGCTTCAACAGGTCCAGGGCCAGCCAGTGCGAGGTGGCGCGGCGGCCGGTGAGCAGTCCCGCCGCGGCGAGCAGCAGGGAGCCGGAACAGACCGAGGTGGTCCAGGTGCTGGTGGCGTCGGCGGCGCGCAGCCAGTCCAGCAGGGCCCCGTTGTCCATCTGCGCCTCCTGACCGGGGCCGCCCGGCACGAGGACGACGTCCGGGCTCGACAGGTCCGCGAGCGTGCGGTCGGCGGTCAGTGCGAGGCTTCCCGTGTCGTTGCGGACGGGGCCGGTCCGCTCGGCGGCGAAGACGGTCTCCGCGTCCGGGATGCGGCTCAGGACCTCGTAGGGGCCCACGGCGTCGAGGGCGGTGAAACGGTCGAAGAGGACGATGGCGATCTGCATGTGTTTCCTTTCGCGTGTATTCGGGCGGGCGGGGGCGCGTCGTCAGCGGGCGGCCGCGGGCCGGAACCGGCGGCGGTACTCGGCCGGTGGGGTGCCGAGCCCCTTGACGAAGGCACGGCGCATGGCCTCCGGGGTGCCGTAACCGCTGACACGGGAGATCTCCTCGACGCCGTCGCCGCTGTCCTCCAGCAGCCGGCGGGCGTGTTCGAGGCGCACCCGGTCGACGTACCGGCCGGGCGTCATGCCGGTCTCGGCCCGGAAGGCGCGGGCGAAGTGGCGCGGGGAGAGGGAGGCGCGGGCGGCGAGGGACTCCACGCTCAGGTCGGCGCCGGGGTGTTCGGTGATCCACTGCTGGACCTCGCGGAGCGGCTCGCGGCGCGCGGTCTGGGCGGCGAGCTGGGCGCTGAACTGGGCCTGGTTGCCGGGCCGGCGCAGGAAGACCACCAGGTGGCGGGCGACGGTGAGGGCGGCCTCCCTGCCCAGGTCCTCCTCCACCAGGGCGAGCGCGAGGTCGATGCCGGAGGTGACACCGGCGGACGTGGCGACGTGACCGTCGCGGACGTAGATCGGGTCGGGATCGACCTCGACGGCCGGGTGGTCACGGGCGAGCCGGTCGCAGTACGCCCAGTGGGTGGTGGCGCGGCGGCCGTCCAGCAGGCCGGCCGCCGCGAGCAGGGCGGCTCCGGTGCAGACGGAGACCAGGCGCGGGGCGCGGGGCCCGTGCTCGCGCAGCCACCCGGTCAGGCGCGGGTCCGGGTCCCGGGTGCCCTGGCCGCCGGGGACCAGCAGGGTGTGCGGGGCGGGCGCCCCGGCGAGGGCCCGGTCCGGTACGACGGTCAGACCGCTGGAGGTGCGCACGGGAGCGCCGTCCAGCGAGGCGGTGCGGATGCGGTACGTGCCCGGCGTGTGCTTCTCGGCGCCCGCGAAGACTTCCACGGGTCCGGTGACATCGAGGCTCTGGACGTCGTCGAAGAGGACGACGAGGACGGTTCGCTGCGCCATGCCTCCGATTCTTCGACCGCCCGGCGACGGCCGCAATGACGGGTTCCCCACCTTTCCTGCCATGCCTCCCGTACCCCTGGAGGACGTACTGAGCGGTTGGTAACGTGCCCGGCATGACAACCGCCGCCCTCGACGCCCGCGCCGGCCGCCGCTGCCACAACGCGCTGAACTCGCTGCACTCGACGCACTACTTCTCGCCCGACCTGGGCCGGGAGCTGGCGGCCCTCGGGGTCACCGACCCCCGGGCCGTCAACTTCGCGGTGCGTGCCGCCGCCCTCGGCCCGGTCGGGGCCGGCGTCGTGACGGCGGCGTTCTACAACTACAAGCACGACCTGGTGGCACGGCACGTGCCCGCCGTGTGGGAGACCGTCGCCCCCGCCCAGGTCCTGGCCGCGCGCACGCGCGCCGTCGACGCGACGCTGCGCCGCCTGCTGGGCGAGGAGGCCGTGGCGTCCGCGGAGATGGCGGAGGCGGCCGAGCTGGCGCTGCGGGCCGCCGAGGGCTGCTCCCGCGGCGCCCGTCCGCTGTACTCGGCCCACGCCGACCTGCCCGTGCCCGGCGAGCCGCACCTGGCGCTGTGGCACGCGGCGACGCTGCTGCGCGAGCACCGGGGCGACGGGCACCTCGCCGCGCTGCTGGCCGCGGGCCTCGACGGCCTGGAGGCCCTGGTGACGCACACCGCGACCGGCAAGGGGATGACGCCGAAGTGGGTGTTCACCACCCGCGGCTGGAGCCGGGAGGAGTGGGACGCGGCGTCGGAGCGGCTGCGTGGGCGCGGACTGCTCGACGACGCCGGTGAGCTGACCGAGCGGGGCGTCGCCCTGCGCGAGGGGATCGAACGGGAGACGGACCGGATGGACGAGGCCCCTTACGCGCACCTGGGCGCGGAGGGCGTGGCACGTCTGACCGAGCTGGGGACCTCGTTCGCGCGCAGGGCGCTCGGTGCCGGCGCCTTCCCGAAGGACCTGCTCGGCAAGCGCTGAGCCGCGGCCCGTCCGTACGGGGCATGCGGGGCCGATCCCGAGGTACCCGTCATTCTCCCGGCCGAAGGGGCCGGGAGAAGAGAGGAGTTCCTCGTGTTCCGTGCCGTCGCAGACGTCCTGCGCCAGATCGGTGGCGCCGTCGCCACCGTCGTCACGCTTCCCTTCCGGGCGCTGGCCCGGCTCTTCGGCGGGGCCTCGTCCTCGGCCCGCAGGGCCTGACGCCGCGTCCCGGTGCCGTCCGGCCGCGACGGGCCCGGGTGGCGCCCTGATCCCCGATTGCCGGTGCCGCCTGCCACAATTGCCGCGCAACCTCTGTGAGAAGGCGGTACGGGATCGTGACGACACCCGGGTCCAGCGCGTCCATCGACGTGAGGTCCATCGAAAGCAGGATCGCCGAGGAGCTCGGCGTACGGGAGCGGCAGGTGAAGGCCGCGGTGGAGCTGCTCGACGGCGGCTCGACGGTGCCCTTCATCGCCCGCTACCGCAAGGAAGCGACCGAGATGCTCGACGACGCGCAGCTGCGCGCGCTCGAGGAACGGCTGCGCTACCTGCGGGAGCTGGAGGAGCGGCGTACGGCGATCCTCGACTCGGTGCGCGAGCAGGGCAAGCTCACCGAGGAGCTCGAGGCCCGGATCCGCGAGGCGGAGACCAAGGCCCGCCTGGAGGACGTCTACCTGCCGTTCAAGCCCAAGCGGCGCACGAAGGCGCAGATCGCGCGGGAGGCGGGTCTGGAGCCGCTCGCCGAGGGACTGCTCGCCGACCCGTCCGTGGACCCCCTCGCCGCGGCCGCCGCGTTCGTCGACGCCGGCAAGGGCGTGGCCGATCCGCAGGCCGCCCTGGACGGCGCCCGGGCGATCCTGACCGAGAAGTTCTCCGAGGACGCCGACCTGATCGGCGAGCTCCGCGAGCGGATGTGGGCGCGCGGGCGGCTCGCGGCCAAGGTGAAGCCGGGCAAGGAGGAGGCCGGCGCCAAGTTCGCCGACTACTTCGACTTCGCCGAGCCGTTCACCGAGCTGCCCTCGCACCGGATCCTCGCGATGCTGCGCGGTGAGAAGGAGGACGTCCTCGACCTCGTCCTGGAGCCCGAGGAGCCCGCCGACGGGCCGTCGTCGTACGAGGGGATCGTCGCGAACAGGTTCGGGATCGCCGACCGCGGCCGGCCCGGCGACAAGTGGCTCGCGGACACGGTCCGCTGGGCCTGGCGCACCCGCATCCTGGTCCACCTCGGCATCGACCTGCGGCTGCGGCTGCGCACGGCCGCCGAGGACGAGGCGGTGAACGTCTTCGCCGCCAACCTGCGCGACCTGCTGCTGGCCGCCCCGGCCGGCACGCGCGCCACGCTCGGCCTCGACCCGGGCTTCCGTACGGGTGTGAAGGTCGCCGTGGTCGACGCGACCGGCAAGGTCGTGGCCACCGACGTCGTCCACCCGCACGTCCCGGCCAACCGGTGGGACGAGGCCATCGCCAGGCTGGCGCGGCTGGCGAAGGAGCACGCGGTCGAACTGATCGCGATCGGCAACGGCACGGCGTCCCGGGAGACCGACAAGCTCGCCGGTGAACTCATCGCCAGGCACCCTGACTTGAAGCTCACCAAGGTGATGGTGTCCGAAGCGGGCGCCTCGGTGTACTCGGCGTCCGCCTTCGCCTCCCAGGAACTGCCCGACATGGACGTGTCGCTGCGCGGCGCCGTGTCGATCGCGCGGCGGCTCCAGGACCCGCTGGCCGAACTGGTGAAGATCGATCCGAAGTCGATCGGGGTCGGCCAGTACCAGCACGACCTGTCCGAGGTGAAGCTGTCGCGCTCGCTGGACGCGGTGGTCGAGGACTGTGTGAACGGCGTGGGCGTGGACGTCAACACGGCCTCCGCGCCACTGCTGGCCCGCGTTTCCGGCATCACCTCCGGGCTCGCCGAGAACATCGTGGCGCACCGGGACGCGAACGGGCCGTTCCGGTCGCGGACCGAGCTGAAGAAGGTGTCGCGGCTCGGACCGAAGGCGTACGAGCAGTGCGCGGGCTTCCTGCGGATCCGGGGCGGCGACGACCCGCTGGACGCGTCCAGCGTGCACCCCGAGGCGTACCCGGTGGTGCGGCGGATGGTGAAGACCGCCGGGCAGGAGGTGGCCGGTCTGATCGGCAACACCGCGGTGCTGCGGTCGCTGAGGCCGGCGGAGTTCGTGGACGAGAAGTTCGGTCTGCCTACGGTGAGCGACATCCTGAGGGAGCTGGAGAAGCCGGGGCGCGACCCTCGGCCGGCCTTCAGGACGGCCACCTTCAAGGAGGGCGTGGAGAAGATCTCCGACCTGGCGTCCGGGATGGTGCTGGAGGGGGTCGTCACGAACGTGGCCGCCTTCGGGGCGTTCGTGGACGTCGGCGTGCACCAGGACGGGCTCGTGCACGTGTCCGCGATGTCGAAGACGTTCGTGAAGGATCCGCGGGACGTGGTCAAGCCCGGGGACATCGTGAAGGTGAAGGTGCTGGACGTCGACATCCCGCGGAAGCGGATCTCGTTGACGTTGCGGTTGGACGACGAGGCCGCTCCGCGGGGGGAGCAGAAGCGGGAGCCGCGTGGGGGCAGGCCGCCTCGGCAACGGCAGCAGGGACGTTCCGGAGGGAAGGGGAAGCCGGCCTCGGCTGCGCCGGCGCCCTCCAACGGGGCGATGGCCGACGCGTTGCGGCGGGCCGGGTTGGCGTAGGCGCCCGGCGCCGGGCCGGGCGAGGGTGGGTCGCGCGGCCCGGCGCTTTCGGGGTGCCTCCCCCACTCTCGGCTTCGCTCGAGCGGGGGCGACCCCCACCGCCCACCCGTGCCGCCCCGGGGGCACCGCCCAGGCCGTTCAGGCACTGGGGAAGGCACGACTGCCCGCAGCCAGGACGGCTGCGGCTAGGCAGAGGTCTCCGTCACCTTGCCGTCCGCCACCTCCAGGCGGCGGGTGACGTGGACCGCGTTCAGCATGCGGCGGTCGTGGGTGATCAGCAGGAGGGTGCCCTCGTAGGCGTCCAGGGCCGATTCCAGTTGTTCGATGGCCGGCAGGTCCAGGTGGTTGGTCGGCTCGTCGAGCACCAGGAGGTTGACGCCTCTGCCCTGGAGGAGGGCGAGGGCCGCCCGGGTGCGCTCGCCCGGGGAGAGGGTCGAGGCCGGGCGCATGACGTGGTCCGCCTTGAGGCCGAACTTGGCCAGGAGGGTGCGGATGTCGGCCGGTTCGGTGTCCGGCGTCGCCGTGCGGAAGGCGTCGAGCAGGGACTCGGACCCGTGGAACAGGGCGCGGGCCTGGTCCACCTCGCCGAGCAGGACCCCCGAGCCCAGCGCCGCGTGCCCGGCGTCGAGCGGGACGCGGCCCAGCAGGGCGCCGAGCAGCGTGGACTTGCCCGCGCCGTTGGCTCCCGTCACCGCCACGCGGTCGGCCCAGTCGATCTGGAGGGAGACCGGGCCGAGCGTGAAGCCGCCGCGCCGGACCTCCGCGTCGCGCAGCGTGGCGACCACCGCGCCGGAGCGCGGCGCCGAGGCGATCTCCATGCGCAGGTCCCACTCCTTGCGCGGTTCCTCGACGACCTCCAGGCGTTCGATCATGCGCTGGGTCTGGCGGGCCTTGGCGGCCTGCTTCTCGCTGGCCTCGCTGCGGAACTTGCGGCCGATCTTGTCGTTGTCGTTGCCCGCCTTGCGCCGGGCGTTCTTGACGCCCTTGTCCATCCAGGTGCGCTGCATCTGCGCCCGGTCCTGGAGGGAGGCGCGCTTGTCGGCGTACTCCTCGTACTCGTCGCGGGCGTGCCGGCGGGCCACCTCGCGCTCCTCCAGGTAGGCCTCGTAGCCGCCGCCGTAGAGGTTGATCTGCCGCTGGGCGAGGTCGAGTTCGAGGACCCTGGTGACCGTGCGGGTGAGGAACTCGCGGTCGTGGCTGACGACGACGGTGCCCGCGCGCAGGCCGGTCACGAAGCGTTCGAGGCGTTCCAGGCCGTCCAGGTCGAGGTCGTTGGTCGGCTCGTCGAGTAGGAAGACGTCGTAGCGGGACAGGAGGAGGGAGGCGAGACCGGCGCGTGCCGCCTGGCCGCCGGACAGGGACGTCATCGGCTGGTCCAGGTCCACCGTCAGGCCCAGCGCGTCGGCGGTCTCCTCGGCGCGGTCGTCGAGGTCGGCGCCGCCGAGGGCGAGCCAGCGCTCCAGACCGGTCGCGTAGGCGTCGTCGGCGCCCGGAGCGCCCTCGACCAGGGCCTGGGTGGCCTCGTCCATGGCGCGCTGGGCCTCGGTGACGCCGGTGCGGCGGGCGAGGAACGCCCGGACGGTCTCGCCGGGCCGGCGTTCCGGCTCCTGTGGGAGGTGGCCGACGGTGGCGCTCGGCGGGGACAGGCGCAGCTCGCCCTGTTCCGGGGCGGTGAGGCCGGCCAGCATCCGCAGGAGGGTGGACTTGCCGGCGCCGTTGGCCCCGACGAGTCCGATCACGTCGCCGGGGGCGACGACGAGGTCGAGCCCGGTGAACAGGGAGCGGTCGCCGTGGCCGGCGGCGAGGTTCTTGGCGACGAGGGTGGCAGTCATCAGACCGTCGATCCTAACCGCGCCCCGCCGCCCGCTCAGCCCGGTTTCCCGTGCCGCACCGCCGCCACCAGCACGCTTCCCGGCGCCCGCGCCACCACGAAGGACTCCCCCTTCGCCGCCTTCGGGTCCAGGGCGATGCGGTGGCCGCCCGGTTCGAGCACGTCGTCGAAGACCTCGTGGGTGTGCGTGCGGTGGAGGCGGTCGAGGCGGTACGCGGTGAGCCGCACCCGGCAGGGCGAGGTCACCTCGATCTCCGCCGCGCCGCCGGTCGCCGTCAGGCGGATCAGCCGGTGCCGCTCGGCCGGGCCCCGGTCCAGGGCGTGTTCGATCTGGGCGACGAGGAGCGGGACGATCGGGGCGAGGCCGTCGACGTGGGCGACGTCGGCGCCGGCCCGGGTGAAGGCCCGGCGTACGGCGGCCCGTTCCTCCTCGCCGGCCGCGCGGCCGAAGACGACGGCGCCGTAGGCGCGCAGTTCGTCGGCGGGCACGCCGGTGGCGTCCTGGGTGATGTCGGCGCCGATGCCGATGGTGCGCAGCGCCGCGGCGAGTCTGGCGAGCAGGGCGACGCGGGCGCCGATCAGCAGGACCCGGCGGCGGGTGTGCGCGCCGCCGTCGAGCAGGGCGGCCAGCGCCGCGCGGTACTCGGCGCCGGGGAAGCGGAAGGGGCCGATGCCGTGGTAGCCGTTGAACTCGAGGTCGGCGTGTGCGCCGGTCTGCCAGGCGAAGTCCCGCCAGACGAAGTCGTCGCCGTCGCGCCGGATCACGGCGGTCACCGCGCCGCAGGCCAGGTCCTCGCAGTCGGGACAGCCGTAGATGACGTACCGGCCGCCGGGCAGCGGCGCGTCGGTCTCCAGGAGGAGGCTGCGGACCTGCGCGGTGAAGATCGCCGGTGGCACGTCGGAGGCGAGCGGGGAGACGGCGTCCAGGTCGGAGAGCCGGAACAGCAGGGACCGTCCGTCCACGATGAAGTCCGTGAAGTCGCGGTGGACCTGGTGGTCGCCACCGGCGAGGACTCCACCGGCCCGCATCGCCGGTGCCAGGCCGAAGGTCGCGTATTCGGCAGCCATGCGGTGAGTATTCCCTCGGCGAGGCCGATGTGAGCACGCCCTGACGTGTTCGGGCGGACAGGGCCTATCGTCCCGGTGTGGAAACCGAACCGGATGACGAGGTCGTGGTGATCGGCGGCGGTGTGATCGGGCTGACGACGGCCGTCGTGCTCGCCGAGCGCGGCAGGCGGGTGCGGGTGTGGACGCGGGAGCCCGTCGAGCGCACCACCTCGGCGGTCGCGGGCGCGCTGTGGTGGCCGTACCGCATCGAGCCGGTGGCGCCGGCCCGGGAATGGGCGCTGCGCTCCCTGGACGTGTACGAGGAACTGGCGGCGCGGCCCGAGGCGACGGGCGTACGCGTGGTCGAAGGGGTGCTGGGCGAGACGGGACTGGACGAGGTCGACGGTTGGGCGGCCGCGCGGCTGCCGGGGCTGCGCGCGGCGCGGGCCGAGGAGTACGGCGGGCCGGGACTGTGGACGCGTCTGCCGCTGATCGACATGTCGACTTATCTGCCGTGGCTGCGGGAGCGGTTGACGGCGGCGGGCGGTGTGGTGGAGACGCGTGCGGTCGCCGGTCTGGCGGAGGTCGGGGCGCCGGTCGTGGTCAACTGCACGGGGCTGGGCGCCCGGGAACTGGTGCCGGATCCGTCCGTGCGTCCGGTGCGCGGGCAACTGGTCGTGGTGGAGAACCCGGGTGTCGACACCTGGCTGGTCTCCACCGACCTCGTCTCCGGGGAGATGGCGTACCTCTTCCCGCATCCCGGCCGGCTCGTCCTGGGCGGCACGGCCGAGGAGGACGCCTGGTCGGCGGAGCCGGACCCGGCGGTCGCGGAGGCGATCGTGCGGCGGTGCGCCGCGCTGCGGCCCGAGGTCGCGGGGGCGCGGGTGCTGGAGCACCGGGTGGGGCTGAGGCCGGCGCGGGACGCGGTGCGGCTGGAGCGCGAGCGGCTGCCGGACGGGCGGTTGCTGGTGCACAACTACGGGCACGGCGGTGCGGGCGTGACGGTGGCCTGGGGCTGCGCGCGGGAGGCGGCGCGACTGGCGACCGGCTGACCAGGAGCTCGCTCCGGGGGCGGGGCGCGCCGAGGCCGCCGTGGCCCGGCCCCCTCCCCGGCGGCGGATCCGCGCCGGACGCGGACACCCGGGCGGGCCCTGCGGGTGCCGGGCCGCGGGGCCCGGCCCCCGGCGCCGTTCACTCGCCGCGCCCGCCGATCGGGTCGCCCTCCACCTCCGTGCCGGCGCCCGGGCCGATGCGGATCTCGAATTCGCCGTCGTACCGCTCGTGGCCCGCGATGACGGCCATCTCGACGGCCTCGGAGCCCATCTCGCCGCGCACGATGAGCGGGTCCCTGCGCAGGTCGCGCATGAGGGCGACGCACATGAGGACCATCACGACGACGAAGGGCGCCGCCGCGAGGATCGTGAGGTTCTGCAGGCCGGTCAGCGCGTCGCCCTGGCCGCTGCCGACCAGGAGCATGATGGCGGCGACGGCGCCGGTGACCACGCCCCAGAACACGACCACCCAGCGGCTGGGTTCGAGCGCGCCCTTCTGCGAGAGGGTGCCCATCACGATCGAGGCCGCGTCGGCGCCGGAGACGAAGAAGATGCCGACGAGGATCATCACCAGCAGGCTGGTGAGGGTGGCGACGGGGAACTCCTGGAGGACGGCGAACAACTGCCCCTCGGGGGACGAGTCGTCGCCGAGCCGGTCCTGCTCCTGGAGCTTCATCGCCGAGCCGCCGAAGATCGCGAACCAGATCAGGCTGACCGTGCTGGGCACGAGGATGACGCCGCCGATGAACTGGCGGATCGTCCGGCCCCGGCTGATGCGGGCGATGAACATGCCGACGAAGGGCGTCCAGGAGATCCACCAGGCCCAGTAGAAGACGGTCCAGCTGCCCAGCCAGTCGGCGACGCCCTTGCCGCCGCCGGCCTCGGTGCGGCCGGCCAGCTGGGGCAGGTCGCCGAGGTAGGAGAAGACCGAGGTGGGCAGCAGGTCGAGGACGACGATGGTCGGGCCCGCGACGAACACGAAGACGGCGAGGACCAGGGCCAGCACCATGTTGGTGTTGGACAGCCACTGGATGCCCTTCTCCACGCCGGAGACCGCGGAGGCCACGAACGCGACGGTCAGCACCGCGATGACGACGACGAGCAGTCCCGTGCCGGCCTTGTCCAGCCAGTCCAGCTTCTCCACGCCGGAACCGATCTGCAGGGCGCCGAGGCCGAGCGAGGCGGCGGAGCCGAAGACGGTCGCGACGATGGCGAGCATGTCGATGATCCGGCCGCCGACGCCGCCCGCGTTCCTCTCGCCGATGAGCGGGGTGAACACGGCGCTGATGGTCTGGCGGCGGCGCTTGCGGAAGGTGCTGTAGGCGATGCCGAGACCGACCACCGCGTAGATCGCCCACGGGTGGAGCGTCCAGTGGAAGAGGGTGGTGGCCATGGCCGTCTCCATGCGTTCGCCGGAGTCGGCCGGGGAGGTGCCCGGCGGGGGCGCCGTGTAGTGCGCCAGCGGCTCGCTGACGCCGTAGAACATCAGGCCGATGCCCATGCCCGCGCTGAACATCATCGCGACCCAGGACACCGTGCGGAACTCGGGTTCCTCGCCCTCGGCGCCGAGGTGGATCCGGCCGTAGCGGCCGGCCGCGAGCCAGAGGGCGAAGACGACGAATCCGGAGGCGGCCAGCATGAACGCCCAGCCGCCGTTGTGCATCAGGCCACCGAGCATGCTGGTGGAGACGTCCTCCAGCGAGTCGGTGAAGGCGGCGCCCCAGATGACGAAGGCGAGGGTCAGGGCAGCCGTGACGCCGAAGACGACCCGGTCGGTCCGGGGGTGTTTCGCGTGCCCGGGCAGGTCCGCTTCCGAACCCGGGAGGGTGCCTCTTTCGTGGTGTTCGTCGTCTCTCGGTCGATCCTGCGTCACAGGCGGCACCTTTCCCTTCGGTGTGGCCGAGAACAGCTCCTCCGTCACGCCTCTACCACGGGCGACGCGGAACTCACCTCCTCAGCAGTGGCTGTCGGGTTCGCCCGCCGTCAGGTGGTACGCGGCACGGCCGTCCAGGAGGAGCGGCACGAGGGCGCGCAGCGGCTGGCGCAGCGGTACCCGGGCGCCCTCCCCGTCCGGGCGCACCCGGACGCCGTGCAGGGCGAGTTCGTCCTCGACCTGCGCGTACTGGGCGGCGGTGAGCCGGTAGGCGCAGGGCGGGTCCTGGATCACCTCGGAGGGTCCGGCCGGATCGTTGTCGGCGCCGCCGAGGTACACCGGGCCGGTGTCGGCCCGGCCGGCGCGGCGGGCGGCGCCGGTAGCCGCCTCGACGCGTCCGCGCCGCTGGTCCGCGTGGCGGAAGAGGCCCTCCAGGGCGGCGAGCTGGGAACGCACCCTGCGCCGGTTGTTCAGCGCCTCGTCCTGCCGCTCGGCGTCGGTGAGGGGGTCGACGCGGCTCTCGACGAGCAGGCCGACGGCGTGCTTGACGCCGGACATGTTGCGCAGGATGCGTTCCTGGCCGTCGCCGGCGGTCTGCTCGATCGGGTCGCCGGTGACGGGGTCGGTCCAGATGCCGTAGGTACCGGTCGAGTACCCGGCCTTCCCGGCGGCGGGGCGGACGTAGGCCCCGGACAGCGTGCGGGCCTCGTCGTGGACCGCCGCGTCGGTGTTGAGGTTGCGGGGCCAGAGGTCGAAGAGGTCCTTGTCGTAGTACGGGGGTGTGGCGCCGTACTCGTGCAGGTCGTAGAGGACGTCGGGCCGCCGGTCGCGGATCACGGCGGCCAGGGCGCGTGCCTCGGCGGTGCGCAGGGCGAGGTGGTCGCGGTTGACGTCCACGCCGTCGCTGTTGCCGCGGGTGTCGGCGGCACGGCCGTCGGGGTTGGCGGTGGGCACGACCAGCACGGTGGTGCGGTCCAGGAAGCGCCGGGTCCGCGGGTCCGCGGCGTAGGCCAGATCACGGACGGTGGACAGGCACGCCTCGCGGCCGGAGGGCTCGTCACCGTGCTGGCTGCACACGAGGAGCACCGTGTTCGGGGCGGAGCGCCTGCCGATGGTCACGAGCCGGACCGGGCGGTTCTGCTTCGTCGTGCCGATGCGGTCGACGGTGACCCGGCCGCTCGCCCGGTCGACGGCGGACAGGAACGCCTGTTCCTCGGGCTGGGTGGTCCAGCGGGCGCCGTGGGAGGTCTCGAACCCGGTGCGGGGCGGGTGGGGCCGTGAGGAGTCGGCGGCGTGGGCCGGGGCGGTGAGGAGGGACGCGGTGAGGGCCGTGAGGGTGAGGGTGAGGGTGCGCGGGCGGTTCATCGGCCTCCGTTCGTCGGGGTGCGGGCGGGACGCGCGGCGGGGGTGGGCCGGGGGCGTGGCCGGCGTCACGAGCGGCCTCAGGTCGTGAAGCGCGTGCGCATCGGCATGCGCGGGACGCTACATCGGTCGACTGCCGCGCAGAAGGGGGCGTGCCGGGGCGGCCGGGACCGGCGGAAGCCGTCGCGGCAGGCGTCTCATGTCGGCCGGATGACGATCATGTGACCCGAGTGGCCGTGGACATGACCGGGAGCGCAGGGGCTGAATAGGCTCCGGACGGACTTCGCACTCCTACTCCTTGGAGCTATTCGTGCACCGCAGAATCATCGTGCCGGGCGCATTGGGCGCCGCCTCCCTCATGCTGGCGATCCCGGCGTCGGCGGCGGCCCACTCCCCCGGCGCTCCGGGCATCGGCGACCCCTACTACCCGGCCTACGGCAACGGCGGATACGACGTCTCCCACTACGACCTGCGCCTGAAGTACCAGCCGGCGACCGACCGGCTGGAGGGGACGGCGACGATCCTGGCCCGTACCACTCAGGACCTGTCGCGCTTCGACCTGGACTTCCTGCTGGACGTCGGCGAGGTGCGGGTGAACGGCGCCAAGGCGTCGTTCACGACGTCGGGCGAACACGAGCTGGTGATCACCCCGAAGAGCCCGCTGCGCAAGGGCACGCCCGTCACCGTCGTGGTGCGCTACAGCGGGGTGCCGTCCTCGAAGCAGGCGTACGGCTTCACCAGCTGGCACCGCACCCCCGACGGCGGCGTCGGCGCGAACGAGCCCGAGGCGGCCTGGTGGTGGTTCCCGAGCAACGACCACCCGCTCGACAAGGCCACCTTCGACGTGTCCGTGCAGGTGCCGGACGGCACCCAGGCCATCTCCAACGGCACGCTCCAGTCCAGCAGCTCGCGCCTGGGCTGGACCCGCTTCAACTGGCGGTCGGACAAGCCGCAGGCCACGTACCTCGCCACTCTGGCGGTCGGGAAGTTCGACCTCACCACCGGCACGACCGAGGGCGGCATCCCGGTCGTCAACGCCTACAGCAAGGACCTCGGCGCGAACGACGGCGCGGCGCGGGCCAGCGTGGAGCGGACCGGGGAGATCGCCGACTGGCTGAGCGGCTACTTCGGGCCGTACCCGTACAACGCGCTGGGCGGGTACGTGCCGAACACGGGGACCGGGTACGCGCTGGAGACGCAGACCCGGCCGTTCTACAGCCCGCGGCAGTTCGCGAACGGGTCGAACGTGTCCGTCGTCGTGCACGAGCTGGCCCACCAGTGGTACGGCGACCTGGTGTCCGTGCGCGGCTGGAAGGACATCTGGATCAACGAGGGCTTCGCGCGGTACGCCCAGTGGCTCTGGTCCGAGCACGAGGGCGAGGGCACGGCGCAGGAACTCGCCGACTACACGTACGCCTCCCACCCGGCCGACGACCCGTTCTGGACGGTGCGGCCCGGTGACCCCGGGCCGGAGAACCAGTTCGACGCCGCGGTCTACGACCGGGGCGCGCTGGCCGTGCAGGCGCTGCGCAACGAGATCGGCGACGAGGCGTTCTTCGAGGTCCTGAAGGGCTGGCCGCAGCGGTACGCCTACGGCAACGCCTCGGTCGCCGACTTCCGGCGGTACGCCGAGGAGGTGTCCGGCGAGCCGCTGGCCGCGCTGTTCGACACCTGGCTGTTCCAGCCGTCGAAGCCGGCCGCGCCGGCGGCCCGCGCGGCGTCGCCGGCGAAGGCGCCGGCCGCGCCCGCACAGCCGCGGTCGTGGAAGAAGATCGCCGCGACGAACGACGTGCACGAGCACTGAGCGCCCGGGGACGGCGTCCGCCTCAGGCGCCGTCCCCGTGGTCATACACGGTCACGGATATGCCCTGCCCCGTGAGCCGCTCCCTGACGAGCGGCTCCACCCGGGACCACTTTCCGCCGGCCAGTCCGCAGCCGATGCGGGGCATGTGCACGGAGGCGTTCAGCTCGGCCGCCCGGCCGGCGAGGCGGCCGAGGGCGGCGTCGATCGCCTCGTAGCGCACCGGGACGCCTTTGCTGCCGGTCCTCGTGCCGTGTTGGCCGATCATGTTGGCCACCCACACGTACGGCTCGACCCGGACGAACCGGACGGCGCCGAGACCGAAGTCGTTCGACGCGCGGTCGCGGTGCCAGGCGCGGTAGGCCGCCTCCGGTTCCGGCCAGCGGCGGGACACGGCCAGGACGAAGCCCTTGCCCCAGCCGCCGAGGTCGTTGCAGACATGGGCGATCACCTTGACGCCCTTGGCCGACGGGGCGGTGGCGTCACCACGGACGTACGCGATCTCCGGCATGACACCACCGTAGGGGCCGCCACTGACAGCGGCCCCGGTCCGCTAGCCGCTCAGCCGGCTGAGCTCCTGACCGGCGTTGGCCGCCACCCGGCGGCGGACGCCGAACCAGCCGGCGACCAGCATCAGCGCGATCACCGGGATCAGCAGGAGGGTCCAGCGGCCGACCTCGGGGTCGTTGCCCATCATGCAGAGCACGGCCACGAGGAAGGCGATCGTGACGGTCTCCGTGACCGGGCTGCCGGGCAGGCGGAAGTGCGGACGGGTGACCAGGCCGGCGCGGGCTCGGCGGACGAAGACCAGGTGGCAGATCATGATGATCACCCAGGTGCTGATGATGCCGAGGGAGGCGACGTTCAGCACGATCTCGAAGGCCTTGCTCGGCACCAGGTAGTTCAGGCCCACGCCGAGCACGCAGATGCCGCAGGTCAGCAGGATGCCGCCGTAGGGGACCTGGCTGCGGCTCATCACGCGGGTGAACCGGGGCGCGGAGCCCGCCATCGCCATGGAGCGCAGGATGCGGCCGGTGGAGTACAGGCCGGAGTTCAGGGAGGACATCGCGGCGGTGAGGACGACGAGGTTCATCACGTCGCCCGCCGCGGGGACGCCGACCTTGGACAGGACGGTGACGAAGGGGCTCTCGTCGCCGGAGTAGAGCGAGCCGGGCAGCAGCAGCGCCAGCAGCACGACCGAGCCGACGTAGAAGAGGGCGACGCGCCACATGATCGAGTTCACCGCGCGCGGGACGACCTTCTCCGGCTCGGCGGTCTCGCCGGCGGCGACGCCGACCAGTTCCAGGGCCGCGTACGCGAAGATCACGCCCTGCATCACGAGCACCACGGGCATCACGCCGTGCGGGAGGATGCCGCCGTGGTCGGTGATCATGCCGACCCCGGGGGCGTAGCCGCCCACGTCGTGCTGGGTGGCCAGCAGGAAGATGCCGATCAGCATGAAGCCGACCAGGGTGGCGACCTTGACGATCGCGAACCAGAACTCCATCTCGCCGAAGATCTTCACCGAGATGAGGTTCACGGCCAGGACCACCGCGAGGGCGGCCAGGGCCAGCACCCATTGCGGGATGCTCGTGAACAGGCTCCAGTAGTGCGTGTACAGCGCGATCGCGGTGATGTCGGCGATGCCGGTGGTCGACCAGTTCAGGAAGTACATCCAGCCGGCGACGTAGGCGCCCTTCTCGCCGAGGAACTCGCGCGCGTACGACACGAAGGACCCGGACGAGGGGCGGTAGAGCACGAGCTCGCCGAGCGCCCTGACGACGAAGAAGGCGAAGACGCCGCAGACGAGGTAGGCGACGGCGAGCGCCGGGCCCGCGTCGCGCAGCCGTCCGCCGGCGCCGAGGAAGAGGCCGGTGCCTATCGCGCCGCCGATGGCGATCATGTTGACGTGGCGGGCCTTGAGGTCCTTGCTGTAGCCGGCGTCGCCCGCGTCCGCGGGTGCCCCGGCCGCCTGGGGGTGGGTGGCGGCCTGTGCCGTGCCGACGGCGTCCTTGCTCACGGGTGGTTCCACTCTCTGGTGCGCCCGGGTGGGGTGCGCCCGGGTCGTCCGTACAGTGACTAGGCCCGCACCACCCTTCGCGGCACAGACCAGATCAGCACCTTCCCACGACCGTGCGCTCGCACGCGGTGGCTCAGGTCACACAGCGTGACTTCTCACAGGAACCGCCGGGCACCTTCACGTGGGACACATGAGGTGTCACAGCACGGGTGAGACAGCGATACTGCTGCACATGACGACGAGCGACACCGGGGAGCCGGCCCTCACCATCGACGAGCTGGCCGCACGGACGGGCGTCACGGTGCGCACGGTCCGCTTCTACGGCACCAGGGGTCTGCTGCCGCCGCCGGTGATCGGCCCGCGGCGGGTCGGGCGCTACGGCCGGGAGCACCTGGCCCGGCTGGCGCTGATCGAGGAGCTCCAGCACCAGGGCATGACGCTGGCCGCGATCGAGCGGTACCTGAAGCAGCTGCCGCCGGACCTGACCGCCCACGACCTCGCGCTGCACCGGGCGGTGGTGGCCTCCTGGGCGCCCCGGACGGTGGAACGGGTCACGCGCGAGGAGCTGGACCGGCGGGCGGGGCGGCCGCTGACCGACGAGGAGGTGGACCGGCTGGCGGAGATGGACATCCTCGCGCGGGACGGCGAGGAGGGCGGCCGGGAGGCCTACCGCGTCGACGCGGGGCTGCTCCGGCTCGGCGTCGAGCTGCTCGACGTCCCCCTGTCCCCCGAGACGGTCCTCGCCGCCCGTACGGCTCTGCTCGAACACTCCCGCGCCGCCGCGCGCGACCTGTCGCGGCTGCTGCGCGACGCGGTCGCCGAGCGCGACGCGCGGGACGTGCGGTCCCTGTCCGCCCACATGCACCCGATCGTGGTGCAGGCGCTGCTGACCACCTTCCAGCGGTCTTTGCGGGACGAGCTGCGGGAGTGGCTCGACGCCGACGGCGAGCGCTGAGGGTTCCCCGGCCGCTCGCCGCCGGTGAGAGGGAGCCGTCAGCGGCCGTCGGTGAAGACCTCCCCCCTCTCCGCCTTCTCCACGAGCAGCGCGGGCGGCGTGAACCGGTCGCCGTAGCGCTCGGCGAGCTCGCGCGCGCGGGCCACGAAGCCGGGCAGACCTCCCTCGTAGCCGTTGACGTACTGCAGGACGCCGCCGGTCCAGCCGGGGAAGCCGATGCCGAAGATCGAGCCGATGTTGGCGTCGGCGACGGAGGTCAGCACGCCCTCCTCCAGGAGGCGGACGGTGTCCAGCGCCTCGGAGAACAGCATGCGTTCCTGCATGTCGCGGAACGGGATCTCGTACCCGGGCTTCGTGAAGTGCTCGCGCAGTCCCGGCCACAGCCCGGTGCGCCTGCCGTCGTCGCCGTAGTCGTAGAAGCCGGCGCCGCCGCTGCGGCCGGGGCGGCCGAACTCGTCGACCATGCGGTCGACGACGGCCTCGGCGGGGTGCGCGGTCCAGGTGCCGCCCGCCTCCTCCACGGCCCGCTTCGTCTCGTTGCGGATCTTCCGCGGCAGGGTCAGCGTCAGCTCGTCCATCAGGGAGAGCACCTTGGCCGGGTAGCCCGCCTGGGCCGCCGCCTGCTCGACGGACGCGGGCTCGACGCCCTCGCCGACCATGGCGACGCCCTCGTTGATGAAGTGGCCGATGACGCGGGAGGTGAAGAAGCCGCGCGAGTCGTTGACGACGATCGGCGTCTTCTTGATCTGCCGGACCAGGTCGAAGGCGCGGGCGAGGGCCTCGTCGCCGGTCCGCCCGCCCTTGATGATCTCGACCAGCGGCATCTTGTCGACGGGCGAGAAGAAGTGCAGCCCGATGAAGTCGGCCTGGCGCTCGACGCCCTCGGCCAGCGCCGTGATGGGGAGCGTGGAGGTGTTGGAGCACAGCAGCGCGTCGGGGGCGACGACGTCCTGGATCTCCTGGAACACCTTGTGCTTGAGGGACGTGTCCTCGAAGACCGCCTCGATGACCGCGTCGCAGCCCGCGAGGTCGGCGGCCTCGGCGGTCGGGGTGATCCGGGCCAGCAGCGCGTCGGCCTTCTCCCGGGTCGTCCGGCCCTTGGCGACGGCCTTGGCGCACAGCTTCTCGGAGTAGCCCTTGCCCTTGAGCGCCGCCTCCAGGGAGACGTCCTTCAGCACCACGTCGATGCCCGCGCGGGCACACGAGTAGGCGATGCCCGCACCCATCATCCCGGCACCCAGGACGGCGACCTTGCGGACCCGGCGGGGCTCGACGCCCTTCGGGCGGTTGGCTCCGGAGTTGACGGCCTGGAGGTCGAAGAAGAACGCCTGGATCATGTTCTTCGCGGTCTGCCCGGCGGCCAGCTCCACGAAGTAGCGGGCCTCGATGACCTGCGCGGTCTCGAAGTCGACCTGGGCGCCCTCGACGGCGGCGGCCATGATGCTCCGCGGCGCCGGGTAGGGAGCGCCGTTCGTCTGCTTGCGCAGGTTGGCCGGGAAGGCGGGCAGGTTGGCGGCGAACTTCGGGTGGGCGGGCGTGCCGCCGGGGATGCGGTAGCCCGGCCTGTCCCAGGGCTGGGCGGACTCCGGGTGGGCGTCGATGAAGGCGCGGGCCTTGGCGAGCATGTCCTCGCGGGACTCGGCGACCTCGTCGACCAGGCCGTTCTCCAGGGCGCGGCGCGGGGAGTACTGGGTGCCCTGGAGGAGGACCTTGAGCAGCGCGTCGGTGATGCCGAGCATCCGGACGGTGCGGACGACGCCGCCGCCTCCGGGGAGCAGGCCGAGGGTGACCTCGGGGCAGCCGATCTTGGAGCCGGGCGCGTCGAGGGCGACGCGGTGGTGGCAGGCGAGGGCGATCTCGTAGCCGCCGCCGAGGGCGGCGCCGTTCAGCGCGGCGACGACGGGCTTGCCGAGGGTCTCGATGCGGCGCAGGTCGCGCTTGATCGCCATGCCGCCGTCGAAGAGGTCCTGCGCGGTCTCGGGGGTGACGCGGATCAGGTCGCGCAGGTCGCCGCCGGCGAAGAAGGTCTTCTTGGCGGAGGTGACGATGACGCCGCGGATCGCGTCCTTCTCGGCCTCCAGGCGGTCGGTGACGGCCGCGAGGGACGCGCGGAACGCCTGGTTCATGGTGTTCGCGGACTGGTCGGGGTCGTCGATGACGAGGGTGACGACGCCGGTGTCGTCCTGCTCCCAGCGGATGGTGGTGGACTCGGTGGTCATGAGGGTGTGCTCCAGGTGGTCCGTCGGGAGGGGGTCAGACGCGCTCGACGATGGTGGCGATGCCCATGCCGCCGCCCACGCACAGGGTGGCGAGGCCGTACCGCTTGTCCTGGCGCTCCAGTTCGTCGACGAGCGTGCCGAGGATCATCGCGCCGGTGGCGCCGAGGGGGTGGCCCAGCGCGATGGCGCCGCCGTTGACGTTGACCTTGTCCAGGGACAGTCCCATGTCCTTGACGAAGCGCAGGACGACCGCGGCGAACGCCTCGTTGATCTCGACGAGGTCGATGTCGTCGATGGTGAGCCCGGCCTTGGCGAGGGCCTTGCGGGTGGCGGGGGCGGGTCCGGTGAGCATGATGGTGGGCTCGGAACCGGACACGGCGGCGGAGACGATCCGCGCGCGCGGGGTGAGCCCGTGGCGCTCGCCCACCTCCTTGGAGCCGATGGCGACCAGGGAGGCGCCGTCGACGATGCCGGAGGAGTTGCCGGCGTGGTGGACGTGGTCGATCTTCTCGACCCAGTGGTACTTCTGCAGCGCGACGGCGTCGAAGCCGCCGAGTTCGCCGATGTCGGCGAAGGACGGCTTGAGCCCGGCGAGGGAGTCGGCGGTGGTGCCGGGGCGCAGGTGCTCGTCGTGGTCGAGGACGGTGAGGCCGGCGCGGTCCCTCACCGGAACGACGGACCGCTCGAAGCGGCCCTCCTTCCACGCCGTGGCCGCCCGCTCCTGGGAGAGGGCCGCGTACTCGTCGACGTCCCGGCGGGAGAAGCCCTCGATGGTGGCGATCAGGTCGGCGCCGATGCCCTGCGGGACGAAGTTGGTGGCGAGGTTGGTCATCGGGTCGTTGAACCAGGCTCCGCCGTCCGAGGCCATCGGCACCCGGGACATGGACTCGACGCCACCGGCGAGGACCAGGTCCTCCCAGCCGGAGCGGACCTTGGCGGCGGCCAGGTTGACGGCCTCCAGCCCCGAGGCGCAGAAGCGGTTCTCCTGCACGCCGGCCACCGTGTCGGGGAGCCCGGCGGCGATGGCGGCGATGCGGGCGATGTCGGAGCCCTGGTCGCCGACCGGGCCGACGACGCCGAGGACGATGTCGTCGACGGCGGCCGGGTCGAGGCCCGGGAACCGGGCGCGGATCTCGTGGATGAGGCCGACGACCAGGTCGACGGGCTTCGTGCCGTGCAGGGCACCGTTCGCCTTGCCGCGTCCGCGCGGGGTGCGGATCGCGTCGTACACGTACGCTTCGGTGGTCACTGGCAGGCCTTTCACTGAGGGTTCTTCGCGGGGCTGTTCGGCTCGGGGGCGCGGGGCAGGCCCCAGTCGCGGGCGACGGCCTCCGCGTCGGCGCCGGGCAGGGCGGGCCCGGTGCGGACGGCGGTGGGGGTCGCCGAGAAGCGGGGCGCGGGGGCCGGCTGGGTGATGCCGCCGTGGTCGGTGAAGGTGCCGCGGGCGGCGAGGTGCGGGTGGTGCGGGGCCTCGCGCAGCGACAGGACGGGAGCCACGCAGGCGTCGGAGTCCGTGAAGACGGCCGTCCACTCGTCCCGGGTACGGGCCTTGAAGCGGGCGGCGATCGCCTCGCGCAGCTCGCCCCAGCGGGCCACGTCCTCGCGGGCCGGCGCCTGGTCCGGGATGCCGAGCCGCTCCATGAACTCGGCGTAGAACCGCGGCTCCAGGGCGCCGACGGCCATGTACCGGCCGTCGGCCGTCTCGTAGGTGCCGTAGAACGGGGCGCCGCCGTCGAAGAGGTTGGTGCCGCGCCGGTCCTGCCAGGCGCCGGCGGCGAGCATGCCGTGGATCATCGCCGAGAGGTGGGCGGCGCCGTCCACGATGGCGGCGTCGACGACCTGGCCGGTGCCGGTGGCGCGGGCGTGGTGCAGGGCGGCGAGGATGCCGACGACCAGGTAGAGGGAGCCGCCCGCGTAGTCGCCGAGCAGGTTGGCCGGGACGGCCGGCGGTCCGTCGGGGGCGCCGGTCATGCCGAGGGCGCCGGTGAGGGCGATGTACCCGATGTCGTGACCGGCGCGCTGGGCGAGGGGGCCGTCCTGGCCCCAGCCGGTCATGCGGCCGTAGACCAGGCGCGGGTTGCGGGCGTGGCAGGACGCGGGGCCGACACCGAGGCGCTCGGCGACGCCGGGGCGGTAGCCCTCGATCAGGACGTCGGCGCGTTCGGCCAGGTCGAGGACGCGGGCCGGGCCGTCGGGCGACTTGAGGTCGACGGTCACCGAGCGCTTGTTGCGGTTGGTGACGTCGCGGGCGGGGTCGATCGCGAGGCCGGGACCGCCGGGCCGGTCGACGCGGACGACGTCGGCGCCGAGGTCGGCGAGGAGCATGGCAGCGAAGGGCCCGGGGCCGATGGCGGCCAGTTCGATCACGCGCACACCGCTGAGCGGCCCGTCACCCGGCGTCTTCGCCTCTGCCATCGAGCCCCCAGCGTCGTGACACAACTGATGTAACACCAGCGATGCTAAGAACGTGTTCCACTCGGCACAAGGCCTGGCGAGCAAGCGCTTAGCCAATTATGGGGCAGGCGCGTCGCCGGGCTCGGCACTCCTCACGCTAGCCTCGGCCACCGGCGACGGCGCGTGCTGTGGGCCCAAGGGTTGGCGACGAGGCCGCCGAAGGACGCCGACGGGGCGCCGAACGGTGGCGAAGGAGTGTCATGAGCAGGCTGAACAGGGCGGATCGGCCGTACGACATCGTGCTCTTCGGGGCGACCGGTTTCGTCGGCGGACTGACCGCGCAGTACCTCGCCGCGCACGCGCCCGAGGGACTGCGCTGGGCGATCGCCGGCCGCGACGAGCGGAAGCTGCGGCGGCTCGCCGGGCGGCTGCCCGCCGGCACGGACGTCGGCACGCTGCGGGCCGACGTGTCCGACCCGGCCTCCCTGCGCGCGCTCGCCGAGCAGGCGCGCGTGGTCGCCTCGACGGTCGGCCCGTACGTCCGGTACGGCGAGGGACTCGTCGCCGCCTGCGCGGACACCGGCGCGGACTACCTGGACCTGACGGGCGAGCCCGAGTTCGTGGACCTCGTGTACGTGCGGCACGACGCACGCGCGCGGGAGACCGGCGCGCGGCTGGTGCACGCGTGCGGCTTCGACTCCGTGCCGCACGACCTGGGCGTGTACTTCACGGTGCGGCAGCTGCCGGAGGGCGTGCCGCTGACCGTGGACGGTTTCGTGACCGCCGACGCCGCCTTCTCCGGCGGGACGTTCGCCTCCGCGCTGGGCCAGTTGGCCCGCGGCCGGCAGATGCGGGCCGCGGCGCGGGACCGGCGCCGGCACGAGCCGCGGCTGGTGGGCCGCCGGGCGGTGACGCCGACGGGCACCCCCCGCTACGCGGGCGAGGTGGGGGCCTGGGCGCTGCCGCTGCCCACCGTCGATCCGCAGATCGTGCGGCGTTCCGCCGCGGCGCTGGACCGGTACGGCCCCGACTTCCGCTACCGCCACTACGCGGCCGTCCGGCACCTGCCCGTCGCGGTGGGCGGGGTGGCGGCGCTGGGCGCGCTGGTGGCCGCGGCGCAGGTCCCGCCGGTGCGGCGCCGCCTGTCCGGTCTGCTGCAACCGGGTGACGGGCCGAGCCCGCAGAAGCGCGCGAAGAGCTGGTTCCGGGTCCGCTTCGTGGGCGAGGGCGGCGGCCGCCGGGTGTTCACCGAGGTCTCGGGCGGCGACCCGGGCTACGACGAGACGGCGAAGATGTTCGCCGAGGCGGCGCTGTCCCTCGCCGTCGACGACCTGCCGCCGACCGCCGGCCAGGTCACGACGGCGGCGGCGATGGGCGACGCGCTGACCGGGCGTCTGCGGGCGGCGGGGATCGGCTTCCGGGTGGTCGCGCGGCGGTGACGCCCGGCCCGGTGGCCGGTCCTCGGGGTCGCTACCCCGACCAGCGGGCGATCGTGCAGATCATCCCGCCGATCCAGGCCGCTCCGGCCGTCACGGCGAGGACCAGACCGGCGGTCGCCGCCCGTTCGAGGGGCCGGCCCGGGCGGGCGGAGGACTCGGATGCGCGGTACGTCGTCATGCGCACAGCCTGACGCCCCCCACTGACACCGCACATCCGTACGGGTACTCGGGTCCCCCGAGCCCTGGGGGCCGCCGGGCCCGCCGCGACCGCACGGGGGAACACCCTGAGGACGCCCGCCCGCAGGAACCGCACGCGCCGCACCGTCCGGTGGCCCCGGCCCCTCGGCGCGGCGGCGTACACCGCCCCGCTCGTCAGCGGCGGTGCGACGGACGAGCACGCGGGGCGAAGAGCACCACCCCGGCCCTCCGGGCCCCGAGCCCGGCAGCGACGCGGACGACCCGATCGACGTCCCCCGGCCCGTCGGCGTCCCGTACCCGGACGACGGCCGGCGGATCAGCCACCGGACGGCCGCTTCCGGCCACGCGCCGGACCTCGTCGTGCCGAAGTGAAGGGCGTCTCGGGCGGACCGGCCCGCGGCACGGTCCCGAAGGGTCCGGCGGCCGTACCCCTGCTTCGAGGCTTCGCGCCCTCAGAGAGGCGTCTGACCTGGGAAATCCTGTCACGGGGCACGGAAAAGCCTCACAGGACAGTTCAATGAAACCATGGAGGGCATGACGAAGTTCCTCCTCGAAGTCACCATGGACGACGGCCCCGTCGCCGCGGACCCCGTGGGCGAATTGCAGCGGATCCTGCGGTACTGGGGCGGCAACCTGCGGCACTACCCGCTCCGGCCCGGCGACGCGTCGGTGATCCACGACTCGGAGTACCGGGAGGTGGGCCGTTGGAGCGTCGACGGTCAGGCCGGGTAGGTGGCGTCCCGCAGGGCGGCGCGGCACAGGGCGTCCGCCCTGCGGGTCGTCTCCGGCAGGCGGTAGGCGGGGGTCAGCGCCAGGGTGTGCGCGCAGGCGTTGTCGAGGCTCACGCGGTGGCCGACGGAGACGAAGACCGGCTTGACCGCGTCGCGCGTCCGCAGCGCGCGCCCGACCTCCTCGGCACCGTCGAGCAGCGGGGACGCGCTGCCGCGCGGTGTCCTCGGGGCGTCGTGGGCGAAGGTGAACGGGTTCTTGGCGACGCCGATCGTGGGCAGCCCGGTGAGCACGCCGAGGTGGCTGGCGAGGCCGAAGCGGCGCGGATGGGCGAGCCCGTAGCCGTCGCAGACGACCAGGCCGGGCGGGCAGGGCAGCGCGTGCAGGGCGGCGAGGACGGTGGGGATCTCGCGGAAGGCGAGCAGGCCGGGCACGTAGGGGAAGGAGATCCGCCCGACGGCGGTGGCCTCGGCGACCACGGCGAGGGTGGCGGCGTCGAGGACGACGGCGGCCGCCGCGACGACGTCCCGTTCGTCGTCGTAGGCGACGTCGACGCCGGTCACACGTCCCGTACCGGGAGGCGGGCCCGGTTCGTCGAGCACCACCCGCACCCGCAGTGCGTCCTGGACGGCGCGGGCCCGCTCCTCGGTCGCGGGCCAGTCGGCGGGGGTCTGCGCGGTCACGGTCGTCATGGTGACGGCAAGCCTACGGGAGCGCCGGAGTAGGCTCGCGATCGTGTTCGTACTGGAACTGTCCTACACCGCCCCGCTCGAAGCCGTCGACGCCGTGCTGCCGGACCACGTGGCCTGGCTCGACGGGCTGTACGAACGAGGGGTGTTCCTGGCCTCCGGCCGCAAGGAGCCCCGCGACGGCGGGGTGATCGTCGCCGTTGCGGAGAGCCGGGCGCGGATCGAGGAGATCACCGCGGGCGATCCCTTCGTCGTGGCGGGTGTGTGCGCGTACCGCGTCACCGAGTTCGTCGCCACGAAGACGGCGCCGGCGCTGGAGCCGTACCGGGAGACCCTCCGGTAGGGCCGGTGCGGCTCGCTCGCCGGGCGCTCCGCGGCTCGCCCCCGTCCCTGTGCGAACGGCCGCTGACGCCACGGCGTCCGGCCTCCCGGGACGGCCGGTCGCGGGTGGGGCCCGGGAGCCCCGCCGCGGCCCCGAGCGCCGTCCGCCGCTCCCGCTCGGGGCTCGAACCGCGCGGCACGTCCGCTCACTTCCCCCCGCGCTCGGCGAACGGACGCCCGCGGCACGGGCGGACGCCCGGTCCCCGCGCGGTGTCAGCGCTCCAGCCGGGCCACCCGCCCCTGCTCGCCGGACGCCCAACAGGCCAGGTCCGGGGCGCAGTCCACGGTGTCGTACGAGCCCGTGTCGACGGTGCGCCAGGTGCGGCCGCCGTCCGTGGTGAGGTCGGTCCCGGTGGGGCCGACCGCGAGGGCGGTGGCATGGCTGTGCGGGAGCCAGGCGGCGCCGGAGCGGTAGGCGGGCGGGGGCGTCCCGGCGGTCCGCCAGGTGCGGCCGCCGTCGGTGGTCCGCGCCGCGGGGCTCGGGGAGGCCTGGTCCGGGCGGTAGTCACCGCCCACCGCCAGGCCGTGGACACGGTCGCGGAAGGCGAGGGCGAAGATGCCCCGCGCCGGATCGCCCGCCGGGACCGGGGCGTCGGAGGCGGTCCAGGTGAGCCCCCGGTCGGCGGAGTGCAGCACGCGCGCGCGTGCGGCGCCGCCGGTGGCCAGCCAGACGTCCTTCGGCCCGGACGCGACCAGGCACTGCCCACTGGCGGCGAACCCGGCCTCGCCGTCCTGCGCGGCCGGCATCCCCTCGCTCGGCAGCACCGTCCAGGAGCGTCCGCCGTCGCGGGTCGACAGGAGGCGGAACCTCCCGTCGACCGGGTCGCTCATGGCGAGGCCGTGGCGGTGGTCGAAGAAGGTGAGGCAGTCGTAGAAGGCCCGCGGGTCGGTGTTGCGGAAGGACTCCGTCCAGGTCGTGCCGCCGTCGTCGGTGCGGTAGACGCGGGACGCCTCGCCCTCTCCGATGGACAGGGCCACGGCCCGGCGGGCGTCGAACGCCTCGATGTCGCGGAACTCCAGCCCCTCGGCGCCCGGCGGTGACACGTCGCGCCAGGTGTCGCCGCCGTCGGTGGTGCGCAGCACGGTGCCGCGGCCGCCGGCCACCCAGGCGGTGTGCCGGCCGACGGCGGCGAGTCCGCGGAAGCGCACGTCGGGCGTGCCGGTCTCCTTCCCCTCCCAGTGCGGGGACCGGTGGGCCTGCGCGGGGGCCGCGGTCAGCGTCGCCGACGCCGCCACGCACACCGCCGCGGCGGTCAGCAGCCGTGCCGTGCGCCGTCCACGGGACGGGGTGGTTGGTGCCGTGCGTCGCGTGCTCCCCAAGCGCCTCATGGCGGGCGAAGCTAGTCCACCGCTCCGGTGGCGTCCAGAGGGCCGCGCGGGGCACCGGGGTCCCAAGTGCCGTACGGGGCGCCCGGGGAGAGTCGTGTCACTCGCGTGCATGAAGGCGGTGACAGAGGTCACTCGCACATCGTGTGCACGGATCGGCTGGTTCCGTCGTCTCTTCCAGTGCCCGGCCCGCACCACCCCGGAAGTCCGCCCAGCCGTCACGAGGGAGCAAGGCGTTGTCCACCGTCATCGAGCAGCCCGTCGAGGCGCGTCTCGTCGCCGCCGCACCGCGTATGCCGAGCATTCCCGCCACGCTGCACTACGACCGCGGCGACCCGTTCGCCGTCCGCATGACCTTCCCGGCCCCGGCCACCCTGGAGGGGGTGGAGGTCTGCTGGACCTTCTCCCGCGAGCTGCTCATCGCCGGGATGCGGGAGCCCGACGGCCACGGTGACGTCCGGGTGCGGCCGTACGGGTACGACCGCACCGTCCTGGAGTTCCACGCCCCCGAAGGCACCGCCGTCGTCCACGTCCGCTCCGGCGAACTGCGCCGGTTCCTGCAGGCCACCAGCGAGCTGGTGCCGGTGGGCCTGGAGCATCTGCAGCTGGACCTGGACCACGGCCTGGCCGAGCTGATGCGGGGCACCTGCTGAGCGGCCGCCCGCCGGCCCGGACGGCCCGGCCGGCCACCGTCCCGCACCGCACGGTCGAGGCCACCGGGCGGGCGTGAACCCCGGGCGGCCCCGCCCGGTGGCCGTCAGCCGCCCGCCGGGGCCACCGCGCGCGCCGCCTCCGCGCTCACCGCCGCCCGCACCTCGCGCAGGACCTTCCCCAGGCCGGGTGCCGCCGTGGCACCGCGCGCGGTCAGCTCCTCGATCCGTCCCTCCCTGCGCGCCCGGTCCCCCACGGGCCCCAGAGCCCGCAGTCCGGCCGCGGCGGCCAGGGCGACGACGAGCGCGTCCCGCGCCGGGACCTCCCCGGCCGGCAGCGGGCCGTCCAGGACCTCCCGCGCCTCCTCGCGCAGCACCTGTGCCGCGGCGACCCGGGCCAGGACGTGGTCCACGGAGGGGAACACCCCGAGCACCCGCTTCTTCTCGGCCCGCAGGTACCCGCCCGCCACCAGCTGTTCCCGGACGGCGTCGAAGGTGACCCGCGCGTACGGCCGCACCCACGCCCGCCAGCGGCGCGGCACGGACTCGCGGACGAGGTCCAGCAGCCCGTCGAGGACGGCGTCGCCGGTGCGGCGGTCCAGGTCGACGGGTGTGGCGATGCCGTCGTCGTCGGTGAGCAGGCCGCGCCGGGCGAGTTCGGTGAGGGCGCCGGCGCGCACCAGGTGGTGCAGCCGCGCGGTGTCGGCGGTCCCGGGCCGCGCGGGATCCCAGGCCAGCAGGCAGAGCCGGGCCGGCAGTGAGAGTGATCCGTCGGGCACGGTGCCTCCTCGGGGCCGTGAGACCGATCCGCGATAAACCGTTGACACCCCGGAGCGGGCTTTCCTACGGTGTACAACGCTTCTGTCGCCGCCGATCGGAGAAGGACGTTGCTCGTCTGAGGTTCTGAGACACCGCGCCACCCCCCTTGTACGGGTGTGCGTAGCGTGCGACCTCGGCGTTCGGGCCGTCCCTCGCGGAACAGGGCTTCTCCCTGTCCGCCGACCCGCGGACCCTCCTTCCCACGCCCGACGGCGGCCGCCGCTTCCCGGTGTCTCGATACGCGTTTGCCCCTGACCGCATCGAGCAACCGCGGAGACCCTGTATGTCTGCATCCATCACCTGTACGGCCCTCTCCTTCGCCTGGCCCGACGGCACCCCCCTCTTCGACGGTCTCGACACCGCTTTCGGCCCCGGCCGGACCGGGCTCGTCGGCGTCAACGGCTCGGGAAAGTCCACCCTGTTGAAGCTGATCGCCGGGCAGCTCGTCCCCGCCGGCGGCACCGTCCACGTGGCCGGCGAGGTGGGGCACCTCCCGCAGAACGTCACGCTCGACACCGGCCTGCGGGTCGACGAGGCGCTCGGCATCGCCGCGCAGCGGGCCGCGCTGCACGCCATCGAGGCCGGTGACGCGGCCGAGGAGCACTTCGAGGCCGTCGGCGACGACTGGGACGTCGAGGAGCGCGCCCTCGCCACGCTCGGCGAGCTCGGCCTCGGCCACGTGTCGCTGGACCGCACCATCGGCGAGGTGTCCGGCGGCGAGTCCGTCCTGCTCCGGCTGGCGGCCCTGCTGCTGCGCCGGCCGGACGTCCTGCTGCTGGACGAGCCGACCAACAACCTCGACCTGTACGCCCGCAGGCGGCTCTACGCGGCCGTCGCCTCCTGGCCGGGGGTGCTGGTCGTGGTCAGCCACGACCGCGAACTCCTCGGCCTCGTCGACCAGATCGCGGACCTGCGGTCCGGCGGGATCACCCGGTACGGCGGCAGCTTCTCGGCGTACGAGGAGGCCCTGGCCGTCGAGCAGGAGGCGGCGGAGCGCATGGTGCGCGTCGCCGAGGCCGATCTGCGCAGGCAGAAGCGCGAACTGTCGGACGCCCAGGTCGTCCTGTCCCGGCGCAAGCGCTACGGACAGAAGATGTACGACACCAAGCGCGAGCCCCGGGCGGTGATGAGGATGCGCAAGCGCACCGCCCAGGAGTCCGCCGGCAAGTACCGCGTCATGCACGAGGAGAAGCTCGCCGAGGCCAGGGAGCGGCTCGACGACGCGGTGGAGGCCGTGCGGGACGACGACGAGATCCGCGTCGACCTGCCGTACACGGCCGTCCCGCCGGGCCGGTCCGTGCTCACCCTGCGGGATCTGGTGCTCGCGCACGGCGCGCGGGTCGCGGGCGGTCTCGATCTGCACGGTCCCGAGCGGATCGCGCTGACCGGCCGCAACGGCGCGGGCAAGACCACGCTGCTGCGCACCGTCGCCGGGGAGCTGGAGCCGGTGTCGGGCGAGGCGACCGCGCACGTCCCGCTGCGGTTCCTGCCCCAGCGCCTCGACGTCCTCGACGACGAGCTGACCGTCGCCGAGAACGTGGCCCGCTTCTCGCCGGGCGCGACGAACAACCGGATCCGGGCGCGGCTGGCCCGCTTCCTGTTCCGGGGCGCCCGGGCCGACCAGAAGGCGTCGACGCTGTCCGGCGGCGAACGCTTCCGGGCCTCCCTGGCCGCGCTGATGCTGGCCGAGCCCGCGCCCCAGCTGCTCATGCTGGACGAGCCGACGAACAACCTGGACATGGCGAGCGTCCGGCAGCTCACCACGGCCCTGGAGTCGTACGAGGGGGCGCTGATCGTGGCCAGTCACGACATGCCGTTCCTGGATTCGATCGGCGTCACGCGCCGGCTGCTGCTGGAGGAGGGGGAGCTGAAGGAGTCCACACCGGACGCCGTCGCACCCCCCGCCTAGCAGCGGCCGGTGCCGGCCGGGCGGAAAGCGTGCCGGCGGCAGGCCGGGCGCCGGCGCGGCCGAGCCGGGCGCGTGCGGGGAACCGCGGTGCGTCGGGTCGGCCGGGGCCGGGCCGAGGCCCAGGCCGGCGCCGGCGCCGGCGCCGGACGGGCGGGTGACCGCTCGTCGGCGCCGGCCGTCAGGCCGTTTTCAGGGGCATGGGCACGACGTCGGTGGTGTCCACGGCCGGCCGGAGGCCCTTGGCGAGGCTCACCGCGTCGCCGACGGCCCAGTAGTGGACGAAGAACAGGCGTGGCTCGTCGGTCAGGTTGTGGTGGTGCAGCTCGACGAGTTCGATCCCACCGCGTCGCAGGGCCATGAGGGCGGGCTGGACCTCGTGGGCGACCAGCGCCAGGTCGCCGCTGAGCACGGCCCGTCCACCGCCGAGCGGCTGGAAGCCGACGGCGCTGGTGGAGCCCAGCCCCGGGGGCAGGATCACCCGGCCGTCGGTGATGGTCTCGCGACGGACGTACGTGCACCTGTAGATGCTGTCGTCGACGTAGCCCTCGACGCCCAGCGCGGCGTCGATCGCGGCGGTGTCCAGGTCCGCGGGCGGTGAGACGGCGAGGGGTTGGGCGAGCGGGGTGCCGGTGCGCTCGAGCGCGGCGCGCAGGCCGCGGGCGACGGCGACCGGGTCGTGGCCGTGCGCGTGCACGTGGATCC
Source organism: Streptomyces sp. NPDC029152 (assembly GCF_055564355.1). Taxonomy (NCBI): domain Bacteria; kingdom Bacillati; phylum Actinomycetota; class Actinomycetes; order Kitasatosporales; family Streptomycetaceae; genus Streptomyces; species Streptomyces sp. NPDC029152. The sequence continues at coordinate 273,418 of NZ_JBVHWR010000010.1, read as the reverse complement.
ACCAGACGGCCGGCTCGTGGGCGAGCAGGTGCTTGTGGATGGCGGTCTGTTCGATCCCGTGCTGGTGCAGGACGTCGATGAAGTCCTGCAGTTCGCGCTCGGTGACCACCATGTCGCCCATCAGGAAGGTGCTGTGGTCGGCGTAACGGACGAAGGACACATGCGTGCCCAGAGCGAGCGCGGGGTCGACCCGGACGCCGCGGGAGAAGACCGTGAGGTCCCGGCGCGGAAAGCCCGTGTGGTACATGAACCGCCTCATGTCACCGGTCCGCCCGAGGGCCTCGCCGACGTCCACCCAGTCCGCCGGTCCGGTCATCACGGGCTCGACCGGCGCACCGTCGTCCGGTCCTGCGGGCTGGGCGCCGGCGCGGGCGGGCACCCCGGCGAGTACGGGCGCCAGGGCCGCCGCGGCCAGTACGCGGCGCCGGGACGCGGGGGTCCCGAAGCGGGGGTTCTGCTGTCGGTCGTCAGCCATGTCGTGTGCCTCCTGGCGTGATGGAAGCACGGGAGACCGCGCGGATCGGTGACCCGCACCGTCACGACAGCCAGGTGGGTCAAGAGTCGGGGGGAACCGGGGGACACCGACGGGGGTTCCCTTCCCTCGGGTCCGCACCGCGCGACGGCCGGCCGGCGCCGCCTCGGCCCGTCGTCCGTCCGGCCCCCGGCCCGTGGACCCGGGTCGCGCCACACCCTGGTCGAGGGCGGTTGATCAGCCGTCTTTACAGTGCTTTTAACCTACGGTCTCGTAACCTACGGTTTCGTAGCCTACGATCCCGTAGGTTCCGGCACCGCTCGCCGGTTCGCATTCCGCTCTGTCGTACGTCCCCTGGAGTACCCGTGACGATCACCTCTCCTCACCTCGGCACCTCCGCCGCTTGGACCGATGCCCGGCTGCTGTACGCCCTCGAGGAAGTGGTCGAGACCGAACTCAACCGGCACCTGAAGGTCGCCAAGGACTGGATGCCGCACGAGTACGTGCCGTGGAGCGACGGCCGTAACTTCCCGGGGCTCTTCGAGGACGGCGAGGCCTGGGAGAAGGAGCAGTCCAAGGTCACCGAGATCGGCCGGATCGCGCTCGTGGTGAACCTCCTGACGGAGGACAACCTGCCCAGCTACCACCACGAGATCGCGTCCCTGTTCGGCCGCGACGGCGCCTGGGGCACCTGGGTGCACCGCTGGACCGCCGAGGAGGGCCGGCACGGCATCGTGATGCGCGACTACCTGCTCGCCTCGCGCGCCGTCGACCCGGACAAGCTGGAGCAGTTCCGCATGGCCCACATGAGCGAGGGCTTCGAGTCGGACAACCGCCACTCGATGCTCCACTCGGTGGCGTACGTCGCCTTCCAGGAGCTGGCCACCCGCATCTCGCACCGCAACACCGGCCACCAGTCCGGCGACCCGGTCTGCGACCGCATGCTGGCCCGCATCGCGACCGACGAGAACCTGCACATGGTCTTCTACCGGAACCTGCTCAAGGCCGCCTTCGAGCTCGCTCCCGACCTGACCATGCAGGCCGTGCGGGACGTGGTCGTGAACTTCCGGATGCCCGGCCACGGCATCCCCGGCTTCGAGCGCGCCGCCGCGCAGATGGCCATCGGCGAGGTCTACAACCTGCGCATCCACCACGACGACGTGATCCAGCCCGTGCTGCGCTTCCTGAAGATCATGGAGATCGACGGCCTCGGCCCCGAGGGACAGCAGGCCCAGGAGGAGCTCGGGCTGTACATGAGCGGGCTGGACGCGGAGGCCGCCAAGTTCGACGAGAAGCTGGCGGCGCGCAAGGCGCGGATGGCGGCCCGCGCGGCGGGCTGACCGCGCCCTCGACGGCGCGGCGCCGGGTCCGGGGCAGGTCGCCGCGGCCCCGGCCCGCCGCGCCGCGCACGCGTCGTGCGTCCGGCCCGGCTCAGCGCGCGGTGCGCCGCAGCGCCAGCCGTTCCTTCTCCGACAGTCCGCCCCAGACGCCGAAGCGCTCGTCGTTGCTCAGCGCGTAGTCCAGGCAGGCCGGGCGGATCGGGCACCGGGCGCAGATCCGCTTGGCGTCCCGCACGGAGCTCCCGGGCTCGGGGAAGAAGAAATCCGCTCCGGTCTGGGCGCACAACGCCTCCTGCTGCCAGGCGATGTCGGGCGTCGCGATCGTGTCGATGTGCATGGGCAGGAGCGTGCCCCGTGACGAAAAACGTTCGATCAACGCGGGATCAACGACGCCCGGCCGGGCCCGCGCCCGCGCCCGCGCCGGGGGACCTCCCGGCGGTCCCCCGGCGCGGGCGGGCGCGCACGGCTGCGCGCGGGAGCGACGGCCGGTGGTCGGTGGAAGACTCGGCAGTGCAGGCAACGGGACCCTTCCGAGGAGGGCGATGATGCTCACCACCCGTTTTGTCACCGGCGCTCCGAACTGGGCCGACGTCGGCACGTCCGACATCGACGGCGCCGCGTCCTTCTACGGTGGTCTCTTCGGCTGGCGGTTCCGGTCGGCGGGGCCCGAGGCCGGGGGTTACGGCTTCTTCGAACTGGACGGCCGGATCGTGGCCGGCGGCGCGCGGACGACGCCGGAGCAGGGGCCGCCGTCCTGGACGGTGTACTTCCAGGTCCCCGACGCGCAGGCCGCCGCCAAGGCCTCCGGGCAGGCCCACGGCGGTGTGCTCACGCGGCCGGTGGACGTGATGGGCCAGGGCACCGTGGCGATGCTCGCCGACCGGGCCGGGGCGGTGTTCGGCGTGTGGCAGCCGGGCCGGCTCGGCGGCCTGGGCGCGGCCGGCGAGACCGGCGCGCTGTGCTGGGTCGAGCTGTACACGCCGGACGTCGCGGCCGCCGCCGCGTACTACCGGGCGGTGCTGGGGCTGGAGACCTCCGCCGTCCCGTTCCCCGACGCCGGGACGTACACGTGCGTGAACCCGGCCGGGGAGGGCGAGGAGAGCATGTTCGGCGGCTTCGTCCCGCTCGCCGACGACCCGCTGGAGACGCACGCCCACTGGCTGCCGTACTTCGCGGCCGCCGACGCGGACGCCACGGTCGCCCGGGCCGGGGAGCTGGGCGGCACGGTGCGGATGCCCGTGACGGACATCGAGGGCGTCGGGCGCCTCGCCCGGCTCGCCGACCCGTACGGCGCCCGGTTCGCGGTGCTCGGGCCGGCGCCGCGGAAGGCGTAGGGGCTCCGCGCTCCGGCTCACGCGGTGGCTCGGTGGACCAGGGTCGTCGGCAGGACGACGCCGGCCGGCGTGTCCGCCGCCGTCGCCCGGGAGTCCTCCGGGAGGACGGTGCCGCGGTCCAGGCCGCGCAGCAGCAGGCGGGCCATCAGCCGGCCCATCCCCTCGATGTCCTGGCGGACCGTGGTCAGCGGGGGGTCGGTCTGCTCGGCGACGGGCAGCATGTCGTCGAAGCCGACCACGGCCACGTCGTCCGGCACCCGCCGTCCGCGCTCGCGCAGCACCCGCAGGGCGCCCGCCGCGGTGAGGTCGTTGGCCGCGAACACCGCGTCCAGGTCCGGGCACCGCTCCAGCAGTTCCCGCATCGCCCGCTCACCCCCGCCCGGCGTGAAGTCCCCGCGCGCGATCAGCCCCGGGCAGGCGTCCGCGCGGACGTCCCGGAAACCCGCGAGCCGGTCGGCGGCGGAGGTCTGGTCGAGCGGGCCGGTGATGTGCGCGATGCGGGTGCGGCCGAGGCCGGCCAGGTGGCGTACGGCCTCGCGGGCGCCGCCGCGGTTGTCGCTGTCCACGTAGACCACGTCGTCCCGGCCGTCGTCCCAGCCGGGCCGTCCGCCGAACACCGTCGGCAGGCCGGCGCCGCGGACCAGACCGGGCAGCGGGTCGTCGAGGTGGAGGGAGAAGACGAGGGCGCCGTCGACGTGCCCTCCGGCCAGGTAGCGGCCGACGCGGGCGTGGTCCTCGCGGCCCTCGGTGAGCAACAGGACGAGCTGGCTGTCGTGGGCGGTCAGCTCCTTGCTGATGCCGCGCAGCTGCTGGGCGAAGTAGGGGTCGGTGAAGACGCGGGTCTCCGGTTCGGCGGCGACGACGGCGACGGCGTCGTGGCGTCTCGTCACCAGGCTGCGGGCGGCCCGGTTGGGGACGTAGCCGAGCTCCTCCACCGCGCGCCGGACCCGCTCGGCCAGCGCGTCCCGCACCCCGTGCGCCCCGTTGACCACGCGGGACACGGTGGCCCGTGAGACCCCCGCCCGCGCGGCCACGGCCTCCAGCGTGGGACGCGGCGCGGTCTCGGTCACGGGCGCTCCTCCTCGGCGGCTGCCGCTCAGGATAGCGGCAGCCGCCGGGCGGAAGAGGGCTTCCCTCCCCTGGGGAGGGGAGCGCCGTCAGTGCTCGTGCTCCGGGGTCTTCCCGGCCGTCCCCGCGTGCTCGTGCGGGTCGTACCCGGGGATCGTGCCGTCCGCCTTCTTCACCAGGAACAGCCCCACCATCCCCATGTCGGAGTGGCTCTGCACGTGGCAGTGGTACATCCACGCCCCGGCGCCGACCCCCTCCCCCGCGATCACCTGGAAGCCGAAGGAGTCCGCCGGGCCGACGATCTTGTTGTCGACGACCCGGCTGGGGTCCTCCGGACCGGTGAGCGTGCCGGTGCGGTTGTCGGCCCAGCGGTGACCGTGCATGTGGAAGGTGTGGTAGTACTCGCCGTGCGTGATCATCACGAACTCGACGCGGTCGCCCACGGTGGCCTCGAAGTCCGGACCCGTGTGCGGGGCGCGGTTGTTGATGCGCATGTCGTTGAAGACGATGGTGTGCGTGGCGTCCGGCAGCACGTCGCCCTTGCGGCGCACGATCACCGGGCCGTAGAGGCCGCCCCGGATGCCGCCCGTGCCGTGTTCGGTACCGACGACGTGGTCGTGGTAGTGCCAGTACCCCGCGCTGCCCGGCCGCCAGGTGCCGTCCTCCCGGCGGCCGGGCGCGTGGGTGCGCCAGGTGTAGGTGCGGGTGCCGCCGGGCTCGACGTCGCTCCGGTTCATCCTCGTGCCGTCGCTGGAGATCTCGTAGTCGAGGCCGTGGACGTGCAGACTCGCCGCCACGTCCATCGTGTTGGTGAACTCGATGTGCAGCGTGTCGCCCTCGTTGAGCTCGATCAGCGGGCCCGGGACCGTCGCCCCGCCCTTCTCCAGGCCGTACCCCATCTGCCCGTCGGGCAGCTTCTCGGCGTACAGCCTGATGTGCTTCACCTTGCCGCCGGCCGGCGCCGTCGCCGCCTGCACCGCCTGCGACCGGTCGGCGGCGTCCGCCGGCCCCGGGATCGCCGACAACGATGTCGCGGCGGCGGCGCCGCCCAGCAGCACCCGCCGGTTGAAGCCGCGTCTGTCCATGCCGAACTCCCCACACTGGTACGGAATCTGCTCAGACGTAGCTGTGATGAGCCTGTGAGACGGTACCGGCCTCCGAGCCGTTTATCCACACTCAGGACAAAGTTCGATCCATCCCGGTGATACCTATTGGCGAATCACGCAAAGAGGTCTAACTTCCTTGGCGCTGCTGCCGTGACCGAGGAGGTGCCCATGCACTTACGAGGGTTGAGCGCGAGAAGAAAGGGCTGGGCGGCGTTCGCGACCGCCGGGTTCGTCGCCGCGGGACTGCTGTCCGCCCCTGCCGCCGGCGCGCGGCCGGCGCCGGATCCAGCCCTGACAACGATGTCCATCAAGTCGCCGCCGGGCGGCGAGAACGTCCGCGTCCTCGTCTTCTACGGGTCCGCCGCGGCCGGGGACGAATCACCGGTGGTGAACGCCGGGATCGCGGCGATCGAGCGGATCGGGCTGTCCGGACCGGCGGGGGAACGCTTCAAGGTCGAGGCCACGGACGACGCCTCGGTCTTCACCGACGACAGGAAACTCGGCCGCTTCAACGCGATCGTGTTCCTGACCGGGGGCGGTGACGTCCTCGACCCGGACCAGGAGGCGGGCCTGGAGGCGTACATGGAGGCCGGCGGCGGTTTCGTCGGCATCCACGACGCGGCCCGCGCGGAGCCGTACTCGGACTGGTTCACCGGTCTGGTCGGAGCCCGCCCCGCCGCGTCCAGCCCGACGGGTGTCCAGCGGGCCACCGTCGAGGTCGGCGACCGGAACCATCCGGCCACCAAGGACCTGCCGGTCCAGTGGAAACGGCCCGACCAGTGGTTCAACTGGCAGAAGAACCCGTCCGGCGACGTCCACACGGTCGCCCGGGTGCGCGAGTCGACGTACCGGCCCGGAGCGAGCGCCAACGGGTGGGACCACCCGGTCAGCTGGTGCCGGGACTACGACGGCGGGCGGTCCTTCTACACCGGCATGGGCGGCACGGTGTCGTCGTACGACGAGACCGACTTCCGCGCCCATCTGCGCGGCGCCCTGCTGTGGACGACGCGGCTGGTGCGGGCCGACTGCAAGGCGACCATCGCCGGCAACTACAAGGCCGAGCGGCTGACCCGGCCCAACCAGCCGGGGCAGAACGACCAGATCGGCGAGCCGCACGGCCTGGTCACCGCGCCCGACGGCCGGGTGTTCTCCATCGGCCGGGGCGGTGCGGACTCGTCCCGGCCCGTGATCACGGACTGGAACGACCCCGACATCGGCAAGGGCAAGGGCCAGATCCACGTCTGGGACCCGAGGACCGGGAAGGTCACGCTCGCCGGCGAGCTGACCGTCTTCGGCAACAAGGGCGGCGGCGACGAACTGGTCAAGATCGAGGAGGGGCTGCTCGGCATCGAGCTGGACCCGGGGTTCGAGGAGAACGGGTGGGTGTACCTGCACTACACCCCGCACTCGCGGATCAACCGCGACACGCACATGGCCGAGCGGCGCGTCTCCCGCTTCACGCTCGACCGGGCGACGAACAAGCTGGACCTGGGCAGCGAGAAGGTGCTGCTCGCGTGGCCGGTGCAGATCCACAGCTGCTGCCACGCCGGCGGCGGGATGGCCTGGGACTCCAAGGGCAACCTGTACATCGCCACCGGTGACAACAACTCCAGCGGCTTCAGCGGCGGTTACTCGGGCAACAACCCGGAGCCCGCCTTCAAGGGCGTGTCCTTCGCCGACGCGCGCCGCACCGCCGGCAACACCAACAACCTCAACGGCAAGATCCTGCGCATCCACCCGGAGCCGGACGGGACGTACACGCTCCCGGAGGGCAACCTGTTCACCGGCAAGGAGACCGCCGAGGGCGGCGGCAAGACGCGCGGCGAGATCTACGTGATGGGCGTGCGCAACCCGGCGCGCATCTCCGTCGACAAGTCGACCGACACCCTCTACGCGGGCTGGGTCGGCCCGGACGCGGGCGCCCCGTCGCCGACGTGGGGCCCGGCGAAGTACGACACGTTCGCCGTGATCACCGAGGCGGGCAACCGGGGCTGGCCGTACTGCATGGGCAACAAGCAGCCGTACCGGGACCGGAACCTGCCGGACCCCTCGAAGCCGCTGGGCTGGTACGACTGCGACCACCCGAGGAACGAGTCGCCGAACAACGACGGCCTGGTCAATCTGCCGCCGGTGACCGGCAACAACATCTGGTACTCACCGCAGGGCGGCGGCCCCGACTTCCCGCGCGACGAGAACGGCGTCCCGTCGTACGAACAGGACGAGGCCACCTACCAGCTGCCCTGGCTCAAGGGCGGCGGCCAGGCCGCGATGAACGGCCCGGTCTACCGCTACGACGCGGCGAGCACGAGCGCCGCCAAGTGGCCGGCCTACTGGGACGGCAAGTGGTTCGTCGGCGACTTCTACGACGCCGACCAGCCGCGCAACGCGGTGCTGATGGACCCGAGGACGCAGGGCGACGGCGGTCTGCCGGTGCACGCGGAGTCGCTGAAGAGGATCGTGCCGGTCGGCAACGACGGCATCAAGAACCTGATGGACTGGAAGTTCGGTCCGGACGGCGCGCTGTACGTCCAGGACTACGGCCGCGGCTTCTTCACCTCGGACTCCAGGTCGGCCCTGTGGCGGGTCACCTACGAGGGCGGCGGGCCGACCCCGGCCGCCGGACAGCTGGCGAGGGGGAGCGAGTGATACGGCGACGAAGAATGTGGGCCGCCCTGCTGGCCGGCCTGCTGATGATGCTCGGCCTCCAGGCCACGTCCGCGTCCGGACAGCCCGGGGCCGCGTCCGGGACCGAGGCCGCCGAGCAGGTCCTCACCTGGACCGCGGGCGACGACATCACCAGGTACGCCTCCGCGCCCGAGACGGCGGTGGCCGGACCGGCGACGATCGTCTTCGAGAACAGCGCGGCGACCGGCAACACCACCGGCATGCCGCACACGCTGACGTTCGTGACGAGCGACCCCGGGTACAACAGCGACGTCCAGCTCAACATCCTGGCCAACCCGTTCGACGCCCAGGGCGGCAAGCACACCGCCGAGGTCACCCTCACCCCGGGCCGCTACCTGTACCACTGCACGATCCCCGGCCACGGCCAGATGCAGGGCGTGCTCGTGGTGACCGAGGGCGGCGGCTCCGACACGACGGCGCCCCAGACCTCGGCGGACGTCGAGGGCACGCGGAACGCCGAGGGCCAGTACGTCGGCGCGGCGAGCGTGACGATCGCCGCGACCGACGCCGGATCCGGTGTCGACCGCGTCGAGTACGCGATCGGTGCCGACGGCGCCTGGCAGCCGTACACCGCGCCGGTCGTCGTCGACCGGGTCGGCGACCACACGGTCCGCTACCGGGCGTTCGACAAGGCGGGCAACGCCGCCGCCGAGAAGAGCGTCACGTTCACCGTGGTCGCCCCGCCGACCGACGACACGACCCCGCCGGAGACCTCGGCGACGGTCAGCGGCGAGAAGGACGCGGACGGCGCGTACCTCGACATGGCGACGGTGACGGTCACCGCCTCCGACACCGGCAGCGGCGTCAACACCATCGAGTACGCGATCGGCGACGGCGCCTGGCAGGCGTACACCGCGCCGGTGATGGTGCACCAGGCGGGCACCCGCACCGTGCACTACCGCGCCACCGACAAGGCGGGCAACGTCGCGGCGGACAAGAGCGTCGGGTTCACGGTCGTCGCCGCTCCCCCGCAGGACACCACCGCACCGGTGACCGGCGCGACCGTGGAGGGCACCAGGAACTCCGACGGCGCGTACGTCGGCACCGCCAAGGTGACCGTCAGCGCCGCGGACGAGGGCGGTTCGGGCGTGGCTGGCATCGAGTACTCGCTCGACGCCGGTCCCTACCTGGCGTACACCGCGCCCGTGGTCGTCGACCGGGTCGGCGCGCACACCGTGACGTACCGGGCGAGCGACAGGGCGGGCAACACGTCCGAGCCGCTGAGCGTGAGCTTCACGGTGGTGGCGGGCGGGGGCGTGCCCGCGCCGCCCTGTCCGGAGTACGACGAGCGCCTGACGGTGATCGTCGGCACGGTCGACTCGGGGGTGCCGAACCGGGTGACGAACAACCGGTGCCGGATCAACGAGCTGATCGAGGACGAGAAGGAGTGGACGTCCCAGGCGCTCTTCCTCAAGCACGTCGGGGAGGTCCTGGACGCGCTCCTGGAGGAGGGCGTCGTCGACAAGCGCGAGGTCAGGGCGATCGACAAGGCCGCCCGCCGGTCCGGGATCGGCAAGCCCGGACAGACCGAGGGCTACCGCACGATCCTCGACGGCAGCCAGGAGTCGTTCGCGAAGTGGGAGCAGGTGGGCGGTGGTTCGTTCGCGCTGAACGGGGACGGGTCCATCACCTCCGGCACCGGCACGCCGGGCATGGGCATGCTGTGGTTCCCCGAGCGCAAGTACGGCGACTTCTCGCTGAAGCTCCAGTGGCGCGACGACGCGCCGGGCACCGGCAACGCCAACGGCGGTGTGTTCGTACGCTTCCCGTGGGTCCACGACCACCCGGAGGAGTCCCGGCCGGAGTGGGTCGCCATCAAGTACGGGCACGAGGTGCAGGTGTTCGACAGTCCGAGCGGCGACATGTACAAGACCGGGTCGGTCTACGGCTTCGACCGGGTCGGGCTCGCCGGGGCCGGCGTCACCGGGAAGGGCACCTGGAACGACTACGAGATCCGGGTGGTCGACCAGCACTACTCGGTCTACCGCAACGGCGTGCTGATCAACGAGTTCGACAACTTCGGCGGTCAGGACTTCTCCCCGGCGCGCTCGGACGACCCGGGCACCGACGGGCGGCGGTTCGCCTCCGGTTACCTCGGGCTCCAGGTGCACAGCACGACGGACGTGATCTCGTACCGGGACGTCCGGATCAAGGAGCTGTAGCCCGCTCCGCGCCGCGAGCGGGCTTCCTGGCCCGGCTCGGCCGCACCCGCCCGGGTTCGTCCGGCGTCTTCGGACACTCGGGCGGGTACGGCAGATCGCCGAGTCCGTGGTCGCGCTCGTCCTTCGCCGCCAGTTCCGGCGGGGCGTCGGGGGAACGGGCGTGGTCGTCCATGTCCGCGTGCACGTCGCCGAGTTCGGCGAAGCGCGCGGGCATGGCCGTGATGCCGAAGGCCCGCGGGTGCGCGTCGCCGGCCTCCTCCCGGCGCAGCGGCGCGGAGACGGGGCGCGCGGACGGGGGCGCCCCGAGCAGGCGGAGGCGACGGTGCGGTCCCGGGCGGTCTGGTGGTGGTCGACGAAGACGCGCTCGCCGCGTTCCTCCTTCCACCACACGGTGGTGACCCGCCGGGGCGACCGCCGTTCCGGCTCCCGCCCGGCGGCGACGGCGGCGCGGCGCACCCGGGTGGAGGGCCGGCACGGTTCGATCGGCACGAGGACGTGGACGCCGCGCCCGCCGGAGGTCTTGGGCCGGCCGCGCGGTCCGCCGGACTCCTCCAGCACCGGCCGAGGCCCCGTCGAGGGCGGCGGCGAGGGGCACGGCAGGACGGCCGAGCACGTCAGCCCTGTGACCCCCCTACGTCAACCGGATGACGTACCCCCGGGGAGTTGCCGCGGATCTTCGTGGCGTGCTTGACGGCCTGGCCGATGTCCCCCGTCCCCTCGGCGGCCTCGGGGCCCTGCCGTCCGGTCCGGCAAGTCCCGCAGCCCGGGACGGGGACGCGGTCCAGCAGCCGGGCGCGGTCCGAGCGGGTCGCCGAGGTGGCCTGCGCCCACATGGGGAACGGGGCGCGCTTTCGGCACGCGGCCCGGTTCCGCCGCCGGCGGCCGGGCCGCACGCCGGAGAGCTGCACCTGCGCTCGACCGGAGGAGCCGGTCCGCCACGACCTGGCGGAGTTCCTCGGCGGCCCGTGAGCCCTACGGCTTCATCAGGACCTTGACGGCGCCGTCCTGCTTCTTCTGGAACATCTCGTAGGCGCGCGGCGCCTCGGTGAGCGGGACCCGGTGGGTGGCGAAGTCGTCCACGCCGAGCGGGTCCTCGTCGGTGAGGTACGGGACGATCTCGTCGCTCCAGCGGCGCACGTTGGCCTGCCCCATCCGCATCTGGATCTGCTTGTCGAACAGGGTGAGCATCGGCATCGGGTCGGCCATGCCGCCGTAGACGCCGCTCAGCGAGATGGTGCCGCCGCGCCGCACCAGGTCGATGGCGGTGTACAGGGCCGCGAGCCGGTCGACGCTGAAGCGCTCCGCGAGCGGGCCGCCGATGGCCCGGGGCATCACGGCCGCGGACTGCTGGACCAGCTTGGCGACGGTGCTGCCGTGCGCCTCGGTGCCGACCGCGTCGATCACGGCGTCGGGGCCCCGGCCCCCGGTCTCGTCGCGGATCGCGGCGACCAGTTCCTTCTCGTTGTCGAAGGCCCGCAGGTCGTACGTCTCCACGCCCCGCGCGCGGGCCCGCTCCAGCCGCTCCGGCACCAGGTCCACGCCGAACACGCGTCCGGCGCCCTTGAGCCGCGCGACCCGGCAGGCCATGTCGCCGATGGGGCCGAGCCCGAGGACGGCGACGCTGCCACCCTGCGGGACGGCGGCGTACTCGACGGCCTGCCAGGCGGTGGGCAGGACGTCGGAGAGGTAGACGAAGCGGTCGTCGGCGGGCCCCTCCGGCACCTTGATGGGTCCGTACTGGGCCTGCGGTACGCGCAGGTACTCGGCCTGGCCGCCGGGCACCGCACCGTACAGGCGGGTGTAGCCGAACAGCGGGGCGCCCATGCCCTCGCCGGTGACCTGGGTGGTCTCGCACTGGGTCGGCAGCCCGGTGCCGCACATGTGGCAGTGCCCGCACGCGATCTGGAACGGCACCACGACCCGGTCACCGGGCTTCAGTCCGGTCACCTCGGACCCGACCTCCTCCACGATGCCCATGGGTTCGTGGCCGAGGATGTCGCCCGGTGTCATGAACGGCGTCAGCACCTCGTAGAGGTGCAGGTCGGAGCCGCACAGCCCACTGGACGTGACGCGGATGACCGCGTCCGTCGGCTCCTGGATCTTCGGGTCGGGCACGTCCTCGACCCGCACGTCCCGCTTGCCCTGCCAGACAACTGCCTTCATCGCCTCGCGCTCCCTCCGTCGCCCGTGCGTCTCGGTCCTGCGTCGCGGCCGGGTACCCCGGGACTCCCCCGCCGAACCGCCACCGGTTCGGCCGAACAGCGGATTCCGGGTGCGTTGTCAGATTCAGTCGGGTATGGCCATGAACGCCTTCAGAAGCAGACAATCAATGACAGTGAAGTGGGTGGGCGGGTGGCCGGAATGCGACACAGGACGCGCGGGCGGGACCGTGCCGTGCGACGCGGAGCGGGGACCGGCGGCGTACCGGTGCTCCTGGCCGCGGCGGTGACGGCCGCGCTGGCGGCGGGCTGCACGGCGCCGCCGGCGGCGAGAGAGGACGACGGCCGCACGCCGCACCTGGAGCGGTCGCACGACGCGCACGGCCTGCGCGGCGCGGGCCCCGCGCTCGCCGTCAAGGTCGACAACGCGCCCGAGGCCCGGCCGCAGAAGGGCCTGGACGCCGCGGACGTCGTCTACGTGGAACCGGTGGAGGGCGGACTGAGCCGTCTCATGGCGGTCTACGCCACCAGGCTGCCGGAGTCGGTCGGTCCGGTGCGCAGCGCCCGGGAGTCCGACCTGGAGCTGCTGCGCCAGTTCGGCCGGCCGACGCTCGCGTTCTCCGGCGCGCAGGGCAAGCTGCTCCCGCTGATCGACCGGGCGCCCCTGCGGGCCGAGACGCCGGACCGGGCGCCCGACGCCTACGTGCGCGAGGACGGTCACCCCGCACCGCACAACCTCTACCTGCGACCGGACCGGCTGCTGCCCTCTCCCCCGGGCGCCGCCGCGCTGACCACGGGCTACCGCCACGGCGGGGCTCCCGCGGGCGGCCGGGCCGAGACCTCGCGCACGGTGCGCTATCCGGCGGCGAGCTTCACCTTCACCTGGTCGGCGAGCCGTGGCCGCTGGCTGATCGCCATGGACGGCGACCGGGCCGGCCAGGGGGACCGCGGGCGCCCGGCACCGGCGACGGTCGTCGTCCAGCACGTGAGGGTGCGCGAGTCCGCCTTCGGCGACTTCCTCGGCAACAACTCGCCGTACGTGGAATCCGTGGGCTCCGGGAAGGCGGAGGTGCTGCGGGACGGGCGCTCCTACGACGCGACGTGGAAGCGCGGGGCGGCCGAGGAGGGCACGGCCTTCACCGCCGGGGACGGCACGCCGGTGAACTTCGCCGAGGGCCCGGTGTGGGTGGTGTTCACGCAGACGCCCTGACCGGTCAGGGGACCACCACGGGTTCGGCCGGGTTGCGGAGCCCTTCGGCGGCATCCGCGACCCGCTGGATCAGGTCGAAGAAGACCGCCCGTTCCGCGGCGGAGAGCGGGGCGAGGAAGACCTGGTTCATCCGGGCCGTCCGCACGCTCAGCCTGCGGTGGACGCGCAGTCCCTCGTCCGTCGGGCGCAGCAGGAAGCGGCGGCCGTCCTGCGGGTCGCGGACCTTGTCCAGCAGTCCGCGGCGGTCGAGCCTGCTGATCACCTCGGCGATGGTGGACCGGTCCAGCCCCACCCGCTCCCCCACGGTGCGCTGGTCGAGACCCGGTTCGGCGACGAGCGTGTTGAGGACGGCGAACTGCGGCGAGGTGGTCTCCTCGGAGACCATCGTGTTCCACAGCAGGTGGTGCGCCTGCTGGAGCCGCCGGGCCAGATGCCCGGGGTGAGTGGTCAGGTCGACCGCGGCCATGTGCGTTCCCCTAGCGGCGAGATTCGTCGGTGCACTGACGATACACGGGTCGAACCGGCATCACCCGCGGTCTCCCCACGCGATCCACCTCGCACTTCCCCAGGTCTTGACGCTCCAGCCGTCCGGTGGCACCGTGTGGGCCATCTCGCTGAAATACTCAGTGCCCTGATTAATTCGCGGGGATTCGCGTCCCGGGGCGCTTGGAAGAGATGGGGCTTCTCGGATGGACAAGGTGGTGGCCACAGCCGGCGAGGCGGTGGCCGACGTGCCGGACGGCGCATCGCTCGCGGTGGGCGGTTTCGGTCTCAGCGGTGTACCGAACGTGCTGATCCAGGCGCTCCACGAGCGCGGGACCGGCGGACTGTCGGTCGTCTCCAACAACTGCGGCGCGATGGACTCGGGACTGGCCGTCCTGCTGGCCGCCGGACGCATCACCCGGGTGACCGGGTCCTACATCGGGGGGAACAAGGAGTTCGCACGCCAGTACCTCGGTGGCGAGATCGAGGTGGAGATGATCCCGCAGGGCACGCTGGCCGAGCGGCTGCGGGCCGGCGGCGCGGGCATCCCGGCCTTCTACACGCCGGCGGGCGTCGGCACGCAGGTCGCCGAGGGCGGCCTTCCGTGGCGCTACGACGGCTCCGGCGGTGTCGCACTGGCGTCGCCGCCGAAGGAGGTCCGTGAGTTCGACGGGGAGGAGTACGTGCTGGAGCACGGCATCCGCACCGACTTCGCCCTGGTCAGGGCGGCGAAGGGCGACCGGCACGGCAATCTGGTGTTCGCGAGGTCGTCGCGGAACTTCAACCCGCTGGCGGCCATGGCGGGCCGGGTCACCATCGCCGAGGTGGAGGAACTGGTGGAGCCCGGCGCAATCGACCCGGACGCCGTGCACCTGCCGGGGATCTTCGTGCAGCGCGTCGTCGCGCTGACCCCCGAGCAGGCCGCCGACAAGAAGATCGAGCGCCGGACGGTGAGCGGCTGATGGCCTGGACGCGTGAACAGATGGCCGCGCGGGCCGCGCGTGAGCTCGAGGACGGCCAGTACGTCAACCTCGGCATAGGTCTGCCGACGCTGATCCCCAACCACCTCCCCGAGGGCGTGGAGGTGACCCTGGAGTCCGAGAACGGCATCCTGGGCACCGGCCCGTACCCCACGGACGACCAGGTCGACCCCGATCTGATCAACGCCGGCAAGGAGACCGTGACGGTCCTGCCGGGCGCCTCCTTCTTCGACTCGGCGCTGTCGTTCTCGATGATCCGCGGCGGGCACATCGACGTCGCGGTGCTCGGGGCGATGCAGGTCTCCGCCGCCGGCGACCTGGCCAACTGGGCCGTCCCGGGCAAGATGATCACCGGCATCGGCGGGGCCATGGACCTCGTCCACGGCGCCCGCACGGTCATCGTCGTGATGACCCACACCGCCAAGGACGGCTCCCCGAAGATCCTGAAGGAGTGCACGCTGCCGCTCACCGGCAAGGCGTGCGTGAACCGGATCATCACCGACCTCGGCGTCCTCGACGTCACCGACGACGGCCTGGTCCTGGTGGAGTGCGCACAGGGCGTGGACGTCGACGAGGTCGTCGCCAGGACCGGTGCCGAGCTCACCGTCGCGGAGGGACTGAGGTGAAGGACGTCTACGTCGTCGACGCGGTGCGCACCCCGTTCGGCAGGTACAACGGCTCCCTGGCCGGCGTGCGCCCGGACGACCTGGCCGCGCACGCGATCCGCGCGCTCCTCGCCCGCACCCCGCACCTGGACCCGTCCCGGATCGAGGACGTGTACTTCGGCAACGCCAACGGCGCCGGCGAGGAGAACCGCAACGTCGCCCGCATGGCCGCCCTGCTGGCCGGCCTGCCCACCTCCGTGCCCGGCGTGACCGTGAACCGGCTGTGCGCCTCCGGCCTGGAGGCGGTGATCCAGGCCGCCCGCGCCGTCGCGGCCGGGGACGCCTCGATCGTCCTCGCGGGCGGCGTGGAGTCGATGACCCGGGCCCCGTACGTGCTGCCCAAGTCGGACCGGCCGTTCCCGGCCGGGCACACCGAGCTGTACTCCACCACCCTGGGCTGGCGCATGGTCAACCCGCGGATGGACCCGCGGTGGACCATCCCGCTCGGCGAGTCGGCCGAGCTGATCGCGGACAAGCACGGGATCGGGCGGGAGCAGCAGGACGAGTTCGCCCTCGCCTCCCACCGCAAGGCCGCGCGGGCGCAGGCGGACGGCCTGTTCGACGCCGAGCTCGCGCCGGTGCCGGTGCCGCGGCGCAAGGGAGAGCCGGTCGACTTCGCCGCCGACGAGTGCGTCCGCCCGGACGCCTCCCTGGAGGCGATGGCCAGGCTCAAGCCGTCCTTCCGCACCACCGACGGCACCGTGACCGCCGGGAACGCCTCGCCGCTCAACGACGGCGCCGCGGCGCTGCTGCTGGTCGACGAGGAGGGCCTGAAGGCCACCGGCCGCGAGCCGCTGGCCCGGATCTCCGCCACCGGCGTCTTCGCGAACGACCCGCGGTACTTCGGTCTCGCCCCCGTCGAAGCGGTGAACCGCGCCCTCGCCAAGGCCGGCAGGACCTTCGCCGACCTGGACGTCCTCGAACTGAACGAGGCCTTCGCCGCCCAGGTGCTGGGCTGCGTGGCCGAGTGGCCCGAGTTCGACCCCGCGATCCTCAACCCGCAGGGCGGCGCCATCGCCCTCGGCCACCCCCTCGGGGCCTCCGGCGCACGCCTCGCCGGCACCGTCGCCCACCAGCTCGCCCGCAAGGGCGGCGGCACGGGCGTCGCCACCCTCTGCATCGGCGTCGGCCAGGGCCTCGCCCTCGTCCTCGACCGCTAGTCACCCACGGGAACCGTCATGACCCTCACCCAGCACGACATCGACGCGGAGATCGCGGCCGAGCACGCCGCCTACGAGAAGCGGGTCGCCGACGGCGCCCCCGTCGAGCACCACCCCCGCCGCGACTACGCCCCCTACCGTTCCTCGGTGCTGCGCCACCCCAAGCAGCCGCCGGTCAACATCGACGTCACCAGGGACCCGGAGCTGGTGGAACTGTCCTCCCCCGCCTTCGGGGAACGGGACCTCACCGGCATCGACAACGACCTGACCCGGCAGCACACCGGCGAGCCGGTCGGCGAGCGCATCACCGTCTCCGGCCGCCTCCTCGACCGCGACGGCCGGCCCGTGCGCGGGCAGCTCGTGGAGATCTGGCAGGCCAACTCGGCCGGCCGCTACGCCCACCAGCGCGAACAGCACGACGCCCCGCTGGACCCGAACTTCACCGGCGTGGGCCGCACCCTCTCCGACGACGACGGCTTCTACCGCTTCACCACCATCCAGCCGGGCCCCTACCCCTGGCGCAACCACGTCAACGCCTGGCGCCCGGCCCACATCCACTTCTCGGTGTTCGGCTCGGCGTTCACGCAGCGGCTCGTGACGCAGATGTACTTCCCGAACGACCCGCTGTTCCCCTACGACCCGATCCTGCAGTCCGTGACCGACGACGCCGCCCGGCAGCGGCTGATCGCGACGTACGACCACAGTCTGTCCGTGCCCGAGTTCTCGCTCGGCTACCACTGGGACATCGTGCTCGACGGCCCGAACGCCACCTGGATCGAAGAAGGACGCTGACCGCCATGACGAAGATCGACACCAGCCGCCCGGAGAACGTGCTGCCCACCCCGTCGCACACGGTCGGTCCGTTCTACGGCTACGCGCTGCCCTTCCGCGGCGGCGAGGACATCGCGCCCGTGGGCCACCCGGACACCGTCACCGTGCACGGGTACGTGTACGACGGCGAGGGCCGGCCGCTGCCCGACGCCCTGCTGGAGGTGTGGGGTCCGGACCCGGACGGCAACGTGCCCACCGCCGACGGCTCGATGCGGCGCGACCCCGCCTCCGGCGGCTTCCTCGGCCGCAACGGCGTGGAGTTCACCGGCTTCGGCCGCATCCAGACCGACGCCGACGGGCACTGGTACGCGCGGACGCTGCGCCCCGGGGCGCGCGGACGGAACGCGCCCTACCTCAGCCTGTGCGTGTTCGCGCGCGGTCTGCTCGTGCACCTGTTCACCCGGATCTACCTGCCGGGCGACGACGCCGCGCTGGCCGCCGACCCACTGCTGTCCGAGGTGGACGCGGAGCGCCGCGACACGCTGGTCGCCGGGGACGAGGGCAACGGCACGTACCGTTTCGACATCCGCCTTCAGGGCGAAGGCGAGACGGTCTTCCTGGAGTTCCGGTGACATCAGCTTCCGACGCCGGCCTGCTCGCCCCCGGGTGGGCGGGCTCGCCGGCCGCCGACGCGACCGACGACCGCGCCTGGCTGCGGGCCCTGCTCGACGCGGAGGCGGCGCTGACCCGGGCCCAGGCCGGGCTGGGGCTCGCCCCCGCCGGGGCGGCGAGGGCGGTGACCGAGGCCGCCGACCCGGCCCGCTTCGACGTCCGCTCCCTGGCCGAGCGCGCCCGCGACGGCGGCAACCCGGTGATCCCGCTGGTCGCGGACCTGACGGAGGCGGTCGGCGAGGAGCACGGGCCGTATGTGCACCGGGGCGCGACCAGCCAGGACATCATGGACACCGCGACGATGCTGGTCGCCGCCCGCACCCTGGACCTGCTGCTGCCCGACCTCACCCGCACGGAGCGGGCGCTGGCCCGGCTGGCGGCCGAGCACCGGGACACGGCGATGCCGGGCCGGACGCTGACCCAGCACGCCGTGCCGACGACCTTCGGGCTGAAGGCGGCCGGCTGGCGCGCGCTGGTGCTCGACGCCCGGGACCGCGTCGGCGCCGTGCGCGGCACGCTGCCCGCCCAGCTCGGCGGCGCGGCGGGCACCCTGGCGGCCTTCGGGGCGTACGGCGCCGAGGACGCGACCGCGCTGCCCGGGGCGTACGCCCGTGAACTGGGCCTTCGCGCCCCGCTGTTGCCCTGGCACACCCTGCGCACCCCGGTCGCCGACCTCGCCGGCTGCCTGGCCTTCGCCGCCGGGGCCCTCGGGAAGATCGCCGCGGACGTGCTGGTGCTCTCCCGCACCGAGACCGGCGAGGTCGCGGAGGGCAGCGGCGGCGGCTCGTCGGCGATGCCCCACAAGGCCAATCCGGTGCGCTCCACGCTGATCGCGGCGGCGGCCCGGCGCGCGCCGCAGCTCGCGGCCGCGCTGTACGGCTCCCTGGCCGCCGAGGACGAGCGCCCGGCCGGTGCCTGGCACGCCGAGTGGGAGCCGCTGCGGGACCTGCTGCGGCTGACCGGCGGGGCGGCGCGGGACGCCGCCGAGCTGGCCGAGGGCCTGCGGGTGCGCCCGGCCGCGATGCGCGCGCACCTCGGCCTCACCCACGGGCTGATCGTGTCCGAGCGGCTCTCCGCGGAGCTGGCGCCGGTGCTCGGGCGGGCCCGCGCCAAGGCGCTGCTCACCGAACTCGCCCGGCGCGCCTACGCCGAGGACCGCGGCCTGGGCGAACTGCTCTGCGAGGCACCGGAGCTGAAGGACACCGGTCTCGACCTCGCCGCCCTGACCGACCCCGCCCGCTACACCGGCTCCGCCGGAGCCCTGACCGACCGCGCCCTGGAGCGACGTTGACCATGCTCAACCACCTGACCGAAGGCCCCGTCTCCGCTCCCCCGCTGCTGCTGGGACCCTCGCTGGGCACCTCCCACGCCCTGTGGGACGGGGTGGCGCCCGAACTGTCCACCGGGCACCGGGTGATCCGCTGGGACCTGCCGGGCCACGGCGGTTCGGCGGCGGACCTCATCGGTCCCGGCGCCACCGTCGGCGACCTCGCCGGCCTGGTGCTGGCGCTCGCCGACTCGCTCGGCGTCGAGCGGTTCGCCTACGCGGGCGTCTCCCTGGGCGGTGCGGTGGGCCTGCACCTGGCCGTGCACCACCCGGAGCGCGTGTCGTCGCTGGCCGTCCTCTGCTCGTCGGCGCACTTCAACGGCGCGAGGGCGTGGGAGGAACGGGCCGCGCTGGTGCGCGCGAAGGGGCTGGACGAGCTCGCCGGGAGCGCCGGCGCACGGTGGTTCACGCCCGGGTTCACCGTGCCGGAGCTGGTGCGGGACCACCGGGAGGCCGACCCCGGGGCGTACGCCGCGTGCTGCGACGCGCTGGCCGCGTTCGACCTGCGGGACCGGCTCGGCGAGATCTCCGCGCCCACCCTGCTGATCGCCGGCCGCGAGGATCCGGCCACACCGCCCGCGCATCTGCGGGAGATCGCCGACGCCGTGCCGGGCGCGGCGCTGGTGGAGATACCGGGCGCCTCGCACCTGGCGCCCGCCGAGCGTCCCGAGGCGGTGCTGACCGCGCTGCGCGGGCACTTCGGCGGGGGCGCCGGGCGGGGCATGGCCGTGCGGCGCGAGGTGCTGGGCGACGCCCACGTGGACCGGGCGCAGGAGCGGCAGACCCCGTTCACCGCGCGGTTCCAGGACTTCATCTCGCGCTACGCCTGGGGGGAGATCTGGACCGACGAGACGCTCTCGCGCCGCGAGCGCAGCATGGTCACGATGACGGCGCTGGTGGCGCACGGCCACTACGAGGAGCTGGCCATGCACGTGCGGGCGGCCCGCCGCAACGGCCTCACGCCGGACGAGATCGGCGCCGTGCTGCTCCAGACGGCCGTGTACTGCGGGGTGCCGGCGGCGAACTCGGCGTTCGCGACGGCCCAGCGGGTGCTGGCCGAGGAGGAGGGCGCCGCGGGCTGAGCCGGCGGTTCAGCCCGCGAGGTCCGCCAGGGCCTCGCGGGCCTTCGCCACCAGTCCGTCCGAGCCGCACGAGCGCGCCAGCGCCAGGCCCCGGTCGAGCTCCTCCTTCGAGCGGGCCGCGATGCCGTACTCGACGCGGGCCGCGGCGTGCTCGTACTGGCAGGGCGAGGCCTCCAGGCGGGCGACCGC
Organism: Streptomyces sp. NPDC029152; assembly: GCF_055564355.1. Classification (NCBI taxonomy): domain Bacteria; kingdom Bacillati; phylum Actinomycetota; class Actinomycetes; order Kitasatosporales; family Streptomycetaceae; genus Streptomyces; species Streptomyces sp. NPDC029152. The sequence goes on along the minus strand of NZ_JBVHWR010000010.1, from coordinate 252,553 downwards.
CTGGGCGGCGAGCCGGACCGCGCGCGGGCCCGTCTCCAGGGCGGCGGCGCAGCGCAGGGCCTCCCCCATGGCGGTGTCGGTGCCGAAGCGCTCGGCCTGGCGGCGCGCGTCGGAGACCAGGTGCGCGGCGCGGCCGGGGTCCTCCGTGGCGAGGGCGCGGGCGAGTTCGGTCGCCCAGGGGACCACCACCGGGTTGTGCCGGCCGCGCGCGGCGGCGGCCTTCTCGGCGGCCTCCAGTTCGTTGACGCCGTCCTTGGTGCGGCCGGTGGCGAGCAGCAGCCGGCCGCGGACGGTACGCGGGTCGGGCAGCACGATCGTGGACGGGTACGGCGGGGCGAAGCCGTACCGGTCGGCGAGCGACCGGGCCTCCTCGACGTGACCGCGGGCGAGCAGCGTGTCGATCAGGTTGCAGATCGCGGACCAGTACAGCGGCAGGCCGCGGCCGACGCGCTCGGCGATGCGCAGCGACTCCCGCAGCGACTCCTCGGCCTCCCTCAGACGGCCCCGCCTGCGGTGGCCCAGACCGACGTAGGCGTGCGCGAGGGCGAGGTGGCCGCCGCTCCAGCCCGCGGTCTCGTAGGCGCGCAGGGCCTCGGTGAACAGGGCCTCCGCGCGGTCGAGCCGGTCGCAGTAGGCGTAGGCGCTGGCCAGCATCATGGGCAGTTCCAGGCCCCACTCGGTGTCCGTCCAGCCGAGTCCGGGGGCGAGGCGGCCGTTGACGAGGGCGCGGTCGCACAGTTCGACGACCTCTTCCGCGCTCTCCCCGTGGGTCATGGCGTCGAAGCCGCGCAGGATGAGCAGGGCGCGTTCGGCGTTGTCGCGGCCGGTGCAGGTCGCGGCGAGTTCGGCCAGGCGCGCGGAGCGGCCGGGCGAGGCGGTCTCGCCGGCGTGTATGCCCTCCCACATGTACTGGACGGCCTGCAGGCGCAGTCGTGCGGACGGGTCGGGGTTGCGGGCCGCCTCCGCCTCGACGGTGCGGACGGCCTCCTCCATCTGGTCGTTGTGGAGGAGGGCCTGGGAGAGCCGGAAGACGGCGTCGACGCGTTCGTCGCCCTCGAGACCGGGCATGGAGAGGGCGGCGCGCAGGTGCCCGATGGTGGTGGCGGGCGCGGTGAGCAGGGTGGCGCAGCCGAGTTCGTAGAGCACCCGCGCGTGCGTCCTCGGCAGCGGGGGCTCCTCCAGGGCGCGTTCGAGGCAGCGCCGGGCCGCGTCGGGTGCGCCGACGGCGAGGTGTTCGCGGGCGGCCTCGCGCAGTTGCCGCACGACGTCCTGGTCGTCCTCGGGGTGGACCTCGAGGAGGTGGCGGGAGGCGGCCGCGGCGCCGAGACCGAAGTCGGTGACGAACCGGGCGGCGATGCCGTGCATGGCCGTGCGCAGCGCGCCGGGGATGGAGTCGTAGACGGCGGTGGCGATCAGCGGGTGGACGAACTCCAGCTCGTCCCCGGCGGACCGGCCGACGGCGGGTCCGGGCGCGGCGAGGATGCGGTCGGCGGCGAGCAGTTCGGCGCAGTGGACCGCGTCGTCGTGGTCGAGGGTGGCGATGCGGGCCACCATGTCGACGGTGATGCCGGTGCCGAGGACGGCGGCGGCCCAGGCGAACCGGGTGGCGTCCATGCCGAGTTGCTCGAGGCGGGCGACGACTCCGCCGCCGCGGGCGGAGCGGTTCAGGGCGCGCAGTTCGGCGGCCCGGGCCTCGACCGGCTCCATTTCGCTGTCGCGGACCTTGGCGAGCAGTTCGACGGTGTCGTAGGGGTTGCCGTCGGTGACGGCCCACACCTCGCGGCAGAACGCCCCGTCGGCGTGGGCGCCCACGGTGGCGCGGGTGAGCCCGGCCGTCGCCTCCGGGGTGAGGGCGCTGAGCGGGGCGAGGGGCCGGCCCGCGGCCTCGGCCTCTTCCAGGTGGCGTGCGCCGTCGCCGGCGACGCCGTCGGGCCGGCGGGCGATCACCAGCAGGACGGAGATCTCGTCGAGGCGCCCGGCGAGCGCGGCGAGCCAGCGCAGGGTCTCCTGGTCGGCCCAGTGGACGTCGTCGACGAGCAGGACCAGCGGCCACTCCCGCCGGGCCAGCCGGCTCACGGCGGCGACCAGGCCGTCGCACACGCCCTGCGGGTCGGCCTGGCGTCCGCCGGGTTCGGCTATGCCGAGGGCGGGGCCCGCGATGTCGTACCAGTCGCCGAGGCAGTCGCGCGCCTCCTCCGGGAGCATGGACACGAGGGCCGGCTGCAGCAACTGCCGTACGACGTTGAAGGGGACGGAGCGCAGGGTCTCGCCGCCGCGCGCCGACCAGACGGCGCAGCCGCGGGACTCGGCGATGCGGCGGGTCTCGGCCAGCAGCGCGGTCTTGCCCAGTCCCGCCTCGCCCCGGCACACCAGCAGGCTGCCGGCGGACGCACGGTCCGCGCACAGGGCGTCCACCGCCCGTGCGATGGCGGCGACTTCCTCGTCGCGCTCCCACAGGGAGGCCGAGGCGGCTGCCGTGGGCCGCACCTCCGTCATCCCGCTACCTCCCCGTGTCGCCCGAACGACGTACAGGCGTCGAGCCTAGCGGCCCGATCGCCCCGGTGGTGAGTGGTCGGGACGGCAGTTGCCGTGACGAGTGACATGCGGTAAAGCACGGGCGCCACGCCGGGTGCGTCACCAGCGGCGGAACTCCGGCGGCGCGTCAACGGGCGGGCGCGCGGGGGCGGTCGCGGGGTCTCTCATCCCGCTTTCACCGACGCCTCATACGGTGGGGCCATGACGCAGGTGACTCCTCCCGGGTGGTACCCGGACCCCGGGCAGACAAGTGACGGTCCCGCCACCGAGCGCTGGTGGGACGGCAAGGCGTGGACGGACCAGGTCCGTCCCGCGGGGCCGTCCGCCGCGTGGGGGCCCGGGGCGCCGCCGCCGGCGGCCGGCGCGGCGCCCGCGCCGCAGGCCCCCGTGCCCGGGCCCCACGACGCCGCGCCCGGACCGTACGGCGCCGCGCCCGGACCGTACGGCGCTGCGCCCGGGCCGTACGGCGCTGCGCCCGGGCCGTACCCGGTGCACCCGGGCTATCCGGGGTATCCCGTTCAGCCGCCGTCCGGCCGGCGGCGCGGTCTACGCACCGGGATAGCCGTCGCGGCGGCCGTGGCCGTCCTGGCCGGCATCGGCGCCGGCGTGTACGTGCTGGCCGACGACGGCCCGGCCGGCGCCGGCGCGGGCTCCCGGCAGCAGGAGGGGCGCGGTCCGGGCGACGGGGACGCCCCCTTCGGCGACCCGGGCGACGGCGGGGACGGCCCCTCGCCCGCGCCGGACTCCCCGGACCGGTCGCAGCCGCCCACGATCGACAGCGGGTCGGTCCCGGACCCGGTCAGCGGGATCAGCCTGCCCGTCCCGGACGGCTGGTCGGGGCAGCAGCTGTCGGTCGGCGCGTCGGTGACCTCCGACGACACCTACGAGTGCCCCGGCGACACCTCGGCGACCTGCACCAAGGGCGGCGCCTACTCGGCCCCCGCGACGGTGCTCGGCACCGAGGGCACCACCGCCGAGGAGGTCGCGAAGGCGGACATCGAGGCGAACGCGGAGGAGTCGTACGGCGGCAAGTCCTACGGCGGGATCACCTCGCACCAGCAGCTGGCCTCCGAGGCGGTGACGGTCGCCGGCCAGAAGGGCTACCTGGTCCGCTGGAAGGCGGTCACCAGCAAGGGCTCCGACGGCTACGTGGAGTCGCTCGCCTTCCCGTCGCCGGCCGACGCGAAGCGCATCGTCGTCGTGCGCTTCGGCGTCGACGCGGAGGGGCAGCAGACGGTGATCGACGAGATCACCCGGGGCATCGCGGTGTCCTCCGGCGGCGGCAGCGGACAGGACGTCTGACCGGCCCGGACATCGGTCGGCCGGGTGGGGCGCCCTTCCGCTCAAAGGGCGCCCCACCCGGCCGGGGGTGCGCGCCGCCCCCGTCCCCACGGTGCGGCGCGGGCAGGCCACCGTCCAGTCATCCCGTGGACGGCGGCCTGGGTCTCAGGGCAGGCCGAGGGCCGGCAGCACGACGGCCTCCACGAACCGGACCAGGTACTCCGCGTCGGCGTACTCGCCCTCGATGACCGGCCGCATCCGCAGGGCGCCGAACATCTGCGCGGGCACGAACTCCAGCGCCGGGTGCCCGGCGGGGACCTCACCGCGTTCGACCCCGCGCCGCAGGATCTCCCGCAGCGCGGCGATCTCCGGCTCGACCAGCGCCTCGCGCAGCGCGCGCTGGAGCTCCGGGTCCTGCATGACCGCGTGGCCGAGCGCCTGGAGCAGCGTGTCCTTGCCCGACCACTGGCCCGCGGCCCGGGCCGCCTGGCGCAGGTCCTCGGCGAGCGACCCGGTGTCGATGCCGGCGAAGCGCACCCGGCGGCTGGAGCGCAGGGCCGCCGCCACGAACTGCGGCTTGGTCTTCCACTGCCGGTAGAGCGTGGACTTGCTGCACCGCGTGCTGGCGGCGACGCCCTCCATGGTCACGGCGTCGTAGCCGCACTCACGGATCTGTTCGAGCACGGCGTCGAAGAACTCCTGCTCACGCTCGGGCGTGAGCTTGGAGCGGCGCGAAACGCCGACCGTCTCCGGTCGGTCCGCGGCCTGCGACGTCATGCTCTGCTCCTCACTCGGTTCAGCGGCACTGCAGCGAGGGTCGAGGGACCCGTGTTCCAGTGTGTCGTACAACCATCGATACGCCAGTGTACCGGTACCCCACCGTATCGGTACACTGGCGTATCGGAACGGGGTCGTATCGATGAGAACCGTCACACGCCCCCCGGACCGGTGACTCCGCCGCACCCGGCGAGCCGTCGGCCCGGCCAGCACCACCGCACGCACCACCTCAGCGAAGGGGCCCCGGGATGAACGCCCGCACCTGGCCTGCAGAAGCGGAGCCGGACGCGCCCGCGCGCCCGCCACTCGCCCGTGAACTCCTGCTCGTGGCGGGGCTCTTCCTCGTCTACAAGTTCGGCCGCCGGCTGGCGACGGGCCACACCGCCGAGGCCTTCCGCAACGCGCACCACGTGTGGGACGGGGAGCGCGCCCTGCGGCTGCCCGACGAGGGCACGGTGCAGTCCCTGCTGCTGCACGGCGACTGGCCGGTCCACGTGGCGAACACGTATTACGCCACCGTCCACTTCCCGGCCACCGTGGCCTTCTTGGTCTGGCTCTATCTGCGGCGGCCCGCCCACTACGTCTGGACCCGGCGGGTGCTAACGGCGCTGACCGGCGCCGCACTGGTGCTGCACGTGGCCTTCCCGCTGGCCCCGCCGCGCATGCTGGGCGCGACCGGCCTGATCGACACGGCCCGCGTGTTCGGGCCCTCGGTGTACGGTCCGCCGCGCACCGACCACCTGTCGAACCAGTTCGCGGCGATGCCCTCGCTGCACTTCGGCTGGGCGCTGATGCTGGCGGTCGGGCTGATCGTCGCCACCCGGTCGCGGTGGCGGTGGCTGTGGCTGCTGCATCCGCTGGTGACGCTCCTGGTGATCGTGGGCACCGCGAACCACTACTGGTCCGACGTGATCGTGGCGAGCGCCCTGCTCGGCCTCGCCCTCGTGGCCCTGCGGCCGCCGCACGCGGCCCACGGGGCCGACGGCGCCGACGGCACCGAGGACGTCCGTGGGACCCACCGGCCCCGCCGCGCCGCCGTGCCGCGGCGGCGCCCGGCCGCGCGGCACGAACCGGAGCCGCACGAGCTGGTGGGGGCGGGCCGGTGAACGCCGCGCTGATCGCCGTCCTGCTGTCCCTGGTCTCGGCCGTCGCCTACGCCGCCGCGGCCGTGGCCCAGGAGCGGCTGGCCGCCCGCAGTTCGGGGACGGGTGCGCTGCGGATGCTGGGCAGCGGCGCCTGGTGGTGGTCGGTGGCGCTCAACGCGTCGGCCGCGCTGCTGCACGTCGTGGCCCTCAAGTACGGCCCGCTCACGGTGGTCCAGCCGCTCGGCGCGCTCACCCTGGTCGCGGCGGTGCCGCTGGGGGCGCGGCTGGCGGGCCGCCGGGTGAGCGCGGTCGAGTGGCGGGGCACCGGGCTGACGCTGCTCGGGCTGGGCGCGCTGCTGCTGGCGGCGTCCGGTCCCGCGCCCGACGACGTGCTGAGCGTGCCGGAGGCGCTGACGGTCTCCGGCGCGACGGCGGCGCTGATCGGCCTGCTGTCGCGGCCCGGCGCCCGGCCGGGCCTGCGGCACGCGACGGCCTCCGGGGTCGCCTCCGGGGTCGCCTCGGCGCTCACCCAGACCGTCACGGTCGCCGTCACGGACCGTTCGGGTCCCCTGCTCAGCGTCCAGGTGATCGGGGTGGCGGTGCTGGTGGCGGCCTTCGCGGCGGGCGGGCTGCTGCTGTCCCAGACGGCCTACCGGGGTGGCCTGGGCGCGCCGCTCGCGGTGGTGACGCTGGCCAACCCGGCGGCCGCCGCGGTGATCGGGGTGTCGTTGCTCGGTGAGCGGCTGCGCGGCGGTCCGGCCGGGGTGCTGCTCGCGCTGGCCGGCGCGGCGCTGGCCGGCTGGGGCGTGGTCCAGCTGAGCCGGGCCACGCCCGCGCCGGCCGCCGAACGGCCTCCGGCGGCCGGCGCCGTGCCGGGGCCGGAGCCCGAAGGGGGGCCGGCGGGGACGGAGGCGTTGCTGGTGCCCCGGCAGCCGAGACCGGGGCACCTGACTCCGCTGTGACGCCTCCGCCCCTGACGCCTACACCGTGGCGATCGCCGGGTCGCTCACTCCCGGCCGCCCGTTCTCCACGTGCCCGGCGAAGCGCCGCAGGAACGCCGGGTCGCCGTCGGCGGTGACGGTGAGGTCGTACCAGCGCCGGCTCCCCGTCAGGTCGACGGTGTGCCGCACGGTGGCGCCGGGGCGCACGGTGACCGTCCCGCCCGGGCCGCCGTAGCCGTCGGCGAGACGCAGGCGGACCGTGCCGGACCCGGCGTTGGTGAAGCTCAGCCGGACGTCGTCGCCGGTGTGCCGGGCGGTGACCTCGGGCCCGGCGCTCCCGTTCCCGCCCCGGAACACGCGCAGGAAGCCGTTGGGGCCGTGCACCGTCAGGTCGTAGGCACCGCCCGAGTAGACCGAGTTCCAGGTGTCGGCGATGCTCTTGCCGGCCTCGGTGGTGTACGTCCAGGGGCCGTCGCCGCGGTTGCCGGAGGTGACGAGGAAGGCGGCACCGGCCCGGGCGCCGGAGGCGAAGGTGAGCGTGAACTTCCCGGCCGCCGCGTCCACGGCGCCGTCCACGTGCGGGGCGTAGCGCAGCGGGCGCGCGGGGCGCGGGCCGCGCTCCTGGCGGGGCATGTCCGGGTCCGCCGGGGGTGTCGGGCGGTAGTCCGGGTGGCGTTCGCGGTCCCGCGGCTCGTAGGCGTCGGTGTCCGGCAGCCGGGCGGGCCGGCTGTCCGGGCGGGAGAAGTCGAAGGCGGAGGTCAGGTCGCCGCAGACGGCGCGCCGCCACGGCGAGATGTTCGGCTCGCGCACGCCGAAGCGGCGCTCCATGAAGCGGATGACCGAGGTGTGGTCGAAGGTCTCGGAGCAGACGTAGCCGCCCTTGCTCCACGGCGAGACGACCAGCATGGGCACGCGCGGGCCCAGCCCGTAGAAGCCCTCGACGTGGGTGGCGTCGCCCTTGAAGACGTCCAGGGACACGTCGACGGTGGACAGGCCCTGCGCGGCGGACTTCGGCGGGAGCGGCGGCACCACGTGGTCGAAGAAGCCGTCGTTCTCGTCGTAGGTGATGAACAGGGCGGTCCTCGCCCACACCGCGGGGTTGGAGGTGAGCGCGTCCAGGACCTGGGAGATGTACCAGGCGCCGTAGTTCGAGGGCCAGTTGCCGTGCTCGGAGAAGGCCTCGGGGGCGGCGATCCAGGAGATCCGCGGCAGCTTCCCGGCCTTGACGTCGGCGCGGAGCCGGTCGAAGTAGCCCTCGCCGCTTCCGGCGTCGGTGCCGGTGCGGGCCTTGTCGTACAGGGGGTCGCCGGGCCGGGCGCCCCGGTACGAGGTGAAGTACAGCAGGGAGTTGTCCCCGTAGTTGCCGCGGTAGGCGTCGCCGGTCCACCCCCAGGAACCGGCCGCGTCCAGGCCGTCGCCGACGTCCTGGTAGATCTTCCAGGAGACTCCGGCCTCCTCCAGCCGCTCCGGGTACGTCGTCCAGTCGTAGCCGCGTTCGTCGTTGCCGAGGACCGGGCCGCCGCCCTCGCCGTCGTTGCCGGTGTGGCCCGACCACAGGTAGTAGCGGTTGGGGTCGGTGGAGCCGATGAAGGAGCAGTGGTAGGCGTCGCAGACGGTGAAGGTGTCGGCGAGCGCGTAGTGGAAGGGGATGTCCTCACGGGTCAGGTACGCCATGGTCGTGGTGCCCTTGGCGGGCAGCCAGCGGTCGTACTTGCCGTTGTGGTAGGCGGCCTGTCCGTCGGACCAGCCGTGCGGCAGGCCCTGCAGGAACTGCATGCCGAGGTCGTCGGCCTCGGGGTGGAAGGGCAGCACCTCGGTGCCGTCGCTCTTCCTCTGGTGCCACACCGACTTGCCGGAGTCCAGGGTCACCGGGTGCGGGTCGCCGAAGCCGCGGACGCCCCTCAGCGTGCCGAAGTAGTGGTCGAAGGAGCGGTTCTCCTGCATCAGGACGACGATGTGCTCGACGTCCTCGATGCTTCCCGCGCGGTGGTTCGCCGGGAGCGCGGCGGCCCGCTCGATGCTCGCGGACAACGCGCTGAACGCCGACGTGGCGCCCGCGAGCTGGAGGAAGCGGCGCCGGTTGACTTCGGGCATGGAGTGGGGACCTCTCGCCTCGGGGTGTGGGGGCCGTGCCGGACCGTGGCGGGCCGGTGACGGAATGCGCGCGAAAGGAGTGTTCCAGGAGCACCAAACGTCAGGGAAGGGTCCGGTGGCGCTGATGTGAAAGTCGTCGGTACGGGGAGTGTGCCGGGCCCGCCGGGCGGGGATGGTCGCGACCATGACAGGCATGCACACGGATTCCCCGCCGACCCGACGGCCCGTACGCCAGCTCCTCGCCGCCTCGGTGGGCAACGCCGTGGAGTGGTACGACTGGTACGCCTACACGTTCCTGGCCACCTACATCGCCGACCAGGTCTTCCCGAGGAGCGCGGACGACTCGCTGGTGCCGCTGCTGTCCACGTTCGCGGTGTTCGCGGTGGGCTTCTTCATGCGGCCCGTCGGCGGACTGCTGATGGGCGCGATCGCCGACCGGCGCGGACGACGCGCCGCGCTGACGGTCACCATCCTGCTGATGGGCGGCAGCAGCCTGCTGGTCGGGCTGACCCCGACGTACGCGGCGGCCGGGGTGCTGGCCCCGGTGGTGCTGGTCGTCGCGCGGCTGCTCCAGGGGCTCTCGGTGGGCGGCGAGTTCGCGGCGTCGACGACCTTCCTGGTGGAGTCGGCGGGGCCCGGCCGGCGCGGTCTGTTCTCCAGTTTCCAGTACGTCTCGACGACCGCCGGACAGCTCGTCGCGTCCGGCGTCGCGACCCTGCTGGTGGACACGCTGAGCGAGGAGCGGATGAACGGCTGGGGCTGGCGGGTGCCGTTCGTGTTCGGGGCCGTGCTCAGCCTGGTCGGCTTCTGGATCCGGCAGGGCGCCCAGGAGACCCGCAGCGCCGAGCAGCGACGGGCGCCGCGCCCCGGGCTGTTCGAGGCGCTGCGCCGTCATCCGCGCGAGTCGCTGCTGATCTGCGGCATCACGGCGGGCGGCACGATCGCCTACTACACCTGGACCTCGTACCTGCCTACCTACGCCGAACTCGAAGCCGGGCTGGACAAGTCGGACGCGCTGCTCGCCGGCACGATCTCGCTGGCCTTCTTCGGGCTGCTCCAGCCGCTCGGCGGCCTGCTCTCCGACCGCTTCGGCCGCCGCCCCCTGCTGCTCTTCTTCGGCGTGGGGTTCGCCCTGCTGAGCGTGCCGCTGCTGCACACCCTGCGCGACTCGTTCGCCGTGCTGCTGCTGGTGCAGTGCGCCGGCATGGTCCTGCTGACGGGCTTCACCTCGATCAGCGCGGCCGTCAACGCCGAGATCTTCCCGCCCCGGGTGCGCGCGGCCGGCATCGGCTTCCCCTACTCGCTCACCGTCGCCCTGTTCGGCGGCACGGCCCCGTACGTGGGCACGCTGTTCAAGGAACTGGGCCACTCCGGGCTCTTCCCCTGGTACGTCGCCGTACTGTGCCTGCTGTCCTCACTGGTGTACCTGCGGCTGCCGGAGACGGCGCACAGGGAGCTGGCGCGGTGACGTGTGCCGCGTCATGCGCCGGCCCACAGGCCCCGTACGTGCCCGAGGTGCCGGGTCATCACCTCCCGCACCGCCCGTTCGTCCCGGGCGAGCAGCGCGTCGAGGATCTCCAGGTGCTCCCGGGCCGACGCCTCCAGCCGCCCCTGCGCCACCAGCGCCGTCAGCCCGTACAGCCGGGAGCGCCGGCGCAGGTCCCGTACGACCTCCACCAGGTGCCCGTTGCCCGCCAGGGCGAGCAGGCCGAGGTGGAAGCGCAGGTCGGCCTCGACGTACGCGACGAGGTCGCCGGCCACCGCGGCCGCGACGATCTCCTCGGCGACCGGGCGGAGCGCCTCCAGGGCGGCCGGGCCGGCGGTGCCGGCCAGGGCGGCGGTGGTCGGGATCTCGATGAGCGAGCGGATGTGGGTGTACTCGTCGAGCTGCCGGTCGGAGACGGCGGTGACCCGGAAACCCTTGTTGGGGACGGTGTCGACCAGCCCCTCCTTGGCGAGGTCGAGCAGCGCCTCGCGCACCGGCGTGGCGGAGACGCCGAAGCGGGCGGCGAGGCCGGGCGCCGAGTACACCTCGCCGGGCCGCAGTTCACCGGCGATCAGCGCGGCCCGCAGCGCGTCGGCGACCCGTTCCCGGTGGCTGGTTCTGCGGCCTCCCAGGTGGGGCAGGGACGGACCGGTGCCCGTGCCGACGGCGTTCACAGGACGAAGCCCGCCGGGAAGGGGTCCTCCGGGTCCAGCAGGTACTGGGCGGTGCCGGTGATCCAGGCGCGGCCGGTGAAGCTGGGCAGGACGGCCGGGTGCCCGGCGACCTCGGTCGTGCCGAGCAGCCGGCCGGTGAACCGGGTGCCGATGAAGGACTCGTTCACGAACTCGGTGGCCGGCGGGAGTTCGCCGCGGGCGTGCAGCTGGGCCATGCGGGCGCTGGTGCCGGTGCCGCAGGGCGAGCGGTCGAACCAGCCGGGGTGGATCACCATGGCGTGCCGGGAGTGGCGGGCGGTGGCGCCGGGCGCGGTCACCTGGACGTGGTGGCAGCCGTGGATGGACGGATCCTCGGGGTGGACCGGCTCGCCCTCGGCGTTGATGGCGTCCATGAGCGCCAGGCCGGCGGCGAGGATGTCGTCCTTGCGGGAGCGGTCGAAGGGCAGCCCGAACCGTTCCAGCGGCAGGATGGCGTAGAAGTTGCCGCCGTAGGCGAGGTCGTACGTGACCGTCCGGCCGTCGGGCAGGGTCGCCTCGCGGTCGAGGGCGACGGCGAAGGACGGCACGTTGCGCAGCGTCACGGCCTTCGCCGCGCCGCCCTGGACGGCCACCTCGGCGACGACGGGGCCGGCGGGGGTGTCGAGGCGGATGGTGGTGACGGGTTCGGTCACCTCGACCATGCCGGTCTCCACGAGGACGGTCGCCACCCCGATCGTGCCGTGGCCGCACATGGGGAGGTAGCCGGAGACCTCGATGTAGACGACGCCCCAGTCGCAGTCGGGCCGGGTGGGCGGCTGGAGGATCGCGCCGCTCATGGCGGAGTGCCCGCGCGGCTCGTTCATCAGCAGCCGCTTGACGTCGTCGCGGTGTTCGCGGAAGTACAGCCGCCGTTCGTTCATGGTCGCGCCGGGGATGGTGCCGATCCCGCCGGTGATCACGCGGGTGGGCATGCCCTCGGTGTGCGAGTCGACGGCGTGCAGGACGAGTCTGCTGCGCATGGGGCTCCCTACGACAGTCCGGCCGCGAGGGCCTTCTCGGTGGCGGCGCGGACGGCGGCCTCCTGCTCGGGCAGCAGCGGTACGCGCGGCGGGCGGCAGGCGCCGCCGTGGCGGCCCGCGACGTCCATGGAGGACTTGATCGCCTGGACGAACTCCACCCGGGAGTCCCAGCGCAGCAGCGGGTGCAGCTGCCGGTACAGCCGCTGTGCGGTGACCAGGTCGCCGGCCGTCGCGGCGCGGTACAGCTCGGCGCAGGAGGCGGGCAGGGCGTTGGGGCAGCCGGCGACCCAGCCCTTCGCGCCCGCGATCACCAGCTCCAGCAGGACGTCGTCGGCGCCGGCCAGCAGGTCTAGTTCCGGGGCGAGTTCGGCGATGCGGTACGCGCGGCGGACGTCGCCGGAGAACTCCTTGACGCCCCGGATGTGTCCCTCGCCGTGCAGCCGGGCGAGCAGTTCGGGCACCAGGTCGACCTTGGTGTCGACGGGGTTGTTGTAGGCGACGACGGGCAGGCCGGCCCGTGCCACCTCGGCGTAGTGGGCGACGACGGACCGTTCGTCGGCGCGGTAGGCGTTGGGCGGCAGGAGCATGACCGCGCCGCAGCCCGCCTCCCGGGCCTGCTCGGCCCAGCGGCGGGCCTCGGCGGACCCGTAGGCGGCGACACCCGGCATCACCCGTTCCCCGCCGACCGCGGCGACGGCGGTCTCGACGACCCGGGTCCGCTCCTCGGGGGTGAGCACCTGGTACTCGCCGAGGGAGCCGTTGGGGACGACGCCGTCGCAGCCGTTCGCCACCAGCCAGGAGCAGTGCTCGGCGTAGGCGTCGTGGTCGACGCGGAGGTCGTCGGTCAGCGGGAGCGCGGTGGCGACGAGAACGCCGCGCCAGGGACGGTGGTCGCTCATGGGTGTCCTTCCTCCGGGGGGTTCGGCTCGGGCCGGGCCAGGACGCCGAGGGGCACGGGGCAGGCGAAGGGCCGCCGGGACGGGGCGGGTCCGCAGCCGGTGAGGCCGGCGACGGCAGGGGCGCACATCCGCCCCTGGCACCAGCCCATCCCGGCCCGGGTCAGCAGCTTCACGGTGCGGACGTCGCCTGCGCCGAGTCCGCCGACGGCCTCGCGGACGGCACCGGCCGTGACCTCCTCGCAGCGGCAGACGACGGTGGCGTCGGTGACGCGTTCGGTCCAGTGCGCGGGCGGGGCGAAGGCGGCGGCGAGGGCGGCGGCGGAGGTCCGCAGCGCCTCGCGCGTCCGGGCGGCCGGCGCCCAGCCCGCCGGGTCGGGCGCCGTGCCCCGCAGCCGGGCGGCGATCGAGCGTCCGGCGATGTGCCCCTCGGCGAGCGCGAGGCCCGCGCCGCCGACGCCGGTGGCCTCCCCCGCCGCCCACACCCCCGGCACACTGGTGCGCTGCTCGGCGTCGACGGCCACCGACGTGCCGTCCGGGCGGCAGCCGAGACCGTCGGCGAGGTCGGTGTGCGGGAGCATGCCGTGGCCGACGGCCAGGGTGTCGCAGGGCAGGTGCCGCTCGGTGCCGGGCCGGGCGTGGCCGTCGGCGTCGAGGGCGGCGACGGTGACGCCGGTCAGCCGGTCGTCGCCGTGGGCGCGGACGACGGCGTGCCGGGCGAGCGTGCGGACGCGGTGGCGCAGCAGCCGGGCGGCGTACCCGGCGCCCTCGGGGAGCCTGCCGGCCAGGGCGCGGGCGTGGCGGGCGACCCGCTCCGGTGCGGCCGACTCGACGAGCGCCGCCACCCGCACGCCGGCCGCCGCGAGTCCGGTCGCCACGGGCAGCAGCAGCGGCCCGGTGCCGGCGACGACGGCGGTCCGGCCCGGCACCACCAGGGCGCCCTTGAGCATGGCCTGGGCGCCCCCGGCCGTGAGGACGCCGGGCAGGGTCCAGCCGGGGAAGGGCAGGACGTACTCGTACCCGCCGGTGGCGAGCAGGACGGCGTCGGCGTGCACGGCGACCGGCTCGTCCTCGCCGGGTCCGCGCAGCGCGTGCACGGTGAAGGCGCCGGAGCGCCGCTCGACGAACCACACCTGATGGCTCGTCAGGACGCGTGCGTCACCGGCGGCGAGTCCGTCCCGCAGCCGCTCCCAGGTGCGCCACCCGTGGTGCAGGGCCCGGGGGCGCCGGGCGCCCAGTCCGGGGGCGGGCTGCCGGTAGAACTGCCCGCCCGGCTCCGCCGCCCCGTCCACCACCGTGACGCGCACGCCCCTCGCGGCCGCCGCCAGCGCCGCCGCGAGCCCGGCGGGCCCCGCGCCGACCACCGCGAGTTCAGTCCTCACGCCCGGTCCCCTCCTGGGTGCGGATCACGTCGCCCGGCCGCGCGGGAACCAGGCAGGCCCGCTGGTTGGGACGGCCGTTGACCGTGACCAGGCAGTCGAAGCACACGCCGATGCCGCAGAACACCCCGCGGGGGCGGCCGGCGCCCCGGGTGGTGCGCCAGGAGGTGACGCCGGCCGCCCAGAGCACGGCGGCGACCGTCCGGCCGGGCAGCGCCTCGATCTCGCGGCCGTCGAAGGTGACCGTGCCGGCGGGGCCGGGCCGGGCGCGGGCCAGACGGAGCGGGTTCGTACGCCCTTCTCGGCGGTGAGGGTTCACGCGGCCTCCTCGGCGAAGCGGTCGGGGCGGAACGGGGCGAGGTCGAGGGCGGGCCGTTCGCCGCGCAGGACCTGGGCGATCAGGTGCCCGGTGCCGGTGGACAGGCCGATTCCCGCGCCCTCGTGACCGCAGGCGTGCAGGAGACCGGGCGCCCGCGGGTCGGGGCCGATCGCGGGCAGGTGGTCGGGCAGGTACGGCCGGAAACCGGCGTACGTCCGCACGGCCCGCACCCCGGCGAGGAACGGGAACAGGCGCGTCGCGCCGGCCGCCAGCGCCCGCAGCGCCGGGAGCGACACCGACCGGTCGAAGCCGACCCGCTCGCGGCTGGCGCCGATGAGGACGGGGCCCGCGGCGGTGCCCTCCACCACCGGGGAGGTCTGCAGGTCCGCCGAGTCGCTGGCGACGTCGGCGACGTAGTCCGCGGCGTACACCTTGTGCCGTACCCGGCGCGGCAGCGGCTCGGTGACCAGGACGTGTCCCCGCCTGGGCAGGACCGGCAGCCGCACCCCGGCCAGGGCCGCCACCTCGCCGCCCCAGGGGCCGGCCGCGTTGACGACCGCCGGGGCGTGCAGGTCGCCCCGGTCGGTGCGCACCCCGCGCACGGCGCCGCCGGGGCCGCGCAGCACGCCGGTCACCGTGCGGCCGGTGTGCAGCCGGGCCCCCGACGCCCGCAGCAGGTGGGCCGCGGCCAGGGCCGGCATGACCTGGGCGTCCTGCGGGTAGTGCACGGCGCCCGCGAGGCCGGGGGCGAGGTGGGGTTCGAGGTCGTGCAGCCGGTCCGCGGGGACGCCCACCGCCTCCACGCCGGCCGCCCGCTGGCCCGCGGCGAGGGCCTCCAGGCCGGCCAGCTCCCCGGCGGTGGTGGCGACGACGAGACCGCCCTTGGGTTCGTACTCGGCCGCCCGGCCCAGGTCCTCGGCCAGTGCGCTCCACAAGCCGCCGGAGAACAGGGCGAGTTCGAGCTCGGGGCCGGGTTCCTTGTCGGAGACCAGGAGGTTGCCCTCCCCCGCTCCCGTGGTGCCGCCGGCCACCGGTCCGCGGTCCACCACCGTCACGTCGAGCCCGGCACGGGCGGCGTACCACGCACAGGCGGCGCCCACCATTCCGGCCCCGACCACTACGACATCGCAGGTCGGCGACTCGATCACGCCAGTACCATGTCACACATCACACGGCGTGGGAACAGTGCCGCAACGGCCTTCCCGGGACTCGCCCGGCCCGGCGCCGGCGCGCTCAGTCCGTCGCGGGGACCACCCTCAGGTGGGTGGCGGGGCGCCGGGTCCGGCCGGACCGCTGCGGGGTGCGGCGCGACTCGCGCAGGACCAGCGTCAGCCGGGTGTAGCCCAGTTCCCCCAGCGACCTGGGGGTCTCGACGACGACCCGGCACTCGGTGGCGCCCCGGCGCGGATCGGGGTGGTGCAGCGGCCGTACGGCGCCGTCGTGCTCGACGGCCTCCTCCCCGACGGCGCGGACCCAGTGCGGCAGGCCCTGCCGGTAGGCGGCCTCCATGATCGGGTCCTGGGCGATGTCCCGGCGGACCGCCTGGAGCCCGGCGTCGTGCCCGTGCTTCTCCATGGCGGCGGCGAACTGCGCCAGCATGGGCAGGCACCAGCTCGTCTCGTGGTCCGCGAGCACCGCGGACGCGTCCGGGTGGAAGAGGACGAACCGGAGGAAGTTGTCGTCCGGCATGGCCGTCGGGTGCGGCCCCGCGCCCCCGAAGAGTGTCCGGAAGGCGCCGTTGGCGAGGACCACGTCCCAGCGGTGGTCGACGACGAGGGAGGGGAAGGGGACGGCCTCCAGGAGGGCGGCGTAGTCCTGGAGATACGCCTGGGCGTCGGGGGTCGAGGGGGCGGGCCGCGGTGCCGGCCGCTGCCCTCCTGCCTGAAATGCCATCGGGAGGTCACCCCTCTTGCCTATGCGGCCTTCTCGCGGCGTCCCGATCCTGCTGCTCCACGCGAGGTGTGTCAACTATCGTGGCATTCCGTGCCTGTTGACGGCTGAAATAGGCCACAGTTGTGGCGATGCCTGGATGTGGGTTCGAACGGCAGGTTACTCTCCGGGAAGTTCTCGGCTGCCGCTTGTGAGAAGCCTGTGAGGCCTGTGAGAGACGTAGGAGATCTGTCGGTGACGGGTGGCTTCGAGGGTCCGGGGGCCAAGCCGACGGCCGCGCTGCCGGCCGTGGTCGCCCGCGTCACCGCACTCGCGGACCGGCTCGGCGTGGCGCACGACGAGGTCTTCGACGTCGGCGCCCTCTCCGCCGCCTCCGGCGTCCCCGAACCGGTGGTGGGGGCCCTGCTGAGCGGCCGGCCCGCGGGCGAGCCCGATGTGCAGGCACGGTTCGTGCAGCGGCTGGACCTGTTGCGCCGCACCCGGCTCAAGCCCAACGGCCGCAAGTACACCCAGCAGGAGATCGCGGACGGCGCCGGCATGTCCCGGCAGCAGGCGGGCGCCCTCATCAACGGCGACCGGCGGCCCACCATGGAGCACTGCGACGCCATCCAGCGCTTCTTCCGCGTGCACGCCGGCTTCCTCACCGCCGAGGACCCCGAGGCGCTCGCGAACGCCCTGCAGCACACCGAGCAGGAGCTGCTCCAGCGGCTCGCCGACCGCGAGCGGGCGGCCGCGGGTGCCGCCGACGACCCGCTGGAGCGGCTGCTGCAGGACCACGGCGTGCGGGGGATCGCCTGGCGGGCCGCCCAGCTGCCCACCGACCAGCACCGCGACAAGGTCGCCGAGTGGCTGGACATGCTCCTGGAGAGCGTGACGCGGCCCGAGTCGTGAGCCGTGGGCCTCGCCGGGCCATCCGGCCGGCGGGGCGGCCGGGACGGGGTGCGGCCCGGCGGGATTGTCAGTGGCGGGCGGCAAGCTGGTGGGAGTGCCGCCGCGGTGCGGGGGCGCGTGACCGCCGACGCCGTCGTGGGGAGAGCCGACCGATGACCACCGCCGTGCCGACCGACCGCGAGCGCACCGCCGTCCAGGCCTACCTGCGCCTGCTGCACACCGTCCAGGCCGGTTTCGACGCGGCGGCCGGCCCGCCCGTCGTCCCGCCCTCCGTGCTCGCCGAGGCCGACCGGGCGCTCGGGGCCGCGGATCTGGCCGGGAACGAGGAGGCCTTCTTCCGGCTGCTGGGGAGCTGGTGTCCGCGCCCCTGACGGTCGCCCGCCGGGGCTCGGCCGGGCGCCGGGGACCGGCTTCCGCCCCGGGCGCGCGTCAGGCGTGCGGGACCGTGATCGCCGTGGCGACCAGGCCCCGGCGCGCGGTCCAGTGGCCCCCGAAGTGGGTCAGCCGGCGCCCGCCCACCGTCGGCCCCGGCACCAGGAGCGTGGCGCGCAGTGTGCCGCGGCGGCCGTCGTCGGGGTCCACGGAGATCTCGATGTCGGCCTCCGCGAAGTCCAGCCACTGCCCGGTGAGGGGGAACCACGCCTTGTACACGGACTCCTTGGCGCTGAACAGCAGCCGCTCCCAGTGCACGCCGGGGCGTTCCGCATCGAGGCGGCGCAGCCGCTCCGCCTCGACGGGGAGGGAGACGGCGGGCAGGACGCCCGCGGGCAGCGGCCCGTCGGGTTCGGCGTCGATGCCGAGGGAGGCCAGATCGGTGGCGCGGGCCAGGGCCGCGGCGCAGTAGCCGTCGCAGTGGGTCATGCTGCCCACCAGGCCGTCCGGCCAGCGCGGTGCGCCGCGCTGGCCGGGCAGGACGGGCCGCGGGGGCACGCCGAGCTTCCGCATGGCCCGGCGGGCGCAGGACCGGACGACGGTGAACTCGCGGCGCCGTTTGTCGACGGCGCGCTCGACGAGGGCCTCCTCCTCGGGGTGGAGGGGCGAGTGCCCGGCGTCGTCCAGGTCGTGGGTCTCCACGGCGACGACCGTGTCGGGCAGCAGGTCCTCGATCACCGGGCCGGTTCCTTCCTGGAGGGCGTGGGCGGGACGGGGTGAGGTCGTCCCGGCGTCCCCTCCCGCCTCGTCGTGCCCGTGAACCGCGAGGGGCGGCGAGCGCGCACTCCCGCGTACGCGTCCGACTCGACCAGCACCTTACGCGGAGAACCCCTCCGCCGTGGCCGGCCGCGGCAAATCCCGGCGCCCGGCCCGTCGTGGTCCGCGCCCCGGACGCGGGGGCGCGGGCTACCTGAGGTAGGCGAGAGCGGGGTGCACGGCCGTGTAGCCGTCGACGAGGCGACGGGCGACGTTCACCGAGTCGACGAGCGGGTGCAGGGCGAAGGCCTTGACGGCCGTGGCGCGCGAGCCGGTCTCGGCCGCCGCCAGCACCTCCCGCTCGACGGCCTTGACCGCGCAGACCAGACCGGTGGCGTGCCCCGGCAACGGATCCACGGCCACGGGGTGCGCGCCGCTCGCGTCGACCACGCACGGGACCTCGATCACGGCCTCGGGGTCGAGGACCGACAGGGTGCCGCGGTTGCGGACGTTGAGGATCAGGACCGTGCGTTCGTTGCGGGCGACGGCCCGCATCAGTGCCAGGGCCACCTTCTCGTAGCCGCCGGACAGGTCGTCGGCCTCGCGCTCCCCGGCGCCGGCCGCTTCCCGGTTCTCGGCCATGTAGGTGGCCTCGCGTTCGGCGCGGGTGCGCTCCCAGGCGGCGAGGGCCGGGGTGCCGGGGCGGCGCATCTCCTCGTAGAAGCGGGCCTGCTGGTCGCGCAGGAACGCGCCGCGGGTCCGTTCCGCCTCCTGGTAGGCGCGCACGGCCTCCCGGTTGAAGTAGTAGTAGTGCAGGTACTCGTTGGGGACGGCGCCCAGCGAGCGGAGCCACTCGGTGCCGAAGAGCCGGCCCTCCTCGAAGGAGCCGAGCAGCGCGGGGTCGGCGAGCAGGCGCGGGAGCTGGTCGCGGCCGGCGACGCGCAGGCCGCGGACCCAGCCGAGGTGGTTGAGGCCGACGTAGTCGATCCACGCCTCCTCCGGGTCGGCGCCCAGGACGCGCGCGATGCGGCGGCCGAGGCCGACGGGGGAGTCGCAGATGCCGATGACGCGGTCGCCGAGGTGCCGGGACATGGCCTCGGTGACCAGACCGGCCGGGTTGGTGAAGTTGATGACCCAGGCGTCCGGTGCGAGCCGGGCCACGCGGCGGGCGATGTCGACGGCGACCGGGACGGTGCGCAGCCCGTACGCGATGCCGCCCGCGCCGACCGTCTCCTGGCCGAGGACGCCTTCGGCCAGGGCGACCCGTTCGTCGTCCGCGCGGCCCCGGAGGCCGCCGACGCGGATCGCGGAGAACACGAAGTCGGCGCCGCGCAGCGCCTCGTCGAGGTCGGTCGTGGCGGTCACCCCGGGGGCGTCCGGCACCCCGGCGGCCTGCTCGGCCAGCACCCGGGTCACCGCGGAGAGCCGGTCGGCGTCCGGGTCGTGCAGCACGACCTGGGTCACGCGTCCTTCGGCGCGGTCCGCGAGGAGCGCCCCGTACACGAGCGGCACCCGGAACCCGCCGCCGCCCAGAATCGTCAGCCTCACGTCCGTGCCCTCCTCGTACGCCCTTCGGCCTGCCGCCGATCATGGCACGCCCCCGTCACCCACCGGCCCCGTCGGCACAGCCGCGGGCGGTCGTGCCCCCGTGCCCGAACGCCCCCGGCAGGTGCCCCGGAGGCGGCGCGGGGGTCTCGCGGGCCCTGGGACGGCGGCCGGACGACGGCGGGCGGCCGGACCCCGGCTCCCCCTCGGGGCGGTGGGGGCCCGGACCGCGGAGGGCGCCCTTCCCGGGGCGGAAGAGCGCCCCGCGACCGCCCGTCACCGAGAGCCACCGGCCGCGCACCCGTCCCTTTCTGCCACATTTCTCACAGGCGCCTCAGCCCGCCGACAGGCACACACAGGGACGGCCCAGATATACGGTGCATACTGCACTCATTCCGCCGACCCCCCGCAGAAAGGCCGCATGCCGTGAGCACCCCCCACATACCCGACCGGGACGACCGGCAGACCGGGTGGTCCCGACGCAGGGTGCTCGCCGCGCTCGGCGCCGCGCCGGT
This sequence comes from Streptomyces sp. NPDC029152, assembly GCF_055564355.1. NCBI lineage: Bacteria > Bacillati > Actinomycetota > Actinomycetes > Kitasatosporales > Streptomycetaceae > Streptomyces > Streptomyces sp. NPDC029152. The sequence goes on along the minus strand of NZ_JBVHWR010000010.1, from coordinate 232,119 downwards.
CGCGGCGGCGCTGACCGGCCTGGGCGGCGGCCCGGCGCGGGCGGCCGCGGGAACCCCCGCCGCCACCACCGGGAAGACGCTGAAGGCCTCCGTCACCCCCGAGGCCGGCGGCACGTACGGCGTGGGCATGCCGGTGTCGATCACCTTCTCGCACGCCGTGACGGACAAGGCCGCGGTCGAGCGGGCGATCAGGGTCACCGCCGACCCGGGCGTCGAGGTGGCCGGTCACTGGTTCGGCGACACCCGGCTCGACTTCCGCCCCGAGAAGTACTGGGCGCCCGGCACGACGGTCACCGTCCGCCTGCGCCTGGCGGGCGTGCGGGCCGCCGCCGGAGTCCACGGCACCCAGTCGCAGGACATCGTCTTCACGGTCGGCCGCGCGCGGGTCAGCACCGTCGACCTGGCCAAGAAGCGGATGACCGTCGAGCAGGACGGCAGGACGGTCGCCACCTACCCGGTCACGGGCGGGGACGCGGACCACACCACCTGGTCCGGGATCATGGTGATCAGCGAGCGGCTGGAGGAGACCCGGATGGAGTCCTCGACGGTCGGACTCGGCCACGAGTACGACATCCCGGACGTGCCGCACGCCCAGCGCCTGACCACGTCGGGCACCTTCATCCACGGCAACTACTGGACGTCCGCCTCGGTCTTCGGGCACAGCAATAGCACGCACGGCTGCATCGGCCTGCACGACGCCAAGGGCGGGGACGACGAGGCCACGGCGGGCCACGCCTTCTACACGGGCTCCCGGCTCGGCGACGTGGTGGTCGTGAAGAACTCCGGCGAGCGGACCGTCGACCCGGCCAACGGCCTGAACGGCTGGAACCTGTCGTGGAAGAAGTGGAAGGCCGGCAGCGCGCTCGCGGGCGCCTGACCCCTGCCACCGGGCCCCGCGGGCGCACGACGGCCTTCCGTCGGCCCTTCGCAGGATGAACTCCTCTGCGGTAGAAGGACTTTCTCGGGTTCATCTCTTGACGACCGGAGGACCGGAGAGCACATTGGGCGCACTCTGAGAGCGCTCTCACGCCCCCGTGCGCGTCTCGGGGGCGTTCGTGCTCACCGCTCCCGCACACCGAGAGGCACCCCCACATGAGAGAACCTTCCGGCACCTTCGACAGACGGCGGCCGCTGCGCCGTGCCCTGGTGGCCGTCGTCGGCACGCTCGCCCTCGCGGCCGCCGCCACGGCCGTCACCGGCCCGTCGGCGAACGCCTCCGCTCCCCCGCCCCCGTCCGGCTGGACGCAGGTCTTCGCCGACGACTTCGACGGCGCCGCCGGCTCCGGCGTGAACACCTCGAACTGGCAGTACGCGACCGGGACCTCGTACCCCGGCGGCCCCGCCGGCTGGGGCACCGGCGAGATCGAGACGATGACGGCCGGCCCGGACAACGTCTCCCTGGACGGCAACGGCAACCTGCGCATCACCCCGCGGCGCGACGGCGCCGGCAACTGGACGTCGGGCCGCGTCGAGACGAGGCGCACCGACTTCCAGCCCCCGGCCGGCGGCAGACTGCGCGTGGAGGCCCGCATCCAGGTCCCGAACGTGACGGGAGCCGCGGCGAAGGGATACTGGCCGGCGTTCTGGATGCTGGGCGCCCCCTACCGCGGCAACTACTGGAACTGGCCCGGTGTCGGTGAGATCGACATCATGGAGAACACGCAGGGCCTCAACACCGTGTGGGCCACGATGCACTGCGGCACCTCCCCCGGCGGCCCGTGCAACGAGACCAGCGGCATCGGCGGCAACACGCCCTGCCCCGGGGCCACGTGCCAGGCCGGCTTCCACACCTACCGGGTGGAGTGGGACCGTTCGGCGAGCGTCGAGGAGATCCGCTTCTCCGTCGACGGGAACACCTACCACACCGTCCGCGCCGACCAGGTCGACGCGACGACGTGGGCGAACGCCACGAACCACGGCTACTACCTCATCCTCAACGTGGCGATGGGCGGCGGCTTCCCGAACGCCTTCGGCGGCGGCCCGGACGCCGGCACGCAGCCCGGCCACCCCATGCTCGTGGACTACGTCCAGGTGCTGTCGTCCGGCGGGGGCGGCACCACGCCTCCCCCGACCGGGAGCCGGGACGCGTACGGCACCATCCAGGCCGAGTCGTACGACGCCCAGTCCGGCACGATGACGGAGAGCACCTCGGACACCGGCGGCGGGCAGAACCTGGGCGCGCTCGCCAACGGCGACTGGGTCCGGTACAAGGGCGTGAACTTCGGTTCGACCCCGGCGACGCAGTTCCGCGCACGGGTGGCGAGCGGCGCGGCGTCCGGCGTCAGCGGCCTGGTGGAGGTGCGCCTGGACAGCCGGAGCAGTGCGCCGGTCGGCAGCTTCGCGGTGGGCAGCACCGGCGGCTGGCAGTCCTGGCGGACGGTCCCGGCGAACATCGCCGCCGTCACCGGCACCCATGACGTCTACCTGACCTTCACCAGCGGCCAGCCGGCGGACTTCGTGAACGTCAACTGGTTCGGTTTCGGGCACTGACCCGCCCGACGGAGGGGCTCCGCGCGTGCGCGCGGGGCCCCTTTGCCGTGCCTCAGCGCAACTCCGCCCGGAACGCCGCCGGCGTCTGGTCCGTGTGCTGCTGGAAGAACTTGGAGAAGTTCGCCGCGTCCGGGAAGCCGACCGCCGCCCCGACCCGGCCGATCGGCAGGTCGGTGTGCGCGAGGAGCCGCTTGGCCTCCAGCACCACCCGCTTGTCGATGAAGCCCTTGGGCGTCTCGCCGGTCGCGGCGCGCACCGCGCGGACGAGGGTGCGGCGGGAGTAACCGAGCGCGTCGGCGTAGGCGCTGACGCTGTGATTGGTGGCGAAGTCCCGTTCGACCGCGTCCCGGAAGAGCGTGAAGGTGGTGTCCCCGGGCGTGTCAGCCTGCGCCCTCCGCGCCTCGTGCGCCGAGCCGGCCGCGAGGTGCGCCAGGCGCAGCAGGAACGCGGTGAGCGTGTGGCGCAGCACCGCGGTGTGCAGGCTGAGCGGGAGCGTCGTGGCGTCCTCGTACTCGCGTCGCAGCTGGTCGAGCGAGGCGGTCAGCGCGGCGAGCCGGGCCCCGTCGGGGTGGAGCAGGGGCGGCAGGTCGTAGCGGTAGAGGCCGGTGGCCTCCACGGTCGCGCGGGGCAGGAAGCCGGGCTGCATGGTCAGCACGGTTCCGCGGTACTCGCTGTCCGGCGAGAAGCGGTGGACCTGGCCGGGACGGATCCACAGCAGATCGCCGGCCGTCGCCTCGTACTCGGCGAAGTCGATCATGTGACGGACCGGTCCGCCGGTGAAGAGCATGACGACGTGGAAGTCGATGCGGTGCACGCGGTGCAGCGGGGCGTGCACGTGCCAGGTGCGGCCGGTGCCCATGGGGCCGACCTGCATGCCGACGCCGAGGAGGCTGAGATCGACCGGGAAGGGGAACGTTCTGATCCCGTCGCCGCCGTCGCCGTGTTGGGTGTGTTCGTCCGCCATGTCCTTCTCGCGCCGTGCCGCCCGTGCGCCGTGCCGCCGGGGCGTGTCCCAGTTTCACCACAGGCTGACACACCACGACCTTCACTCCCAAAAGTCAGACTTTTAAGTTCGAACACGTCAGACCCGCTATTCCGCTCCGATCGAGGATTTCTTGAAGATGAGCACGCAGACCACGGACAGCTTCGAATGGACCGAACTCGACCGGCGTGCCGTCGACACCGCCCGCGTTCTGGCGGCCGACGCGGTGCAGAAGGTGGGCAACGGCCATCCGGGCACGGCGATGGCCCTCGCCCCTGCCGCGTACACGATCTTTCAGAAGGTGATGCGGCACGATCCGGCCGACCCGGAGTGGACCGGCCGTGACCGCTTCGTCCTGTCCCCCGGACACACCTCGCTGACCCTCTACACCCAGCTCTACCTGGCCGGGTACGAGCTGGAGCTGGACGACCTCAAGGCGTTCCGCACGCACGGCTCGAAGACCCCGGGCCACCCAGAGTACGGCCACACCGCGGGCGTGGAGACGACGACCGGCCCGCTGGGCCAGGGCGTCGCCAACGCGGTGGGCATGGCGATGGCCGCCCGCTACGAGCGCGGCCTGTTCGACCCCGAGGCCCCCGCGGGCGAGTCCCCCTTCGACCACACGATCTGGGCGATCGTCTCCGACGGCGACCTCCAGGAGGGCGTCTCCGCCGAGGCGTCGTCCCTCGCCGGGCACCAGAGGCTCGGCAACCTGGTCTTCCTGTACGACGACAACCACATCTCCATCGAGGGCGACACCGCGACCGCGTTCTCCGAGGACGTGCTGAAGCGCTACGAGGCCTACGGCTGGCACGTGCAGCGCATCGAGCCCGCCGGGAACGGCGACGTGGACGTGCACGCCCTGTACGCGGCGCTGACGGCGGCGAAGGCCGAGACCGGGCGCCCCTCCATCATCGCCATGCGCACGATCATCGCCTGGCCCGCGCCGAACGCGCAGAACACCGAGGCGTCCCACGGCTCCGCCCTCGGCGAGGACGAGGTCGCCGCCACCAAGCGCGTCCTCGGCTTCGACCCGGAGAAGTCCTTCGAGGTCGCCGACGACGTCCTCGCCCACACCCGCGCGGCCCTGGACCGGGGCGCCGAGGCGCACGCCGCCTGGGACAAGCGGCTCGACAAGTGGCGCGGCGCCCAGCCGGACCGCGCCCGGCTGTTCGACCGTGTCGTCGCGGGCCGCCTGCCCGAGGGCTGGCAGGACGCGCTGCCGGTGTTCGAGCCCGGCAAGGCGGTCGCCACCCGCGCCGCCTCCGGCAAGGTCCTCCAGGCCCTCGGCCCGGTCCTGCCCGAGCTGTGGGGCGGCTCCGCCGACCTGGCCGGCTCCAACAACACGACCATCGACAAGACCAGCTCCTTCCTCCCCGAGGGCAACCCGCTCCCGGAGGCCGACCCCTACGGGCGCACCGTGCACTTCGGCATCCGCGAGTTCTCGATGGCCGCGGAGATGAACGGCATCGCCCTGCACGGCAACACCCGCGTCTACGGCGGCACCTTCCTGGTGTTCTCCGACTACATGCGCAACGCGGTGCGGATGTCGGCGCTGATGCAGCTTCCGGTGACGTACGTGTGGACGCACGACTCCATCGGCCTGGGCGAGGACGGCCCCACCCACCAGCCCGTGGAGCACCTGGCCGCACTGCGCGCCATCCCCGGCCTCAACGTCGTCCGCCCGGCCGACGCCAACGAGACCGCGACCGCCTGGGCGGAGATCCTCAGGCGGCACTCCACCGCCCCGGCGCCGCACGGCCTCGCGCTGAGCCGCCAGGGCCTGCCGACGTACGAGCCGAACCCGGACGCGGCACGCGGCGGCTACGTCCTGGAGGAGGCCTCCACCGGCGCCCCGGACGTCGTCCTGATCGCCACCGGCTCCGAGGTGCGGCTCGCCGTGGCCGCGCGGGAGGCGCTGGAGGCGGAGGGCACGCCCACGCGGGTGGTGTCGATGCCGTCCGTGGAGTGGTTCGAGGAGCAGCCGCGCGAGTACCGCGACAGCGTGCTGCCGCCGTCCGTGAGGGCCCGGGTGGCCGTCGAGGCCGGGATCGGCCTGACCTGGTACCGCTTCGTCGGCGACGCGGGCCGGATCGTCTCCCTGGAGCACTTCGGCGCCTCCGCCGACGCGGGGACCCTGTTCACCGAGTACGGCTTCACCGCCGAGCACGTGGCCGCCGCCGCCAGGGAGTCCCTGGCCGCCGCCCGCGGCTGAGCCGTCCGGATCCGGCCGCGGCGGCAGCCGCGGCAGAAACGCTGGAAGAACCGCAGAAAGAGAAGATGATCACTGTGACCGAAGCAACCGCGACCGCGGGAGCACTGCGACGCCTGTCCGAGGCGGGCGTCTCCATCTGGCTGGACGACCTGTCGCGGCGGCGGATCGAGTCCGGCAACCTCGCCGAGCTGATCAGCGCGAAGAACGTCGTCGGCGTCACCACCAACCCCTCGATCTTCCAGGCCGCCATCGGCTCCGGCGAGGGCTACGAGGAGCAGCTCGCCGACCTGGCGACCCGGGGCGTCGCCGTCGACGAGGCGGTCCGCATGATGACCACGGCCGACGTCCGCGCCGCGGCCGACGTGCTGCGCCCGGTGTACGACGCCACCGGCGGCCGGGACGGCCGGGTCTCCATCGAGGTCGACCCGCGTCTGGCCCACGACACGACGGCGACGGTCGCCGAGGCCCGGCAGCTGGCCTGGCTGGTCGACCGCCCCAACGTGATGATCAAGATCCCGGCGACGAAGGCCGGTCTCCCGGCGATCACCGAGGTCGTCGGCGCCGGCATCAGCGTCAACGTCACGCTGATCTTCTCGCTGGAGCGCTACCGCGAGGTCATGGACGCCTACCTCGCCGGACTGGAGAAGGCGCGGGCGGCCGGGACCGACCTGTCGGGCATCCACTCCGTGGCCTCCTTCTTCGTCTCCCGCGTCGACAGCGAGATCGACAAGCGGCTGACGCTGCTGGGCACGGACGAGGCCCTCGCCCTGAAGGGCAGGGCGGCGCTGGCCAACGCGCGACTGGCCTACGAGGCGTACGAGGAGGTCTTCGCGGGCGACCGGTTCACCGCCCTCGCCGGCGCCGGGGCCAACGTCCAGCGTCCCCTGTGGGCGTCCACCGGTGTGAAGGACCCCGCATATCGGGACACCCTGTACGTGGAGGAGCTGGTCGCTCCCGGCACCGTGAACACGATGCCGGAGGCCACCCTGGACGCCGCCGCCGATCACGGTGACGTCCGGGGCGACACGGTCACCGGCGGTTACGCCCAGGCCCGGGCGGACCTCGCGGCCGTGGAGCGGCTCGGCATCTCGTACGACGAGGTGGTGGAGCAGCTGGAGCAGGAGGGCGTCGCCAAGTTCGAGGCGGCCTGGCAGGACCTGCTCGACGCTGTGACGAAGTCCCTCAACAGCAAGGGAGTTGACGGGGAATGAGCGAGGAGCTTCCCGCTACGACGGTCCACGGGACCAAGGCGACGAAGGAAGCCGGGGAGGCGACGGCGTCCCGGGAGGCCGCCGGACCGCCGACGGCCGAGGAGACCGACGCGTCGCCGGCCGCCGGGGCTCCCAAGGCCGCCCGGGCGAGCAGGTCCGCACGGTCCGCCAAGAAGTCCGGCGCGGCCGCTGCCGCCGGGAAGGCGGAGAGCGGAACGACGGGCGAAGACACCGTCGAGCCCGTGCCGCCGCTCGACTGGAGCAATCCCCTGCGCGATCCGCAGGACCGCCGCCTCCCGCGCATCGCGGGCCCCTCCGGTCTGGTCATCTTCGGCGTCACCGGCGACCTGTCCCGCAAGAAGCTGATGCCGGCCGTGTACGACCTCGCCAACCGGGGTCTGCTGCCGCCGGGCTTCTCACTGGTCGGTTTCGCCCGCCGGGAGTGGGAGGACCAGGACTTCGCCCAGGTCGTGCACGACGCCGTCAAGGAGCACGCGCGCACGCCGTTCCGCGAGGAGGTCTGGCAGCAGCTCGCCGAGGGCATGCGCTTCATCCCCGGCGACTTCGACGACGACGAGGCGTTCGAACAGCTGCGCAAGGCCGTCGAGGAGCTGGACGCCTCCCGCGGCACCAGCGGCAACTACGCCTTCTACCTGTCCGTGCCGCCCAAGTTCTTCCCGAAGGTCGTCCGGCAGCTCAAGAAGCACGGGCTGGCGGACGCCCCGGAGGGCTCCTGGCGCCGCGCGGTCATCGAGAAGCCGTTCGGGCACGACCTGGACAGCGCCTGCGAGCTGAACGCGCTCGTGCACGACGTCTTCGACCCGGAGCAGGTCTTCCGCATCGACCACTACCTGGGCAAGGAGACCGTCCAGAACATCCTGGCGCTGCGCTTCGCCAACCAGATGTACGAGCCGATCTGGAACCGGTCCTACGTGGACCACGTGCAGATCACCATGGCCGAGGACATCGGCATCGGCGGCCGGGCCGGCTACTACGACGGCATCGGCGCCGCCCGTGACGTCATCCAGAACCACCTGCTCCAGCTGCTCGCCCTGACCGCGATGGAGGAGCCCGCCTCCTTCGACGCCCCGTCGCTGCTGACCGAGAAGCTGAAGGTGCTGAAGGCGGTGCGGCTGCCCGACGACCTCGGCGAGCACACCGTGCGCGGCCAGTACGCGGCCGGCTGGCAGGGCGGCGCGAAGGTGCCCGGCTACCTGGAGGAGGAGGGCATCGACCCGGCCTCCACCACCGACACCTACGCCGCGATCAAGCTGGGCATCGACAACCGCCGCTGGGCGGGCGTCCCCTTCTACCTGCGCACCGGCAAGCGGCTCGGCCGCCGGGTCACCGAGATCGCGGTGGTCTTCCAGCGGGCGCCGCACTCCCCCTTCGACTCCACCGCGACGGAGGAGCTGGGCGAGAACGCGATCGTCATCCGCGTCCAGCCCGACGAGGGCATGACGGTCCGGTTCGGCTCGAAGGTGCCGGGCACGTCGATGGAGATCCGGGACGTGTCCATGGACTTCGCCTACGGCGAGTCCTTCACGGAGTCCAGCCCGGAGGCGTACGAACGGCTGATCCTGGACGTCCTTCTGGGCGACGCCAACCTGTTCCCCCGTCACCAGGAAGTGGAAGAGTCCTGGCGGATCCTCGACCCGATCGAGGAGTACTGGGCCACGCACGGCAGGCCCGCGCAGTACGCCTCGGGCGGCTGGGGACCCGAGGAAGCCGACGAGATGCTCGCACGAGACGGACGGAGCTGGCGCAGGCCATGAGGATCGACCTGACCGACACCACGGCAAGCAAGGTCAACAAGGCGCTGGTGCAGGGCCGCCGCGCCATCGGGACCCCGGCCGTGGGCATGGTCCTGACGATGGTGATCGTCACGGACGAGGAGAACGCCTACGACTCGATGAAGGCCGCCGAGGAGGCCTCGCACGAGCACCCCTCGCGCACCCTGGTCGTCATCAAGCGGCACGCCCGCAACCTGCGCGACCGCACCCGCTCGCACCTCGACGCCGAGGTCCGGGTCGGCTCGGAGGCCGGCACCGGCGAGACGGTCGTGCTGCGCATGTACGGCGAGGTGTCCGAGCACGCCGACTCGGTCGTGCTGCCGCTGCTGCTGCCGGACGCCCCGGTCGTCGTGTGGTGGCCGGTGGAGGCGCCCGACAACCCGGCGAAGGACCCGCTGGGCGCGCTGGCCCAGCGCCGGATCACCGACCTGTACGCCGTCGAGCGGCCGATGGAGGTCCTGGAGAAGCGGGTCCGCTCCTACGCGCCCGGCGACACCGACCTCGCCTGGACCCGGCTGACGCTGTGGCGCTCCATGCTGGCCGCCGCCCTGGACCAGGCCCGGGTCCCGGTGACCTCCGCGACCGTCGAGGCCGAGGCCGACAACCCGGCCGCCGAGCTGCTGGCCCGCTGGCTCCGGGCGCGCCTCGGCGTGGACGTCGAGCGCGTGGTCACCGACGGCCCGGTGATCACGGCGGTCCGCCTGGGCACCGCGAACGGCGAGATCGTCATCGACCGGCCCGAGGGCCCGCTCGCCACCCTCACCCTGCCGGACCAGCCCCCGCGTTCCCTCGCGCTGAAGGTCCGCCCCACTTCCGAACTCATCGCCGAGGAGCTCAGGCGCCTCGACGCGGACGAGATGTACGCCATCGCCCTGCGCGGCGAGGCCGGCAAGGAGACCCCCGTCCATGTCTGACACCCCCAAGCTCACCGACCGGCCCGAGTGGACGGCGCTGAAGGACCACCGTTCGGGCGCCCTCGCGCGTGCGGACCTGCGCGAGCTGTTCGCCCGGGACCCGGGCCGGGCCGAGCGGTACGTCGTGCGCGTCGGTGACCTGCGCATCGACTACTCCAAGCACCTGGTCACCGACGAGACGCTGGGTCTGCTGCGGGAGCTGGCGGCCGCGACCGACGTGTTCGGGCTGCGTGACGCCATGTTCCGCGGCGAGCGCATCAACATCACCGAGGACCGCGCCGTGCTGCACACCGCGCTGCGCGCCCCGCGGGAGGCGGCGATCGAGGTCGACGGCGAGAACGTCGTCCCCAAGGTCCACGCCGTGCTGGACAAGATGGCCGGCTTCGCGGACCGGGTCCGCTCCGGCGAGTGGACCGGTCACACCGGCAGGCGCATCCGCAACGTCGTCAACATCGGCATCGGCGGCTCCGACCTCGGCCCGGCGATGGCCTACGAGGCGCTGCGCGCCTTCACCGACCGCTCGCTCACCGTCCGGTTCGTCTCCAACGTCGACGGCTCCGACCTGCACGAGGCGGTCCGGGACCTGGACCCGGCCGAGACCCTGTTCATCGTGGCGTCCAAGACGTTCACCACCATCGAGACCATCACCAACGCCACCTCGGCGCGCTCCTGGCTGCTGGCGGGGCTGGGCGGCGACGAGAAGGCGGTCGCGCAGCACTTCGTCGCGCTGTCGACCAACGCCGAGAAGGTCGCCGGCTTCGGCATCGACACGGCCAACATGTTCGAGTTCTGGGACTGGGTCGGCGGACGCTACTCCTACGACTCCGCCATCGGCCTGTCCCTGATGATCGCCATCGGCCCGGACCGCTTCCGGGAGATGCTCGACGGCTTCCGCATCGTCGACGAGCACTTCCGCAACGCCGAGGCCGAGCACAACGCCCCGCTGATCCTGGGCCTGCTGGGCATCTGGTACGGCAACTTCCACGGCGCCCAGTCGCACGCGGTCCTGCCCTACAGCCACTACCTGTCGAAGTTCACCGCCTACCTCCAGCAGCTCGACATGGAGTCCAACGGCAAGTCGACGGACCGCGAGGGCCGCCCGGTGGACTGGCAGACCGGACCGGTGGTGTGGGGCACGCCCGGCACCAACGGACAGCACGCCTACTACCAGCTCATCCACCAGGGCACCGAGCTGATCCCGGCGGACTTCATCGGCTTCGCCCGGCCCGTGGCCGAACTGAGCGACGAACTCAAGGCCCAGCACGACCTGCTGATGGCCAACTTCTTCGCCCAGACCCAGGCCCTCGCCTTCGGCAAGAGCGCCGAAGAGGTCCGGGCGGAGGGCGTCCCCGAGGAGCAGGTGCCGCACCGCACCTTCCACGGCAACCACCCCACCACGACCGTCCTGGCCCCCGAGCTGACCCCCTCCGTCCTCGGCCAGCTGATCGCGCTGTACGAGCACAAGGTGTTCGTGCAGGGCGCGGTGTGGAACATCGACTCCTTCGACCAGTGGGGCGTCGAACTCGGCAAGGTCCTCGCCAAGCGCGTCGAACCGGCCCTGACCGAGGGCGCCGACGTGCCCGGTCTCGACCCCTCCACGGCCGCGCTGGTGGCCGCCTACCGTGAACTGAAGGAAGGGCACTGACATGCAGATCGGTCTCGTTGGTCTCGGCAAGATGGGCGGCAACATGCGCGAGCGTCTGCGCAACGCCGGCCACACCGTCGTCGGGTACGACACCAATCCGGAGAAGGCCGACGTCGTCAGCCTGGTCGAGCTCGTCGAGCGGCTGGAGCGGCCGCGCGCGGTCTGGGTGATGGTCCCGGCCGGGGCCGCCACGCAGCACGTCATCGACCAGCTCGCCACGCTGCTCAAGCCCGGCGACACCGTCATCGACGGCGGCAACTCCCGCTGGACCGACGACGAGAAGCACGCCGAGGAACTCGGCAAGCGCGGCATCCACTTCGTCGACGCGGGCGTCTCGGGCGGCGTGTGGGGCCTGAAGAACGGCTACGCCCTGATGGTCGGCGGCGACAAGGAGTGCGTCGACGACCTCAAGCCGATCTTCGACGCGCTCAAGCCGGAGGGCCCGTACGGCTTCGTCCACGCGGGCAAGGTCGGTGCCGGGCACTTCTCCAAGATGGTCCACAACGGCATCGAGTACGCCATGATGCAGGCCTACGCCGAGGGCTGGGAGCTGCTGGAGAAGGTCGACTCCGTGGACAACGTCCGCGAGGTCTTCCGCTCCTGGCAGGAGGGCACGGTCATCCGCTCCTGGCTGCTGGACCTGGCCGTCAACGCCCTCGACGAGGACCAGCACCTGGAGAAGCTGCGCGGCTACGCCGAGGACTCCGGTGAGGGACGCTGGACGGTGGAGGCCGCGATCGACAACGCGGTGCCGCTGCCGGCGATCACCGCGTCGCTGTTCGCGCGGTTCGCGTCCCGGCAGGACGACTCGCCGCAGATGAAGATGATCGCCGCGCTGCGCAACCAGTTCGGCGGGCACGCCGTGGAGTCGGCGAAGAAGTGACGCCCCGCCCGCACGCCCCCGTCCGGCCCGTCGGCCGGGCGGGGGCGTCGGTCTGAGGGGCCGCCGCCGCGCCCGCGTACGCGCACGGCCCGGCGACCGACGCCCGGCGACCGACGCCCTGGACGCGGGGCCGATGGCCGGCGCCGTCTTTCGGACGAAGGCGCCCGAACCGCTGGACGCCGGGAACTCCCGGCCACGAGGACCGGGACCGCGTCCGCCGGGCGACCGCGACGACGGCCTTCCGGGCCGGCCCGGCCGTCACCGGGCTCACGACGACACGTGCGCCACCGCGTCCAGGTGGGGCAGGTGGTGGTCCAGGCGCTCCCGTTTGGTGCGCAGGTAGGTGATGCTGCTCTCGCACGGCGGTATCAGCAGCGGCACCTGTTCGGAGACCTGGACGCCGTGCCGCACCAACGCCTCGCGTTTGCGGGGGTTGTTGGACATCAGGCGCACCGACCGCACCCCCAGGTCGTCGAGGATGCGGGCGGCGACGCCGTAGTCCCGGGCGTCCACCGGCAGGCCGAGCGCGAGATTGGCCTCCACCGTGTCCAGTCCCTCCGCCTGCAGCGCCATGGCGCGCAGCTTGGCCAGCAGACCGATGCCGCGCCCCTCGTGCCCGCGCAGGTAGACGACGACGCCGCTGCCCTCGGCGGCCACCGCACGCAGCGCGCAGGCCAGTTGGTCGCCGCACTCGCAGTGCCGGGAGCCGAACGCGTCCCCGGTGAGGCACTCCGAGTGCAGCCGGGTCAGGACGCGGTCGGCGCCCGGGGCGCCGTACACCAGGGCCACCTGCTCGTCACCGCGCTCGTGGTCGAAGTAGCCGACCGCCTGGAATTTCCCGTACAGGGTCGGCAGCGGAACACTCACCACGCGTTCCACATCCGTGCGTCGGGGTGAATTCTCGCCGAGTACGCCAATGTTTTCTGTCATGATTCTCGAGTTCCTCAGCCGGGGTTCTGAGCGGAGACGAAAGGCCGTACGGGAATGGACGTTTCACTGGTGCCGGAGGACACGACGGAGGATGTGCGCAGGCGGGGCGCCGGGCTCGCGCGGCAGGTCGCCGTGCTGCCCGTCGGGAGCTTCGAGCAGCACGGTCCGTACCTGCCGCTGGCGACCGACACCCTCGTCGCCTGCGCCATCGCCCGAAAGGTCGCCGACGCGTACCCGGTCCACCTCCTCCCGCCGGTGACGATCGGCTGCTCGCACGAGCACGCGGACTGGCCGGGGACGGTCAGCATCTCCTCGGTAACCCTTCACGCGGTGGTACGGGACATCGCGGCCTCGCTGCGCCGCTCGGGCGTCGACGCCCTGGTGCTGGTCAACGGGCACGGCGGGAACCACGTCCTGGGCAACGTCGTGCAGGAGTCCTCCGCGCGCGGCGAGCGGATGGCGCTGTTCCCGGCCCCGGAGGACTGGGAGGCGGCGCGGGAGCGGGCGGGCGTGGCCACGTCGCCGCTCACCGACATGCACGCCGGGGAAATCGAGACCTCCATTCTTCTGCACACGCATCCCGAATGTGTCCGGCCCGGTTACGAGACCGCTGATTTCGTCGCCGACGACCGGCGTCATCTGTTCTCCCTCGGCATGTCCGCCTACACCGATTCCGGTGTCATCGGGCGCCCTTCACTGGCGTCGGCGGAAAAGGGAAGGGAACTGCTGGCCGGCCTCGTGGAATCCTTCGGCGAGTACGTGGCGCTGCTGACGTCGGTGACGGCGACGGTGCCCCCGCAGGGCGGCGAGCGCGGGTAGTGCCCGCCGGGTGCGCGGTGCGACTCGGGGCCCGGTACGACGGCCCCGGTCCCGTTCCCGAGGGGGCGCGCCGGCGGACGACGAGGACGACGGCGCCGGGCAGGCTCGCCACGAGACCGAGCACCCCGTAGACGACGGCCACGCCCAGTCCGCTGCCCGCGCCCAGGCCGGCCGCGCCGAACGCCCAGACCGTGACGCCCTCCCGGGGACCCCAGCCGCCGACGTTCAGCGGCAGGCCCATGGCGAGCAGCGCCAGGACGGCCAGCGGTGTCAGCACCGCGACGGAGGCGGTGCTCCCGGCGGCCCGGGCGGCGAGCACGAACATGGTCAGGTGTCCGGCGAGGACCACGACGGACGACAGCACGACCCCCGGCCCGTCGCGCCGGGACAGCAGCGCCCGGCGCGCCTCGCCGAACGCCGCCCGCAGGGCCCGGCCCCGGCGCCGGCGCGAGGGCGTCCGGTTCGTCCGCAGGGCGAGGCCGACGGCGAGCGCGCCCAGCGCGGCCAGGCCCACGAGCGGGGCGGTCTGCCGGGCCCCGGCCCGCACCGGGGACGGCAGCGTGAGGAGCACGACCGCGCCGACGCCGAGCAGCGCGAGCTGTCCGGCGGCGCGTTCCAGGACGACGGCCCGCACGCCCCGGCCGAGGTCACCGGCGCCGCGCCCGTGCCGTACCGCGCGGTGCACGTCGCCGAGGACGCCGCCCGGCAGGGCCGCGTTGAGGAACAGGGCGCGGTAGTAGTCGCCGACGGCCGGGACGAGCGGCAGCCGGATGCGCAGCGCCCGGGCCACCAGGACCCAGCGCCAGGCGCTGGACACCGTGGTCACCAGCCCGATGCCGAGCGCCGCCAGCAGCGTCGGCCCGTCGATCCGGCGCAGCCCGTCCAGGAACGCGCCGGTGCCCAGCCGCCACAGCAGCACGGCGAGGATACCGGCCCCGGCGAGACCGCCCAGGTGTGCGCGCAGGGCGCGGGGGACGGCCCTCGGGCGCGGTCCCGGCCGCGCGGCGGCCGGCGCCCGCACCACCGGTGCGCTCACGAGGCCCCGCCCGTCGGCCGGCACAGCACCAGCAGGTCGCTGTGGTGCACGACGACCCGCAGCTCTCCGGCCGCGCAGGCGGCGAGGCGCTCCGCGAGGTACCGCTCGGCGGACTCCCGCAGCGCGGGGCGCTGTTCGACCGCCGCGCCGACCCAGCCGCGCAGCCACCGGGCGGTGAGCTCGGTGTCGTCGGGTCCCAGCCGCCAGGGGCTGGGGCGCGTCCGTACGGTCGCGCCGTGCCCGGCGAAGGCGTCCGCGGCGGCGGCGACCGCGTCCGGGCCGAGGAGGCCGGAGCGCCGCTGGTGGTCGTCGAAGGCGTCGGCGACCTCGGCGTCCAGGGGGTGCGCGGGGGTGAGGTCGACGCGCCCGGCGACGGACAGGGTCAGCAGCGCCGCGCAGCCGGCCCCGGCGCAGGCGGCGGCGAGGGCGCGGACCTCCCGGGCGGTGAGGACGTCGAGCAGTGCGGACGCCGTCACCAGCGAGGCGCCGGCCAGCGCGTCCGGGGTGAGCCGGGCGATCTCGCCGCGCCGCGTCTCCACGGTGACCCGGCCGCCGTCGGCGGCGCGGCGCGGGGAGGCGGCCGCGGCGAAGTGCAGCAGGTAGGGGTCGCGGTCGTGCAGGACCCAGTGCTGGGCGCCGTCGAGCAGCGGGGCGAGCCAGCGGCCCATCGAGCCGGTGCCGCAGCCCAGGTCGTGCACGACCGTCCCGCCGGCCCGGCCCGGCGGGACGGCGAGACGGACACGCAGGGGGCCGAGCAGGTCGCGCGCCCGCGCGGCGGCGTCGGCGCCCTCGCGGAGCCGGAGCCATTCGGGGGCGTAGCGCGGGGGGTCTTCGGGGGCGCCGGGGGCGGGAAGGGCCTCGGAGGGGAGGGGGTCTTCCGCGGGGTGCACGTCGTCGGGGTGCCTGTGCCGGTGCCGGCGGCGGGGTCCGGGGGGCACTCCGGGCCCCTCGCGGTCCTCTCGCGGCCGCGGGGTGGGCCGGCCGTCGGGCCCGCCCGTGCTCCCGGCCGTGGGCCCCGCGCCCGGGACGGCTCCGGGGAGCCCCCGCGGCGCGGCATCGGGGGCTTCCTGCGGGCCGGGCCGGGCCGGGACCCCGCCCCCGGCGGGGGCCGTCCTCCTCCTCATGCCGCCCTCCCCGGTCGCGCCGGCAGCCGGCTCAGCACCCCGGCCAGGCTCCGTGCCGTGGCCGCCCAGCCGTTCAGCGCCGCGCGCCGGCCGCGCGCCGCCGCCTTCAGCCGGCGCCGTACGTCCGCCTCGCCGAACCAGCCCCGCAGTTCGGCGGCGAGCGCGAGGGGGTCCTCCGGCGGGACGAGGATGCCGGGCACCCCGCCGTCGGGGGCGCGGCCGACGGCCTCCGGGAGGCCGCCGACGTCCGTGGCGAGCACGGGGACGCCGCGCGCGAGGGCCTCCGTCACCGCCATGCCGTACGTCTCGGCGTACGAGGTGAGGACCATCAGGTCGGCGGCCGCGTAGCCGGCGTCCAGGCCGGCGCCGGACCGGGGTCCCGCCAGCTCGATCCGGTCCTGGAGGCCGTACCGCCCGATCAGGGCCCGCAGCCGGCCGACGTACGCGGGGTCCTGGCCGAGTCCGCCGACGCACACGCACGACCAGGGCAGGTCGGCCACCGCGGCCAGGGCCTCCACCAGCCGGTGCTGCCCCTTGCGGGGCGTGACGGCGGCGACGCACAACAGCCGGGAGACCCCGTCGGTGCCGGGGGCGAGCGGCGCGATGTCGGTGCCGGGGGCGGCGACGTGGACGCGGGCCGGGTCGAGGCCGTGGTGGGAGACGAGGCGGCGCACCGCCCAGTCGCTGGTGGCGACGACGGCCGGGACGGCCCGGAGCACCGCGCGCTCGCGGGCGTCCAGCGCGGCGGCCACGGCGGGGTCGAGGCCGGTCTCGTCGCCGAGCGGCAGGTGGACGAGGACGGCCATGCGCAGCCGCCCGGCCTCCGGGACGACGACCTCCGGCACGCCGCAGGCGACCAGCCCGTCCAGCAGGACCACGGCTCCGTCGGGCAACCGGCGCAGGAGGCGGGCGAGTTCCGTCCGCGCGGCCTCGCCGGGCCGGGGCCAGTCGCCGTCCACGGGGAGCTTTCGCACCCGCCAGCCGAAGCCGGGCAGGTCCAGCGCCACCCGCCGGTCGTAGGCGTTGCCGCCGCTCGGCGCGGCCGGGTCGTCGACGCCGCCCGGCAGGACGAAGTGCACGGAGCGCAGGGACATGGGGACGGTCCCGCCGTTCCTCGGGGACGGCCTCTGCGCCGGCGCGTGGGCGAGCCGGGCGCGTCCGGCCGTCGTCCCGGCGGTCGTGCCGGTCACAGCGCACGCTCGTAGCTCGCCCAGGCGACGTGCGACTCGTGGAGGGTGACGGTCAGACCGGCCAGGCCCTTGGCTCCCTCGCCGAGGGCGCCCTCGTGGACGCGCTCGGCGAGCCGGTCGGCGACGACCTTGGCGAGGAACTCCGTGGAGGTGTTGATCCCGGCGAAGTCGGGTTCGTCGTCGAGGTTGCGGTAGGTCAGTCCGCCGACGACGGCGCCCAGTTCCCGCGCGGCCAGACCGATGTCGACGACGATGTCGTCCTCGTCCAGCTGCTCGCGCCGGAAGGTGGCGTCCACCAGGAACGTCGCTCCGTGCAGGCGCTGCGCGGGCCCGAAGACGTCGCCGCGGAAGCTGTGGGCGATCATGATGTGATCGCGGACGGTGATGCTGAACAACGGACGACCCTCCAGGTGTGGCGCGTCTGGTCCCCCGCCGTTCACCGCGCGGGGTGCCGTCCATTACGGCTCGGCGCCTTTCCTTGTTCAGCGGTCCGTGGCTCTTTCTTCGAGGTCAGGCCCCGCCGCCCCGCCCGGGGCGGCGGTCAGTCGTCGCCGTACCGGATGCGGTGGCACAGGGCGGGGACGTCCCCCGAGGCCAGCCTCGGCAGCACGTCCGGCAGGTCCGCGAAGGCCGACTCGCCGGTGACGAGGGCGTCCAGCGCGGGGTCGGCGAGCAGGTCGAGGGCGAGGGCGAGCCGGTCGGCGTGGGTGCGGGTGCCGGCGCGTGCCGGGGAGACGGTGCCGACCTGGCTGCCGCGCACGGTCAGGCGCCGGGAGTGGAAGGCCTCGCCGAGCGGCAGGGCGACGCGCCGTTCGCCGTACCAGCTCAGCTCGACCACCGTGCCCTCGGGCCGCAGCAGTTCCAGAGACCGGGCGAGGCCCTCCTCGGTGGCGCTGGCGTGCACGACGAGGTCCCGGTCGCCGAGCGCGTCGGCCGGGGACGCGAAGCCGACGCCGAGTGCCTCGGCGGTCCTCGCCCGCGTCGGGTCGACGTCGACCAACTGGACGCGGACGCCGGGGAACCGGGCCAGCAGCGCGGCCACCGCACAGCCGACCATGCCGCCGCCGACCACGGCGACGCGGTCGCCGGCCAGGGGCGCGGCGTCCCACAGGGCGTTGACGGCGGTCTCCACGGTGCCGGCGAGCACGGCCCGCCCGGCGGGGACGTCCGGCGGCACCGGGACGACGGCGGCGGCCGGGACGACGTAGCGGGTCTGGTGGGGGTGGAGGCAGAACACGGTACGGCCGACGAGCGCCTTCGGGCCCTCCTCCACCACGCCGACGTTGAGGTAGCCGTACTTCACCGGCCCGGGGAAGTCGCCCTCCTGGAAGGGGGCGCGCATGGCCGCGTACTGGTTCTCGGGCACCCGGCCGTGGAGGACGAGGGTCTCCGTGCCCCGGCTGACACCGCTGAAGAGGGTGCGCACGAGCACCTCGTCCGCGCCGGGCCCGGGCAGCTCCACGTCGCGGATCACGCCCCGGCCGGGCGGGTCGAGCCAGAACGCACGTGCGGTGCGTGTCATCGGATGTCCTCCTGAACGATCGGAGAGCCGCCCGCGTACCGAGGGGTGCACGAGCCGCACAAGGTAGCGGCGTCGATCGACTCTGTCACTCGGCCGGAGGGTGTTCGGTGGCCCTGGACGACACGTACGTCGCGAGGCCCCCGCGGCGGGAGACCGCGGTGGGGGCGGGCGCGCAGGTCCTGCTGCTGGTGCTGCTCGGCACGGCGCTCGGCATGGGCCCGGCGGGCTGGCTGACCGGCCTCGCGTTCGCGTTCGGGACCTGGGCGGTGCTCACCCGGGCCCTGCACCGCTCCCGGCCGCCGTCCTTCGGCCCGGCCAACCGGGTCACCCTCGGCCGGGCCGTCCTGGTCGGCGGGGTCACGGCCCTGGTCGCCGACTCCTTCCGGAGCGCGCCGCCCGTCTCCCTCCTCGTCGGCCTGACGGCCGTGGCCCTGGTCCTGGACGGCGTGGACGGCAGGGTCGCCCGCCGCACGGGCACGTCGACGGCCCTGGGCGCGCGCTTCGACATGGAGGTCGACGCGTTCCTCATCCTGGTGCTGAGCGTGTACGTCGCGACGGACCTGGGCCCGTGGGTGCTGCTGATCGGCGGCATGCGGTACGTCTTCGTCGCCGCGGCCCGCGTGTGGCCGTGGCTGACCGCCCCGCTGCCGCCGAGCACGGCCCGCAAGACGGTGGCGGCGCTGCAGGGGGTGCTGCTGCTGCTCGCGGGCGCGCGACTGCTGCCGGACGTGGCCGACGCTGGCGTGGCGGGGCTGGCGCTGGGACTGCTGGTGTGGTCGTTCGGGCGGGACGTGGCGTGGCTGTGGCGGACGTCGCGGCCCGGCACGGCGGCACGGGCGTCGGCGCCGGCGCCGGCGTCCGCCGGGGATCCGGCTCAGGCCCCCGAGCCGGGTCCCCCGGCCCGCCGGCCGCCAGGCAGCAGGGCGACCGCGGCGAGCGGTACGGCGGCCAGTGCCAGCCACGGCACGGCGGCCGGCAGCCCGCTGTCCAGCAGCAGGCCGGTCACGGAGCTGCCCGCCAGCACGATCAGCCCGGAGACCGAGGACAACGCCCCCGTGTACAGCCCGAGCCGGCCGTCCTCGGCGAGGTCGGGCACCCAGGCGCGGGCGACGGGTGCGACCAGCATCTGACCGAGCGTCAGCAGTACGACGAACCCGGCGGACGGCACCAGCCCGCCCGCGCCCGTCCACCCGGCGGGCCGGGCGAGCGCGACGACGGCGAACCCGCCCGCGATCAGCACCAGCCCCGCCGCCATCGACCGGCGCGGCGCCAGCCGCTCCCCCGCCCACCGCGTCACCGGCAACTGCGCCGTCACCACCAGCAGCGAGGACAGCGCGAACAGCCAGGCCAGCGGCGCCTGCGAACCGGCGGCCCGCTCCACCTCGGCGGGCAAGGCCAGGTAGAGCTGGTTGTAGGCGAGCAGATAGGCGCCGTACGCGCAGCACAGCGCCAGGAAGGGCCGGTTGCGCAGGAGCAGCCGCGCCCCGCCCCCGACGCGGACGCGGGCCCGCCCGGGGAGGTGCTGGGGCAGCAGCCACGCGTGCCCGGCCAGGACGAGCACGAAGACGCCGGCCCCGGCCAGGCACGCCGTACGGAAGTCGACGGCCAGCAGCAGCGCGCCCAGCAGCGGTCCGGCGAAAGCGCCCGCCTGCCCGGCCACGGTGAACAGCGCGAGCACCCGGGTCCGTTCCCCGCCGCCCCGTTCCTCCCACAGGACGGCCTGCCGGGCGACCTCCGACTCGACGGCGGGCGAGAACAGCGCGGCGGCGAACCCGATGAGCAGCACCGCGCCGACGACGGCCCAGGTCCGCTCGGCGTACCCGAGCCACGCGAACCCGGCGATGCGCAGCACGCATCCGGCGAGCACGACGGGCCGGATCCCGTACCGGTCGGCCAGCGCCCCGCCGACCACGAACAGCCCCTGCTGGCTGAAGGTGCGCAGCCCGAGCACGAACCCGACCAGCCAGCCCGCCATGCCCACGGCCTGTCCGAGGTGTTCGGCGAGGAAGGGCAGGACGGCGAAGAAGCCGACGTTGAAGGCGAACTGGGTGAGGACGAGCAGGCGCAGCAGCGGCGGCAGCGGGGCGGTGCGGCGGCGGCCGGGGGCCTTGGCGGGCGGGCGGCCGGTGGACGGCGCGGGGCCGGTGGGCGCGGGGGTCATCGGACTCCGGCCGGTTCCTTCTCGGCGGCCGGGGCGGGCCGCGGGCCGGTGGCCGAGGGCTCCGGGCGGGCCCGTCGGCGCGGCCGGCGCGGTCCGCCCGCGGCGGTGACGGCGAGGGCACCGAGCAGGGCGAGGACGGCGGCGGGGGCGAGCACGGCCCACGGGGCGCGTTCGGCGTAGGGCTGGTTCTCGGCGAGGAGCAGCCCCCACTCGGGGGACGGCGGCTGGGCGCCGAGACCGAGGAAGCCGAGCGAGGCGAGCGCGAGGGCGACGCCGGGCAGCCGCAGCAGGGCGTGGCGGACGACGGGCGGCAGGACGGCGGGGAGCAGTTCGCGGCGCAGCAGGTACCAGCGCCCGGCCCCCAGTCCCCGGGTGGCCGTCACGTGCGGGGTGGCGCGTTCCTGGCGCAGCAGCGACGCGGTGTGGGCGGCGAGCGGCGCCCAGGCGACGACGCCGACGGCGAGGGCGGGGGTGGCCGCCCCGCCGCCCGCGACGGCGGTGACGAGGAGCGCGGCGAGCACGGCCGGCACGGCGTTGACGGTGTCGACGAGCGGCGCGGACACCCGGGGCACGAGTCCCAGCAGGACGCCCGCGAGCAGGGCGGCGGCGGTGATGGCGGAGGCGAGCAGCAGGGTGTCCAGGGCGCCGTGGCCGACGCGGGCGAGCAGGTCGCGGCCGAGAGCGTCGGTGCCGAAGGGGTGGGCGAGGGAGGGCGGCCGCAGCCGCTGCCCGGTGTCGAGGGCGAGGGGGTCGCGGGCCAGCCCGCACGCGACGACGGCGAGCAGGAGGCCGGCGTAGAGCAGCGGCAGGACGCGGCGGGCGGGGGGTGCGGGCCGATGCAGGGAGGACAGGGCGCCGTCGCGCAGGGCGGGCCCGGTGAGCAGGCGGCCGGCGAGACGGGTGGCGAGGGTCGCGAGCGCGGCGAGCAGCAGGAGGGCGAGGGCGCCGGCCTGGAGGACGGGCAGGTCCTGGGCGAGGGCGGCCTGGAGGGTGGTGCGGCCGAGACCGGGGATGTCGAAGACCTGCTCGACGGCGACGGCCCCGCCGGTCAGCCCGACGGCGAACAGCGCGAGGTTGGGCAGCAGGACGGGCACGCACCGGCGCACCGCCTGCCGGGCGATGCGCCGGCCCGGCAGTCCGCGGGCGGCGGCGGCCAGCGCCCAGGGCTCGCCGAAGGCGCCGGGCAGCAGGTCGTCGAGCAGCCGCCCCAGCACGGCCCCGGCGGGCAGGCCGAGGGCGAGGGCGGGCAGCACGGTCCACTGCGGCCCGTACCACCCCAGCGCGGGCAGCCACCCGAGCTGCACCCCGACGACGGTGGCGAGCACGGAGGCGACGAGGAACTCGGGCAGCGCGGCGACCACGGCGGAGACGGTGCCGCCGCGGCGCCGCCCGTCGAGCCGCCGCCGCGCGCCGAGCCGGAGGGTGCGGGCGCACACGGCCCCGGCGGTGAGGGCGGCGACCACGAGGGCGGCCGCCATCAGCAGCAGGGAGGCGCCGAGGGCCTGGAGGACGTCGGGCAGGACGTCGTTCCCGGAGATCCACGACTGCCCGGCGTCGCCGTGCGCGAGCCCGCAAAGCCACCGGCCGAGCAGGTGCAGCGGCCCGCCGTCCAGCCCCAGTTGCCCGCGGATGTCGGCGAGGACCTCGGGCGTGGGGTCGCGGTCGGCGGAGCGGGCCTTGAGGACGGTGTGCGCCGGGTCGGTGCGGGTCAGCCACGGCAGCAGCCCGATCCCGCACACCAGCCCGGCCGCGAGCACGGTGCGCCACGTCACGGTGGCCAGTTGCCGCCACACGGCGGTGGCCGCTTGCCGCCGCATGGCGGTGGACTCCTGCCGCCGCACGGCTCAGCGCCGGGTGCCGGTGCCGACGAGGGTGCGCTCGTACGGGTCGAGGACGACACCCTGCACGGACTTCCCGACACCGGTGATGATGCGCTGGTGCACCAGCGGAACGACGGCGTCGGTCCCGAGGAGACGGGCCTCGGCGGCCATGGCGGCGTCCTGCCGCCGGGCGGTGTCGGCGGTCCCCTCGGCCTTCCGCACCGCCGCGTCGACGCCCTCGTCGCACAGCTGGGCGATGTTGTAGCCGCCGTCGCAGGTGTAGTCGCCGGCGAGGACGGAGACGGGGTCGCCGGTGTCGAGGAGGGTGTTGCGGGCGAGGACGAAGGCGTCGAACTTCCCGGCCAGCGCGTCGCCCTCCAGCCGCGAGTACTCGCCGACGGTGAGCTTCACCTTGAAACCGGCCTTCTCCAGCTGCTGCTTGACCACCTGGGCGACCTCGGGCAGCTCGGGCCGGTTGTCGTAGGTGGCGAGCGAGACGGTGGCACCGTTCGCCTTCCCGGCGGCAACGCGCCCGACGGGCGCCTTCCGCTTCCCCTCGGCCCAGGTCACGGCGGGCCCGTAGAGGCCGGCCCCGGGGTCGGCGTGCCCCTCGTACACGTCCTTGGCGAACACGGAGGTGTCGAGGGCGCCGCGGGCGGCGGCGCGCAGCCCGGCGTCCGCGAAGGGCCCGGTGGAGGAGTTGAGCAGCAGGCTGGTGGTCCGGGTCGTGGCGGTGTCCCTGCGGCTCTCCTCGTCGAGGCTCGCCGCCTGGGAGACGGGAACGGCCTCGGCGATGTCCAGCTCGCCGGTGCGCAGGGCGTTGGCGCGGGCGGTGCCGTCGGCGATGAAACGGGCGTCGATCCCGGAGGCCTGGGCGCGGCCGCCCCAGTAGTCGTCGAAGCGGTCGAGGGAGGCGGAGGCGGCGCCGTTCACCTTCGTGATCTCGAAGGGCCCGGTGGCGGTGCCGACGGGGTCGACGCGGCCGGTCTTGCCGTAGGCCTTCTCGGAGAGGATCGCAAGGCTGGGGCTGGACAGCCGCAGCGGGAGCACGGGGTCGGGCGCGGCGGTGGTGACCCTGAGGACGCGGTCCCCGTCGGCCTTCGCGGTGAGGGTGACGCCGGCGAGGGCGGCGGGCGCGGGCTCGGCGGCGGTGGCGCGGGCGAGGGAGTCGGCCACGGCGGCCGGGGTCACGTCGCTGCCGTCCTGGAAGGTGGCGTCCCGGAGGGTGAACTCCCAGCCCCTGTCCCCGTCCCTGCGCCAGGACTCGGCGAGCGCGGGGGCGGCGGAGCCGTTGGCGTCCAGCGCGGTGAGTCCCTCGGTGACGCCGAGCCGGCTGAGGAGGGTGGCGTCGGCGCCGTAGGGCGACAGGTTCTCGGCGGGCGGGAAGGCGAGCCCGACCCGGAGCCGGGAGCCGCCCCCGCCGTCACCCCCCTCGGCCTCGTCGTCGCCGCCGGACGCGAAACAGCCGGCTATCAGCGGGAACAGCAGGAGAGGGGCGAGCAGCCGGGAGCGGCGGTGGGAGCGCATGGTCCTCGGATCGGTCGGGTGGAGAAGGGGGTCTGGGCGACGACGCGAGGAAACCCTACATGAAAATGGTTTCCATGAGTTCACCGGACGCCGCCCGCACGGCAGGGTCGCAACAGCGTTACGGCATGGGCACGTCGAAGTGCACGATGCCCTGCCCGCCCCCCGCGTCCTCGCGCTCGTCGTGCACGACCTTGGCGAGCGACCGCCAGAACGGCTCGGCCCCGGTGACCGACGGATCGGTGTGCAGATACACCGCCCGGTAACCCCCGTCGGCCGCGGCGA
Source organism: Streptomyces sp. NPDC029152 (assembly GCF_055564355.1). NCBI lineage: Bacteria > Bacillati > Actinomycetota > Actinomycetes > Kitasatosporales > Streptomycetaceae > Streptomyces > Streptomyces sp. NPDC029152. The sequence goes on along the minus strand of NZ_JBVHWR010000010.1, from coordinate 207,575 downwards.
ACGCCAGCAACTCGTCGACGAGGCGCCGCGCCAGACCCCGCCTGCGGTGCTCGGGCCGCACGTACACGCGGCGCAGCTGGGCGGTGACGCCGGAGGGGTAACGCTCGGCGACGTGCCGGGGGTTCGGCGGGTGCGCGGGCCCGCGGGAGTCCAGGGCCCCGGTGGCGACGACCTCGCCGTCGCGCTCGTCCACGGCGACGAGGAGGGTGTGCCGGACGGGGGTCACGTACGCCCCGGCCGGGTCGATGACGTCCCGGTGCCAGCGGGGCACGTAGCCGGTGCCGAAGTCACGGTAGACGGTGTCGAGCATGACGGCCCGGGCGGCGTCGAGGTCGGCGGGGGTGGCGGGGCGGATGGTGTAGTCGGTGGTGCGCACTTGCGCATGGTACGCAATAAGGGGAAGGCGCTGCTCAGGGGGCCTGGTGCGGGGCACCGTCCGCGCGCGTGAGCCCTCGATGACGAGTGACGGCGAGCGACGACGAGCGCACCGCCGGCCCGGCCGCGAGGGTGGTGCCGGGCCGAGCGGGGCGGAGCGTCAGCGGTGCCGCCAGAGCTGGTGGAGCTGGAAGACCTCCATCTTCCAGTGCATCTCGAGGGACGTCTCCGGTACGCGCTTCCGGCCGAGGCTGTAGCGGACGTGGCGGTACAGGGCGTGGGGCGACAGGTCGGCACCGGCCACCAGTGCGGCCAGCAGGGGCTCGTCCGCCGGCGTCTCCCGGTCGACCAGGACGAGGATCTCGCCCTGGTCGTCCGGATGCAGGAAGGGCAGTTCCCCGCCCATCCGCCGGCGCAGATCCCCCCAGGTCACCGTCGTTCCGGCGCGTGCGGCGTCTTGCAGGAGGGTGCGCACGCGGGCGGCGAGCGGCACCAGGACCTCCCTGCCGGGCCGGGAGGCCGTTCGCTCCCCGTCGGGGACGGGCGCGGCCGTCCTGCCGCCCGGCTCGGCCGCCCCGGCAGCGGGAAGGGCCCCGCCGGTGCCGTTCTCCGCCCGCCGCCGGTGCCGGAGGTTCCCGCGCCAACGCCTCAGCCCCTGGTCGACCGCTTCCGGCAACGGGGCGTCGAGTCCGCGACGGATCCGGTCGGCCTCCGTGAGAGCGGCCGCGATCTCCGCCGTGGTCACCGTGGCCCTGCGGCTGCCGAGATCGTGCAGGAGGCGCCGGAGCGCCTTGAGGGGTTCGTCCGCCGGCGTCACGGGTTCCTGGTCCCGTACCCACTGCTTGAACTCGCGGATCACACCGGTGACCGCCTCACGGTCCTGGAGTGAAAGACGCAGGGCGTAGACGCGGCCCAGCGCGCCGCGGACACGTTTGGCCAGCGCGAGGTCCCCCGCGTCACGGGCGGCGCGGAACTCGTCGGCCAGCCGGTCGAACACCTCACGCGGCGGCGAGTCGGGCGCCGGCCCCTCGAAACGCTGACGCAGAGCAGTACGCCAGTGGCGCAGGCGCTGCGACACGTCGGCCGGAAGGAAGCGGCCGCCGATCAGGAGCGCCAGGTCGTCCGCCTCCCGTACGGCCCTGTGGAGCGCGGGGGTCGGCAGCGCCGCGTCCCCTTCGTCGAGGTGTCGGAGGACCACCTGGAGCCGCTCCAAGGGATCCTCCCCCGGACGCGCGGGCGGCAGCACGCGGGCGCCGTCGGCCTGCGCCGGTGCGGGGCACTGCGCCGCCCGCGGCTCGCCCGGCGGTTCCTTCGCGTCCGCCGCGACGGGCGACACGGGCTTTCGCGGTGGCTGTTCCGGACGTCGCCGGCTCGGCGTCTCCCCCGCTGCCGCACGCGCGTCACGCCCGGGTGCGGGAGGTTCCAGCAGGTCCCATTCCGCCGCCTTCGCGGGCGTGAGACGGACGAAGCTCTCGGCGCGGAGCGTCCACCGCGAATCGGGAAGGGCGAGTTGAGGGCCGCCCAGCACGGCCGCCCGGCCGGTCAGGACGTACACGTGGTGGCGTTCTGGAGCCGGGACCGAGGCCGGCAGGGACAGCCGGGCGCGGAACATCGCCGACCCGATCAGCTGCGCGTCCACGTCGTAGAGTCCCCGACCGTGCTCCTCGGACGTCAGGACGGCCCCGGTGAAGGCGACACTCCCCGCCGCCAACGGGAGTTCGGGACCGGCACCCGAGCCGCCCCGGTCCGTCGACGTCCGGTCCCCTTCCGCCTTCCGCGCGTCGGCGGCGGGATGGTCCTCCCGCCGGGGCGCGGGCCGGGTTCCCTTCAGCCGTATCCCCTGCGGCGTCTCCTCCAGCCACGGGGTGAGGATCCCGGCGGGGACGAGCCGGCACCGGTCGAGTGTCGTCCATGCGACCTGGTGGTCCGGAGGATGCGTCCCGACACGGACCACGCGGGTCCCGTTCTCGGTCACGCACACGAAGCGCAGGGCGTACCCGGCGGCGTCGACCTCGAACGCGGCGAGCTGGCTCTCCGGTCCGTACATGCGGAGGGTGGGGGGCTCCCCGGCCGCGGCACGCAGCCGTTCCCCGTCGGCCTGCCATTCCCTGAACGAGCGGCGGGCCATCTGCACGTGGATCAGGCGGCGCTTCTTCTGCGGCCCGAAGCGGACCTCGATCGTGTCGCTGCGCGCGCCCTTCTGCCGGACGTACTGGACACCGATGTTCACCTGCCCCTGCTCGCGCAACCACTTGGCGAGGGCCTCGCCGATGTAGAGGTGGTCGGCGCTGTCCTCACCGAGCGCCGTGCGGGTGCACCGGACGGGCGGGCGGTGGGCGAAGTGCGACTTCTTGTCGTCGCAGGCGCGCAGCGTCAGGAGCTTCCCGCACCCGCCGAGGAGGGTGCCGCAGGTGAAGGCGTTGGATCCGTGCTCCCTGCGGAGCCCGTCCGCGGCGTGTTTCTCGAACGGGAGGAAGAGGGGGATGTGCCCGTGCGGGCCGCCCAGCACGGCCGTCTGGACCTTGCGGGTGTCCTCTTCGCGTCCGACTGGGATCATCGGCGGCCGTCTCCTCGCTGTACGTACGAAGCGTCCGTCCGAACGAACTCGGGCGGCACGCCGTCTTCGACTTCGCAGACCCCGCTCCGGTTGTGCACGACTTCGTCACATGCGGGACCGCGCCGTCCCGGAAGCGGGCGCGTCCTCAGCCCACCCGCTTCCATTCCTGGCACCGGTTGGTCTTGAAGTACTCGCCCTTGTTGAGGGTCACCCGGCCGGTGCCCTCCAGGTTGTTGTTGGCGATGATCGAGCCGAACTCGCCGCTGGCGTCCTTGGCCCGCTCCCAGTAGCAGCCGAACTCGTCCTCGGGTCCGGCCGTCTTGTAGGTGCCGGCCTTGATGTCCTCGCCGACGAGGTACTCGCCGTCCCCGGAGAAGCTGGTCGCCGGGCCCGCCTCCTCGGTCTCCTCCGGCTCGGCCGTCACCGTCTCGGTCACGGTCTCCGTCACCGTGGGCGCGGGTGCGGCCTCGGCGGCCGGTGCCGTCTCGGTGACGGTGACCGTGGGGCGGGGGGCGGCCTTGGCGTCGGCGGTCTTCTCACCGCCGCCGCTCGCGTCGCCGCCGGAGCCGATGCCGGCTCCGACGAACAGGGAGACGAGGGCGACGGCGCCGTACTTCAGCCATGTCCTGCGGCGCGGGTCGGGGTGCCCGACCCGGCCGTCCGGCGGCACCGGCGGTACGGGCGGGAAGGGCCCCCGACCGTCACCGTGCGTGGGGGAAGCCGGTGGCACGGCCGGTCCCTTGCCGGGGCCGGGTGCCGGGGTGGGCTGCTGATCGGACATGGGGTGGCTCCGTTTCGTGCGGATGGCCGCGGCGGGGCGGGCGCTGCGGCCAGGACGGTGGGCTGCGCGCCTTCGACGGCGGAGGTCGGCGTGGTCAGGCGCAGGGAAGCCCCGGGGTTACGGTGAGCGGGCTTCCATGCGGAAGCAGGCACAGAGAACCACAGACGCGAAAGCGTCGTCAATCGCGTTGACGGACTTGACGGGTGCTGTAGGTTGTTGACTGTTCGCTACCGAGAGGCCAGGACTCCCTGCCATGCCCCAGTCATCAGCCCAGGTGACCGCCGCCGAGATCTCCCGCATCGCGGGGGTCACGCGTGCCACGGTCAGCAACTGGCGCCGTCGGCACGAGGACTTCCCCGCTCCCTCGGGCGGCACGGAGAGCAGTCCGCTGTATGACCTGGAGACCGTGCGCGCCTGGCTCGCCTCGCGCGGCCACGCCTCGGCGGCCAGCCCGTCGGAGGAACTCCGTACGGCCCTGCGGCTGCACGCGCAGAGCGGCGGGGGGACGGCGGATCTGCTGCTCCTCGTCCTCGCGGCGGCCGGCCGGTCGCCCGAGGAACTGACGGCCACCACGCGGCTGCCGGACGCGGACCTCGCCACCCGCGCACAGGACGACGTGTCCTCGGTGGCCGAGGCCGTGCCGGGTGCGGCCCCCGTGCGCTTCGAGGCGGACGACGCGGCGGCGCTGCGCGCGCTGTACGCGTGTGTACGCGACGAGGGCGGCCAGGCCGCGCTGGGCGTGCTGGCGGAGCGGGAGCTGGAGGACAGCGCCGCGTCCGGCGCGTACCGGACCCCCGAGCCCCTCGCGGACCTACTCGCCCGCCTGCTCCCCGGCACCCCGGACCGCGTCCTCGACCCGGCCTGCGGCAGCGGCACCCTGCTGGCGGCCGCCGCCCGCCGGGGCGCCCGCGAGCTGTACGGCCAGGACGCGCTTCCCGTACAGGCCCGGCGCAGCGCCGTGAGCCTGACGCTGACCGCCCCCGGGGCCACGATCACCGTGCGCGCCGGCGACAGCCTCCGCGCGGACGCCTTCCCCGACCTCGTCGCGGACGCGGTGCTGTGCACCCCGCCGTACGGCGTCCGCGACTGGGGCCACGACGAGCTGGCGTACGACCCACGCTGGGCGTACGGCGTACCGGCCCGCGCCGAGTCCGAACTGGCCTGGGTGCAACACGCGCTCGCCCACCTCTCCCCCGGCGGCTACGCGGCCCTGCTCCTGCCGCCCGCCACGGCCGGCCGCGCGTCGGGGCGCCGGGTACGGGCGGAACTGGTACGCAGCGGTGCGCTGCGCGCAGTGATCGCACTGCCGGTCGGCGCGTCGGTGCCGCTGCACGTCGGACTTCAGGTGTGGGTGCTGCAACGGCCCGAGCCGGGCGGCCCGGAGCGCAAGTCCGTGCTGTTCGTGGACACCGCGGCGGAAACGCCGACGGTGACGGCGGCCGGGCGGGGCGGGACGGCGCCGGCCGCGCGGACGCGGGGCGCGAGCCGGTCGGTCTCCGTGGACTGGGCGGGGGTCACGGCCCGGGCCCTGGAGGCGTGGGAGGCCTTCACCGCGGCCCCGGACGCTTTCGAGGGCGAGCCGGGCGTCGCGCACGCGGTCGGCGTGGTGGACCTGCTGGACGACGTGGTGGACCTGACCCCGGCACGGCTCGTACGGACGTCACGGGCGGAGGTCGACCCGGTGAAACTGTCGGCCGAGGTCGACGCCGCGCGCCAGGACCTCGTGAAGGCCGCGAAGTCCCTCGCGCGGGCGGCCGGCCGTGAGGGCTGGAGCGCCGCGGACGCCGGTGCGCGCGAGTGGCGGACGGCGACGGCCTCCGACCTCTCGCGGGGCGGGGCGCTCACCCTGCTCCGCTCGGTGCCGGACAGCGTACGCACGCGGGCACACGCCGCGAGCGGGGAGAGCGGGAGACCCGAGACGCGGGCGGTGCTCACCGGCACGGACATCGCGACCGGGTCGGGCCCCACGGGAGAGCCGACGGGGTCGTACGACGACTCGTCACCCGTGATCGCCGTCGGGGACGTCCTCGTCCGGGCGGTCGCGAGCGCGGACGGCCCCATGGCCCGGGTCGCGGGCGAACAGGACGCCGGCGCGCTGCCCGGCCCGCAGGTCCACCTCTTCCGCCCGGACCCGACACGCCTGGACGCCTGGTTCCTCGCCGGGTTCCTGGGCGCGGAGGAGAACATCGCGGGCGCCTCGACGGGCAGCACAGTCCTCACCGTCAACCCGGGCCGGCTGCGCGTACCGCTGCTGCCGCTGGAGGAGCAGCGACGGTACGGGGAGGCGTTCCGGCACGTGCACGAACTCCGGGCGGAGGCGCGGCGGGCCACGCGGCTCGCGGAGGAGACGGCGCGGCTGCTGGCGGGCGGTCTCACGGGCGGGCAGTTGCTGCCCTCGCCGGGAAACGGCTGAGGCGCACGGCCGGAGGCAGGCGGCCGGGGTGGCGATTCGCCCCGTTCGGCACGCGGGCCTTCACACATGGACCACACTTGTCGGACCGTTCCGGTCGGTCGCTCAACGCGGCTCGGCTCGAACGGTGGGGTTGGGACATTTCGGAAGGAATCCGGGGATCCACTTGAACAGCAGTAAGCACACGGAGTTGGCGAACCACGCGTGGTCCGTCGCCGACCTCCTGCGGGGGGACTACAAGCAGTCCGACTACGGCAAGGTCATCCTGCCGTTCACGGTGCTGCGGCGACTGGAGTGCGTGCTGGAGCCGACCCGCGAGAAGGTCGCGGAGATCGCGGAGCAGCACAAGGACAGCGGCATCGACCCGGACCGCTTCCTGCGCCGGGCCTCGGGGCACTCCTTCTACAACCGGTCGCGACTGACCCTGAAGAAGATCGCCGCGGACCCGCAGAACGCGGCGAAGAACCTCCACGTGTACGTGGGTGCCTTCTCCGACAACGCGCGCGGAGTGCTGGAGCGCTTCGACTTCGCCCAGCAGATCAAGAAGCTCGACGACGCCGACCTGCTCTACAAGGTGATGGGCAGGTTCACGGACCTGGACCTGCACCCCGAGGTCGTGCCCAACCACAACATGGGCTACATCTTCGAGGAGCTGATCCGCCGCTTCTCGGAGCAGTCGAACGAGACGGCCGGTGAGCACTTCACCCCGCGTGAGGTCATCCAGCTCATGGTGCGGCTGCTGGTCGCCCCGGACGGCGACGCGCTCCAGCTTCCGGGCGCGGTGCGCACGGTCCTCGACCCGGCCTGCGGCACGGGCGGCATGCTCTCCGCGATGGACGACCTGATCACGGAGCTGAACCCGGACGCCACGGTGGAGGTGTACGGGCAGGAACTCAACCCGGAGTCCTGGGCGATCTGCCGGTCCGACCTCATGATCAAGGGTCAGGACCCGGAGAACATCGCCTTCGGCAACTCCTTCTCCGACGACGGCCACGCCCGCAAGACCTTCGACTACATGCTGGCCAACCCGCCGTTCGGCGTGGAGTGGAAGAAGGTCAAGGACGAGGTCGAGCACGAGCACAAGGCGCTCGGCGAGGCCGGCCGCTTCGGGGCGGGGCTGCCGCGCATCAACGACGGCTCGCTGCTGTTCCTCCAGCACATGATCGACAAGATGAAGCCGGTGGACGTGAACGGCGGGGGCGGTTCGCGCATCGCGATCGTCTTCAACGGCTCGCCGCTGTTCACGGGCGCGGCCGGCTCGGGCGAGTCGGAGATCCGCCGCTGGATCCTGGAGAACGACTGGCTGGAGGGCATCGTCGCCCTGCCGGACCAGCTCTTCTACAACACCGGCATCTCGACGTACTTCTGGATCCTGACCAACCGCAAGAGCCCGGACCACAAGGGCAAGGTCGTGCTGCTGGACGCCCGCGACCAGTGGCAGAAGATGCGGAAGTCGCTGGGCGACAAGCGCAAGCAGCTGAGCGCGGACCACATCGCGACGGTGGTCAAGCTGTACGGCGAGGCGCTGGCCGTGGCGGACGACGCGGAACACCCGCTGCACGGCAAGGTGAAGATCTTCCGCAACGAGGACTTCGGCTACCAGCGGATCACGGTCGAACGCCCGCTGAAGCTGCGCTTCGAGGTGACGGAGGAGACGCTGACGGCGCTGGAGGCGTCCAAGGTGATCCAGAAGCTGCCGCAGGCTCCGGCTCTGGCGGACGCCTTCAAGTCCCTGATGGGCACGAGCTGGGGCACGAAGCAGGAGGCCTGGCTCGCCCTGAAGGACGCGGTGGTGCAGGCCGGCGGGACGTGGCCCACGGGGGCGCCGTTCAACAAGGCGCTGCGGGAGGTCGTCGGGGTACGGGACCCGGAGGGCGAGATTCAGCGCGTCAAGGGCCAGCCGGAGCCGGACTCGGAGCTGCGGGACTACGAGAACGTGCCGTTGGGTGAGGACGTCGAGGAGTACCTGACGCGGGAGGTCCACCCGCACGTGCCGGATGCGTGGATCGACCACAGCAAGACGAAGATCGGGTACGAGATTCCGTTCACGCGGCACTTCTACGTGTACGATCCGCCGCGGCCGTTGGTGGAGATCGACGCGGAGCTGAAGGCGCTGGAGGCGGAGATTCAGGGCCTGTTGGGGGAGGTTACGGAATGAGCGCTTCGCGTTTGGCGCCCTGGCTTACCTCTTCACGATGGCCCACGGCACCAATTCGACTGGTGGCACGCTTGGGATCCGGTCACACGCCCAGCCGAAGTAAGCCTGAGTACTGGGAAAACTGCACGGTTCCTTGGATCACGCTCGCCGATGTCTGGCAGCTGCGTGACGGTCGGACCAGCATCATCACTGACACTAAGGAGATGGTCAGTCCTGTGGGGCTGTCCAACTCGGCGGCCGTAAAGCATCCAGCTGGGACAGTGATTCTTTCACGCACCGCCTCGGTGGGATTCTCCGCGATCATGGGCCGCGACATGGCCACGAGTCAAGATTTCGTCACTTGGACCTGTGGCCCCAACCTGGAACCTCGATATCTGCTGCACGCCTTGCGAGGCATGGCGCCGGATCTCAAGCGCGTCGCCACAGGGTCGACACACAAGACCATTTACATGCCGGACATCGAGCAACTGCGAGTACCCCTGCCTCCACTGGAGGAGCAGCGCCGCATCGCCGACTTCCTCGACACCGAGACCGGGCGTATCGACAACCTCGCTGCCAAACGACGCCGCATGCGCGACTTGCTTGCACTGAAGCGGGAGCGTGTCATCGAGTCCATGCTTGGCCTCGGACGAGGTAACAGTTCCCACTCACTGGTTCCTCTCAAGTACATGGTGGAAGCGGTCTCCGTCGGCATCGTCGTCACACCCGCCAAGTGGTATGTGGATTCCGGGGGCACTCCAGCTTTGCGCGGCCTCAACGTCAAGCCTGGTGCCATCAACCCCATTGGCCTGGTGCGAATCAGTGCGGAAGGTCATGCCGAGCACGCCAAGTCTCGGCTCCAGGCAGGTGACGTGGTTGTGGTCCGTACAGGCCAGGCAGGGGCGACAGCCGTGGTGCCGCCTGAGCTAGATGGGGCCAACTGTATCGACCTGATCATCGTTCGTCCCGGCCGCAAGGTTGTCCCGAAGTACCTTGAATATGTCCTGAACTCCGAGCATGCTCGCGCCCAGGTATCTGAGCACGCCGTCGGAAGCATCCAAACTCACTTCAATGTGGGTGCTATGAAACAGATCCCTCTTCCCTCTCTTTCCAAGGATGAACAGGAAGAGACCGTGGCTCGGCTCGACCAGGCGGTCAACAGAATCGACCGCCTGCAGGACAAGCTCGTTAAGCAAGAGCAGCTCCTCGCCGAACGTCGCCAAGCCCTCATCACCGCTGCCGTAACCGGCCAGTTCGACGTATCCACCGCCAGCGGGCGCAACGTCACCGAAGGAGTCTCCGTATGAGCCCCGTGCACGACGAGTCGTCCTTCGGCTCTGCCATCGTCGCCGCCCTCTGTGAACGTGGCTGGCGGGAAGCGAGCCCGGAGGACTACCAGCCCGACCTCGGTCTGGACACCAACGAGCTGTTCACCTTCATCGGTGCCACCCAGCCCGACGAGTGGAATGAACTCCTCACCGTCTACGGCGGCAACCCCAACGAGGCTCGGCGCGGGTTTGCACAGCGCCTCGACCGGGCCATCGCCGACGACGGGCTGCTCCACGTCCTCCGCAACGGCGTGAAGGACCGCGGAGTCCGGCTCCGCGTCGCCTACTTCAGGCCCAACCTCATCTCCGCCGAATCCGTCCTCGACGGTTACCGGGCCAACCGCCTCACCGTCGTCCGCGAGCTGCCCTACGCCACCAAGCAGGCCGACTGGGGCCACCGCCTCGACCTCACCCTGTTCCTCAACGGCATCCCCGTCGCCACCGCCGAGCTGAAGAACCCGCTCACCGGCCAGGGCGTCGAGCAGGCCAAGGAGCAGTACCGGACCGACCGCGACCCGACCGAGCTGATCTTCACGCGGCGCGTCATCGCGAACTTCGCCGTGGACCCGGATCTGGTCTTCGTCACCACGCAGCTGCGCGGCAAGAGCACCCAGTTCCTGCCGTTCAACACCGGCTCGAACGGCCCCGGCCAGCCCGGTGGCGCCGGCAACCCGGCGCCCACCGCCCACGGCAAGTACGCCACCTCCTACCTCTGGGAAGAGGTCTGGCAGCGGGATCACTGGCTCGACCTCCTCCAGCGCTTCGTGCACCAGCAGAAGGAGAAGACGCCCGGCGGCGGCGTCACCAAGAAGACGATCTTCCCCCGCTTCCACCAGTGGGACGTGGTCCGGAAGCTCACCGCGCACGCCTCCGTCCACGGCGCCGGCCAGAACTACCTGGTCATGGCCTCCGCCGGGTCCGGCAAGTCGAACACCATCGGCTGGCTGGCCCACCGCCTCAGCGATCTGCACGCGCGCATGGACCCGGCCGTTCTCCGACCCGAAGCCCTGGCCGAGGGCCGCATCAAGCCCGGCGAGCCCGTCTTCGACAAGGTCATCGTCATCACGGACCGCCGCAACCTGGACGCCCAGCTTCGGGAGACCGTCGGCAGCTTCAGCCAGACCGACGGCCTGGTCGTGAAGGTCGACGAGAAGCACGGCGCGAAGAGCGAACAGCTCGCCCGCGCCCTTTCCCGGGACACCGGCAAGATCGTCACCGTCACCCTGCACTCGTTCCCGGCGCTGCTGAACTACATCAAGGACAACCCCACCGAGATCAAGGGCACCCGCTTCGCGATCATCGTCGACGAAGCGCACTCCTCTCAGTCCGGCGACGCCGCCACCGCCGTGAAGTCCGCCCTGCGCGACCTCGGCCTGGACGCCGACTCCGACGACGAGGGCGCGACCACGGTCACCGTGGACGACAAGCTGAAGGCGAAGGCGGTCGAGCGCTCGCACGCCGCCAACCTCTCCTACTTCGCCTTCACCGCCACGCCCAAGTCCAAGACCCTCGAACTCTTCGGCACGGAAGGCGTGGAGAACGGCAAGACCGTCTACCGCCCCTTCCACACCTACTCCATGCGCCAGGCCATCGAGGAAGGCTTCATCCTCGACCCGCTGCGCAACTACGTCACCTACAACACCTACTGGAAGCTCGCGAACCTCAACCACGACGAGAAGGAGGTCGACCCCTCCAAGGCCAACAGCCTGCTCGCCCGGTTCGCGCTCATGCACGAGCACACGGTGTCCCAGCACGCCCAGGTGATCGTCGAGCACTTCGTCGCCCACACCCGCGGCCGGCTCGGCGGCCGGGCCAAGGCCATGGTGGTCACGGCGTCCCGCCACTCCGCCGTGCAGATGGCCCGCGCCATCCGCAGCTACATCGCCGACCGCGAGTACGACACCAAGTACCCGGACCTCGGTGTCCTCGTCGCGATCTCCGGTTCCCTCACCATCGACGGTGAGGAGACCACCGAGGTCAAGGAGAACGGCGGCCTCTCCGAGAGCGCGCTGCCCAAGGCGTTCGCCTACACCCGCGCCGACGACAAGGCCGTGAAGGCCGGCGGCAAGGGGCAGCAGGAGTACCGGATCCTGGTCGTCGCCGAGAAGTACCAGACCGGCTTCGACCAGCCGCTCCTGACGACGATGTACGTCAACAAGACGCTGACCGGCATCGCCGCCGTCCAGACCCTCTCCCGCCTCAACCGCACCGCCGAGCGCAAGTCCCAGGCCGACCTCGCCGTGCTGGACTTCGTCAACGAGGCCGAGGACATCCAGGACGCCTTCCGCCCGTACTTCGAGGAGGCGCACACCCTGCCCTCCGACCCGAACCTGCTCTACACGGCCCAGAGCCGCGTCATGTCCGCGCCGATCATCTCGGAGCAGGACATGGACGAGTTCGTCGCCGCGTACTTCGATGCGCAGGAGAAGGCGGGCGGCTCGCAGTCCAAGTGGGAGAAGCTGCACGCCGAGCTGTACCGGCTCCTCTCCCCCGCCGTCACCCGCTTCACCACCCTCCTGGAGAGCGAGGAGGAGGACGACGTCGAGACGGCCGAGGAGTTCCGCGCCAACCTCAGCGACTACGTCCGCAAGTACGGCTTCCTCGCGCAGATCGTGCCGTACCGCGACGCCGAGTTGGAGCGCCTGTACCTGTACGGGCGGTACCTGCTCAACCGGCTCCCCCGGCTCGCGGACGGCGGCGTCGACATAGGCGAGGTCGACCTCAGCCACCTGCGCGTCGAGAAGACCGGCGAGCACGACGTGTCCCTCAACCCCGAGGGCCCCGCAGAGCTCAAGGGCTTCGGCGACGGGGTCGGCGGCGCCACGGACGCCGAGAAGTCACTTCTGTCCGAGCTGATCGAGAAGTTCAACGCCAAATTCGGCACGGAGTTCACCGAGGAGGACGTCCTCCCGGCCTTCAACGCCACGAAGGACGACCCGAAGGTCCGGGCCGCCGCCGTCGTCAACGACGAGGAGAACTTCGGGATCGTCTTCGACAAGAAGTTCGAGGAGAACATGATGGACCATGTCTCCACGATCGACACGCTCGGCAAGCGGTACTTCGGCACCGACCGGGACTTCAAGTCCAACCTCGACCGCAGCGCCCGCCGCGCGGCCTGGCGGATGATCCGCCGGGAGGAAGGGCTGGACGACATCTGACACACCCTGGGCCCGGTACGGCGCGCGTACCGGGCCCAAGGCATTCCATCGGTTCAGTGCTCTGCGGTCATCCGCAGGAAGCCGGCCCATGCCTCGGGTGCGAAGCACAGCCTGGCTTCTGCCGGACGTTTGGAATCCCGTACCAGTACGGTGGCTGCATGGGCGGCGATTTCGACGCATTCCCCGCCCTCGCCGCTGCTGTAGCTGCTCTTGAACCACGCTGACTCCGCAACCGTCAGCTCACTCACCCGGTGGGTCATCTCTCTCCCAGGAGTCCCTCGACGAAGGCCAGCGACTCGCGTGGAGTCAGGGCCTGAGCTCGCAGGATGCCGTACTGCTCCTCAGCGTCCCGCACTTCCGCGCGCTCGGTGTAGAGGCGACTGGTCCGCTGCACCTCCACATACGCCATCCTGCGCCCGTCCCGCTTTTCGATCAAGGTGAAGGGTCCGGCCAGCCCGCAGTGTTCGGCTGCATCCGTGGGCATGACCTGGATCTCGACATTTCTGCGCTGTCCGTGCAGAAGGATCTGCTCCAACTGTCCGTGCAGGATCGACCGTCCTCCGACGGGCCGTCGCAACACCGACTCCTCGATGACGAAGCTCAGAGTGGGAAGCGGTCGCCGCGAGAAGATCTCCTGTCGTGCCAATCGCGCTGCAACACGCTGCTCCACGGTCTCCTCATCGAGAAGCGGGCGGCGCATGGTGAAAACAGCCCTCGCGTACTCCTCGGTCTGCAACAGGCCAGGAACGGCCAAGGCACCGTACACATGAAGGGTGACCGCCTCCGCCTCCAGCCGGGCCATGTCCCGGAAGAACGCCGGATACTGAGCCCGCCCCACCTCCTCCTTCAGCGCCGTGAGCACCCCACCTGCCCCCAGCACCTCGTCCGCCTTCTCGATGAACCGGGCCTGCGGGATCCGCCTCCCCTGCTCGATCGACGCCACCGTGTCCGCCGAGTACCCGAGCCTCCTGCCGAACTCGGCCCGCTCCAGCCCCGCCCGCGTCCGCAGCAGCTTCAACTGCCGCCCGAACGCGGTCACCACGCCCGTCCCCGGCTCGTCCTCCGGCCGCTGCTGCCGCTGCGCCGCCGGCTCCTCGTCCCTCACGGTCACCGCCCTGCCTCCTCTCCCCGCGTACCACCGCGTACAGCGCCCGCGCCCGCTCCGTACGGAGGACCGACGTCAGCGCGTCACCACTGGTCACGCTAGGCCACGGGCCGCCACCGTGAGTGCATGACCGCAACACAACCACCCGTGACGGTGCACCGGTTCGCGATGTGCTTCAGCTCGACCCCGCGCGGTGCCCGTCTGGCCCGGCGCCTGTGCGCGCACCGGCTCGACGCCTGGGGGATCCCGTACGGCAGCGACGCGCACGACGCCGTCACGTTGATCGCGTCGGAGCTGTGCGCCAACGCCGTGCGGCACGGGCACGTCGCCGGCCGTGACTTCCACGTGCTCCTCGTCGCCGACCCGGCGACCGGCACCGTACGCATCGAGGTCACCGACACCCGGGGCGAACGCCTCCCCCGCCTCCCCGCCGCCGTGCCGGAGGACGGCGACGGGGGGCGCGGGCTGCTTCTCGTCGAGGCGCTGGCCAACCGCTGGGGGTGCTCGCCCCGTTCCACGGGCGGGCCCGGCAAGACCGTCTGGGCGGAGTGCGCCGCTCCCGGCCTGTCCTGATCACACACCTGCTCCGCGACCTGGCTGGACGCCCGAGCGGCCCGCCCGGGAGACTGATCCCTTCGGACACTCGACGGGGCGGGAGCGGGGACCAGGTGCCGGACGTACGACGGATCGCGGAACGCTACGAACTGCTGGAGCGGTTCGACCACGGCGGCATGGGGGACGTCTGGCGCGGCTACGACACCGTGCTGGACCGCCCGGTCGCCGTGAAGCTGATCCGCCCGCAGGCCGTCACCTCGCCGCATCTGGCGGAGGAGTTCGAGAAGCGGTTCCGGCGCGAGGCGCGGGTCACCGCGCGGATCCAGCACCCGGGCGTGCCGCAGGTGTACGACGCGGTGCTGGACGCGTCGTACGAGCAGCTGTTCCTGGTGATGGAGCTGGTCGACGGCGTGCCGCTGACCGCGTACGTGCACCCGGACCGCCCGCTCCCCGTCAGCTGGGCGGCGGCCGTGGCCGCGCAGGTGGCGACGGTGCTGTCGTACGCGCACGACGTGCCGGTGGTGCACCGCGACCTGAAGCCCGGCAACATCCTCGTCGCCCGGGACGGCACGGTGAAGGTGCTGGACTTCGGCATCGCGGCGATCCTGCGGACGGACGTCACCAAGCTGACCGCGACGGGCAGCCCGATCGGGACGCACCAGTACATGGCGCCGGAGCAGGTGCGCGGTGCGCGGGTCACGCCGCGCACCGACCTGTACGCGCTGGGCTGCGTGCTGCACGAACTGCTCAGCGGACGGACGCTGTTCGGCGGGGACAGCGAGTGGCAGCTGATGACGCAGCACGTCAACGCGGCCCCGACCCCACTGCGGCAGCTGCGCGGCGACGTACCGGCAGCCCTGGAGGAACTCGTCCTGCACCTGCTCCGCAAGGCGCCCGAGGCACGCCCGGCGGACGTGCAGGAGGTGTACGAGCGGCTGCGGCCCTTCCTGCCGGCGCCGGGCGAGGATTCCGTGCCGCAGGAGGCGGGACCCGTCGGGGCACCGGACCCGACGGGCATCTTCCGCCGGCCCTACGCGCCCCGCTCGCGCACCGGCGCGCGGTCCGCCGCGCCCGCCGTCGGCCCGGGCGCGCCGCCCGTCCTCCCGGCGGTCGAGCGGGAGGCGCTGCGGGAGCAGATCCTCGACGTCCACGCGCACTACCGCGCCTTGTTGGAGGAGGAGCGGTACGCCCAGGCCGCCGAGGTGGTGGGCGAGATGATCGAGCCCGCCGCGCGTGCCCTCGGGCCGGAGAGCAAGGCGGTGCTCGGTCTGCGCATGCGCCGGGCGGTCAGCCGTCAGCTGGCCGGTGACCACCGGGCCGCGCTGCCCGAGTTCGAGGCGCTGGCCGACGCCTACGCCCGTGTGGGCGGCCCGAGCAGCGAGGAGGCGTTGGACAGCAGGGCCCAGGCGGCGCGCTGCCGTGGTGAACTCGGCCAGGTGACCGAGGCGCTGGCCGGGCTGAACGGCGTGCTCGACGCGGTGCGGGCCGTGGACGGCGACGTGAGCGAGAACGCGGTGGAGCTGCGCCGCGACATCGGCATGCTGCTCCTCGCGCAACAGCGGGCGGCGGAGGCCTTCGACGTCCTGGAGCCGCTGCACGCGGACCTGTGCGTGGTGTTCGGCCCGGACGACGAGCTGACCGCCGAGGTGGCCGAGACCCTGGCGGTGATCCGTCTGGATCTCGACGGCGACAGTGCCGGTTCCCTGCCCTGACCTGGCCTTCGCCCGCGCCGAGGACCACGCGGGCACTAGGATCTCCCCATGCCGCAGCTCGCCTTCGACATCGGTTTCTTCGCCGAACTCCCCAAGCTCCAGCCCCCCGTCAGGAAGGGCGTCCTCGAGGCATGGGAGAAGTTCGGCCGGCTCACCCTGGACCAGCTCTTCAAGGACCAGGGGCTGAAGCTGGAGAGCCTGGTGAAGGCGAAGGACAAGCAGATCCGGACGATCCGCATCGACCAGTTCTGGCGCGGTGTGGTGCTCGCACCGCCCACCGGGGACACCTTCGTCCTGCTGCGGGTGATGCCGCACGACAAGGCGATCGCCTGGGCGATGAAGCAGAAGTCCAGCATCAACGAGGTGACGCGGGCCGTCGAGATCCGGGACGCCGAGACCCTGGACGAGATCACGCCCGCCTACGAGCGGGTGGCCGAAGCCTCGTCGAAGGAGCGGCTGTTCGCGAAGTTCTCCGACGGGGACCTGAAGGCGCTCGGCATCGACGACGAGACGCTGCGGCAGGCCCGCTCGCTGGTCGACCAGGAGCAGCTGGACGTCTTCGCGCCGCTGCTGCCGCAGGACCAGCGGGAGGTGCTGCAGTACCTCGCCTCGGGGTGCACGGTGGAGGAGGTCTGGCAGGACATCGTGGCGCCCGCGCTGCACGCGTCCACGCAGCCGGTGGACACGCGGGACTACGAGACGGCGATCCGGCACACCCGGGCGCGTATCGCGCTGGTGTCGGCCCCCGAGGAGCTGCGGGACATCCTGGAGAAGCCCTTCGCTGCCTGGCGGGTCTTCCTGCACCCGTCGCAGCGGAAGGTGGCGTACCGGTCCTCGTACTCGGGGCCGGCGCAGGTCACCGGCGGACCGGGCACGGGGAAGACCGTCGTCGCCCTGCACCGGGTCAAGCACCTGCTCGGGCACCTGCGCGACGGCGACCGCATCCTGCTGACGACGTACACCAACGCCCTCGTCAACGCGCTCCGTTCGGGCCTGGAGTCCCTGGTGGACGATCCGGAACTGCGCGAACGGGTGGACATCTCGACGGTGGACGGCTTCGCCAGCCGCGTCGTCGCGGAGGCACCGGACGCCGTGCCGCTGCGGCCGCTGATGAGCAACGAGGAGGTGAGCCGCTGGGGCAGGGCCGCCAAGGCGACGGGCTTCACCGGCAGCGCGCAGTTCCTCGCCCAGGAGTACCGGCACGTCGTCCTGGCGCAGGGCATCGGCTCCCTGGCCGAGTACGAGGCGGCGGACCGGCGGGGCCGCGGCAGCCGGCTGGCCGCGGCCGAGCGGCCGCTGGTGTGGGAGACGGTGGAGCGCTTCACGGCCGACCTCGCCGCGGACGGGTGCCGCACCTGGCTGCAGACGTGCGCGGAGGCGGCCCGGCTGCTGGAGGAGACGGGGCCGCGCTACCGGCACGTCGTGGTGGACGAGGCGCAGGACCTGCACCCGGCGCAGTGGCGGCTGCTGCGCGCGGCCGTCCCCGCCCGCCCGGACGACCTGTTCATCGCGGGCGACCCGCACCAGCGCATCTACGACGCGAAGGTGTCGCTGAAGTCGCTCGGCATCAAGGTGGCCGGACGGTCGGTGAAGCTGCGCAAGAACTACCGCAGCACGCAGGAGATCCTGCGCTGGTCCACGGCGCTGCTCATCGGCCGCCCGATCGCCCAGCTGGAGGACGAGAACCGCAACGAGACCCTGCTCGGCTACCGTTCCGCCCTCCACGGCGACGGACCCGCCGTGCACGCGGCGACGTCCGAGGAGGCGGAACTGGACGCGCTGGTCACCCAGGTGCGGGCGTGGCTGGACGCGGGTGTCGGCGCCGGGGAGATCGGGGTCAGCGCCCGGTTCAACAAGACGTGCGCGAAGGCGGTCGCCCGCCTGAAGGACGCGGGTGTCCCCGCCGCGACGCTCCGCTCCACCGACGCCGCCGGGGAGGCGACGACCGTGCGGGTGGGGACCATGCACTCCTTCAAGGGGCTGGAGTTCCGCTGTGTGGCGGTCGTCGGCGTCGACGACGAGGCGCTGCCGTTCCCGAAGGCGGTCACGCCGCCCGAGGTGGACCCCAAGCAGCACGAGACGGACATGATGTCCGAACGCTGCCTGCTCTTCGTCGCCTGCACGAGGGCCCGCGACAGCCTGTACGTCTCCTGGCCGGGCAAGCCCAGCCCGTTCCTGGTGGAGGCCGGGGTGTGACCGTGGTCCCGTTGAGACGGATCATCTCCTCGACCACTTCGCGAGGCGTGTAGTACGAGCCGCTCCGCCGGCGAGGCCGGGTCGTGGACGGTGAGGAAGTGCTCGTAGAGGCGTAGGCAGGCGTCCTGGTTCCCGCTGCGGACCGCCGGCCGGTCCACTTGCGCGACCGCGTGCGCATGTCGTCGTCGGGTGTGGAAGACCTGGTCTCAGCCCCGGGCTGTTCCTGCACAGCGGACCGCAGCGGTCTGCACAGGCGAGCGATCTCCTGGACGAGACGGGCGACATGTCTGATCGGCTCGGGTTCCCAGCCGAGGAACTGCTGGAACAACGCGTCGAAGGCCAGCGGATCGGGCACGGCGAGTTCCTCACCCGCACTCCGCAGCGAGCCGGCGAAGAACACGGTCTCGCCGACCTGTCTGCCACCGCTGGAGAGCCGCCACTCGGTGCCGTTCGAGTACAACAGGTTGGGCAGGTCCTGGAGTTTGTCCCACTGCTCCCGGTTGCCGCGGCCGAAGGTGGCCGAATCGACGGACAGCCCTGGCCGCCCGAGTTCGACACAGCCGTTGATCTCCCCGTCCACGCTCACCGCGTGGTCGGGACGGACGCCGAGACCCGGCAGCGGGTACTCGTCGTGGATTCGGTGGGCCTCACCACGCCTGCGGGGTGGTGCTGGCTGCACCCGTGATCCGGTGGCCAGCAGCAGTGATCTTCGTGCCGGGTGCGGACAGCATGGCTGGTGCCGATCCGGGCGAAGAGCCGAGAAGGAGCACACGATGCGGACGAGGACCACCTCGAAGGTGCGCAAGGGAGTGCTGGTCGCGGCGGTGGTGGGGCTGATGAGCTCCACCGCCGTGGTCAGCACCAGCGCGTCGACGACCCGTCCCCCGAAGGACAGGGCGCTGCGCGAGAGCCTCGACTCCCTGGTGCGCCAGGAGAAGTTCCCGGCCGCGCTGGCCTGGGTGAGCAAGGACGGACGCGAGAGGTCCCTGGTGGCCGGTTCCTCCCGGCTGGGCCGGCAGGTCCCCGTGCCCCAGGACGGCCAAGTCCGGGCGGGGAGCAACACGAAGACCTTCACCGCGGTGGTCGTCCTGCAACTGGTGGCCGAGGGCAAGGTGGAGCTGGACGCGCCGATCGAGACCTACCTGCCCGGTCTGGTGCGGGGCGAGGGCATCGACGGCAGGAAGATCACCGTCCGGCAGCTGCTGCAGCACACCAGCGGACTCCCCAACTACACCGAGCACATAGGCCTGGAGAACTTCCAGAAGGTGCGGCACAAGTTCTTCCAGCCGCACGACCTGCTCGCCGCGGCGCTGGCCCGTCCGGCGAAGTTCGCACCGGGCGCCGAGTGGGAGTACAGCAACACCAATTACCTGCTGGCGGGCCTGCTGATCGAGCGGGTGACGGAACGCCCCGTGCAGGAGGAGATCACCCGTCGCGTGATCAGGAGGGCGGGACTGCGCCACACCTACTGGCCGCAGCCGGGCGACCAGTCCATCCAGGGCCCCCACCCCCACGGGTACGCGATCGGCGACTCCGAGAAGGGGAACGTCGTCGACGCGACCGAGATGGACCCCTCCTGGGGCGGCGCCGCGGGTCAGATGATCTCGACCCCGAGCGACCTGGCGAAGTTCGCCCGGGCGCTCGTCGACGGCAGGCTGCTCCCCCGCGAGCAGCTCGCCGAGATGCGCAGGACCGTCGACGCCCCGCTGTTCCCGGGGTGGCGGTACGGGCTCGGCGTCTTCAGTGTCCCGCTGAGCTGCGGCGGTGTGTACTGGGGGCACGGCGGTGACATCCACGGGTTCGAGACCCGCGGGGGCGCCACGGACGACGGCCGTTCCGTCGGACTCGCGGTGACGGCGCTACCGGGCACCTTCGGTGACGACGAGAAGGGCGCCGAGGCGGTCGTGTCGGCCGTGGACACCGCGTTCTGCGAGTGACCGGCGCCCCGCCCGCACGAGCGGCGGCCGACGGCGCGGTCGGGACACCTCACACGCGCCTCGCTCGTCGAACGGGCCCGCGGTCCGCGCCGGCAACGCTGGACGCGCAGAGGCTCCGGCGGGCTTCCCGCACACCTGCGACCACCACCACTGCCACTCCGCATCCGGTGGTCACCCACCCGTCAGGTGTGTGGACAACGCTCCGGACCGGTCCGGCCAGGGCGCCTCTTTCGACCACCCTGCCGGCCGGGCGAAGGCGACGGCGGCGGTGTGGGGTGCGGCGAGGCGCATGGTGACGTTCTCGCGGTAGCGGGTGACCGGGCGATGTCCGTTCTCGGGGCCGTGCGCGGAGGCGGCGTCGAGGCCGGGTGACCCGGGTGATCGACTCCGTCGTGGCCCGTGCCGCATGATGGGCGGCATGGGCCACTTCGAGAAGAGCTCCGACTCCCCCGGCGGGCCAGTGCTGTTGACCGGGGTGACGAAGGTTCCGGGACAAGCGCCGCCCGGCTGGTCGGGCGAAGACGCCGGGGTGGTCTTCCCGCCGCCGGACCGGCCGTACGGCCTCCTGGAGGGCTGGGAGTTCGGCCCGGTCTTCGAGCCGTTCACCATCGAAGGAGAGGGGCGCCGGACGTTCGCGACGGACGAACGCTTCCCGGACCGTCCCTTCCTGCTGGAGGCGGCGCACCGGGGCGAGGGCCACTTCAGCGTCCGGCCTCTCACCGTGGACGGCAAGGACATCCCGGAGGTCTATTTCAACGTCCTGTACCGAGACTTCAGGGGAAGCTGGGTGCCGCGCATCCACCCCCCGCAACTGACGGTCTCGGCGCGGGACGCGTGGATCCTGCGGGTGAAGCCGGTGGCCGCCGCCCGCCGGCTGACGGGGACGCTGACGGGCGTCGGGCACGAGGCGCTGCTGTACACGGGTCCGGCGGCCTCGCTACGCGTACGGTTCCGGGGCCTGGAGCCGGGCCGGAACGGACACGTCAGTCTGCGGTGCTACGAGGTCGCCGGAAGGACGGGACTCGATCCGCGCGAGAGCGTGCTGCTGCTCAACGACAGCGGCCGGGCGCGGACCACCGTGCGGCTGCCCGCGGGGCCGCTGCTCGTGCTGTTCGGGGCGGGAGGATCCTGGACGTTGACCGTCGAGGAGTGACGGGCACCTCGGCCCAGCGGGCGGGGCGTCACCGGTCCCGGGCCGCCCCCGCCTCGGTGGGCCGGGGCGGGACCTGCCCGGACCGCGGGCTTCCGGGGCACGCGACCGCGCTGCCTGCCGGCGCGGGCGAGCGCGGCGGCCCCACCGCGGCCCGGTCCGCCGCCGCCACCGAACAGCGGGGCCGCGCCCTCGGCGGCGGCCCGCTGCGCCGGCGGCGCCCGCCCGCCCCCACCGGGGGTCACGTGCCGGGCCCCGGGGTCACACCCGTACCAGCTGGTCCGTGAAGTCGTTGCCGAACACGCCGTGGGGGTCGAGCCGGTCGAGGATGCCGACCGCCTCCGCCCACTGGCCGCGCCCGTACGAGGCCGGGACCACGGTGCCGATGACCTCCTGGTCGGCCCAGGCCGCGGTGTCGGTGTACCCCCAGCCCTTGGACCACTCGACGCGGGTGAGCGCGTAGCCGCCGTCGAAGGTGCGCAGCAGGAAGCGCTCCAGGTCGCGGTAGAAGGCGTGCGCGCCGGGTGTGGTCGGCTGGGTGAGCACGTCGATCCACACCGCGCAGTCGAACTCCGGGTGGTCCGGGTGCGGCCGGACGACGGACAGCAGCGGCGGGCGGGCGCCGGGGGCCGCCGACTCCTCGGGCCTGTCCAGTCCTCCGACGCGGATCTCGACCTGACCGTTGACCGGATAACTGCCGCGCAGTGCCGCCGACTTGATCTGCCCGCTGTAGTAGGCGGCGAACTCGGAGACGACCCTCTGCACGTCGGCGCGCCGGGTCAGGACGGCGTAGCCGTTCGCGGTTTCGCGCAGGGTGGTGGGGCGCAGGTAGAACTGGAGCGCGTACGCGGGACCCCACAGGTCGGTGGCGAGGGTGGTGGTCAGGCCGGTCGCCGCCACGGTGTACTGGGCGAGGCCGAGTTCGGGCGCGAGGAACCAGGCGCCCTCGCCGACGAGCCGTCCCGCGAGGCGGGCGACCGGAGTCGGCAGGGAATCGCTGAACGGGTAGTTGTACGGACGGCTGACGGGCCGTGAGGTGAGGGGGCGCTCGGGGCTGAGGCTCCACACCTTCAGCCAGGGCCGGTCGGTGAAGGCGAACCAGATGGCCTCCACGCGCCCCGCGCGGTCGAGGAAGTCGGCGAACGTGTTGCCCCGGCCGGCCGCCGCGCTGCCGGGTGCCGCGAACAGTTCGTCGCTGCTGATGTCGACGCGGCTGACGCAGCGCAGCGGCACCTCCTCGCCGGCCTGGAGCACCACCTCGGTCACCAGTCCGCGTCCGATGTGGGTGGCCAGCGCCTCGCACTCGTCGTCGGCTCCCCGGTGGAACGTGCGCACCACGTACTCGGCGCGTCCGGTGTCCCAGACGACGGCGGTGAGGGAGAGGACGAGGTTGCTGAGCGAGCCGTAGGTGTGACCGGGGCGCGCGGCCTCCCCCACGGCCGGCACGCTGGTGCCGTGGGCGTCGATGGCCAGGGTGCCGCCGAGGGTCAGTTCCCCGGGCGCCGGTGTGTTGGTGACGCCGAGGCCGTGGTCGGCGAGGAAGGCCATCAGGGTCTCGAGGAGCACCCCGGTCTGCGCGCGGACGGCGCCGGGCGCGCCGGGGGGTGGCGTGGCGAGTTCCATGCCGGTGAGGTGGCGGGTGGTGTCCAGGAGGAGGACCCGTTCGTCCGACTGGGAGGGGCCGGTGATGGTGAGCGGGGACCAGTTGTGCGCCTTGCCGCGTGCGCGCAGCCGCCAGCCCTCGCGGTGGGCCCAGTTGGCCAGGTCCGCGACGTCCTGCGCGGTGCGCGGCGCGCAGGCCCATAAACCGGTGTGGGTGATCTCCCCCGACCAGTTCACGTAGGGGGTGCGGTACGGGACCAGTCCGGCGGGCAGTTCCGGTGCGGCCGAGGAGGTGGCCGCGGGGGCGGCCGAGGCCGGCTGTGCGGCGGCCGTCCGCGCCTGGAGCGGTACGCCGACCACCGCGGCGGTGACCGCGGCCGCCCGGATCACCGCGCGACGGGAGGGGCGGGGGGCACCGGCTTCGGGGGTGAGTTGTTCGGACATGAACCGAATGTACGCCGCCGGGCCGACGGGCCGGGGGGAAGAGGAGGAAGTGCGGCCGAAACGCTCCGTTCCCCCACGGCCCGGTCCCCATGCGCCCGCCGGTCCCTCCTGGCCGTCCCGGCAGGCCCGCCGGGTCCGGAGACGTTCTCCGCCGACCGGGCGGGGCCGGAAAGAGTCCCCTGACCCGCGGTCACCTCCTGCGCACGCGTGCGGTGACGGGGACGCTCTCGCGGCGGGCCCGGTCCACCGAGGTGACCGCGTACGCCGCTCCCTTCGGCGTCGCCGGCCCCGTCCACGCCGTGCCGCGCGCGCCCGGCAGCACCGCCACGAGCGTGTCGCCGCCGGTGTCCCTCAGCCGGACCGCGTACAGCGCGGGGACGTGGTCGCCCCGGGAGCGGACGTCGACGCGGACGCCGCCGTCGGCCGTCCGGGTCGCCGACGCGAGCGGGGGCAGGGGCGGGCGGCCACCGGCCAGCCTCGGCAGGACGGGGGCCAGCGCGGGCCGCCGCCAGTGGCCGGCGGTGAGCGTGCTGATCGATCCGAGCCGGTCGGCGGTCACGTCCTTGGCGCTGAACAGGATCTCGCCGTCGATCCCCGGCAGTCCCTCGTCCATCGTGAGGTGCCGGGAGAGCTCGGCCGGATCCTGCCAGGCGGCCGGCTGGCCGGCGGCGCCGACCTTGTACACGGCCTGGCCGATCCACAGCCGTACGTCGGTGCCGCGCACGGCGTCCGACCACCACGGGGCGAGGACGGCGTAGTCGGCCACGGGGAGACCGATGTTCCAGTACAGCTGCGGGGCGATGTAGTCCAGCCAGCCGTTGCGCACCCAGCCGAGGGTGTCGGCGTGCTGTGCGTCGTAGGACTGGGTGCCGCCGGTGGCCGAGCCCCGTGGGTCGCTGGAGGCGTTGCGCCAGATGCCGAAGGGGCTGACGCCGAACGCCGCCTCGGGCCGGGTCTCGCGCACCCGGTCGTACGTCTCCCGTACCAGCAGGTCCACGTTGTGCCGGCGCCAGGCGGCCCGGTCGGTGAAGCCCGCGCCGTACGCGGCGAAGGCGTCGTCGTCGGGGAAGTCCGCGCCGTTCACGGGGTAGGGGTAGAAGTAGTCGTCGAAGTGGACGCCGTCGATCTCGTAGCGCTCCACCGCGTCCATGATGGCGTCCTCGACGAAGGCGCGTACGGCGGGAACGCCGGGGTTGTAGTACAGCTTGCCGCCGTAGGGGACGGTCCATTCCGGGTGCAGGCGCGCCGGGTGGCCGGGGACGAGCCGGGTGAGGTCGGCCTGCTGCGAGACGCGGTACGGGTTGAACCAGGCGTGCAGGGCCAGGCCGCGGGCGTGCGCGGCGTCGACCATGAAGGCCAGGGGGTCGTAGCCGGGGTCCTTTCCCTGGGTGCCGGTCAGGTACTGCGACCACGGTTCGAACCGTGAGGGCCAGAACGCGTCGGCCGTCGGGCGCACCTGGGCGAACACGGTGTTGAGTCCGACCGATCCGGCGTGGTCGAGCAGTGCGACGAACTCCGCCTGCTGCTCGGCCGGGCCGAGGCCGGGCCGTGAGGGCCAGTCGATGTTGGAGACGGTGGCGATCCACTCCCCGCGCAGTTCACGGCCTCCGGTCCCGGCCGGTCCGGGTGCTTCGGCGGCCGGGCGGGGGGCCGCGTCCGCCCCGGGCAGGCCGGCCGCGCCGGCGGAGGCGGGGAAGCCGGCCGCGGTGAGGCCGGCCACCAGTCCGGTGGTGCGCAGCAGTGCACGACGGGTGGGACGGCGTGCGGCCGTGCCGGGGGCGGGGGTGTCGGTCACGACGGCTCCTGGGGAGGGAAGGAACGCGGACCGGCCCACCCTGTCCAGCGCGCCATGTTCAGGTCAACCAGTGGGTGCGAGCGCGTGGCGGCTCCCCGCGGTGCGGTTCGTCGCTGCGCGAACGGTGCCGCCGGGCCGGGTCAGTGCCTGCGGGGCAGGACCAGCAGGGCGTCCCCGACCGGGCGTTCGCCCGCCGCGTCGGACGGGGCGTTGACGACCCTGCCGCCGGTCACCATCGTCGTCGAGCCGCCTCCGTCGAGGTTGACCGCGTCGCGCAGTCCGAGTGCCCTGGCGATTTCGGCGCTCTCGAGGATGCTCAGGCCGAGGGATGCGGTGCTGCGTCCGTCGGCCGTGACGAGCACCGTGCGGCCGGCCGCGTCCACTCCGGCCAGGGTGCGCGGATTGCGCTTGTGCACCCAGCCGTAGTACCAGCTCGGGTCGCCCGGGTGGACCATGCCGTCGGTGGCCGGCGTGACGTGGAGGCGGCCGTCGCGGACCAGTTCGGGGCCGGCGTTGACGATGTCGGTGCCGGGGGTCGGAAAGACGCGCCCGCCCCGGTCGTCCAGCAGGGTCGTCCTCAGGTCGAGGCGGGCGCCGGGGCGTGCCAGGGCCGTCAGTGCGGCGACGCGCTCGCCGGTCGCCTGGACCGAGGTGCCGTCGGGCGGGAGCGGCCCTCCGCGGGGTGAGCGCAGCTCCACGACGCGGTCGTGGGCGTCCAGTACGGCCTCCAGGCCGTCGCCGGACGGTGTCCGCCGGCCGTAGTCGGGGGTGAAGGCGACCAGTTGGTCGGGGTTGGTGCAGGTGACGTCGTGGAGGGGGAGGGACGTGGGCCGGTCGCCCTCACCGCCGCCGCAGTTGCGGATCAGGCCCGGTACGCGGTTGATGCCGTCCAGGGCGAGGGTGGTGCCGCGGGACGTGATCCGGCCCTGCCAGGTGTAGCGGGCGACGTCCGTCCGCCGGCCGTCGTCGTGGAGGACCAGGCCGGGGCGTCCGCTCACCGGCTCACTGAGCAGGCGCCCGTCGTAGACGCCGACGCCGGCGGGGTCGCCGGGTGCGCCCGCCTTCGGGTCGAGGACGAAGAAGCCGGCGTTGACCGCCGCCGTCGCGCCGGCCGCGTTCGCCAGGGCGCTGGTGGTCTCCCGGTTCTCGAGGTCGGGGCCGTGGGAAGCCCTCAGCTCCCCCCGGAACGTACGCAGGTCGATGGTGAGCACGTCGATGTGCCAGGGGCCGCGGTCGGCGGCGTCGCCGTCCCAGCCGGTGAACACGGCGGATCCGGTGTGCCCGGCCGTTCGCAGGCGGGTGCGTTCGGCCGTCGCGGCGGACTGGGAGGCGAACGATCCGACGCGGACCCGCCAGCCGAGGGCGCCGCCCGCCCAGTCGGCCGTCCTCGCCGTCGTCACCTCCTCGACGCGGGCCCGGAAGCCGTCCCGGCGCAGCCCGGCGGCCAGTTCGTCGGCGCTCGCCCTGTCCTTCAGCGCGGACGGCGGTGCGTCGGGGTCCGGTGAGGTCTCTGCGCCGGGGATGAAGACCTCGACCGTCCAGCGCAGGGACGGGTCGTCGTCGCCGCGCACGATGCGGGTGAGGGTGACGCCCGGCTGCAGGGTCGTCGTGGTGCGGGTCTCCGTCAGGCCGGGGGGACCGAGCGGGAGGGTGCGCCGGTCCGGCCGCGGGTCCGGGGACGCGTGTGCCGGCGGTGTTCCGCACGTGACGAGCACACCGAGGAGGGCGCTCGCGGCCCACAGTCTCTTCTTCATCTGCACCGCCTGGAGGCACGGGTGTCGGGTTCGGGCCGGGACCGCGGATCTTCGGCGCACGGCCCTGCGGGCGTGCTCTCGGTGGTTCGTGGACCGGATACGACCATGCGTCGCCGCTCCTGCCTTCCGCTGACGGGGAGATGGACGGTCACCCAACGCCCCCTGCACAAGTAGCGGTCGCTTCCGGCTCACCGTCAAGGTGCGGAACAGGGGCGGCACCGGGGTTCGCACGCCCCGTCGTCCACAGGCGCCGGCCGCGGCCGGAGGCGTTGTCAGTGGTCGCCGATAAGTTCGATCCCGTTCCGCCGAGGTGGCGTGAACACCCCCCTCTTTTCGCATGCACATGTATGGGAGATGGTGCGTTGTCGGTCTGGGAGAGGTCGAGCACGGCACGGGTGGTGCCGGCCGCGCGGCCGCGGAAGCTGGCGAAGGTGCCGTTCGTGGAGCTGGCCGACGGGCGGCTGCAGGGCGTGGTGTCCAGCGGGTCGGACATCGGGCGGGTGTACGTGTCGTCGGTGGACGCGGGGACGTACGCGTTCGCGTGCAGCACCAACAACAACCGACCTTGCGGCGGGGCGCGCGGCATGTTCTGCAACCACATACGCGCGCTCGTCGGGGAGGCCGTGCTGCAGTACGGCGTCGAGCGTGTCGCGCGGTATCTGAAGGTGGAGGCCGAGGGGGAGGAGCCGGACGCCCAGGCCCTCACCCTCGGGATGACGCGCACGGGTCCCGTCCAGGGGGACAGTTCCGCCGCCGCCCAGGTGTTCAGCCGGTTCCTGCGGCACCTGGCCTATCTCGAACTGGACGCCACGACCGCGCCGTTGCCCGAGATGCACTGGTTCCCGACGACGAGGGCGGTGGCCTGATGCGTGCCGATCTGCTGTCCGACGGCATCGACGGACTGGACGAGGCGCTCGCGGCCGTGGACGGTTTCGACGACGTCCTGGTGGGCGGACTGCTGCGCCCGCAGCCGGCGCGGGCCGGCGGGCTGACCGGGTTGGCCGACGCCGTCGCGGGGTCCCCACTGGCGGCGCGGGTCGCAAAGGCCGCCGACAGGACGGTCGCGGGGGCCAGCGGCGAGGACCACTTCGTCGCGCTCGCGGCGGCCCGTACCGCTCTGCTCGGCTCGGTGCACGACGCGCTGGTCGCCCGCGTCGGGGAGGTCACCGGCCGGCCGGACGCCGAGACGGCGGGTGCCGTTCCGGACGGAGACGCGCCGGGCGGGGAGCAGGCGGGGAACCTGCTCGTCGCCGCGCGCAGCTGGCTGTGCGACCTGGCGCGGGCCGGGTGGCAGGGCATCGACCACGAACTCGTCGCCGGGGCCGCACCCGTCGTCTCCGCGATGCTGCCCGACCCGGCGCTGCGCCGCCCGGCCACGCTGCTGGACGGGTTCGCGGCCGAGCTGGCCGCCTCCTGCCCCGGGGCGACCCTGGAGCGGGTGCCGGTGCGGCGCTGGGCCGACCTGTGGTCGCGCGCCCTGCTGCTGACGCTGCCCGGGGCGTCCCGTGCCGGTGCCGTGGCCGAGGCGTCGGGGCGGCTGCTGCCGCTCGGCGTGGACCTGCAGGAGCACGCCACCGCCGTGCAGGCGCAGGTGCACGCGGTGTTCGAGCCGTCGGACGGCGGTGCGGCGCGGCTGGTGCGTGCCTCAGTGTCCGCGCCGAAGCCGGACACGGTCGTCGGGGCCGGTCTGTGGCAGCTGCTGCGGCCGCGCATGTCCCTGCTCGCGGCGGTGAGCGAGGGCCGCGCGATGGTGCTGGACGCGATGCCCGTCACCGCCGAGGGCGATCTGCTGTGGGACGACGCCCGGGCCCGTGCCGGTGAGCCCGCCGAGGTGTTCACCACCGCCCGGGTCGCCCTGCCCACCGCCGTCGCGTTCCCGGCCGCGCCGCTGGACCGGCACCCGGCGCGGATGGCCGTGCCCGTGCTGGTGGAGGGGTACGCCGTGGAGGAGGACGGGGACGGCGTCGCGCTGGTCGTCGCCGGGCACCGGCTCGCCGTCGACGCCGGCCGGGCGCCGGCCGCCGGTCCGCTCACGCCCGAGGCCGTCGCCGCGTCCGGCGCGTGCGTGGGGCTGCTGCGCTGGGACGCCGGGGCGTTCCTGCTGCAGCCGCTCGCCGTGGAGCGGACGGTGCGGAAGAAGACGGTCGCCGTGCACGCCGGGGCCTGGGCCGGGGGGACGGCCGACAAGGCCGGGGTACGGGCGGAGAAGGCCGCCACCGACGCCGTCACGGTGCTGCGCGAGCGCGCCGGGAAGCTGCTGCGGAAATGACCCACGACACCCACGGGGACGTCCCCGGACCCGACCCGTACGAGAACCGGCGGCAGGTGCTGTACTGGCGGCTGCTGGCGCGTCTCTTCGACCCGGAGGAGCAGGCGTCGCTGGAGTCGGCGAGCCTCGCCGTGGTCGAGGACGCCGGTCTGCCGTCCGCGCTGCTGGACCCGGACGCCTCCGTCGACTCCGTGGTGCAGCGGCACCCGGAGCTCGCCGACGAGTTCGACGGGCTGATGGTGCCCGGACCGGAGGAGGACGGGGCGCGTGACCGGGCCGCCGAGGTGCGGCGTGCGGCGCTGGTCTCGAAGGTGCTGCTGAACGTCTTCGCGAACCCGCCGGGCACCGTCACCGCCGAGCGGCTGGCGCGCTGGCAGTCGGACGCCGGCCAGCTGGAGCGGGCGCTGGGCTGCCGGCCCGGTGACCTGCGCGGCGGCGGGAACCGGGCGGGTGGCGGCGCGGGCGCCGGCCCCACCGGCACCGGGTTCGGTGCGCCCGCCCCCGACCTCGGCCGGCTGATCCCCGAGATCGGCCCGGAGCTCGGGGCCATCGAGGGCGACCTCGTCAAGCGCATGCACCTGCGCGAGGTGCTGGCCGACCCGCGGCTGGCCTCACGGCTGACGCCGAGCATGTCCCTGATCGAGCAGCTGCTGCGCGACAAGGACAACCTCTCCGGCGTGGCCCTGGCCAACGCCAAGGCGCTGATCCGGCGTTACGTCGACGAGGTCACCGAGGTGCTGCGCACCCAGGTGGAGAAGGCCACGGTCGGCGAGCTGGACCGGTCGGTGCCGCCGAAGCGGGTGTTCCGCAACCTCGACCTGGACCGCACCGTCTGGAAGAACCTCACCAACTGGAGCCCGGAGGAGGAACGGCTCTACGTCGACCGCCTCTACTACCGGCACACCAGCCGGAAGACGACGCCGCAGCGGCTGATCGTCGTCGTGGACCAGTCGGGCTCGATGGTCGACTCGATGGTCAACTGCACCATCCTGGCGTCCATCTTCGCCGGGCTGCCGAAGGTGGACGTCCACCTGATCGCGTACGACACGCAGGCGCTGGACCTGACGCCCTGGGCGCAGGACCCGTTCGAGACGCTGCTGCGCACCAAGCTGGGCGGCGGCACCGACGGCAGGGTCGCCATGACGCTGGCCCAGCCGAAGATCGCCGAGCCGCGCAACACGGTGGTGGTGTGGATCTCCGACTTCTACGAGTGGCGGCACGCGGAGCTGTTCGAGAGCATGGCCGCCGTCCACCGGTCGGGGGCGAAGTTCATCCCGGTCGGCTCGGTGACCAGCTCCGGACGCGGCAGCGTCAACCCGTGGTTCCGGGAGCGGTTCAAGGACCTCGGCACGCCGGTGATCTCCGGCCACATCAAGAAGCTCGTGCACGAACTCAAGACGTTCCTCACCTGATCACGGGCGCACGTCCGTCACGTGCCCGACAGGCCCCGCTGATCACCGTACGAAAGGTTTCCCCCATGTCCGACCTGCTGCGCGCGCCCGCCGAGATCAAGTACGCCGAGGAGCTGGACTGGCTGGAGTCGGTCGACGACGGTCCCAAGCCGTTCTCGTGGCGGCTGTCGCCGAAGATGGTCCGCCTGTTCATCCTGGGCTCCGAGCGTGCCGACGGCCTGGACCGGGAGGTGTCGCAGAAGTGGTTCGGCGACCGCAGTTTCGTCGAGCGGTCCATCGTGACCCTCGCCTCCGACCGCGGTCTGCTGCTCATCGGCGACCCCGGCACCGGCAAGAGCTGGCTGGCCGAGCTGCTGTCGGCCGCGATCTGCCGCAACTCCACGCTGGTGGTGCAGGGCACGGCCGGCACCACCGAGGACCACATCAAGTACTCGTGGAACGTGTCCATGGTGATCGCCAAGGGGCAGTCGCGGGAGTCGATGATCCCCTCGCCGATCATGACGGCGATGGAGACGGGCGCCATCGGCCGCTTCGAGGAGCTGACCCGCTCCACCAGCGACGTCCAGGACGCGCTGATCTCGATCCTCTCCGAGAAGTACATCTCCGTGCCCGAACTGGAGAGCGGCGGCGGGGACGACAACATCGTGTTCGCCAAGCCCGGTTTCTCGGTCATCGCCACGGCCAACAGCCGCGACCGGGGCGTCAACGACCTGTCGTCCGCGCTCAAGCGCCGTTTCAACTTCGTCCGGATCCCGGTCGTGACGAACAGGAAGAGCGAGGCGGAGATCGTCCGCTTCCGCACCGAGGAGCTGCTGCGCCGGCACTCCATCGACCTGGACGTGCCGCCGACGCTGCTCGACGTGCTGCTGCGGAGCTTCGCCGACCTGCGGGCGTCGGCCGCCGCGGCCGGCAGCGACGACGAGAGGCTGGAGTCGGCGCTGTCGACGGCCGAGCAGATCGGTGTGCTGGAGGACGCCGTCCTGCACAGCAACTTCTTCGGCGAGCGCGCCCTGACCGCCCGGACCCTCGCCTCGTCGCTGGTCGGCTCGCTGACCCGGCGCGAGCCCGAGGACCTGGCCATCCTCAACAAGTACCTGCACGGCGTCGTCGAGCCGCGCAGCAAGGAGGAGGGCGGTTCCTGGCCGGAGTTCCTGGAGGGCGGCCGCGACGCGATCGCCACGCTGTCATGAGCGGCCCCCAGGAGAACACGTCGTTCGCCGCGCTGCGCGGGCAGTTGCAGGAGGCCGCCGCCGCCTTCGCCGGCGGGCCCGACGCCCTGGAGGACATCCTCCTCGGCCTGGTCGACGACGTGGACCGGGCGGTGCGCGAGCCGCTCGAGATCTTCCCCGTGTGCCACCACTCCCCCGCCTCGGCGACCGCGATGGCACGGCGGCTGCGGGAGAAGCGGCCGAAGGTCGTGTACCTGGAGCTGTGCGAGGACATGGCGCCGCTGCTGACCGAGCTGCGCAACTGCCGGCTGCCGGTGGCGGTACAGGCCTTCGCCGGTGACATCGACGGCTTCCCCGAGGAGTGGGCGCCGCTGTCGGTGGTCGCGCCGGTCACGGAGGCGTCCGCCGAGTACCAGGCCATCGCGTACGCCCTGGACACCCCGGGGGTGGAGCTGGTCCTCGTCGACCGGTCCGCGGACCACGTCTTCCAGTGGGACGCCCGCGGCGAGGAGGGCACGCGGGGCGCCGGGGCGCAGGACACCGGCGCCCCGGCCGAGGAGGGGGCCGGGCTGCACGGTGAGGCCGTCGGCGTCGGGATCGGCGACCTGCGGCCCCGCTTCGCCGAGCTGGAGGAGCACCTGCTGCGCCACGGCAGGGTGCGGCACTGGTCGGAGTGGTGGCACCAGTACGTCGAGGTGCCGCTCGGCGACGGCGCGGCCGACCACGACACCTACCGTCAGGTGATGTTCCTCGTCGGCAGCCTGTTCCGGCGGCTCGCCCCCGGCGACGGCGCCCGGCTGCGGGTGGACGAGGACCGCGAGCGGTACATGTGGACGCGCATGCGCGAGCACCTGGCGGCGACCGGGACCGACCCGGCGGACTGCCTGTACGTGTGCGGGGCGTTCCACGCGGCCAGCCGCGTCGAGGAGTTCGGCGTGCACGGCACGGACACGTTCACGATCTCGCCGCGCTCCGCCACGACCTGGCAGTACGGGCTGATCCCGTCCAGTCACGCGGCGATCGAGGCGCAGTTCGGCCTGGCCCCCGGGTCGGTGTCGATCGCCGCGACGGAGTGGGCGAAGAGCCTGAGGCGCACCCGTGTGCAGCCGTACCGGCTGGAGGGGCAGGCGGGCGCGAAGAAGTCATCGGCGAAGAAGACCGCGACGGCGGGGCCCCGCGGGGGGAGTACCGCCGGCGCGGCGCCGGAGTCCGCCTCCGCCGACCGGCTGTCCGGCTTCCTGCAAAGACCGCCCGTGCTCGACGGCCTGGACGAGGCCGAACTGCTCGGCTGGTCCGTGGACATCGTCCGCGCGGCCCGGCGCAACGGCTACCTCGCCTCCACCGCCGACGCCATCGCGGTGTTCGAGACGTCGATCCTGCTGGCCGGCATGCGGGACCGGGCCAAGCCGACGCCGTACGACTTCCAGGACGCGGCGGTCACCTGCATCGAGAAGGACGCCGTGCCGGGGCGGCGGGACGTGCGGCGCCTCGTCGAGATCATGATGGGCGGCGACCGGATCGGCCAGGTCGGCTACGACGCGCTGCCGCCGCTCGCCCGGGACGTGCACGACCGGCTGGCGCCGCTGGAACTGAAGCTCCAGCAGCGCGGCGTGCAGCGCGCCCTGCTGGACATGGTCTCGCGGCCGGAGCTGCGGGCCTGCTCCGACGTGCTGTGGATGCTGCGGCGGCTGATGCCGCACGGCGCGGCACGGCCGATCATGGGTGAGCGCAAGCTCGGCGAGCGGTCGCTCCAGGAGTCCTGGGACCTGGCGCTCGGCACCCACCAGCGGGCGCTGATCGAGCTCGGCTACGAGGGCGTCAGCATCGAGCAGGTGCTGGAGCAGCGGCTGCGGCGCGACGCGTACGGACCGCGGGCGACGACGGCGACCGTGCTGGCCGCCGTCGAGGACGCGACGCTGTATCTGCGCAGCCGCCGCCTCGCCGACGAGCTCGGCACCCACGCGCTGAAGGTGCTCGCCACGGAACGCAGCGTGGACGGCGCGCCGGAGGTGCTGCGCCGGGTGCGTGCGCTGCTGGCCCACTACCGGACCGCTGAGCCGGTGCTGCCGGGGTGGATCGAGTCGTTCGTGAAGACCGGGTACGCGCACTACTGCACGCTGCTGCCGACGGCGTTCCGGGACGAGGACGCGACCGTCGGGCAGGTCGCGGCGACGCTCGGCTTCCTGTTCGGCATGGAGTCGCTCGCGCTGTCGCTGGGCTGCGACCGGGCCCAGCTGGAGCTGGCGGTCGCCCAGTCGCATCCCGAGGACGCGTCGAAGACGGCGCTGCTGTGGGCGGCGCAGGTGCAGCTCGGCACGCTGTCGCGGGCAAAGCTGCGGGAGCGGTGCGACGCGTTGCTCGACAATCCGCTGGTGGTGTCCGCGTATCCGCGGTACCTGAGCGGCTTCGTGCACGCGCTGGGACCGGTGCCGGGGCTGGCGGACGTGGTGGTGGAGGCGGTGTCGAACGCGTTCAGACGCCTGCCGGACGCGGTGCTGCTGCCGTGGCTGCCGCTGCTGATCACCACGTTGCGGTCCGGTGCGTCGGAGCTCGCCCCGCTGCTGATCCGGGAAGCCGGGCGGATCTTCCCGGGCCGGCTGGAGGCCCTGGACGCGTGGGTGCCGCCGTGGCGGACACCGACGGCGCCGCCGGCCGGCGGCCGGGCGGAGTCCGCGGGGGACGGCCGCCGTGGTGCCGCGCTCCTGTCGGCCCGTCCGGCGGCCTGCGACGCGCTCGCCGGACTGCTGGGCTGCACCGGGGGGTGGGCGGCGCCCGGCGTCGCGGCCCCGTCGGGAGCCGCCCTGCTGTCCGCGCACCCGGCGGCGTGCGACGCGGTGGCGGAGCTGCTGGGCTGCGACGGCGTGTGGACGGGAGCGCCGTCGCCCTCGGACGCCGGCGCGGAGCTCCTGGCCCTCCACCCCTCCACGGCGGACGCCGCGGAGGCCCTGCTCTCCGCCGGGTGACGGCGGGCGGCCGGGGCCCGGACGGTCCGGGGCCCGGCCGCCGCGCCACGGGCGGCGCGGTTCCTCAGCCGTAGCAGGCCGGCAGGGGCTCGAGGCCCTCCGGCACGCCGTACTCGAGGACCGCCGTGTACGCCTCCGCGATGTCGCAGCCCTTGTCGTACCACGGGTAGGCGAACAGGCTCCAGACCAGCAGCGCGACGACGAGCGTCCAGCGCGTCCCCTTCAACATGCGTGGGGTATTCCGCCCGGCGCACCGGAATATTCCGTACCGCGCTCCCGCCCGCAGCGCGGGCCGGTTCCCCTCCCCGGGGAAAACCGGCCCGCGCCCTACGGCGCCGGCGTCACGGCCGGCGCGGGCGCGTAGCCGGTGGGCCGGGCGGTGAAGGTGCCGCGGCCCCGGGTGCGGCTGCGCGGCCGCGTCGCGTGGCCGAACAGCTCGGCCGGCGGCACGGTCGCCGTGACGACCGCCGCACCCGCCCGCCTGTCCGAGCCGGTGACCCGGCCCCGGCGGGCCGCGAGGTCCCCGGGCACCCCGCCGGCCGCGTCCTCGGGCACGCCGCCCGTCACCTCCACGACCGGCTCCAGCAGGACCAGCGCCGAGGCGCCCAGGGCGTCGCGCAGGCCCGGCCGACCGGCGGTGCGGTCACGCACGGCGCTCTCCCCTCACTGGTCGCGGGCGCCCGCGGTGGATGCCCGTCTGTTCGCGCTCGGTGAGCGTGGGCAGCGGCGGGAGGGCGGAGCCACGGGTTTTCCGTACGGCCGTGCGGCATGCTCCGGGGCGCGCGAACGAGGACCCCGGCCGTCGGCCGGGGTCCTCGTGTCGCTTCTCGCGAGTGTCCGAGGGGGGACTTGAACCCCCACGCCCGATAAAGGGCACTAGCACCTCAAGCTAGCGCGTCTGCCATTCCGCCACCCGGACTAGGTGTCTGCCGCCTCGCGGGGGTGTTCCCCGCGGCGACATGGACAACCATACCAAGGTTTCGGAGCGCCTTTCACCTGCGTTTTCCCCGCCCGGGCGGCACCGCGGGGCGTACGGGCGCGGCGCCGTCCGGGGCGGCACCGCCAGTGACCGGGCGGTCACCCGCGGCTCGTGCCGCCCGGGCGCCACGGCATCGGGTGACGGTCCGGGAGGCTCCCGGGCAGCCGCTCCCCCGCCGGTCCCTGTGTCACCGCGCGCACCAGGAGTTCGCCGCCGACGAGGGCCCCGCGCCGGGAGGCGTCGAGTCCGCCGGACAGCTCCTCGCGGTCGCCCCGCGAGCGCGGGACGTCGTGGCCGGTCCCGGAGGCGCGGATCCGGGGCGCGAGCCTGTCGTGGACCGGCCGGGCGGCGCCGATGCGGTTCTGCCCCGCCTGCACCCCCGGCGCGGACCTCTTCGGCATCGCCTTCCGGGCCGGCATCGGTGAGGAGGCGGGCTTCGCGGCCGGGATCGCGGCCGCGGGCGCATCACGCCCGGCCCCCGGCCGCTCGGTGAGGGATGACCCGGCGGGGCTTCCCGCGCACGGGCCGGGCGGCTCCTCCCTCGTGCCGCGAAAGGAGCCGCCCGGTTCCGTGTTCCGGGTCGTTCCGGGTCAGCGGCGCCGCTTGCGCAGGGCCGCGAGGTTGTCGTAGCCGGTCTTCGCGTGCCGCAGGGACTGGCCCGGGTCGGTGGAGCTCGGGGCGTTGTCCTGTTCGACCATCGGGTTGTGGTAGTTGCGGTGGCCGACCCGGGTGAAGAAGGTCCGGTAGTCGATGACGCCCGTCCCGAAGGGCACCATGTCGTAGCCCTGGCCGCTGGTGGTGTTGACGACGCCGTCCTTGGCGTGGAACAGCGGGTAGCGCTTGTCGTTGCGTTCCACCAGCCCGGCCGGGTCGAAGACCTTCTCCCGCGTCGAGCCGTCGTGCGCCGTGTAGGTGTGGAACTTGTACTGGGCGACGTGCGCCCAGAAGATGTCCATCTCCAGCCAGACGGACTTCGGGTCGGTGACCTTCAGGAAGTACTCCAGCTTCCGGATGCCGGAGCTGCGGGTCGGGCGGCCCTGGGCGTCCAGCGGGCCGCCGTCGAGCAGGAAGCCGTAGGCCGCGTCGTGGTTGTGGGTGTAGAGCTTGACGCCCTCGCGGCGGGCGATCGCGCCGAGCGCGTTCCACTTGTCGGCGGCCACGTCCCAGTCGGCCCGGTAGGAGCTGCCGGTGGGGTCGCCGCCGGTGCCCATGTGGTCCATGCCGAGGATGTTGGCGATCTCCAGGTGCTTCTTGAAGGTGTCCAGGTCCGCCGTCGTCAGCGGCCAGGAGGACGGGATGAAGCCGTGGTTGCCCTGGGCGCGCAGGCCGTACTCGTCGAGCCAGGAGCGCAGCAGCCTGGCGCCGGCGACGGACTCCAGGCCGGCGCCGCCGGGCGCGTTGGCGTGCTGGCCGTAGCCGGCGAACTCCACCTGGCGGTAGCCGTAGCGGGCGAGCTGCTTGAAGACCTCGCGGAAGCCGGAGGGCAGGTCGGTGGAGAGCGGGTCGCGGCCGATGGCGTCGCGCACGGTGTAGAGGATGATGCCGCGCTTGTCCGAGGGGACGAGGACGTCCCCGCCGTGGTCGTGGCCGTGCTCGTGGTCTCTGTCCTGGCCGCCCGCCAGAGCCGGGGAGGCGCCAAAGACGGGGGCCGCGACCGCGCCGGCCGCGACGGCGGTGCAGGTGGTGAGGAAGCGGCGGCGGCCGACGCCGAGGGTGCGGCGCAGGGCCTCGCCGGGGCCGTCGGCGGCGGAGGCCGTGTCGGTGCGGGACGGGTCGGGGAACGGGCTCACGGTTGCCTGCCTTCTGGGTCGTGGCCTGCGCCGATGTGGTCGGGGCGGGCCGTGGTCGGTGCCGTGTGTTCCACTCCGGGCAGCTGGGTCTCGGAGGTCACATCAGGTGGTGTGTCAGCCGAGTCCGGCGAGCCGGAGCAGGAGTTGCTTGACGTCGGTGGCCGCCACGCGGTCACCGACGGCGCGGGGGGTGGAGCAGATGAGGAGCGGACCGTCGTCGTCGCTCTCGGGGAGGCGGCCGTGGCTGCCGCGAATGGGTGAGGGGTCCAGGGGCACGACCGCCATGCGGTAGCGCATGCCGAGCTTCTTGCGGGCCAGGGCGGTGGCCGCCTTGACCTTGACGTAGGGGTCGAGCGGGTCCATGAACAGCTCGACCGGGTCGTAGCCGGGTTTGCGGTGGATCTCGACGAGCTGCGCGAAGTCGGGGGCGCGGTCGTCGTCGAGCCAGTAGTAGTACGTGAACCAGGCGTCCGGCTCCGCGACGGCGACCAGCTCGCCGGAGCGCGGATGGTCCAGGTGGTGGGCCTTCTTGCCCTCGTCGTCGAGGAGCTGCCCGATGCCCGGCAGGTCCGCGAGGGCGGCTTGGGCGGCGGGGAGGTCCTCGGGGCGGCGGACGTAGACGTGGGCGATCTGGTGGTCGGCGACCGCGAAGGCGCGGGAGGCCATCGGGTCGAGGTACTCCATGCCGTCCTGGGTGTGGACCTCCAGCAGGCCGGCGCGGCGCAGGGCGCGGTTGATGTCCACGGGCCGGTTCACGCGGGTGATGCCGTACTCCGACAGCGCGACGACGGTGCGGCCCTCGGCGCGGGCGTCGTCGAGGAGCGGGGCGAGCGCCGCGTCCAGGTCGGCGGCGGCCTTCAGGGAGCGCGGGTCGTCGGGGCCGAAGCGCTGCAGGTCGTAGTCGAGGTGCGGCAGGTAGCAGAGCGTGAGGTCGGGGTGGCGGGTGGCCATGATGTGCCGGGTGGCGTCGATGATCCACTGGCTGGAGACCAGGTCGGCGCCGGGGCCCCAGAAGTGGAACAGGGGGAAGGTGCCCAGTTTCTCGGTGAGTTCGTCGTGCAGGGCCGGGGGCCGGGTGTAGCAGTCGGGTTCCTTGCGGCCGTC
This sequence comes from Streptomyces sp. NPDC029152, assembly GCF_055564355.1. NCBI lineage: Bacteria > Bacillati > Actinomycetota > Actinomycetes > Kitasatosporales > Streptomycetaceae > Streptomyces > Streptomyces sp. NPDC029152. The sequence goes on along the minus strand of NZ_JBVHWR010000010.1, from coordinate 168,893 downwards.
GGCGTAGTAGACGGGGCGGGGGGTGACCGTGTAGTCGGTGTCGGCGCCCATGGCGTACCACCAGCAGATGTTGGCGACCGTGTAGCCGGGGTGGGCGCGGCGGGCGGCGTCCCACAGCTTGTCGCCGGCGACGAGGCCGTTGTGCTGGCGCCACAGCAGGACGTCGCCGAGTTCGCGGAAGTACCAGCCGTTGCCGACGATGCCGTGCTCGGACGGGTGGGCGCCCGTGAGGAAGGTGGACTGGGCGGCGCAGGTGACGGCGGGCAGGACGGTGCCGAGCGGGGCGCGGGAGCCGGACCGGCCGAGCCTCTTGAGGTGGGGCATGTGGTCGAGGAGACGGGGGGTGAGGCCGACGACGTCCAGGACGAGGAGCGGGGTCGGTCCGCCGGAGGGGGCGGGTGCGGTCATGGCAGCTCCTTCAGGCCGAGGTCGGTCAGCAGGTCGCGGGCGAGGGTGAGCTCGGCGGCGATGCCGTCGGTGAGCTGGGCGCGGCCGCGGGGGCGCAGCTCGGGCGGGAGGGCCTGCCAGGTGTAGGTCTCGACCTCCAGGTGCCGGGTGAGCGGGTGCGGGCCGCCGACGAGCCGGGACAGCGCGGTCCTCAGCACGGGGAGGGTGGAGGTGAGGGGTGCCGCGGGGTCCGCGTGCAGCGGGACGTGGAAGTGGGCGCGCCAGGGCGCGGTGCCGGGCAGCGGGCCGTCGGCGGCCAGGGCCTCGTCGAGGTCGTCGGTGCCGCGCAGGGCGCCGTCCGCGGTGGTGGTGCGGGTCTGGTGGAGGAAGCGGGGTTCGGCGAAGGCGGCGAGGGCTTCGCGCACCGCGGGGTCCCGGGGGTGTTCGGCGTGCAGGGCGGCGGAGAGCTGGGACTTGACGACGGGGACGCGGGCCGCGGTCAGGGCGTCCAGGGCGGTGTGCGGGTCCTCGAAGGAGGTGGCCAGGTGGCAGGTGTCGACGCAGACGCCGATGCGGTCGTGGCCGATCGCGGTGAGCGGGGCGATCGCGTCGTGGGTGGTCTCCACGACGCAGCCGGGCTCGGGTTCCAGGCCGATGCGGATGGAGCGGCCGGTCAGTTCCTCGAGGGCGTCGAGGCGTTCGGCCAGGGTGACCAGGGCGCCGCGGGCCTTGTCGGCGCGGGTGTCGTCGTAGGCGGTGCGCCAGGCCAGCGGCAGGGTGGAGACGGTGCCCTCGGCGACGTCGTCGGGCAGCAGGCCGGCCAGGATCCGGGCGAGGGAGGTGGTGTGGTCGAGGCGCTCGGGGTCGGCCCAGTCGGGCTTGTAGACCCGGTACTTGACCTCTTGGGCGCCGAAGCCCTCGTAGGGGAAGCCGTTGAGGGTGACGACCTCCAGGCCGCGCCGGTCGAGTTCGCCGCGCAGGCCGCGCAGGGCCGAGGGGTCGGTGACCAGGACGTGGGCGGCGTCGCGGGCGAGCCACAGGCCGATTCCCAGACGGTCGCGGCCGAGGCGCCTGCGGACGGGTTCGCAGTGGTCGCGGAGCTGGGCCAGGACGCCGTCGAGGGTCTCGGCGGGGTGCACGTTGGTGCAGTAGGCGAGGTGGACGGTGGAGCCGTCGGGGTGCCGGAAGCGCATCGCTCACTCCCCGCCGCGCAGGATGGAGTTGCCCTCGTGCGTGGCGTCGGACGACGTCACGTCGAGGCTCAGGCGCCCGCTGAGCCCGTAGAAGGCGACGGGGTTGCGCCACAGCACCCGGTCCACGTCGTCCTCGGTGAAGCCCTCGGCGAGCATCAGGTCGCCGACCTTGCGGGTCTTGAGCGGGTCGCTCCTGCCCCAGTCGGCGGCGGAGTTCACCAGGACCCGCTCCGGGCCGTACTCGCGCAGGAGGGCGACCATGCGGGTCTCGTCCATCTTGGTGTCCGGGTAGACGGAGAAGCCGAGCCAGGCGCCGCTGTCCTTGGCCACCTCGACGGTGGTCTCGTTGAGGTGGTCGACCAGGACCCGGTCCGTGGGCAGCGCCGACTCGCGGACCACGTCCAGGGTGCGGCGCAGGCCGGCGAGCTTGTCGCGGTGCGGGGTGTGCACCAGGGCGGGCAGGCCGTGGTCGGCGGCGAGCTGGAGCTGCGCGGCCAGCGCCTTGTCCTCGGCCGGGGTCATGGAGTCGTAGCCGATCTCCCCGACCGCCACGACGCGGTCCTTGACGAGGTAGCGGGGCAGTTCGTCCAGGACCGGCAGGCAGCGCGGGTCGTTGGCCTCCTTGGGGTTGAGGGCGATCGTGCAGTGGTGCGCGATGCCGTACTGGGCGGCGCGGAAGGGCTCCCAGCCGAGGAGGGCGTCGAAGTAGTCGCGGAAGGAGTCGGGAGAGGTACGGGGCTGACCGAGCCAGAAGGAGGGCTCGACGACGGCCCGGACGCCCGCGGCGTGCATGGCCTCGTAGTCGTCGGTGGTCCGGGAGGTCATGTGGATGTGGGGGTCGAAGATGCGCATCAGGACTCCTTGCCGTGGGGGTCGGCCGTGCCGCGCGAGGGACGCGGGGCCTCGGTCAGGGCCAGGACGCGGTGCAGGTCGTCGGGGACGGGACGGCCCGCGGCGGTGCGTTCGGCGGCGTAGTCGGTGAGCATGCGGGCGAGTTCGCCGTCCGCGCCGGCCCGCCGGTCCAGGTCCGCCACCTGGTCGACGGGGACACCGGTGAACAGGCACTTGAGCACCGCGTGCCGCCAGGCGTGGGCGTCCAGGTGCCGGGCGGCGTAGGGGCCGAGGGCGGCGGCGACCAGCCGGGTGTCGTTGGTGCGCAGGGCGTCCTCGACGAGCGGGAGGGCGTCGGGGCCCGGCACCAGGTGGGGCAGCGCCTGGAGGACGGCGCGGCGTTCGTCGGCGGTGCCCTGCGCGTACACCCGGGACAGGACGCCGGCGTCGGCGCGGGCCGCGTGCAGGATGAGGACGCGGGCGGCGTCGGCGTGGGCGGGGCCGCAGCGGCGGCCGGCCTCGGCGAGGCGCAGCTCCCACACGGAGACGGGTCCGTGGGAGCCGGGGTGGGCGGCGGCCTCGTCCAGGGCCTGGTCGAGCCAGGCGCGGGCGGCTCCGTCGAGCCGGGCGGCGAGCTCGGCCCGCAGGCCGGCCGGCGGGACGTGGGCGGGGGCGGTGCCCTGCCCGTCCTGCCCGGCGGGGGCGCCGGCCGTGTCCGGGGTGACGTGGGGGGCGTGGGACCTGGTCATGGGTGGCTCCCTTCAGGGGGTGGCGGACGGCTCGCCCCGGTGGTGCGCGGAGGCGGACGCCGTTGCCGCCGCCCGGCGGAGGAACGGGAGGGAGTGTTCGGCGAAGTGGGGGCCCGCGTGCGAGTGGCGGGGCAGTTCGACGACGGTCAGGCCCTGGTAGCCGGTGGCGGCGAGGGCCTCGAGGACGGGCGGGAAGTCGATCTCGCCGTCCCCGAAGGGGAGGTGTTCGTGGACGCCGCGGCGCATGTCCTCGATCTGCACGTGCCTCAGCCAGGGCGCGGCCTCGCGCACGCAGTCGGCGGGAGGGAGGGGTTCGAGGCACTGGCAGTGGCCGATGTCCAGGGTGAGGCCGAGGTGCTCGGGGTCGCCGAGGGTGCGGCGCAGGACGTGGAAGTCGGCGAGGGCGGCCAGGAGGTGGCCCGGTTCGGGCTCGACGGCCAGGGGCACCCCGGCGTCGGCGGCGGCGTCCAGGACCGGGGCGAGGGACTCGGCCAGCCGCTTCCAGGCCGTGTCCTCGTCCGTGCCGGGCGGGGTGACGCCGCTGAAGCAGTGCACGGCGTGCGCACCGAGGTCGGCGGCGACCCGCACGGCCCGCACGAGGAGGTCGGTGCGGCGGGCGCGGCCCTGCGGGTCGGGGTCGAGGAGGGAGGGGCCGTGCTTGCGGCGCGGGTCGAGCACGTAGCGGGCGCCCGTCTCCACCGTGACGCCCAGCCCGAGGGCGTCCAGGCGGTGCGCGACCCGGCGGGTGCGGGCGGCGAGGTCGGGGGCGAGCGGGTCGAGGTGCATGTGGTCGAGCGTCAGGCCGACGCCGTCGTAGCCGAGGTCGGCGAGGAGGGCGAGGGCGTCGTCGAGGCGGAGGTCGGTGAGGCCGTTGGTTCCGTAGCCGAAGCGGAGGGGGGACGGGGAGGCGCCGTCCGGGTCCGGCCGCGGGCCGGCGGTCGCGTCCGCGGTCACGGTCGGCTCCCGGCGCGGGTTCCGGCTCATGTGATGCTCACCTTCCTCATGCCGGCCCTCCTCGCGAACAGCCGGCCCGCCGGGGCCAGGGCCGCGACCAGGAGGGACGTGGTGACCGCTCCGGAGCGGGCGGCGAGGGCCGCCTGAAGCGGGATCGTGGCCCGGATGCCGCCTCCGACGGCGCGCTGGGTGAGCGGGGGCGAGGGGTTGAGGGTGGCGTGGAAGTAGGGACGGGCGGCCGCGGCCGCGTAGGCGGCGCCCAGGGCGGTGGTGAGGACGCCGTCGGCCCGGGGCGGGCGTCCGGCCGGGCCGGGGCCCGGCAGGCCGGGGGCGGCTGCTGCCCGCCGGCCTGCCGGGAGTCGGGTGCGGCGGCGGGTGACCAGCCGGGTCAGCGCGCCCGTCGTCACCAGGGCCGCCAGCGGGGCCAGGGACGACCCGCCGGTGGTCTCCCGGCGGGAGACGGCCGTGACCGCGAGGGTGTGCGTGCCGAGCAGCGCGGCGGACGGCAGCGCGGCGCGGGTGCCGCCGTCGGTGGCGGCCGCGCCCAGGAGCAGGTCCAGTCCGCGGGCCGCCGCCATGGCGACGGGACCGGCGGGCGTGTGCTTCAGGGCGAGGTCGTAGGCCCAGACCGTCGCCGCCAGCGGGGCGGCCACGGCGAGGGCGGGGCGTCCCGCGCCGGCGGCGAGCGCCAGCCCGGCACCGGTGAGGACACCGGCGGCGGTGAGGGCGGCGGCCGGGCGGACGCGGCCGGACGGGATCGGGCGGTGCGGGCGCTCCCCGGCGTCCTCCGCGCGGTCCGCCCAGTCGTTCAGGGCCATGCCGGCCTCGTACAGGCACAGGGAGGACCCGACGGCGAGCAGGGTGCGGGGTCCGGGGCGCGCGCCGGCCGCGGCGGCGCCGGCCAGGGCGTCGCCGGGGACGGTGAACAGCGCGGGCAGACGCAGCAGTTCGGCCCAGGCGCCCGCGCGGCCGGAGCGGGTGCCGGGTGCCGCGGCGCCGTCGGCGGCCGGGGCGGCGGTCTCCGTGGCGGGGCCGTCGGCCGTCGTCGTCCCCGCGGGTGTGGACACGCCCCGCGCCGTGGCGACCGCGCGGCTCATCGCCGCGCCCCCCGGTCGCCCGGGCCGTCGTCCGGGCGACCGCGGTCCCCCGGCCCCGCGTCGTCCCGCAGCCGCGCGGCGAAGCGCCTCAGCTCCGCGTACTGCTCGGCCAGTGACGACGGGCCGTCTCCCACCGGGTCCTTGAAGTAGAAGCCCAGTTCGCCCAGCGGGCCGGTCAGGCCCTTCTCCCTGGCGCGGACGGCCAGCCGGGCCAGGTCGAGGACGAGCGGGGCGGCGAGCGCGGAGTCGCAGCCCTGCCAGATGGTCTGCAGGATCATGCGGGAGCCGAGGAAGCCGTCGAAGGCGATGTGGTCCCAGGCCGTCTTCCAGTCGCCGAGCGCGGGGACGTCGTCGATGTGGACCTCGCCCTCGGGTGCCGCGCCGAGGGTGTCGGCGAGGACGCGTTCCTTGCCGGCGTTCTTGGCGGCGGCGGCAGCGGGGTCGGCGAGGGCGGCGCCGTCGCCGCCGCCCAGCAGGTTGGTGCCGGACCAGGCGCGCACGGCGAGGGCGCGCTGCGCGAACATCGGGCCGAGCACGGAGCGCAGCAGGGTCTGCCCGGTCTTGCCGTCGCGGCCCGCGTACGGCACGCCCGAGGACGCGGCCAGCGGGGCCAGCGCCGGGTGGTGCAGGCCCGTGGAGGGGGTGAAGTTGACGTACGGGCAGCCGGCGCGCAGGGCGGCCGCCGCGTAGAGGGAGCTGGGCGGCAGGGAGCCGTCGGTGGGGGCGGGCTCGGTGGAGGCGACGTTCACCACGACGGCGCCCGCGAGGCCCTGGCGGCGCACGAAGTCGCGGATGTCGTCCGCGAACACGTCGATCAACGCGTCGTCGCCCCGGCCAAAGCCGCGGTCCGTGTCGCCGGGCAGGGGGCCGCCGGTCCTGATCTCCTGGTCGGCGGCGACGAGTTCGGCGTGCACGGCGGACGGCAGGCCGTGCGGCAGGACACCGCCGTCGGCGAGGTGCTCGGCGCGTTTGGGCAGCGGGCAGTCGACGGTGTCGTGGCCGCCGAAGACGAGGGACGACAGCGCCGGCAGACCGCACGAGGCGAAGTCGGGGGTCTCGGTGACCATGCCGGCCGGGGGGTGGAGCCCGGCGGCGACGGCGGCGCAGCCCGCGATCGCGGTCGTGGCGACGGATCCGCGCGCCCCGATGAACCAGACGCCGAAGCGCGGGGCCGGGGACGTGGTGGGCGGGAACGGTTCGGCGGACATGGGCAGCCTCCTTGTCGTACGCGAACCGGACGGGGATGCCGGAAGGGGACGGACGGGGTGCCGGGCGCGCGGCCCGGCGGGACGGCGGGCGGAGGTCCGGCGTCCTCCGCCCGCCGCCGTTCGGGTCGCCCTACTCGGGCAGTTCCTTCAGCTGGATGTTGCGGAAGGAGACCTGGTCGTCGGCACCGTGGTTCTGCAGGCCGATGTAGCCGTCGGTCAGGCTCCGCTCGGGGTCCTTGTTGGTGAAGTCGTTGATCTTGACTCCGTTGAGGAACACCTGGAGGCGTTCGCCCTGGACCTTGATCTCGTAGGAGTTCCACTGGCCCGGCGGCCGCAGGACCTGGTCACGGGCCTTGATGTTCGCCGCCTTGAACGTGTAGATCGCACCCGTGGTGCGGTCCACGGCGTCCGTGGCGTCGATCTGGATCTCGTAGCCCTTGTTCACCGCGGACCAGGGGTCGTCGGAGGCCGGGAAGCCCACGAAGACACCGGAGTTGTCGTCGCCCCGCATCTTCCAGTCGAGCTTGAGGGAGTACGACTTCAGCTCCTTGGCCTGGTACCAGAGCAGGCCCATGCCGCCCTCGGACTCCAGGGTGCCGTCCTTGACGTTGAACTTGCCGGGGCCGGCCTGCTTCCAGCCGTCCAGGGTCTGGCCGTTGAAGATCTTCCGGTAGCCCTTGGCCGGCTTGCAGTCCGCCTTGACCTGGCCGGTGGCGTACCGGAGGCCGCCGAGCAGGTGGGCGCGGAACGTCTCGTCGGCGTAGGACTCCTTGGTGTGGCCGAGGCCGGTGTAGAAGGAGCGGCCGCCCTCGTAGGTCTGGCACCAGGCGATCGGGTGGTCGCCCTTCATGGTGCCGCCCTGGTAGGTGGTCTCGTCGAGGGTGGCGAGGACCTTGGCCTGCCCGCGCGGGTTGGTGCGGTAGTTGTACAGCTCGTCGGTGCGCTCCCAGGTGTCGCCCAGGTGGGCGGTGGCCGGGTGGTCGTGGTCCTCGACGCGCACGGTGGCCTTCTGGATGGCGGGGTGCGACTGGAAGTAGGCGCCGACGAGGCCGCCGTAGAACTTCCAGTCGTACTCGGTGTCGGCCGCGGCGTGGATGCCCATGTAGCCGCCGCCGTTCGCGACGTAGTTCTCGAACGCCTTCTGCTGGTCGGCGTTCAGGACGTCACCGGTGGTGGACAGGAAGGCCACCGCGTCGTACTTGGCGAGGTTGGCGGTGGTGAACTGCCTGGCCTCCTCGGTGGCGTCGACCGTGATGCCGGCCGGGGCGCCGAGCTCCTTCAGGGCGGCGATGCCGGCCGGGATGGAGTCGTGCCGGAAGCCCGCGGTCTTTGAGAAGACCAGGACCTTCTTGCCCTGCTTGAACGGCTCCTCGGAGAACTCGAAGTCGTCCACGTCGTAGAGCGCGCCGTCGCCGCCCCGGAAGACGAGGTAGATCTCCGTGGTCTTCCTGGGCAGGGCCCGCAGCGGCACGTCGACGTTCTGGAAGGTCTCCCAGCTGCCGGTCGGCGGGATGTACGCCGAGCCGTGCAGCGGTCCGTCGGGCGAGCCGGTGCGCAGTTCGACGAAGCCGCCGGAGCCGCCGGAGGAGGCCCGTACGGTCATCTTCTTCTGCCCGTCGAACCGGTAGGGGCCGAAGGAGATCCAGTCGCCGTCGTGGATGTCGCCGACGGTCTTGCCGCCGTTGGCGCCGGCCTTGTCGATCGGGGACACGCCCGACTGGGCGGTGAAGTGCTCGGCCTGGCGGTGCAGCGGCTGGACCACGGCGCGGGCGGTGCCGGTCAGGGCCTCCTGGCCGTTCGCCCCGCCGTCGGTGTAGCTGGCGCCGACGACACCGTAGATGTTGGCGTTGGGGTCGTGACCGCCGTCCCCGGCGGGCGGCTTCAGGGTGCCCTCACAGCCCGTCTCGCTGGTCAGCTCGTGGGCGTGGGAGTCGTGGCCGAGGCTGTAGGCGACCTTGACCCTGGAGCAGTCGACGGTCTCCTCGGGGTCGGTGACGGTCACCTTGAACGGGACGGGCTCGCCGAAGGCGGCCAGGCTGCCGTTGCCCGGCACCTCGATCTTCACCTTGGGCTCGGTGTTGCCGACGACGATCCGGACGCTGGCGTGGCCGGTGTTGCCCTCGGGGTCCTTCGCGGTGAAGGTCGCGGAGTAGGTACCGACCTTCTTGTACTGGTGCGTGGGCGTGAGGCCCTCGCCCTTGGTGCCGTCGCCGAAGTCCCAGCTGTAGGTGAGGTCCGGGGAGTCGGCGTCCTTGGCGGAGCCGGTGAAGGTGACCTTCAGGCCGGCGGCGCCGGACGTCTTGTTCGCGCTCACCTCCGCGATCGGGGAGAAGCCGTCCGTGGCGTTCTCGATCCGGTAGAGCGCGGAGTCCTTGTCGCCCTGGAACCAGGAGAGGCCGTAGTCGAGGACGTAGAGCGCGCCGTCGGGGCCGAACTCCATGTCCATGATCTGGGTGCCGGTCCACGGGAAGTCGTTGATCTTGGCGACCGAGCCGTCGTCGTTCTGTTCGATCCGCTTGATCCACCGGCGGCCGAACTCGCCGGCGAAGAAGTCGCCGTCGTACTCCTCGGGGAACTTCACCGAGGACTCCAGGTCCGGGTCGTAGCGGTAGACCGGGCCGCCCATCGGGGACTCGGAGCCGCTGCCGAACTCGGGCACGGAGCCGCCGTCGTACGGGATCCAGGCGGCCTGCGCGGGCGGCAGGTCGACGAGGCCGGTGTTGTGCGGCGAGGTGTTCTTCGGGGCGGCGCAGTCGAACGTCCCGCCGGACGTCTTGGTGGCGAAGTCGTAGTCGACGTAGGGGTCGTTGTCGCCGGTGCAGAAGGGCCAGCCGAAGTTGGCGGCCTTGGTGACCTTGGCGAACTCGACCTGTCCGGCCGGTCCCCGCTTCGGGTCGGCGGCGCCGGCGTCGGGGCCGTAGTCACCGACGTAGACCGTGCCGGTCTTCTTGTCGACGCTGATGCGGAACGGGTTGCGGAAGCCCATCGCGTAGATCTCGGGACGGGTCTTCTCGGTGCCGGGGGCGAAGAGGTTGCCCTCGGGGATGGTGTACGAGCCGTCCTCGGCGACCTTGATGCGCAGGATCTTGCCGCGCAGGTCGTTGGTGTTGCCCGCGCTGCGGCGGGCGTCGAAGGCCGGGTTGCGGTCCGGACGCTCGTCGATCGGCGTGTACCCGTCGGAGGCGAACGGGTTGGTGTCGTCGCCGGTGGACAGGTAGAGGTTGCCCTGGGCGTCGAAGGCGATGTCGCCGCCGACGTGGCAGCAGGTGCCGCGGGAGGCCGCGACGTCCAGGACCTTCTTCTCGCTGGCCATGTCCAGCGTGCCGTTGGGGTTGAGGACGAAGCGGGAGAGGCGGTTGACGCCGTCGAACTTCTTGAAGTCCTCGGCGGTGCCGGTCTCCGGGGCGTCGCCCGCGGGGGTGTCGAGCGGCGGGGCGTAGTAGAGGTAGATCGCCCGGTTGTTCTCGAAGTCCGGGTCGATGCCGACGCCCTGCAGGCCCTCCTCGTCGTGGTTGTAGACGGGGATCCTGCCGGCGACCTTGGTGACGCCGCCCTGGTCGGTGAGGCGGAGCGTGCCGTCGCGGGCGGTGTGCAGGACGCTGCGGTCCGGGAGGACGGCGAGCGACATCGGTTCGCCCGTCTCCGGCTCGCCCTTGGCGAGCGGTACCTGCTGGAACTGCCCCTCGGCGGCCGCGGGGGCCGCGGGTGCGTCGGGCGCGGAGCCGCCGGGCCGGGCGCCGGCGACGGTCGCCGGGGTGGTCACCGCCAGGGCGAGGCCGGTGATCAGGGCGAGGGCGGTGCGGAGTCCGGGCCGCCTCGTGGTGCCGGTGCCTCTGATTCTGCTTCTGTGCACGAAGTCCCTCCGGGAACGGAATGGGCCGTACGGAACGGGTGCGAAGGCATGCGTGCGGTGCGGGCGCCGGGGTGCGCCGTCACCCCGGAGGCGTGTGTGTCTTGAACACATCAGGGACGGTAGCCGCGTTCGTCCGGGACCAACAGTCCTTGGACCGTCGGTAGTTGAACTTCTTCCCCATGCAGGACAAAGCGGTGTCCGGGCAGGCCGGACCGGGGGCCGGGGTCCTCTCGGGCCCCGGCCCCGGCCTGCCGTCGGCAGTGCGGGTCAGCTGTTGAACGCGGCGTCGAAGGACGCGCTGGGCGGCTCGAAGTCGAACGCCTTGAGCCGGGTGAGGGCCTCGGGGGCGCCCTGGAGCCGGTCCATGCCGGCATCCTCCCACTCGACGGAGACCGGGCCCCGGTAGTCGATGGAGCGCAGCATCCGGAAGACGTCCTCCCAGGGGACGTCGCCGTGCCCGGCCGACACGAAGTCCCAGCCGCGCCGCGGGTCGCCCCACGGCAGGTGGGAGCCGAGGCGGCCGTTGCGGCCGTCGAGGCGCCTGCGGGCCTCCTTGCAGTCGACGTGGTAGATCCGGTCCCGGAAGTCCCACAGGAAGCCGACCGGGTCCAGGTCCTGCCACACGAAGTGCGACGGGTCGAAGTTGAGGCCGAACGCGGACCGGTGGTCCACCGCCTCCAGCGCGCGCCGCGTGGTCCAGTAGTCGTAGGCGATCTCGCTGGGGTGGACCTCGTGCGCGAACCGCACGCCCTCGGCGTCGAAGACGTCCAGGATGGGGTTCCAGCGGTCCGCGAAGTCCTGGTAGCCGCGCTCGATCATCGACTCGGGCGCGGGCGGGAACATGGCGACCAGGTGCCAGATGGCGGACCCGGTGAAGCCGATGACGGTGTCGACGCCGAAGCGGGCCGCGGCGCGCGCGGTGTCCTTGATCTCGGCGGCGGCACGCTGCCGGACGCCCTCCGCGTCCCCGTCGCCCCAGATGCGGGCGGGCAGGATGGCCTGGTGGCGCTCGTCGATGATGGCGTCGCAGACGGCCTGCCCGACGAGGTGGTTGGAGATCGCCCAGCACTTCAGGCCGTACTTGTCGAGCAACTGGTGGCGGGAGTCCACGTAGGACGGGTCCGCGAGGGCTTTGTCGACCTCGAAGTGGTCGCCCCAGCAGGCGAGTTCGAGGCCGTCGTAGCCGAAGTCGCGGGCGAGCCGGCAGACCTCCTCCAGGGGCAGGTCGGCCCACTGCCCGGTGAACAGCGTGAAGTTGCGCGGCATGCGCTTTCGGCCTCCTCAGACGACGGTCGACGTGATGGCGACGGGGGTGTAGACGGAGTTCTTCTCGGCGCTCTCCTCCACGGCCGCGAGCACACGCTGCACCTGCAGACCGTCGGCGAAGGAGGGTTCGGGGCCGCGGCCCTCGGCGACCGCGTGGACGAGGTCGCGCACCTGGTGGGCGAAGGTGTGCTCGTAGCCCAGTCCGTGGCCCGGCGGCCACCAGGCGTCCAGGTAGGGGTGCTCGGGCTCGGTGACGAGGATGCGGCGGAAACCGGCGTGCTCACCGGGCTCGGTGCCGTCGTGGTACGACAGTTCGTTGAGCCGCTCCAGGTCGAAGGCGAGCGAGCCGCGCTCACCGTTGAGTTCGATGCGCAGGGCGTTCTTGCGGCCGGTGGCGTAGCGGGTGGCCTCGAAGGAGGCGAGGGCACCGGAGGTGAAGCGGCCGGTGAACACGGCGGCGTCGTCCACGGTGACCTCCCCCGTGCCGGCGGCCGACGTGGCGGACAGGCCCCGCGCCGCACCGCCGGGCAGGGGACGCTCCCGCACGAAGGTCTCGGTGAGGGCGGAGACGCCGGCCAGCCGCTCCCCGGTCAGGTACTGGGCGAGGTCGACGATGTGCGCGCCCAGGTCGCCGAGCGCGCCGGAGCCGGCCTGCTCCTTGCGCAGCCGCCAGGTCAGCGGGGCCTCGGGGTCCACCAGCCAGTCCTGGAGGTACGACACCCGCACGTGCCGCAGCCGGCCGATGCGGCCCTCGGCGACCATGCGCCGGGCCAGCGCGGTGGCGGGCACCCTGCGGTAGTTGAAGCCGACCATGGCCAGCTGGCCGCGCGCGCTCGCCTCCTCGGCGGCCCTGGTCATCGCCTCCGCCTCGGCGACGGTGTTGGCGAGGGGCTTCTCGCACAGGACGTGCTTGCCTGCGGCGAGCGCGGCCAGCGCGATCTCGGCGTGGCTGTCGCCGGGGGTGCAGATGTCGACGAGGTCGATGTCCTCCCGTTCCACCAGGGCCCGCCAGTCGGTCTCGGCGCTCGCCCAGCCGTACCGGTCGGCCGCCGTGCGGACGGCGTCGGCGTCCCGGCCGCAGATGGCGGTCATGACCGGGTCCAGCGGCAGGTCGAAGACCCGGCCGGCGGTGCGCCAGCCCTGGGAGTGGGCGGCGCCCATGAAGGCGTAGCCGACCATGCCGACGCGCAGCGGCGGTCTGGTCGCGGATGCCCCCGTGGCCGTGGTGCCGGTACCGGCACCGGTACCGGTCGCTGCTGCGTCCGCCCCGGCCCCCTCGGGCTGCTGCGGCTGTCCCATGCGGATGTCCTCCTCGTCGTGGTGGCGCGGTGGGGGGTGGGCCCCGCCCCGGCCGGCTGGTCAGGCCGGGACCGGGACGGTGGTCCTCACTTGAAGCCGGTGGACATGTACTGGTCCACGTTCTCCTTGTCCACGACGGCCGAGTAGCAGGTGACCGTCGAGGGGATCTCGAACTCGGCGAGCCCGCCGATCCCCTTGCCCTGGCCGAGGGCGCGGGCCAGGTCGATGGCGGAGGCGGCCATGGTCGGCGGGTACAGCACGGTCGCCTTCAGGACGCCGCTGTCCGCCTTGATGGCCTGGAAGGCGGAGAGCGCCCCGGCTCCGCCGACCATCAGGAAGTCGTCGCGGCCCGCCTGCTCGATGGCGCGCAGCGCGCCCACGCCCTGGTCGTCGTCGTGGTTCCACAGGGCGTCGAACTTCGACTGCGCCTGGAGGAGCTGGGCCATCTTGGCCTGGCCGGACTCGACGGTGAACTCGGCGGCCTGGCGGGCCACCTTCTTGATGTTCGGGTAGTTCTTGAGGGCGTCGTCGAAGCCCTGGGTGCGCTGCTGGGTCAGCTCCAGGTTGTCCAGGCCGGCCAGTTCGATGACCTTGGCGTCGGGCTTGTCCTTGAGCTTCTCGCCGATGTAGTGGCCGGCGTTGAGGCCCATGCCGTAGTTGTCGCCGCCGATCCAGCAGCGGTACGCCTGGGGGCTGTTGAAGACGCGGTCGAGGTTGACGACGGGGATGCCGGCGCGCATCGCCTTCAGACCGACCTGGGTGAGCGCCTTGCCGTCGGCGGGCAGCACCACGAGGACGTCGACCTTCTTGTTGATGAGGGTCTCGATCTGGCCGATCTGCTGGGCGGTGTCGTTGGAGCCCTCGGTGACCTCGAGGGTGACGTCCGAGTACTTCTCGGCGCGCTTCTTGGCGTTGTCGTTGATGGCGTTGAGCCAGCCGTGGTCGGCCTGGGGGCCGGCGTAGCCGATGGTGACCTGCTTGCCGGGCTTGTCGTCGGCGGCCGGCTGGTCGTTCGCGGCGGGCTTCTCGTCGTCGGTCTCGTTGCTCGTGCAGCCGGTGAGGAAGGCACCGGCGCCCACGGCGGCGGCTCCGAAGAGCAGTCCTCTGCGACTCGCGTTGAGTTGCTGCATGGTGGTGAACCCTTTCCTCAGGTCGTGCTCGCGGTACGGCGCTGGACCAGCACGGCGGCGACGATGATCGCTCCCTTGGCGATCTGCTGGACGTCGCTCTGCAGGTTGTTCAGGGCGAAGATGTTGGTGATCGTGGTGAAGACGAGGACGCCGAGCACGGAGCCGACGATGGTGCCGCGGCCTCCGGTGAGGAGCGTGCCGCCGATGATCGCGGCGGCGATGGCGTCGAGTTCGTAGAGGTTGCCGTTGGTGTTCTGGCCGGAGCCGGCCAGGACGATCAGCAGGAAGGCGGCGATGCCGCAGCACAGCCCGGACAGCAGGTAGAGGTAGAGCCGCTGGCGGCGGACGTCGATGCCGGCGAGCCGCGCGGCCTCCGCGTTGCCGCCGACGGCGACGGTGCGGCGTCCGAAGGTGGTCCGGTTGAGCACCAGCCAGCCGACGACGGTGACGGCCGCGAACACCAGGACCAGCGGCGGGACGCCCAGGATGTAGGAGTCGCGTTCGCCGAGGTCCAGGACGCTGGGGACGGTGACGACCTGGGTGCGGCCGTCGGTGATCTGCAGCGCGAGGCCGCGCGCCGAGGCCAGCATGGCGAGGGTGGCGATGAACGGGACCATCCGGCCGTAGGCGATGAGCACGCCGTTGACCAGCCCGCAGCCCACGCCGACGACGACCGCGGTGAACAGGATGCCAGCGAAGCCGAACTCCTGGGTCGCCACCGTGGTCGCCCACACCGAGGCGAGGGCGACGATCGCGCCGACGGACAGGTCGATGCCGCCGGAGACGATCACGAAGGTCATGCCGACGGTGACGACGCCGATCACGGACGCCTGGGTGAGCACCAGCTGCAGGTTGCGGGTGTCGAGGAACGAGTCGGGCTGGGTGATGCCGCCGATGAGGACCAGTACGGCGAGCACGCCGAGCAGGCTCAGGGTGCGCAGGTCGGCGCGGGCCGTCAGGCTCCGCCAGGCCGGCGGGACATCCACGGATGCCGCCTTGCCGGTGCCGCCCCGTGGCGGGGACACGTGCTGCGTCATGACGCCGGGCTTCCTTCCATCACGAGGTCGAGTACGCGGTGTTCGTCGAGTTCGCGGGCGGGGGCCTCGTGCACGACACGGCCCTCGCGCAGCACCAGTACGCGGTCGGCGAGGCCGAGCACCTCGGGCACCTCGCTGGAGACCAGCAGCACGGCGAGGCCCTCGTCGGCGAGGCGGCGGATGACCGCGTAGAGCTCGGCGCGGGCGCCGACGTCGACGCCGCGGGTGGGTTCGTCCAGGAGCAGGACCCGGCAACCGCGCAGCAGCCAGCGGGCGAGGACCGCCTTCTGCTGGTTGCCGCCGGACAGGGTGCGCACGGGCACGGACGGGTTGTCGGGCCGCAGGGACAGTTCGCGGGTGGCCGCCCGGGCGGCGCCCAGTTCGGCGCCGCGGTCGATCCAGCCGCCGCGCGAGAAGCGGGACATGGCGGAGACCGACACGTTGCGGGTGACGGACTCCAGCATCAGCAGGGCCTGCGCCTTGCGTTCCTCGGGGGCGAGCCCGAGTCCGGCGCGCACGGCGGCGCGCACGCTGCCGGGCCGCAGCGGGCGGCCTGCCACGAGGACCTCGCCGGCACTGGCCTTGCGGGCCCCGTAGACGGTCTCCAGGATCTCGGAGCGGCCGGAGCCGACCAGCCCGGCCAGGCCGACGATCTCGCCGGGGCGGACGTCCAGGTCGAGCGGGGCGAACTCGCCCTCCCGGGCCAGCCCCCGCACGCTCAGCACGGGCTCCGCCGTCGGCGGCGAGGCGGGCCGCTCGGGGAAGACGTACTCGACGTTGCGCCCCGTCATCAGCGCCACCACCTCGCGGGTCGGTGTCGACTTGGCGGGCAGCCCGCCGGCGACGGCCCGGCCGTCCTTCAGGACGGTGACCCGGTCGCCGATGCGGCGGATCTCCTCCAGCCGGTGCGAGATGTAGACGACGGCGACCCCGTCGGCGGTGAGGTCGGCGACGATGCGGAAGAGGTTGTCGACCTCGTCCGGGTCGAGGGCCGCGGACGGCTCGTCCATCACGATCAGCCGTACGTCGTGGGAGAGCGCCCGCGCCATGGACACGATCTGCTGCTGTGCCGCCGACAGGTCGCCGACCGGCCGGCCGGGGTCGATCTCGGGGTGCCCGAGCCGTTCGAGCAGCTGGGCGGTCGACGCCTTGGCCCTCCTGCCCCGCACCACGAAGCCGGCGGTGGTCGGCTCGTGGCCCAGGTGGACGTTCTCGGCGACCGACAGGTGCTCCACCAGGTCGAGTTCCTGGTAGATGGTGGCGATGCCGAGGCGCATGGCCGCGATCGGTGAGCGCAGGGTGACGTCCTCGCCACGCCAGCGGATGGTGCCGGTGTCGGGCTGGTGGGCGCCGGCGAGCACCTTGATGAGGGTGGACTTGCCGGCCCCGTTCTGGCCGAGCAGGCAGTGCACCTCGCCGGCCTGGACGTCGAGGTCGACGCCGTCGAGGGCCCGGACTCCGGGGAACGACTTGGTGATGCCGGACATGCTGAGCAGCGGTGGTTCTGGTGCCATGTGAGGTCCCCTAGGCGGGCATGCGGGCCGGTGTCAGGGCAGAGCAGGACAGGACAGGGCAGAGCAGGACAGGGCAGAGCAGGGCAGGGCAGAGCGCTGTGCTGGTGGGACCCGGAAGGCGCGTGGCGCCTACGCGGGTGAGAACAGGTGGTCGCTGATCAGCCGGGCCGCGCCGATGACACCGGCGGTGGGTCCCAGCTCCCCGAGGACGATGGGCAGGTTCCCGGTCGCCAGCGGAAGCGACTGGCGGTAGACCTGCGTGCGGATCGCGGCGAGCAGGTTGTGCCCGAGGCCGGTCACCCCGCCGCCGATCACGACCAGGCCCGGATTGAAGAAGCTGACCAGACCGGCGATGACCTGGCCGGTGCTGCGGCCGCCCTCCCGGATCAGGTCGAGTGCGGTGGCGTCGCCCGCGGCGGCCGCGGCGGCGACGTCGGCGGCGCTGAGGACCCCGCCCGCCTCCAGCCGGCTCGCGAGCTCGGCGGACCGGCCCTGTTGGGCGGCCTCCGTGGCGTCGCGGGCCAGTGCGGCGCCGCTGAAGTGCGCCTCCAGGCAGCCCCGGTTGCCGCAGGCGCAGGGGCGTCCGTCGGGCACGGCCTGGATGTGGCCGATGTCGCCCGCGCTGCCCGTCGTGCCCCGGTAGACGTCACCGCCGACGACGATGCCGCAGCCGATGCCGGTACCGATCTTGACGACGAGGAAGTCGGCGACGGTGCGGGCGACGCCCGCGTGCTGTTCCCCCAGCGCCATCAGGTTCACGTCGTTGTCGACCATGACCGGGCAGCCGAGTTCCTGGCTGAGCGCCTCCCGCACGGGGAAGCCGTCCCAGCCCGGCATGATCGGCGGGGCCACCGGCACGCCCTCGGGGAAGCGGACCGGCCCCGGGACGCCGATGCCGGCGCCGTCGAAGCCCTCCGCGAGCCCCGAGGCCCGCAGCTTGGCGGCCATGGCCAGCACCTGCTCGAAGACCGCGACCGGTCCCTCGCGCACGTCCATGGGCTGGTTGATGT
Source organism: Streptomyces sp. NPDC029152 (assembly GCF_055564355.1). NCBI lineage: Bacteria > Bacillati > Actinomycetota > Actinomycetes > Kitasatosporales > Streptomycetaceae > Streptomyces > Streptomyces sp. NPDC029152. Next base: position 151,365 of record NZ_JBVHWR010000010.1, on the reverse strand, counting down.
GCCCGAGGATCTCCAGTTCGGCGTTGGTGACCGCGAGGTCGATCGAGGTCGCGCCGATGTCGACGCCGAGGAAGCGAAGTTCGGGATTGAGGCGGACGTTGTGGGAACGGCGGCCGCCGCGCGAGGCGGCGAGTCCGTCGGCCACCACCAGTCCGGTCTCCAGCAGCCGGTCCACCTCGACCGCCAGCTTGGACCGGGACAGGTCGACCTGGTCGCCGAGCTGAGCGCGGGAGTTGGGGCCGCCGTCGCGCAACAGCTGCAGCAGCCGGGCCTGATGGGCGTTCGCAGGTCGTGCCGTCATGCGTCTCACGAACCCCTCCCCGCCTCGATCGGCTTGAGTGTACCGGCTCTTCCGGCCACTTCCGTGGCTTGCTTTCGGAGGGAACGTAGCAGTGAGTGCCAGGTGTGGGAAGAAGTCGCGCATGAATTGCTGCGAACTTTCTCCACTGAGAGGACAAAGGCGGGTGACGGAACCGGCGGTCCGGAACATGACGGGGCCGCCCGGCCGGTGCGCCGGGCGGCCTGGCGGGGTCTGCGGCCTCAGGAGGTGCGGTGCCGGTGACAGGAGCGCCGCGTGTGCTCCGTGTGCTTCGTGTGCTCCGTGTGCTCGCGCATCAGCCGCGTCGCCCGCTGCTCGTCGCGGCCGGCGAGGGCGGCGATCGGTTCCCGGTGCTCGGTCCAGGACTGTGGGCCGCGCTGCCGGGCGGCCGGTGTGCGGTGTGCGGTACCAGCGGACCCGGCGGCCGACCTGCGCGGCGAGTTCGGCGAGGACGGTGTTGCGGGCCGTTTCCGTGACCGTCGCATGGAAGCGGGGGGTGAGGACGACGGCGGCGTCCACGTCGTCGGCGGCGACGGCCCGTTCCCCCTGTGCGCACAGCTCCGCCGGCGCGGCCACGCCCGCATCGGAGGCGTCGGCGGCGGCGAGCCGGGCGGCCTCGGCCTCCGGCAGCGCACGGGCCGTCAGGAGCCGGCCGGTCTCCTGCTCGGTCGACTCGTGCACGGACGCGCCCTGTGCGGGGCGCAGATCGGCCCGGCCCTCGGTGCCGAGCCGCTGGAGCGCCTCCCGCACGGGCCGGCGGGACACACCGAGGTGGCCGGCGAGCTCGCTCTCGACGAGGTGCCGGCCGGGCCGCAGGGCGCGCGTGGTGATGACTTCGAGCAGCGCCTCGTGGACGCGGTCGCGCGGCGGGCCGGGCCGTTCGGGCTCGGGCATCGCGCCCCGCGGCGGTCCTGCGGACGGCATCGGTCCCCCTCGAAGGACGGCACGAGCGGTACGCCGGGCATCGATCGTCTTTCGTCTGCGGTCCACGGCGCACGGCGGCCGGGGGTGCGGGCGTCGGCCGCGTCACCGCCCGGCCGGGGCCAAGCGGCGTCGCGTCACGGGCAGCGGACGACCTGCCCGGCGTAGGAGAGGTTCCCGCCGAAGCCGAAGAGCAGCACCGGGTCCCCGGCCGCGATGTCGCCCCGTTCGACGAGCTTGGAGAAGGCGAGGGGGATGCTCGCCGCCGAGGTGTTGCCGGACTCCACGACGTCGCGGGCGACGACCGCGTTGACGGCGCCGATCTTCGCCGCGAGGGGCTCGATGATGCGCAGGTTCGCCTGGTGCAGGACGACGGCTGCGAGGTCGGCGGGTTCGAGCCCGGAGCGTTCGCAGGCCCGGCGGGCGATGGCGGGCAGTTTCGTGGTGGCCCAGCGGTAGACGCTCTGCCCCTCCTGCGCGAACCGCGGGGGTGTGCCCTCGATGCGGACCGCGTTGCCCATCTCGGGCACCGAGCCCCACAGGACGGGGCCGATCCCCGCGTCCTCGCCCGGGGCGCAGGACTCCACGACGGCGGCCCCCGCCCCGTCGCCGACGAGCACGCAGGTGGTGCGGTCGGTCCAGTCGGTCACCTCGGACATCTTGTCCGCGCCGATGACCAGGGCGCGGTTCGCCGAACCGGCCCGGACGGCGTGGTCGGCGGCGGCCAGGGCGTGGGTGAAGCCGGCGCAGACGACGTTGAGGTCCAGCACGGCGGGCCCGGGCATGCCGAGGCGGGCGGCGACCCGGGCCGCCATGTTCGGTGAGCGGTCGACGGCGGTGGAGGTGGCGACCAGCACCAGGTCCACGTCCGCGGGCGTCAGCCCGGCCGCGGCGAGCGCCTTGGCGGCGGCGTGGCCGGCCAGCTCGTCGACGGGCTCGTCGGGCCCGGCGATGCGGCGGGTGCGGATGCCCACCCGGCTCCTGATCCACTCGTCGCTGGTGTCGACCATGCCCGCCAGGTCCTCGTTGGTCAGGGTCCCGGTGGGCTGGTGGTGGCCGACGGCGGTGATGCGGGAGCCGTGCATGGGTGGAATCCTCGTTGCCTCGGGGACGGGATCCACCAGTGTGATCAGTGACCGGTGAGTACGACGGCAGGTGAAGCGACAGGAAACGGGCGCCCGCCTTGTCGGCTTCGGTCAGCATCCGCGCCGCCCTCTCCCCTCGTCCGGTGAACGGCCGGGTCGCCTTCCGCGGACGGAGACGACCACGGTGTGCGCCTGCTGCGGAGTGGGCCGCGACCCGGCCCTCCACGTGCAGGACAATGTGATCGTCGAGGTCACCTCGCCGCACGACGACCCGGTGACCTACGGCAACCTGTGCATCAAGGGCCGCTTCGGCCACCAGCGCGTACAGAACCGGGACCGACCGGTACGAGGGGCACGGACATGGGACGAGTCACGGAACGACGCAGGGTGACCCGCGTCCGGGACGGGGTGGTCTCCACCCGCCCGGACACGCTCGTCGCCGAGGAACCGCTGGAGATCCGCCTGAACGGCAGACCGCTCGCGATCACCATGCGCACGCCGGGCGACGACTTCGCGCTGGCGGCCGGTTTCCTGGTCAGCGAGGGGGTCCTGGCCGAGCGGGGCGACCTGCAGAACATCGTGTACTGCGCGGGCGCCACGGCCGACGGTTCCAACACCTACAACGTGGTCGACGTGAAGACGGCCCCCGACGTGCCGATTCCGGACATCACTCTGGAGCGCAACGTCTACACGACCTCGTCCTGCGGTCTGTGCGGCAAGGCCAGTCTGGACGCGGTGCGCACCACGGCCCGCTGGCCGATCGCCGACGCGCCCCCGCTCCGCCTCGCCCCGAAGCTGCTGGCGGACCTGCCCGACCGGCTGCGCGCCGCCCAGCGGGTCTTCGACCGCACCGGCGGCCTGCACGCGGCGGCCCTGTTCACCGAGGACGGTGAGCTGGTGGACGTGCGGGAGGACGTGGGACGGCACAACGCGGTCGACAAGCTGGTCGGCCGGGCCCTGCAGAACGGGGACCTGCCGCTGTCCCGGTCCGTGCTGCTGGTGTCGGGCCGGGCCTCCTTCGAGCTGGCGCAGAAGGCGGTGATGGCGGGCGTCCCGGTGCTCGCGGCGGTCTCGGCGCCGTCCTCGCTGGCGGTGGACCTGGCCGCCGAGACGGGGCTGACCCTCGTGGGCTTCCTGCGGGGCGCCTCCATGAACGTGTACGCGGGCGAGGACCGCGTCGCCCTGCGGGCCGCGGCCGCCCGGGACTGACCGCCTCTTCGCGGCACGGCGGCGGGGCCCCGGCCGGCGGGGAGCGCCCCTGGGCCGCAGGGGCCCCGCCCCGTCCCGGCCCGCGAGCCGCCGGCCGCCGGGCCGGGCGCCCGGCGTCGGCCGCCTCCCGCCGGGGTGCCCGCCGCCGTCCCCCGGCGGCGCACGCGGCTCGCCGTCACCGGTCGCCGTCCGTGCCGGCGACCCGTCCGACCATGTCCATGAACCGCGCCCGTTCCTGCGCCGAGAGCGGCGCGAGCAGTGCCTCGTTGGCCGCGCGGGCCGCCTCCTCGCACCGCGTGAGCACCCGGTCGCCCTCCCCGGTGAGGGACACGGCGTTCTTGCGGCGGTCCCCCGGGTCCGGCGCCCGGACGACGAGGCCCGCGGACTGGAGGTCGTTGAGGACGCCGACCAGGTCCTTCGGGTCGAGCCCGATGCCGCGGCCGAGGTCGGCCTGGGCGACGGGGGCGAGGTCGCGTACGGCGGAGAGCACCACGTGGTGCCACATCTTCAGCCCCTCCGCGGCCAGCGCCTCGGCCACCAGTGCCCGGCCGCGGGCGGCGGCGCGGCCCAGCTGCCAGCTGGGGAGGGAGCGGATCTCGGGAAGCGGTGCGTCGGCCATGGGGCCAGCCTATCCAAAGTCGTTGGACATCCCCACGACTCCTCCATATCGTTGGGGCCCCCAACGGAAAGGGAGGTGCGGCGATGCGTCGCGTCCGGTACGCGTCCACCGGAGGTCCGCTGTTCCTGGAGGAGGTCCCCGTGCCCGAGCCGGGCCCGGACGAGCTGCTGGTGCGCTGCGAGGCGGTCGGCGTCACCCTGCCGGTCGTCCGCAAGGTCACGGAGGCCCCCGGGCCGGTCCCCCTCGGGGGCGAGGTCGCCGGGGAGGTGGTGGCCACCGGCGACGACGCGACCGGCTTCCGGACGGGCGACCGGGTGACGGGGCTGTGCTTCGGCCACGCCTACGCCGACTTCGCCCTCCTGCACCGGTCGATGGCCTCCCCGGTCCCCGACGGCGCCGGGGCGGTCGACGCGGTGGCCCTGGTCCGCAGCGGCCTCGTCGCGCTGGGCGCCCTGGCGGCCGCGCGGCCCCGGCCGGGCGAGTCGGCGCTCGTCACCGCGGCGGCGAGCGGTGTGGGCCACCTGGCCGTGCGGCTCGCGCGGACACGCGGCGCGGCCCGGGTCGTGGGCGCCGTCTCCGACCCGGCCAAGGCGGACTTCGTGCGCTCCCTGGGCGTCGACGACGTGGTGGTCTACGGCAACGGCTGGGGCGAGCCCGTCGACTACGTCCTCGACGGGGTGGGCGGCGACCTGCTCGCCCCGGCCGTCGCCGCCCTCACCCCGGGCGGCCGGCTGGTGGCGTACGGCTCGGGCGGCGGGACCGTCCGGGCCTACGACCTGCTGGCGGGCTCGAAGACGGTCACCGGGTTCCAGACGGCGCGGATCGCCCGCGAGGAGCCGGAGCTGTACGAGCGGTGGCGGCGGGAGCTGTGGGCGCTGTTCGCCGAGGGGACACTGCGGCCCTGCGTGCACGGCACGTTCGCCCTGGCGGACGCGGCCGGGGCGCACGAGGCGGTCGGGTCGCGCGCCAACCTGGGGAAGGTCGTCCTCGTCCCCTGACGCGGCTCAGCGCGAGCCCGTCCCTGTGCCGACGGCCGCCCGCGACGCCCCGTCCGTCTTCCGCGCGGAGTCCGGCTCGGGGTCGTGCGCCCGGCGTTTGGCGATGACCGCGCACACCATCAGCTGCATCTGGTGGAAGAGCATCAGCGGCAGCACGGCCAGCGAGGCGTGCGCGCCGAACAGGACGCTCGCCATGGGAAGGCCGGAGGCGAGGGACTTCTTGGAGCCGGCGAACTGGATCGCGATCCGGTCGGCCCGGCCGAAGCCCAGCGCCCTCGCCCCGTACCAGGTCAGCAGCAGCATCACGGCGAGCAGCACCGCCTCCACGGCCAGCAGGCCGGCCAGCCGGGCCGGGCTCACCCGGTGCCAGATGCCCCGCACCATGCCCTCGCTGAACGCCGTGTACACGACGAGGAGGATCGAGCCGCGGTCGACGAGCCCGAGCACCTTCTTGTGCCGGGCGACGAACCCGCCGATCCAGCGGCGCAGCACCTGCCCGGCGACGAACGGCACCAGCAGTTGCAGCACGATCTTGACCACCGAGTCGGCGGAGAACCCGCCCCCGCTGTCGCCGAGCAGGGCGGCGGCCAGCAGCGGGGTGACGAGGATGCCGGCCAGCGAGGAGAAGGAGCCCGCGCAGATAGCGGCGGGCACGTTGCCGCGGGCGATGGAGGTGAAGGCGATCGACGACTGGATGGTGGACGGGACCAGGGTGAGGAAGAGCAGCCCCTGGTAGAGGGGATCGGTCAGGAGGACCGGGACGAGCCCGCGGGCCGCCAGGCCCAGCAGCGGGAAGACGACGAAGGTGCAGGCCAGCACGGTGACGTGGAGGCGCCAGTGCCGCAGTCCGTCCATCGCCTCACGGGTGGACAGCCGGGCCCCGTACAGGAAGAAGAGGAACGCGATCGCGAGGGTGGAGGCCCCGGAGGCGACGTCGGCGCCCGTCCCGCGGGCCGGCAGCAGCGCCGCGAGGCCCACCGTCCCGAGCAGCAGCAGGATGTACGGGTCGATCGGCGTCCGACGCGGCCGACGCAGGCGTTTCACGGTGCTCCACATGCTCGTTCGCTTCCCTGTTCCACGGGACACGGGTCCCCGCCCCATCGTGCTCCCTCACCCTGCGATCGGGAATCCGGTACCCCGCTCTCACTGTCATCACGATCCGCGATGACCGGGTACGGTGGGCCGTGTGTACGACCCCTCTCATCTGCGGTCCTTCCTGACCGTGGCCCAGACGCTGAGCTTCACGCAGGCGGCGCGGCGGCTCGGGCTGCGCCAGTCGACGGTGAGCCAGCACGTGCGGCGGCTGGAGGACTCCGCCGGACGCCGGCTGTTCACGCGCGACACGCACTCCGTGGAGCTGACGGAGGACGGCGAGGCGATGCTGGGCTTCGCGCGCCGGATCCTGGAGGCGCACGAGCAGGCGACGGCGTTCTTCACCGGCACCCGGCTGCGCGGCCGGCTGCGCTTCGGGGCGTCCGAGGACTTCGTGCTGACCCGGCTGCCGGAGATCCTCGAGGGCTTCCGGCAGGAACATCCCGAGGTCGACCTGGAGCTGACGGTCGAGCTGTCGGGCACGCTGCACGAGCAGCTGGCCGCCGGGAAGCTCGACCTGGTGCTGGCCAAGCGGCGTCCCGAGGACCCGCGCGGCGAACCGGTGTGGCAGGACCGGCTGGTGTGGATCGGCGGCGAGCGGCTGCGCCTGGATCCGGACCGTCCGGTGCCGCTGATCGTCTACCCGCCGCCCGGCATCACCCGGGCGCTCGCGCTGGACGCGCTGCAACGGCAGGGCCGCGAGTGGCGCATCGTCTGCACCAGCGGCAGCCTCAACGGGCTGATCGCGGCGGCCCGCGCGGGCCTCGGCGTGATGGCGCACTCGCGAGGGCTCGTCCCGCCCGGCCTGGTGCGCGTGCCGGACCGGGCCGGGCTGCCCGAGCTGGGCCGCGTCGACTTCGTGCTGGTGCACGGGCGCCGCCGCCCCTCGGCACAGGGCGCCGCGGACGCCCTGGCGGCGGCCGTCCTGGCGGGGGGCGACCGGCTGCACCGTCCCCGGCGCGCGGACCTCGCGGGGGTGTGACGGAATCCGGGGCGCCCGCGCTGGAGGAGGAGAGCGGCGGTTCCCCCACGGCGGGCGGCGGGTCGTACAGATTCGGTGGAGATTACGGCACCGAAACTTACTCGACCGTCAGGAAACTGTCCGACCCTTCCCCATGTGAGCGCATTTCCTCTCACGGACCCGCACGGCCGTGGGCCCCGGTCCGCTCCGCCGGCCCTCCCGCCCCCTTCCCGCGTGGGGTAGCTTTCACCGCGCCGTGCGGGGCGTCACCAGGAGCGGGGAGCGGGGTTTGCGCGAGTTCACCAACCCTCCGTCGGCGTCGGCACCACCGGTGGGCGGACTGGCCGACGTGGTCTTCCGCCATGCCCAGGAGGACCCGCGGCGCGTGGCACTGGGCCGCAAGGACGAGGACGGGCGGTGGCGGGACGTGACCGCCGGCGCGTTCCGCGACGAGGTGCTGGCCCTCGCCAAGGGCCTGCTCGCCCAGGGCGTCCGCTTCGGCGACCGGGTCGCCGTCATGTCCCGCACCCGCTACGAGTGGACGCTCTTCGACTTCGCGCTGTGGACGATCGGCGCCCAGGTGGTGCCCGTCTACCCGACCTCGTCGGCCGAGCAGTGCCTGTGGATGCTGCACGACGCGGAAGTCACGGCGGCGGTCGTGGAGCACGAGGACCACGCGATGACGATCGCCACCGTCATCGACCGGCTGCCGCACCTGCGCGGGCTGTGGCAGCTGGACTCCGGCGCCGTCCAGCAGCTGTACGACGCGGGCGCCCACCTCGACGACGAGGTGGTGCACCGGCACCGGCGGGCGGTCACGCCCGACTCGGTCGCCACCGTCATCTACACCTCGGGCACCACGGGCCGCCCCAAGGGCTGCGTCATCTCGCACGGCAACCTCATGTACGAGGCGGACACCGTCGTCGAGGGCTGGGAGCCGGTCTTCCACTCCAGGAAGGGCGACGAGGCGTCGACCCTGCTGTTCCTGCCGCTCGCGCACGTCTTCGGGCGGATGGTGGAGGTCGCGGCGATCCGGGGCCGGGTCCGCTTCGGCCACCAGCCGCAGCTGAACGCCGCCGCGCTCCTGCCCGACCTGGCCGCCTTCCGTCCGACGTTCGTCCTGGCCGTGCCCTACATCTTCGAGAAGGTGTTCCACGCGGCCCGGCGCAAGGCGGAGAAGGAGGGGAGGGCCGGCCCCTTCGAGAAGGCCGTCGAGGTGGCCGTGAAGTACGCGGAGGCGGTGGAGGCGAAGGCCTGGGGCACCGGGCCCGGCCCGTCGGCGGCTCTGCGCGTGCAGCACCAGCTGTTCGACAAGCTCGTCTACGCCAAGGTGCGGGCCGCGATGGGCGGACGCATCCGCAACGCCATGTCGGGCGGCTCGGCGATGGACCGGCGGCTCGGCCTGTTCTTCGCGGGCGCGGGCGTGCAGATCTACGAGGGCTACGGCCTGACCGAGTCCACGGCGGCGGCCACCGCCAACCCGCCCGAGCGCACCCGCTACGGCACGGTCGGCCGCCCCGTCCCGGGCGTCACCGTGCACATCGCGGACGACGGCGAGATCTGGCTGAACGGCGGCAACGTCTTCCAGGGGTACCTCAACAACCCGAAGGCCACCGACGAGGCCCTCCAGGACGGCTGGCTGGCCACCGGCGACCTCGGCTCGCTGGACGAGGACGGCTACCTCACCATCACCGGCCGCAAGAAGGAGATCCTGGTGACCTCCGGCGGCAAGAGCGTCTCGCCGGGTCTGCTGGAGGAGCGCGTCCGGGACCACCCACTGGTCAACCAGTGCATCGTCGTCGGCAACGACCGCCCCTACGTCGCCGCCCTCGTCACCCTCGACCAGGAGGCGGTCGAGCACTGGCTGGCGATGCGCAAGAAGCCCCGGACGGCCCCGGCCGACCTGGTGCGCGACGCCGACCTGGAGACGGAGGTGCGGCGCGCGGTCGTCGCGGCCAACACGCTCGTCTCCCAGGCCGAGTCGATCCGCACCTTCCGCATCCTGGCCCAGCCGTTCACCGAGGAGCAGGGACTGCTGACCCCGTCGCTGAAGCTCAAGCGCAAGGCCATCGAGAAGGCCTACGCCGCCGAGGTCGAAGCCCTGTACCGGGCATGAGTTCCGCGGTCAGGAATGCGCGGCGCCCCGTGATCGTTGACGATGGGAGTACCACCTGACCACAACCGAAGGATCAAGAGCTCGTGAGCAGCAAGGTCCCCCCGATCATCCTGAACAACGGCGTCGAGATGCCCCAGCTGGGCTTCGGCGTCTGGCAGGTGCCGGACGACGAGGCCGAGACGGCCGTCGCCACGGCCCTGGAGGCCGGGTACCGCAGCATCGACACAGCGGCGATCTACGGCAATGAAGAGGGCACCGGCAAGGCCATCGCCGCCTCCGGCATCGCCCGCGAGGACCTCTTCGTCACCACCAAGCTCTGGAACAGCGACCAGGGGTACGACGCCACCCTGCGCGCCTTCGACACGTCGCTGGCCAAGCTCGGCCTCGACTACGTGGACCTGTACCTGATCCACTGGCCGCTGCCGTCGAAGGACCGCTACGTCGACACGTACAAGGCGTTCGAGAAGCTGTACGCCGACGGCCGGGTCCGGGCCATCGGCGTCTCGAACTTCCTGCCGGAGCACCTGGAGCGGCTGACCGCCGAGACGTCGGTCGTCCCGGCCGTCAACCAGATCGAGCTGCACCCGCACCTCCAGCAGCACGCCGCCCGCGAGGTCCACGCGGAGCAGGGCATCGCCACCGAGGCGTGGTCCCCGCTCGGCTCGGGCAAGGGCATCCTGGAGATCCCGGCGATCGTGGCGATCGCCCAGAAGCACGGCCGCACCCCGGCCCAGGTCGTGCTGCGCTGGCACCTCCAGATCGGCAACGTCGTGATCCCGAAGTCCGTGACGCCGGCACGGATCAAGGAGAACATCGACGTGTTCGACTTCTCCCTGGACACCGAGGACCTCGCGGCGATCAGCGCGCTGAACGAGGACCGCCGGCTGGGCCCGGACCCGGCGGTGTTCGACGTCGTCTGACCCGCACGCACGAGAGGGGCCCGGTCCGTCGAGGACCGGGCCCCTCTCGCGTCGTCCGGACCCCCGCCGTCAGCCGGCGGGCCGCACCGCCGTGTGGACGGTGTGCGCCAGCAGGACGAACACGTCGGACCGCCGGTGCACGCCCGCCTCGTCCGCGGGGTCGAGGAGCCGGTCGAGGGTGGCCCGGTCCTCGGCGTCGAGACCGTCGCCGAAGCGCTCCCGCACCCGGGACAGGGACGCGGTGACGTAGGCGCGGGCCTCGTCGGAGACGGGGGCGGGCAGGTCCAGCAGGAAGCTGCGCGTGCCGGTGTGCTCCAGGCCCGCCGCGGTCAGCAGGGCCGGCCAGTCCTCGGCCTCGGCCACGGAGCCGGGCAGGCTCGCGCGCATCTCGGCGAACGCGTCCTCCTCGGCGGCGTGCAGCCTGGCCTGCAGCCCCGGGCGGCCGATGCCGATGTCCCGGGGCAGGAAGCGGGCGGGCAGGCCGCCCTCCAGGATCGCCAGCGTGCCGCCGGGGGCGAGGTGACCGGCGAACGCGGCGAGGGCGGCGCGCTGGTCGCCCAGGTGGTGCAGGCTCTGGCTCGCCCACAGCAGGCCGGCGGGGCGTTCGAGTTCGCCCAGGACGCCCGGCAGGTCGCCGGTGAGGGTGCCGAGGCGGTCGGCGACGCCGAGCCGGGCGGCCCGGTCGCGGGCCCGCTCCAGGAGGGGGCCGGCCCCGTCGACGGCGACGACCCGGGCGCCCGGGAAGGTCTCGGCGAACAGGCAGGAGACGACGCCGGGTCCGCTGCCCGCGTCGACGACCAGCCCCGGGTCGGCCGCCTCCCGCGCCAGCCAGGCCATGGCCTGCCTGTACAGGGGGGCGAGCAGCTCCGCCTGCGCCTCCAGCAGCGGGGCCATCGCGGCCCAGTCGACGTCGTGGTCGTGATCGTGGTGACGACCGGGCTCGCGGTCGCCCCGGTGATGGTGGTCGTGGTGGTCGTGCGCCATGCCGGTCAGCCTTCCGTTCGCGGGGCCGTCAGGGTGCGACGACTCTCCGCGCCGGGGCAAGTTCTGTTGCCGATGCCGCAAAAGGACCGTGCGGGGCCCGGCCGCGGCGGGCCGGACCCCGACGGTGTCTAACCGCGCCGGAGCCCGCTCACGACAGGGGCGGGTAGGCGTTCTTCATCAGCTCCTGGAACTGCGCGGAGAACCACTTCCCGGAGAGCGGGGCGTCCGGGAGGGCACCGGACATGCTGTTGCCGTTGCGGGCGTTCCCGGTGTACGTCGGGTCGCACATCCGGTCGAAGCCCTTGCCCTCGTCGTTCGGGATCTGCTTGCTCGCGCCGTCCGACTCCCCCGGCGGCTTCATCCACACGTAGGCGTCGATGCCCGGCTCGGGGTTGGCCTTCGGCCGTTCGCCGAGGCCCGCTCCGGACTGGTTGCACCAGTTGCCGAGGTGGATGCGGCGGTCGTAGCGGCCGCCGTTGACGTAGGTGTCGACGTTGGTCGTGGCGCCGGGACCGGTGGGCCGCTGGGTACCGCCCCAGCCGTTGCGGGAGGTGTCGATGAGCATGCCGATCTTGCTGTCGAACCCGATCGACACCAGCTTGTCGCGCATGGCCTGGGCGTAGGACAGCTCGTCGGTGTAGCGGTTCCAGTCGACCCACTTGGACTGGCGCACGGACGTGCCGTTCACACTGTCCGTGATCTTGAAGTTGTTCTCCTTCAGCGCGCTGTAGTTGGCGGTGTTGACGATGAAGCCGTGGACGTCGCTCAGGGTCGCGCCCTCGGTGGTGGCGGCCGTCTTGAACATGTCGGCGGAGGGGCCGAAGTTGTCGTCCCAGCCGAGCCAGCCGTGGTGGCCGGCGTCGATGTAGTTGTAGACGTTGGGGACGTCGCCGAGCTTGTTCAGGGCGTAGCCGACGCCCTTCTGGTAGTTGCCGTTGGCCTTCATCACGTCGCAGTTGGGCACGGCGGTCGGCCGGCCCGAGACGTTGGTGACGAGGTTGGGCAGCGAGTCGATCTCGACCGTGGTGACGATCCGCAGCGAGGCGTACTTCGGGTCGGCGAGGATCGCGGCGATCGGGTCGATGTACTGCGTCTTGTACTTGTCGATCTCCGTCGGGCCCAGCTCGCCGTTGGAGGCGAGCGCCGAGCAGTCGCGTCCGGGCAGGTTGTAGATGACGAGCTGGATGTACAGCTCGCCGGAGCCCTTCTGCTTCAGCGCCTCGTCGAGGTGGTCGCGCAGGCCCATGCCGCCGTTGACGCCGTTGATGGCCGCGATCCGGTCCAGCCAGACACCGGTGGGCTGGTTGGCGATCCGGCTGCCGCCGGGTTCGGCCGCCGCCTTCGCGGACCACTCCGGGTTCACGTACCCCTTGGCTCCGGCGTAGGGGTTGTCCACCCGGCCGGACGGCCCGGTGGGGTCGGTCGGGTCCGTGGGATCGGTCGGGTCGGTGGGGTCGGTGGGTCCGCCGTCGACGTTGCAGGTCACGCCGTTGAGGGTGAAGGTGGCCGGGACCGCGTTGCCGCCGCTGTAGGTGCCCTGGAATCCGAAGCTCGCCGAACCGCCCGTGGCGAGCGTCCCGTTGTAGGACTCGTTGGCCGCCGTGACGGCGGCGCCGCTCTGGCTGACCTTCGCGTTCCAGCTGTTGGTCACCCTCTGGTTGCCCGCGTACGTCCACCCCAGCGACCAACTCGAGGTGGCGGCGCCGTTGTTGGTGACGGTCACGGCGGCGGTGAAGCCGCTGCCCCAGTCGTTCTGCACCTTGTAGTCGACGGTACAGGCGGCGGCCGCCGCGCCGGCGCTCGCCGAGTGGGCGGCGAGGGCCGTGCCGGAGGCGCCGGCGACCAGCGTCAGGGCGGCGAGCATCGCGGTTCTGGTACGGGTCATGAGTGGGGGTTCCTTCTGTCGTCGGAGTGCGGGTGGGGGTGCGCGGAGCCGCGTGCCTGCCGGATGCGGGCCGCTGCCGGGCGGCACGGGGGCGCCGCCGCGGCCGGAGGCCGGGAACGGCCCGTGGGCAGGGTGAGGCAGCCCTCGGGGAGAGCCGTGCACCGGTACATCGGACGATCACGCGCCGGACCGGTCGCATCGGCGGCCGGAGGTCCTGGACGCGGAAGGTGGAGCGAGGGGTGGAGCGGGGGGTGACGCACGAGCGACTCCTTGCAGTTCGGGCGCGCCGTGACGGACGCGTCGACTGGTGGAACCGCTCCCACTGGTGCAAGCGAAGGTAGCGCCAAGTGACGGCAAAGAACAGAGGAGTCACCGACTTTCCGTCCGCATCGCCTGTCGAATCTTTTCGACTCTTCACACGTCTTGACCGTCCGGACCCCTCTCCCCACTATGGGAGCGCTCCCACTGGTTCACGGCTTGTCGCTCCTCCCCCACTCCCCCTTCGAGCCGCAAGGAGGAACCAGCACCATGCATCCCTCACGCAGACGCAGACGCCGTGGCACACGGCATCTGTGGACGGCCGCGGCGGCGGCCCTGGCCCTTCCCCTCACCATGGTCGGCACCGGCGCGACTCCCGCCCGGGCGGCGGCACTCCAGTGCAGCGTCGACTACAGGACCAACGACTGGGGCTCCGGCTTCACCGCCGATCTGACCCTCACCAACCGCGGCGCCGACGCCATCGACGGCTGGACGCTGACCTACTCCTACACGGGCGACCAGAAGCTGACGAACGGCTGGAACGGCAGCTGGTCCCAGTCCGGCCGGACGGTCACCGTGAAGAACGCCCCGTACAACGCGCGGATCGCGGCCGGCGCCGCCGTCTCCGCCGGCGGGCAGTTCACCTACAGCGGCACCAACGCCGCGCCGACGGGTTTCGCGGTCAACGGCACCCCGTGCACCGGCGCGCACCAGCCGCCGATCGCCGTGCTGACCAGCCCCGAGGCGGGCGCCGTGTACTCGCAGGGCACGGCGGTGCCCCTGGCGGCCACGGCCGCCGCCGCGGACGGCGCCACCGTCAGCAAGGTCGAGTTCTACGACGACACCACGCTGCTGGGCACGGACACCAGCGCGCCGTTCACGTACTCGGCGTCCGGCTTGACCGTGGGCAGTCATTCCCTGGTGGCGAAGGCCTACGACAGCCTGGGCGCCTCCGCGGACTCGACCCCGGTCGGCATCACGATCGCCTCGGGACCGACGGTCGTCGCGACCCCTTCCCAACTGGGCGTCCAACAGGGCGAGTCGGGAACGTACGAGGTCAAGCTGTCCAAGCAGCCGGCCGCGAACGTGACCGTGACGACGGCCCGGGTGAGCGGCAACACCGGCCTGTCCGTCACCGGCGGGGCGAGCCTCACCTTCACCCCGTCGAACTGGCAGACCGCGCAGAAGGTGACCGTGGCCGCCGACGCCTCCGGTACCGGCTCGGCGGTCTTCGAGTCGACGGCCCCGGGGCACGGCAAGGCCGCGGTGACGGTGACCCAGCTCGCGGCGGCGAAGGACTACGACGCCCGCTTCCTGGAGCTCTACGGCAAGATCACCGACCCGGCGAACGGCTACTTCTCCCCGGAGGGCATCCCGTACCACTCGGTGGAGACGCTGATCGTCGAGGCGCCGGACCACGGGCACGAGACGACGTCCGAGGCGTACAGCTACCTGCTGTGGCTCCAGGCGATGTACGGCAAGGTGACCGGTGACTGGTCGAAGTTCAACAACGCCTGGGGAATCATGGAGAAGTACATGATCCCCACGCACGCCGACCAGCCGACCAACTCCTTCTACGACGCGTCCAAGCCGGCCACGTACGCTCCCGAGCTGGACACGCCGGAGGAGTACCCGGCGAAGCTCGACGGCACCGTGCCCGTCGGCCGGGACCCGATCGCCGCCGAACTGAAGTCGGCGTACGGCACGGACGACGTGTACGGCATGCACTGGCTCCAGGACGTCGACAACGTCTACGGCTACGGCAACTCCCCCGGCAAGTGCGAGGCGGGTCCGTCCGACACGGGGCCGTCGTACATCAACACCTTCCAGCGCGGCGCGCAGGAGTCGGTGTGGGAGACGGTGCCGCAGCCTACCTGCGACGCCTTCAAGTACGGCGGGAAGAACGGGTACCTGGACCTGTTCACGGGCGACGCGTCGTACGCGAAGCAGTGGAAGTTCACCAACGCCCCGGACGCCGACGCGCGCGCCGTGCAGGCCGCGTACTGGGCGGACGTCTGGGCCAAGCAGCAGGGCAAGGGCGCCGCGGTCTCCGGGACGGTCGCCAAGGCCGCCAAGATGGGCGACTACCTGCGCTACGCGATGTACGACAAGTACTTCAAGAAGGCCGGCTCCTGCGTGGGCCCGGCGAGCTGCCCGGCCGGCACCGGCAAGGACTCCTCGCACTACCTGCTGTCCTGGTACTACGCCTGGGGCGGGGCCACCGACACCTCGGCGGGCTGGGCCTGGCGCATCGGCTCCAGCCACGCCCACGGCGGCTACCAGAACCCGCTGGCCGCGTACGCCCTGAGCAGCTACGCCGATCTGAAGCCCAAGTCGGCGACGGGCGCGGCGGACTGGGCCAAGTCCCTCGACCGGCAGCTGGAGTTCTACCGCTGGCTGCAGTCCGACGAGGGCGCCATCGCGGGCGGCGCGACCAACAGCTGGGCGGGCCGGTACGCGACGCCGCCGGCCGGTACACCGACGTTCTACGGCATGTACTACGACGAGAAGCCGGTGTACCACGACCCGCCGTCCAACCAGTGGTTCGGCTTCCAGGCGTGGTCCATGGAACGGGTCGCCGAGTACTACCAGCAGAGCGGTGACGCGGACGCCAAGACGGTCCTCGACAAGTGGGTCGACTGGGCGCTGTCGGAGACGACGGTCAACCCCGACGGCAGCTTCCGGATCCCGTCGACGCTCCAGTGGTCGGGCAAGCCCGACACCTGGAACGCCGCGTCCCCGGGCGACAACGACGGCCTGCACGTCACGGTCGCCGACTACACCGACGACGTCGGTGTGGCGGCCGCGTACGCCAAGACCCTGACGTACTACGCCGACCGCTCGGGCGACACGCAGGCGGCCGCGACGGCCAAGGCGCTGCTGGACGGCATGTGGAAGAACAACCAGGACGCGCTCGGCATCGCCGTCCCGGAGACCCGCGCCGACTACAACCGCTTCGACGACGGCGTGCACGTCCCGAACGGCTGGACCGGCACCATGCCCAACGGCGACACGATCGGCGCGTCGTCCACGTTCTCCTCGATCCGCTCCTTCTACCAGGACGACCCGGCCTGGTCGAAGATCGAGAGCTACCTCGCGGGCGGTGCCGCGCCCACGTTCACGTACCACCGGTTCTGGGCGCAGGCGGACATCGCCCTCGCCATGGGTGCGTACGCGGAGCTGCTCGAATAGTCCCCGCGAAGCGCTCCGCGGGTCGGGCGGTCCTTCGGCTGCGGACCGTGTGTGGCTGGTCGCGCGGCCACCGCGCCCCTTTCCGGGGCGCGGTGGGCACCGTTCCCCTCCCCGGCGGCGCTTGACGGCTCCGCGTGCTCGGTCCCGTCACCGGACGACGGGACCGACCCGCCGGGCGGCCCCCGTCCACGCCGGGGGCCGCCCGGTCCTCGCACGTCTCCCTCCCGGACGGCCCTCCCGCACCGCCTTCCCGCACCGCCTCCCCACCGGTCCTCCCGAACGGAAGGAAGGTCTCCCGTCGTGCGAAGAACCCGCGTCCTGACGGCCGTCCTCGCGCTGGCCGCCGGCCTGCTCTCGGGCGCCCCCGCCGCCCTGGCCGCCGACCCCCCGCAGCCCCGGACCACCGCCGACACCTACACCTGGAGGAACGCCCGGATCGACGGGGGCGGCTTCGTCCCCGGCATCGTCTTCAGCCGCGCCGAGAAGGACCTGGTCTACGCCCGCACCGACATCGGCGGCGCCTACCGCTGGCAGCAGGACACGAAGAGCTGGACGCCGCTGCTCGACCACGTCGGCTGGGACGACTGGGGCCACACGGGCGTGGCCGGCATCGCCGCCGACCCCGTCGACCCGGACCGGGTGTACGCGGCGGTCGGCACCTACACCAACGACTGGGACCCGATGAACGGCGCCGTGCTGCGTTCCGCCGACCGGGGCGCGACCTGGGAGAAGACGGACCTGCCGTTCAAGCTGGGCGGCAACATGCCCGGCCGCGGCATGGGCGAACGCCTCGCCGTCGACCCGCACGACAACGACGTGCTGTACCTGGGCGCGCCCAGCGGCAAGGGCCTGTGGCGGTCGGCCGACGCGGGCGTCACCTGGTCGCGGGTGAGCGCCTTCCCCAACCCCGGCGACTACGCGCAGGACCCGAGCGACGCAAGCGGCTACGCCTCCGACAACCAGGGCATCGTCTGGGTCACCTTCGACGAGTCGACGGGCGGTGCGGGCACGGCCACGAAGACGGTCTACGTCGGGGTCGCCGACAAGGAGAACGCGGTCTACCGCTCCACGGACGCGGGCGCGACCTGGCAGCGGATCGCCGGCCAGCCGACGGGGTACCTGGCCCACAAGGGCGTGCTGGACGCCGAGAACGGCTTCCTCTACCTGGCGTACAGCGACACGGGCGGCCCGTACGACGGCGGCAGGGGCCGGCTGTACCGGTACGCGACGGCGACCGGCGCCTGGACCGACATCAGCCCGGTCGCCGAGGCCGACACGTACTACGGGTTCAGCGGCCTGACCGTCGACCGGCAGCACCCCGGGACGGTCATGGCGACGGCCTACAGCTCCTGGTGGCCGGACACGCAGATCTTCCGCTCCACGGACAGCGGCGGGACCTGGACGCAGGCGTGGAGCCACACGTCGTACCCGGAAAGGGAGAACCGCTACACGATGGACGTCTCGTCCACGCCGTGGCTGACGTGGGGCGCGCATCCGTCTCCGCCCGAACAGACCCCGAAGCTGGGCTGGATGACGGAGTCGCTGGAGATCGACCCGTTCGACTCGGACCGGATGATGTACGGGACGGGCGCGACGGTCTACGGCACGGAGAACCTGACGAACTGGGACTCCGGCGCGAAGTTCGCCCTCGGGCCCATGGTGCGGGGCCTGGAGGAGACGGCCGTCAACGACCTCGTCTCTCCCCCGTCGGGCGCCCCTCTGCTCAGCGCGCTCGGTGACATCGGCGGTTTCCGGCACACGAGCCTGACCGAGGTCCCGTCGATGATGTACACCTCGCCGAACTTCACCTCGACGACGAGTCTGGACTTCGCCGAGACGAACCCGGACACGGTCGTGCGGACCGGGGACCTGGACTCCGGACCGCACATCGCGTTCTCCACGGACAACGGCGCCCACTGGTTCGGCGGCACGGATCCTTCGGGGGTGAGCGGCGGCGGAACGGTCGCGGCCGGGGCGGACGGCGGCCGCTTCGTGTGGAGCCCGCAGGGCGCCGGCGTCCACCACACGAACGGCTTCGGTACGTCGTGGCAGGCCTCCAGCGGTGTCCCGGCGGGCGCGGTCGTCGAGTCCGACCGGGTCGATCCGAAGACCTTCTACGCCTTCAGGTCCGGGAAGTTCTACGTCAGCACCGACGGCGGCGCCACCTTCCGCGCGTCCGCCGCGACCGGCCTGCCCGCCGGTGACAGCGTCCGCTTCAAGGCGCTCCCGGGCGCGAAGGGCGACGTCTGGCTGGCCGGCGGCGCCACCGACGGCGCGTACGGCCTGTGGCACTCCGTGGACGGCGGCGCGACCTTCACGAAGCTGCCGAACGTCGAGCAGGCCGACACGATCGGCTTCGGCAAGGCCGCGCCGGGCGCCTCGTACCAGACGCTCTACACCAGCGCGAAGATCGGCGGTGTGCGCGGCGTCTTCCGCTCGACCGACAAGGGGGCGAGCTGGACCCGCGTCAACGACGACGCCCACCAGTGGGGCTGGACGGGGGCCGCGATCACGGGCGATCCACGGGTGTTCGGGCGGGTGTACGTGGCCACCAACGGCCGCGGCGTCGTCTACGGCGACTCGTCCGGCGCCGGCGGCGGGGACGACGGCGGCGGCACCGGCCCCACGCCGACGGGCGCCTGCGCGGTGGCGTACACGATCACGAACCAGTGGACGGGCGGCTTCCAGGCGGACGTACGGCTGACCAACACCGGTCCGCTCCCGTGGAACGGCTGGTCGCTCGGCTGGTCGTTCGCCGACGGCCAGCGGGTGACCCGGATGTGGAACGCGGAGCACACCGGATCGGGCGGCGCGGTGACGGCGAGGAACGTGGGCTGGAACGCCGTTGTCGCGGCCGGCTCCTCGGTGGACTTCGGCTTCACGGCCGAGTGGTCGGGGGCGAACACGGAACCGGCGTCCTACACCCTCGACGGCCGGCCGTGCTCGGTCGTCACCCGATCGATCCGGTGAAGACGGCCGTCTCCGACTCGTAGTCCGGGGCGACCTCGATCTGGACGACCTTCTCGCCCTTCGGGAGTTCGCAGCCCCACGGCACGTTGATCGACCGTCCGGCGAGAAGCCGCGTCTCGGGGCCGCCGTTCAGCCCCGTGGCGCTGTCGAAGACGGCCTCGCTGCTGTGGCCGTCCTCGCCGTAGGCGCAGTTGACGGTGAGCGCGGTGGCGTCGAGCGTCTCGCTGCCGCCGTTGTCGACCTTGACGGTGAACCTCACGTACGGCGTGCTCTCGGGCATGGCGGTGTCCGTGGACACGGCCCGCTCGAAGCCGGAGAGGCCGACCCGGACGTCGTTGTCGTAGGTGACGGTGTCGCCGAGGGCGTGCACCCCGTCGTCGGGCGCCTGCGGGACGGGCTCGGTCTCCTCGTCGGCCGCGGTGGTGTCCCCGGCGTCCGCGGTCTCCGTCACGGTGACCGTGGGCGCCGGCTTCGCCTCGTCGTCGCCGGTGACGCCGAGGGTGACCGCGACCGCGACCGCCGCGGCGACGACGGCCGCGGCGACCGCGACGAGCGCGGTGTGGTTCCGCTTCGGGGGCTGCGGGGGCGCCGGCGGCCAGTAGGGCGGCACGGGCGGCGGCGTGGTGTGGTTGCTCAAGGTTCTTCCCCCGGGACCGATGCGGTTGCGTGGCCCATCATCTCCCGGAAACACCCGGGGTGAGGGTCCCGTGACGAAACCGTGTCGGTGGCGCGGTGCGGGTCGATGCCCCGGGGTCCGGCCCGTTCGGTCCTGTGACAAGATCGCGGGATGCTACGCCTGACCGACTTCATCATCGACTGCCCGGACACGATGGCGCTGGCAGCCTTCTACTCCGAGGTGACGGGGCTCCCGGTCAAGGAGGGCAGCGACGAGAACTGGGCCGGTATCCGGTTCGGTGAGATCGAGCTGGCCTTCATCCGGGTGGAGGACTACCGCGCCCCGCAGTGGCCCGACAACGAGCACCCCAAGCAGTTCCACCTCGACTTCGAGGTGGACGACATCGAGGCCGAACAGCGCCGCGTCCTGGCCCTCGGCGCGACCCTGCAGCGGGACTGCACCGACCCCGACGGCTACGGCTTCCGCGTCTACACCGACCCCGTCGGCCATCCCTTCTGCCTCTGCCGCAACAAGGGTGTCGTCTGGACCGATCAGGGCCTCGTCTGGCCCGAGCGCGACCGGTAGGGAGTGCTTCGGAGCAGGGGGAGCCACGCGTCGACGGCGGCGGTGCGGACGGTGGCCGGGCAGCGGACGGCCGGGCCGAGGAGCCCGGCGGCGAGCGGACCGGGTCCCTTCCCCCGCGCGACGGGTGGCGCGTCGGGCACGGGTGGCGCCCCGGCCGCGTGACCGGGCGCCCGGGGTCAGGGGGTGAACACCGCCGGCCTCGGTGCCCTCGCCATCCCGGCGCCGATGAAGAAACTCGGGTGGTGCGGGCAAAGTGGCGGGCCGGGCGGGAACACTGTCCGTCATGGTCCCCCGAAAGGTGCCGAAACGGGATGCCATCGCCGCACGTCGCCGCGGGGACCTGGCCCGTTGGAGCCCATCGGTTCGGGACCGGGAGCGCCCCGGCCGCGTGACCGGGGCGCCCGCGGTCAGGGGGTGAACACCGCCGGCCTCGGTGCCCTCGCCATCCCGGCGCCGATGAAGAAACTCGGGTGGGGCGGCTGGTTGTAGGCGGTGTTCTGCCAGGCCAGAGCCGTGCGGTACTGGGTGTCGTGGAGCAGCGTCGTGATGCGGGTGTCCGTGTCGTACGGCGTGGAGTAGATGCGCAGGGCCTTGTTGTCGCCGGTCCGCCAGACGACCTCCTCGCGCCAGTCGCCGAGGATGTCGCCGGAGAGGACCGGCGTGGCCTTGGTGCCGTTGTTCGACGCGACGCCAGAGCCGGTGAGCAGGCGGGTGTCACCGGAGGTGCCGTACTTGTCGATGCGGGTGCCGTCGAGGAGTTCGCGGACGGGGTCGCCGTCCCACCAGGACAGGAAGTTGGTGCTGGAGGGCTTGCGGCCGTTCACCACGGTGCCCTTCGGGTCACGGATGCCGCTCTCGGCGGACGACCAGGACTCGGCGCCCGCGCTGCCGGACCAGATGTCGGCCGAGACGCCCCGGCCGTTGTCGCCGCCCGCGGGAGTGGACCAGACGACCTGCCCCGTGCGCGCGTCCGCCATCCAGGACGAGGGCTTCGATCCGTCCTCGTCGACCTTGAACTCCTCCAGGCCGGGACGGGACGGATCCAGGTCACCGACGTGCATGGCGTCGCCGTGGCCGTTGCGCGTGGTCCACAGGGCGCCGCCGTCGTCGTCGACGGCCATGGCGCCGTAGACGATCTCGTCCTTGCCGTCACCGTCGACGTCCGCGACGGACAGCTGGTGGTTGCCCTGCCCGTCGTAGCCCTTGCCGCTGTTGGTCGAGGAGTTGGTGTCGAAGGTCCAGCGGCGGGTGAAGGACCCGCCGCGCCAGTCCCAGGCGGCGACGACCGTGCGCGTGTAGTAGCCGCGGGCCATGATCAGGGAGGGCCGGGAGCCGTCCAGGTACGCCGTGCCCGCCAGGAAGCGGTCGACGCGGTTGCCGTAGGAGTCGCCCCAGGAGGAGACGGTGCCCCGGGCGGGGACGTAGTCGACGGTGCCCATGGCCTTGCCGGTCCGCCCGTCGAACATCGTCAGGTACTCGGGGCCGGACAGGACGTAGCCGGAGGAGTTGCGGTGGTCCGCCGAGGAGCTGCCGATGACCGCGCCGGTGCCGTCCTTCGTTCCGTCGGCGGTCTTCATGGCGACCTCGGCCCTGCCGTCGCCGTCGTAGTCGTACACCTGGAACTGCGTGTAGTGGGCGCCGGAGCGGATGTTGCGGCCCAGGTCGACGCGCCACAGGCGGGTGCCGTCGAGCCTGACGCCGTCGACGATCGTGTTGCCGGTGTAGCCGGACTGGGAGTTGTCCTTGGCGTTGGTGGGCTGCCACTTGAGGACGATGTCGAGGGCGCCGTCGCCGTCGAGGTCGCCGACGGAGGCGTCGTTGGCCTCGTAGGTGTAGGAGACGCCGTCGGGGGTCGTGCCGCCGGCCGGCGGGCTGACGGGGACGTCCTTGTAGCCGGCCCGGAACTGGATCGCGTGGACCGAGTCGCCCTGTTCGACGCCGTTCACCACGGCGCGGACCGTGTAGTCGGCCTGGGCGGGGGCGCCGGCGTGGAAGTAGGTGGTGGAGCCGGTGACGGGCGAGGAGTTGACCTTCGTGCCGGCCCGGTAGACGTTGAAGGCGACGTCGTCCGGATCGGTGCCGAGCCAGCGCCAGCCGACCAGGTTGCCGTCGGCGGTGTGGACGCTGACCACGCCCCGGTCCAGGGCCTCGGCCTGCCGGGCGGTGGCGGCCTGCGCGGTGTCGGTGGTGAGGGTCGTCAGGCCGGTGCCGAGGAGTCCGGCGGCGGCGAGGGCCGCGGCCAGGGCGAGGGGGCGTCTGCGGTGCTTGTGGGGGTGGCTCACGGGGCGGACCTCCTGGGGGACGGACGGTTTTCCGTCCCCCAGTCGCCGCCGGGGACAGTGGGGTTGCCGCCCTCCGGCTACGGTTTCGCGAACGCGCGGAGGGTGAAGACCGGATCGGGCCGGGGCCGGTCCTGGTCCGGCAGGGCCGCGAGGCGCTCGGCGAAGCGCTCGGCGAGTTCGCCGCCCGGCGGCAGCGTGACGAACCAGCCGCGCCGCAGGTCGGCGATGGTGCGCCGAGGGCTGCGGCCCTGGCCGTGGCCGGTGAAGCGGGCCTCGCCGGCCGGTGCCAGGCCGTGGGCGCGGGCGTAGGTCCCGATCCGCTCGGCGGCGTCGCGGGCGGTGCTGGGCGGCCGCTCGGCGAGCACGGCGTCGATGTCGCTGCCCACGTTGTGCGAGGCGCCCTTGTCCACGGTCGTGACGTACACCCCGCCGGGCCGCAGCACGCGGGCGCACTCGCCGACGATGGCGCGCGCGTCCTCGGCGCTGCCGGCCAGGTGCAGCAGCCACACGCTGCTCACGGCGTCGAACTCGCCGTCCCGGAAGGGAAGGCGGCGGCTGTCGGCCAGCACGACGGCGCCGGGGAGCCGGGCGGCGGCGCGGCGGGCCATGGCGGGGGCGAGGTCGACGCCGGTCACGCGCAGCCCCTCCCGCGCGGCCGCGAGCCGGCCGGTGACGATGCCGGTGCCGCAGGCGACGTCCAGCAGGCTGCGCGCCCGAGGGGGCACGAGGCCCAGGACGGCCCGTGCGGCGGCTTCGGCACGGGGTTCGCCGCCGCGCAGGGCGTCGTAGCGTTCCGCTTCCTGGTCGTAGTCGAGCACACGGTCAGTGTGCCCCGTGACCCCCGGCCAGTTCCTCCACCCTGCGGGCGAGCTCGACGTCCTTCTCGGTGACGGCGCCGCCCGCGCTGTGGGTGCTGACCGCCAGGGTCACCGTGTGGTAGCCGAGGGTCAGGTCGGAGTGGTGGTCGAGTTCCTCCTGCACCTGAGCGATGTGGACGGCCATCGCGGCGGCCGCGAAGTGCGAGGCGAGCCGGTAGGCGCGGGTGAGGCGGCCGGCCTCGAGGGACCAGCCCGGCAGCTCGGCCAGCCGTTCCTCGATCTCCTTCTGCGACAGCGGTTCGACGGGCATGGGCTGCGCTCCTCGTCTGCCGGGGGCACGGGGGCGGCCCCGTACGGCCTCGGTTCCCCTTCCAGCCTGCCACAGCGGGGCCGTCGCGGCCCGGACCGGAGCACCGGCCGGGCGGGCCCGCGGTCGACTACCGTTCGGCGTATGACCGCACTCGTGTCCGATACCACCCCCACCGCCCGGGGCGTGGGTCCGCTGCTGCGGGCCTGGCGGGTCAGGCGGCGGGTCAGCCAGCTGGAGCTGGCGCTGCGCGCCGACTCGTCCGCCCGGCACATCAGCTTCATCGAGACGGGCCGTTCCCGCCCGAGCGAGGAGATGGTGCTGCGGCTCGCCGAGCGGCTCGACGTCCCCATGCGGGAGCGCAACGCGCTGCTGCTGGCGGCGGGCTACGCCCCGCACTATCCGGAGACCCCGCTGGACGACCCGGCGCTGGACGCGCTGCGCGCGGGCATGGAACGCCTGATCAAAGGCTACGAGCCCTATCCCGCGCTGGTGGTCGACGCGACGTACGACGTGCTGGCGGCCAACCGGGGCGTCGCGATGCTGATGGACGGCCTGCCCGGGCACCTGCTCACGCCCCGGCCGAACGCGATGCGGCTGGCCCTGCACCCGCAGGGCCTGGCGCCGCGCATCCGCAACCTGCGCGAGTGGCGCGGTCACCTGCTGGAACAGATGCGGCGGCAGATCGCCCTGGACCGTTCGCGGTCCCTGCGGGCGCTGTACGAGGAGGTCGCGGCGTACCCGGTGCCGGACGACGCCCACGACGAGGAGCCGGACGAGCCGGTGCCGTACTTCGCGCTGCCGTTGCGCATCGAGCACGGGGGCCGGACGCTGTCGTTCATCTCGTCCATCTCCACCTTCAACACACCGATGGACGTGACGGTCGCCGAGCTGGCCATCGAGACGCTGCTCCCGGCCGACCCGGCGACGGTCGAGTACCTTCACACGTCCCTCTCCTGACGCTGCCTCAGCGCGGCGTGCTGCAGCAGCGCGAAGCCCGTGACGACGAGCGCCTGGAGCACGGCCCACACCGCGCCGGCCGTGGTGGGCGTGAGCCAGAGGGCCAGGGCGGCGAAACTCAGCGCCGCCCAGGCCAGGTTGGCCTCCACGACGGCCCGCACCGCGAGCGCCGGCGGGTGCCGGCGTGCGGCCAGCAGGCCCACGGCCGCCGCGTACGCGGCCAGGAACGCACCGAGACCGGCCACCAGCCCGGGCCCGGCCCCCAGGAAGCGGCCCAGCGGCCCGGACAGGGTGAGGTAGGCGAGCGCGTTGGCGCCGGTCACGGCCGCGTCCAGGGCCAGGAAGCGGCGGAGCATCAGCTGCGGCTCGAGGGTGCGGGCGAGTACGGCGAGCTGGTTCGTGGACATGGTGAGTCGTCCTCCGTCGGGATCGGACAGGCTGCGGGGAGCCGGGGGCCGGGCCGGAGTGCGCCGGTCCGGCCCCCGGTGTCTCCACGATCCCGTCCGGGCGGGGAGGGGTCGATTACCCGGGGGGTAATCGACCCCTCCCCTCCCTCGCACCCCTTGTGGAACTGACAGGGGAACATGACAGACTGCGGGCGGACTTGGGCGCGTTGGGGAGGCGTGGCGTGAGTGAGCGGCGGGCGGCACCCACCGTGGGTCAGGTGGTGCTGGGCAGACGGCTGCAGGAGCTGCGGGAGGCGGCGGGCCTCAAGCGCGAGGAGGCCGCCAGGGTGCTCCGGGTGGCGCCGGCGACCGTACGGCGCATGGAGACGGCCGAGGTCGCCCTGAAAATACCGTACGTCCAGATCCTGTTGACGGAGTTCGGCGTCCCCCAGGACGAGATCGCGGCGTTCGTCACGCTGGCCGAGGAGGCCAACCGGCCCGGCTGGTGGCAGCGCTACACCGACGTGCTGCCGGACTGGTTCAGCCTGTACGTGAGCCTGGAGGGCGCGGCACGGATCGTCCGCTCCTACGAACCGCACTTCGTACCCGGCCTGCTCCAGACCGAGGACTACGCGCGCGCTGTCCTGGACGCCGGGACGATAGGGACATCGGGACGGGAGGCCGTCGAGCGGCACGTGTCCCTGCGCATGGAGCGGCAGCGGCTGCTGGACCGGCCGGACCCGCCGCACCTGTGGGTGGTCATGGACGAGACGGTGCTGCGGCGACCGGTGAGCGTCCACGGCCGGGTGATGCGCGAACAGATCGACCGGCTGCTGGAGTTCGCCGCCCGGGACCGGGTGACGCTGCAGGTCGCCGAGTTCGACGCCGGCCCGCACCCGGGGACGTACGCGCCGTTCACCCTGTTCCGCTTCGCCGAGCCGGAGCTGCCCGACATGGTCTTCACCGAGTACCTGACCGGTGCGCTGTACCTGGACTCGCGCGAGGAGGTCTCCACGCACCTGGAGGTCCTGGACCACATGACGGCGCGCGCCGCCTCCACCCAGCGCACCGAGAAGATCCTGCGGGAGTACCGCCAGAACCACTGACCCGGCCGCCCGAACGGCACCGCCCCGAAGGAGAAGACACCGCATGACCGGACCCGACGCCGCGTCCGCCCCCATCGACACCAGCCGGCCGCATCCGGCCCGTGTCTACGACTGGTGGCTGGGCGGCAAGGACAACTACCCCGTGGACGAGGAGCTGGCCCGCAAGATCCTCGCCGCGGACGACACGGCGGTGCGCGGGGCCCGTGCCAACCGCCGGTTCATGCAGCGGGCGGTCCGTACGGTCGCCGAGGCCGGGATCCGCCAGTTCCTCGACATCGGCACGGGCATCCCCACCGAGCCGAACCTGCACCAGGTGGCCCAGGCCGTCGCGCCCGAGGCGCGGGTGGTGTACGCCGACAACGACCCGATCGTGCTCCGGCACGCCGAGGCGCTGCTGCACGGCTCGGCGGAGGGTGCCACCGAGTACGTCCACGCGGACGTCCGGGACCCGGACACCATCCTGCGGCTGGCGGGCGAGTGCCTGGACCTCGGCCGGCCCGTCGCCCTGTCGCTGGTGGCCCTCACGCACTATCTGGGCGACGCGGTCGACGGCGACGACGCGCACGGGCTGCTGAAGCGGTACGTCGACGCCCTCGCACCCGGCAGCCACCTGATCCTCTCCCAGGTCACGCCCGACCTGAACCCGGAGGCGGTCGGCCGGGCCGCCGGTCTGTTCGCCCGCAGCGGCACGCCCTTCCACCCCCGCTCGCTCGCCGAGTTCACACGGTTCTTCGACGGCCTGGAGCTGCTGGGCCCCGGCGTCATCCCGGTGACCGGGTGGCGGTCGGACCCGGAGGACGTGGCGGCCCAGGCGGAGGGCATCGTGCCGGTGTACGCGGGGGTGGCGCGCAAGCCCTGAGCCGTCCCGGCGCCGCGCGCTCCGCCCCGTCACCGCGCCGCACGCCCCGCCCGGCCCCGCACGGGTCCCGCGCCCCCTGACCCGTACGGGTGCCGCGAAAGGGTGGGCGCCCCCGCCCGCCCCTAGGTTCGGACCCAGGCGAGCAAGGGAGCGCACGTGACCGACACGCGGACACCGCCCACCGAGCCGGGCGCGGCGCTGCTGCGCGCGGGCCGGTTCTTCCGGCCCGGCACCGCGGCGCCCGACCTGCACAGCATCGGGCTGGTCGGCGGGCGGGAGTCGGACGCGTTCTACCGGGACCGCTGGAGCCACGACAAGGTCGTGACCTCCACGCACGGCGTGAACTGCACCGGCTCCTGCCGCTGGAATGTGTTCGTCAAGGACGGGATCATCACCTGGGAGACCCAGGCGACGGACTATCCCTCCGTCGGCCCGGACCGCCCCGAGTACGAACCGCGCGGCTGCCCCCGGGGCGCCGCGTTCTCCTGGTACACGTACTCGCCGACCCGGGTGCGCCACCCGTACGTGCGCGGGGTGCTGCTGGACATGTACCGGGAGGCCCGGGCCCGGCTCGGGGACCCGGTGCTGGCCTGGGCCGACATCCAGGGCGACCCGGAGCGCCGGCGGCGCTACCAGCGGGCGCGCGGCAAGGGCGGGCTGGTCCGGGCGAGCTGGGACGACGCGGTGGAGATGGTCGCGGCGGCCCACGTCCACACCATCGGGCACCAGGGGCCGGACCGGATCGCCGGGTTCTCCCCCATCCCGGCGATGTCGATGGTGTCGCACGCGGCCGGGGCCCGCTTCCACTCCCTCATCGGCGCCCCGATGCTGTCGTTCTACGACTGGTACGCCGATCTGCCGGTGGCCTCCCCGCAGGTCTTCGGCGACCAGACGGACGTGCCGGAGTCGGGCGACTGGTGGGACGCGGCGTACCTGATCATGTGGGGCACGAACGTGCCGGTGACCCGCACGCCGGACGCGCACTGGATGGCGGAGGCCCGCTACCGGGGCCAGAAGGTGGTCGTCGTCGCGCCGGACTACGCCGACAACGCCAAGTTCGCCGACCAGTGGCTGCACCCGCACCCGGGCACGGACGCGGCGCTGGCGCTGGCGATGGGGCACGTGGTCCTCAAGGAGTTCTTCGTCGACCGGGTCACGCCCTTCTTCGACGACTACGTGCGGCGCTTCACCGACCTGCCGTTCCTGGTGACGCTGACCGAGCGGGACGGCGCGTACGTGCCGGGGAAGTTCCTGCGCGCCGCCGACCTGGGGCGGCGGGGCCCGGACGCGGACTGGAAGACGGTCGTGCTGGACGAGGCGACGGGCCGCGCCGTGGTGCCGAACGGCTCGCTGGGCTTCCGCTGGAACGAGGCCGACCGGGGGAGGTGGAACCTGGACCTCGGTGACGTACGCCCCCGGCTCAGCCTGCACGGCCACGAGGCGCGGGCGGGCGTCGAGGTGCTGCTCCCCCGCTTCGACACCGACGGCGGCGCACACGGCCGGGGCCGCGGCGGCGTGGTCCGGCGGGGCGTGCCGGCGACCCGGCTGGGCGGGGCGGGCGGGCCGCTGGTGACCACCGTGTTCGACCTGCTGCTGGCGCGGTACGGCGTGGCCCGTGACGGACTGCCGGGCGACTGGCCGGCGTCGTACGAGGACGCGGACGCGCCCGGCACCCCCGCCTGGCAGCAGACGCACACCTCGGTACCGGCGGCGGCCTGCGTGCGGATCGCCCGCGAGTTCGCGCGGACCGCCGAGCGGTCCAAGGGCCGCTGCATGATCCTGATGGGCGCGGGCACCAACCACTGGTTCCACTCGGAGACGATCTACCGGGCCTTCCTCGCGCTGCTCCAGCTCACCGGCTGCCAGGGCCGCAACGGCGGCGGCTGGGCGCACTACGTCGGCCAGGAGAAGTGCCGCCCGGTCACCGGCTGGGCGGCGCTGGCCGCCGCGTCGGACTGGTCGCGTCCGCCGCGCCAGATGATCGGCACGGCGTACTGGTACCTGAACACCGACCAGTTCCGCTACGACCGGTTCGGCGCGGACGTCCTGGCCTCACCGCTGGGTGAGGGGCGGCTCGCGGGGATGACGGCGGCGGACTGCCTGGCGCTGTCGGCGCGCACGGGGTGGATGCCGTCGTACCCGACCTTCGACCGCAATCCGCTGGAGCTGGGCGAGGCCTTCGGCGACCCGGTGGCGAACGCGGTGGCCGAACTGCGGGCGGGCACCCTGAAGTTCGCCTGCGAGGACCCGGACGCGCCGGAGAACTGGCCGCGGATCGTCACCCTGTGGCGGGCCAACCTGCTGGGCTCGTCGGCGAAGGGCGCCGAGTACTTCACCAAGCACCTGCTGGGCACCCACTCGTCGCTGCGCGCCGAGCAGGCGGCGCCGGACGAGCGGCCCCGGGACGTGGTGTGGCACGAGGAGGCGCCCGAGGGGAAGCTCGACCTGCTGCTGTCGCTGGACTTCCGGCACACCTCCTCCACGCTGCTGTCCGACGTGGTGCTGCCGGCCGCGACCTGGTACGAGAAGCACGACCTGTCCAGCACCGACATGCACCCCTACGTGCACGCCTTCTCGCCCGCCGTGGACCCGCCGTGGCAGGCGCGCACCGACTTCGACACGTTCAAGGCGCTGGCCGAGAAGCTGAGCGAACTGGCCGTCGGCCACCTCGGCGTCCGCAGGGACCTGGTGGCGGCGCCGCTCCAGCACGACACCCCGGGCGAGATCGCCCAGCCGGGCGGGGTCGTACGGGACTGGAAGCGCGGCGAGTGCGACCCGGTGCCGGGCAGGACCCTGCCGGACCTGACCGTCGTGGAGCGGGACTACACGGCGATCGGCGCCAGGTTCGCGGCGCTGGGGCCGCTGGTGGAGGCCCAGGGACTGCCGGCCAAGGGCATCACCCTGAGGCCGGACGAGGAGGTCGAGCGGCTGCGGCGGCTGAACGGCGCGGTGCGCGGCGGCCCGGCCGACGGGCGTCCGGCGCTGGACACGGCGGTGAAGGCCGCGAACACCGTCCTGGCCCTGTCCGGCACGACCAACGGACGCCTGGCGGTCCAGGGCTTCCGCACCCTGGAGGAGAGGACCGGGCAGGAGATGGCCCACCTGGCCGCCGAGCACGAGGGCAGGCGGATCACCTACGCGGACACGCAGGCGGCGCCCGTGCCGGTGATCACCTCGCCGGAGTGGTCGGGCAGCGAGGCCGGCGGGCGGCGGTACACGGCGTTCACCCTGAACACCGAGCACCTCAAGCCCTGGCACACCCTCACCGGACGCCAGCAGTTCTTCCTCGACCACGACTGGATGCACGAACTGGGCGAGGCGCTGCCGGTGTACCGGCCGCCGCTGGACATGAGCCGGCTGTTCGGCGAACCGCGGCTCGGTCCGGACGGCCACCGCGAGGTGACCGTGCGCTACCTCACCCCGCACAACAAGTGGTCCATCCACTCCGAGTACCAGGACAACCTGTTCATGCTGGCGCTGTCCCGGGGCGGGCAGACCATCTGGATGGCGCCCGAGGACGCGGACGCGATCGGGGTGTGCGACGACGACTGGATCGAGGCGGTCAACCGCAACGGCGTGGTCGTGGCCCGCGCGATCGTCTCGCACCGCATGCCGCCCGGCACGGTCTACATGCACCACGCGCAGGAACGCACCGTCAACGTGCCGCTCACCGAGACGACCGGCAGGCGCGGCGGCATCCACAACTCGCTCACCCGTCTGCTCCTCAAGCCCACCCACCTCATCGGCGGCTACGCCCAGTTGTCCTGGGCGTTCAACTACCTGGGGCCGACGGGCAACCAGCGCGACGAGGTGACGGTGATCCGCCGCCGCGCCCAGGAGGTCGAGTACTGATGCGCCCGATGGCCCAGATCGCGATGGTCATGAACCTCGACAAGTGCATCGGCTGCCACACCTGCTCGGTCACCTGCAAACAGGCGTGGACCAACCGGCGCGGCATGGAGTACGTCTGGTTCAACAACGTCGAGACCCGCCCCGGACAGGGCTACCCCCGCCGCTACGAGGACCAGGAGAAGTGGCGGGGCGGCTGGGAACTGAACCGGCGCGGCGCGCTGAGGCCGAGGGCGGGCGGCCGGCTGAGGAAGCTCGCCGGGATCTTCTCCAACCCGAGGCTCCCGGAGATCAAGGACTACTACGAGCCCTGGACGTACGACTACAAGAACCTCACCGACGCCCCGCTCGGCGACGACTACCCGGTGGCGCGGCCCGTCTCGCAGCTCGACGGCAAGCCGATGAAGATCGCCTGGTCCTCGAACTGGGACGACGACCTGGGCGGTGCCCCCGCCTACGGCGACCTGGACCCGATGGTGGAGCGCACCCGCCGGGAGGCCTCGGACAAGGTGCGGTTCGCCTACGAGCAGACCTTCATGTTCTACCTGCCGCGCATCTGCGAGCACTGCCTCAACCCGTCGTGCGTGGCGTCCTGCCCGTCCGGGGCGATGTACAAGCGGTCCGAGGACGGCGTCGTCCTGGTCGACCAGGACCGCTGCCGGGGCTGGCGGATGTGCGTGACGGGGTGCCCGTACAAGAAGGTGTACTTCAACCACCGCACCGGCAAGGCCGAGAAGTGCACGCTGTGCTACCCGCGCATCGAGGCGGGCCTGCCGACGGTCTGCTCGGAGACCTGCGTGGGCCGGCTGCGGTACCTGGGGGTCGTGCTGTACGACGCCGACAAGGTGACCGAGGCGGCGTCCACGCCGGAGGAACGGGACCTGTACGAGGCCCAGCTCGGTGTCCTCCTCGACCCGGAGGACCCCGGGGTGCGCAGGGCGGCCGAGGCCGCGGGGATCCCGTACGACTGGCTGGAGGCGGCCCGGCGCTCCCCCGTGTACGCGCTGGTCAGCAGGTACCGGGTGGCGCTGCCGCTGCATCCCGAGTACCGCACCCTGCCGATGGTCTGGTACATCCCGCCGCTGTCGCCGGTGGTGGACGCGCTCACCGGGACCGGGCACGACGGCGAGGACGCGGACAACCTGTTCGGCGCGATCGACACGCTGCGCATTCCGCTGGAGTACCTGGCGGAGCTGTTCACCGCGGGCGACGTCGCCCCGGTGCGGGCGTCCCTGGAGAAGCTGGCCGCGATGCGCTCCCACATGCGGGCGGTCAACCTCGGCGAGGAGACCGACCCGTCGGTCGCGGCCGCCGCCGGCATGACGCCGTCGGCGATCGAGGACATGTACCGGCTGCTGGCGATCGCCAAGTACGAGGAGCGGTACGTCATCCCCACGGCCGCCCTGGGGGACGCGCGGCGGCTGGAGGAGTCCGCGCTGCCGGACACGTGCAGCCTGGACACCGACGGCGGCCCCGGCATGGGCGGCGACGGCCCCTTCGGCCGGGACTCGGGGCGCAGGCGGCTGCCGCTGGTGCCGGTGGAGAACTTCCACATCCTGCGCCGGCGGCAGACCGCGGACGACGAGAGGGAGGTGTGATGCCCGGTTTCGAGGTCCTGTACCAGGCGGCGGCGCTCTGCCTGACCTACCCCGACGACGACTTCCGCGCCCGGCTGCCCCTGCTGCGCCAGGCCGCGCCGCAGCTGCGGGGGTTCACCGACCACGCGGCGGTCACCCCGCAGGGCGAACTGCAGGCGCACTACGTGGAGGTCTTCGACTTCAGGAACCGGCACAGCCTGTACCTGAGCTGGTGGACCGACGGCGACACCCGCAACCGCGGCATGTCGCTGGTCCGCTTCAAGGAGCTGTACCGCTCCCACGGCCTGGAGTTCACCGGCGAGGAGCTGCCCGACTTCCTCCCGGCGGTCCTGGAGTTCACGTCGCGCACCGGCGACACGGGCCTGCTGGTCGAGCACCGCGACGCCCTCGGCGAGCTCCGCTCCCGGCTCACCGCCGCCGGCACGCCGTACGCGTGTGTCCTGGACGCCGTGTGCGCCACCCTGCCGCCCGCACCGACCGGAGCACGCCGATGACCGTCTTCCTCTGGGCCGTCCTGCCCTACGCCGCCTTCGCCCTGCTCGTCGCCGGCCTGGTCTGGCGGCACCGCTACGACCGGTTCGGCTGGACCACCCGCTCCTCCCAGGTCTACGAGTCGAGGCTGCTCAACCTCGCCTCGCCCGTGTTCCACTACGGCATCCTGTTCGTGCTCGTCGGCCATCTGATCGGGCTGTTCGTCCCGGAGTCGTGGACGGACGCGATCGGCGTGGACGAGCGCGCGTACCACCTGTTCTCCCTGTACGGCGGCACGGCGGCCGGGGTGCTGACGGTCGCCGGGATCGTGCTGCTGGTCTACCGTCGCCGCACCAACGCACCCGTGTTCCGGGCGACGACGGCCAACGACAAGTTCATGTACGTCTTCCTGCTCGGCGCGATCGTGCTCGGCATGGTCGCCAAGCTGGCCCACGGCTCCGGGAAGGGCTACGACTACCGGCACACCATCGCGCCCTGGGCGCGCGGCCTGTTCACCCTCCGGCCCGACACCGGGCTGATGGAGGGCGTGCCGGTGCTGTACCAGGTGCACGCGGTGATCGGGATGGTGCTGATCGCCCTCGTGCCGTACACCCGCCTGGTGCACATGTTCAGCGCCCCGCTGCAGTACCTGTTCCGGCCGTACGTGGTGTACCGGTCGCGCGACCCCAGACAACTGGGGCCGCGCCCGGACCGGCGGGGGTGGGAGCGGGCGGGCTCCTAGCCCGCTACTGGGCCAGCTTGGCCGTCAGGGTGATGGTCGTGCCCGCCAGGGCCTGGCTGACCGGGCAGTTCTTCTTGGCGTCCTCGGCGGCGGCGGCGAACGCGTCGTCGTCGATGCCGGGGACGGTGCCCTCCACGGTGAGGTGGATGCCCTTGATGCCCTCGCCCGGCTGGAAGGTGACGTCGGCCGAGGTGGTCAGCTTGGTGGGCGGGGTGCCGGCGCCGGCCAGGCCGTGCGACAGCGCCATGGAGAAGCAGCTGGAGTGGGCGGCGGCGATCAGCTCCTCCGGGCTGGTCTTCCCGTTCGCCTGCTCGGCGCGCGACGGCCACGACACCGGCTGCTCGCCGATGCCGGACGAGTCGAAGGTGACGACACCGTTGCCCTCGAGCAGGTTGCCTTCCCAGACGGTGTGTGCGGAGCGCGTGGTTGCCACGACGATTCCTTTCCGGATTCCCTTGCGGTACTGGGGTGGTGGGAGCCCGTGTCCGGGTTCCTCGCCCCCATCCGATCACACTCCGGGCCGGCTCACCCGGAAGACCGGTCCCCCTCCGGGGTGCGCTGCCGCCGGGCCGCCATCACCGCGTAGACCAGCACGCCCGCGAACAGGAACAGCACGCCCTGGTAGACGGCCGCGTAGCCGGCGCCGGCGACCAGCCACAGGGAGAACGCGGCCGCCACGGAGGCGATCACGGCGTCGCGCACCAGCCGGGCGCGGTTCACGCGCTCGCGCTGCCCGGAGACCAGGTGGAAGAGCTGTGCGGCGGTGGCCAGCAGGTAGGGCACGGTCGCGGTGAAGGTCGTGACGAGGACCAGGACCTCGAAGACCTTCGCCGAGCCGGACGTGTAGTTGTAGACGGTGAGCAGGGAGGCGAGGACGACGGTGACGCCGACGCCGACCGTGGGGACACCGCGCCGCTTGCGGGCGAACACGGCCGGGAACAGACCGTCCTTCGCGGCGGCGTACGGGGTCTGGGCGCTCAGCAGCGTCCAGCCGTTGAGGCAGCCGGTCATCGACACCAGGGCGGCGGCCGCGACGGCCCAGCCGCCCCAGGCGCCGCCGAACATGGCGTTCACGGCGTCGGAGAAGGGGGCGGAGGAGCCGACCAGGCGGTCGTGGGCGACGGTGCCGAAGACGGAGAGGGTGCCGAGCAGGTAGACGAGGGCCGCGCCGCAGGTGCCGATGACCGTGGCCCGGCCGACCGTGCGGCGCGGGTCCTTGACCTCGCCCGCGCTGACCGCGGCGGACTCCACACCGAGGTAGGAGAAGAGCAGGATCGCGGCGGCGGCGGAGACCGCGCCGATGCCGCTGCCGCCGGTCGCGTTGAACGGGCCGAGGTTGTCCGGGTCGAAGAAGAACAGTCCGCCGACCGCGACGAGCAGCAGCGGGGCGAACTTCAGCACCGTGGACACCAGCTGGACGGCGCCCACGTAGCGGGTGCCGGCGAAGTTGGCGAGCGCCGGCAGCCACTGGAGGGTGAGCGCGGCCAGGCACGCGGTCCAGCGGTGGTCGTTCACCGGGATCAGGACGTCGAGATAGCCGACGGCGGCGACGGCGAGCGCCGCGTTGGACACCCAGGTGGTGATCCAGTACGCCCAGGCGGCGAGGAAGCCGGCGAAGTCGCCGAAGGCCCCGCGGGCGTAGACGTAGGGGCCGCCGGTGCGGGGGTCGCGGGCGGCGAGCCGGCCGAAGACCAGGGCGAGGGCGATCGCGCCGACGGTCAGGACGCCGAAGGCGAGCAGGCTGATCGTGCCGAAGGACGCGACCGAGGCCGGGAGCAGGAAGATGCCGCCGCCGATGATGTTGCCCATGACCAGGGCGGTGGCGACGGGCAGCCCGAAGCGGCGGGCGTGCCGGGCGGTGCCGGGGTCCGGGGTGGGGGCCGCGGGGGTCTCCCGCCGGTCCGGAGCCGGTGGGGGGACGGTCCCGGTGACGTGCATGGGGTGGAACGCCTTCCTTGGAACGGGTGCCCGGGATCGCCGGGACCTCGCCCATGGTCCGGCATGCCCGCGTACGGTGCCAAATCAGGCGGTTTTGTCCTGCGCGAGCCCCTCCGGGACCGCAAAAGGTGCGCCGTCCCGGCCCGCGGGCCGGGAATCGTCCACGGGCACCTGCGGGCCGTTGGACTCGCGCAGCCAGCGGCGCAGCACCCGGTGGACCTGCTCGGCGCCGACGATGTCCGTCCCGTCGCCGGCCGGCGCGGACAGGACGACGGGGGACAGCAGGAAGGCCCGCGACTGGGCGCCGCCGAGCCCGCCGTGGGAGCCGATCTGCTCCTCGAAAGCGAGGACCTCGCCGTCGGCCGGGTCGTGGGAGGAGTTGACCATGATGTCGGCGGTGTGCGGGAAGGAGTGCGTGCGGCGCACGGCGTCCGCGGCTCCGGGACCGAACGGCGCGAGCGGGCCGGGGTCCTCGTCGAGCCGGTCCAGGGGGATCTCCGCGCCGCGCGCGCCGAGGACCACACCGCCGTGCTCCTCGCTGCGCACCAGCAGGAAGCCGATGCCGGGGTGGTTGGCGAGGGTGGGCAGCAGCGCCGGGTGGCGGGCGTCGATCTCCTCGCGGCTCATCCGGTGCGGGACGTCCGGGAAGGAGACGAGGCCGAGGTTGCCGGAGGCCAGCACGACCGGCTCCGAGCGGCGGTCGGCGGGCCGGCGCCGCTCCTCGCCCTCCTCGACGGGCCGGTGCAGGGCGGCCCGGACGGCGGCGCGCGCCTCGGCGCCGCTGCGGGTGCGCCGCGCCCGGCGCGGCACGGGCAGTCCGCAGCCGGCCCGCACCAGGTCGGCGAGGGAGAGGCCGTAGCGGGAACGGAAGGTCTCGCCGGGGCTCTGGCCGTGGTCGGACAGGACGACGATCCGGTACCGGCGGGGTGCGTGCTCGGCGACCTTCTCGATCAGGGCGAGGGCCCGGTCGAGCCGCTGGAGGACCTTCGCGGCGTCCCGGCCGCGCGGCCCGGAGTGGTGCGCGACCTCGTCGTAGGCGACCAGGTCGGCGTAGACGGCGGTGCGTCCGGCGAGCATGTCGCCCATGACGGCGGCGACGACGACGTCGCGCTCGACGACGGTCGCGAAGGCGCGGACGAAGGGGTAGAGGCCGCCGCGGGAGACGCGCGGACGGACCTTGCGGACGCGGGCGCGGGTGGACTGGCCGATCTCCCGGCACACCTCGGCGACGAAGGACAGGGCGGTGCGGACCGCGTTGGCCGGGTCGGAGAAGTAGGCGAAGTAGCCGGACCGGGAGCGGTTCTCCGGGCTCCGGCGGCGGGTGGCTATGGACAGCACGAGGGCCTGTTCGTCGGCGCCGCCGCTGAACAGGTTGCCGCGGCTGGCGCCGTCGAAGGTGAGCAGTCCGCCGTCGCCGGTGCGCTCGATGGCCCGCCGCTGGAGGTCGGCGGCGCTGGTGGGGCGGTTGCAGACGACCACCTCGCCGCTGTCCTTCTCGTACCAGCGGAACGCCGGGACGTCGTGGTTGCTGCCGTGCAGGATGCCGAGCTGGCTGGCGCCGGTCTGGCTGGACCAGTCGGTGCGCCACGGGGCGAGCCGGTGGGTCGCGGAGGAGCCGTCGCGGCCGAGCCAGCGGGCGACGGTGGGCATCAGGCCCTCGTCGACCGCGTCCAGCAGCACGTCGTGGCCGACGCCGTCCAGTTGCAGGAAGACGGTGCCGGGACCGGTCGGACAGGGCGGGCCGGACCTGCGGCGGCGGTCGGCGAGCCGGTAGAGCCGGCGCCGGTAGGCGTCGTCGTCGCGCACGGCCAGGGCGCCGCCGGTGGCCGAGGCCACGGCGGACATCACGGCGGCCACCAGCACGGCGGTCTCGGGGGCGACGCCGCCGCGCGCGGCCGGGTTCACGTCCAGCGCGAGGAGCAGCAGGGCGCCGTTGAGGAAGAAGACCAGCAGCCCGAGGACCAGCGCCGGCACCAGCAGCAGCAGCCGGACCAGCAACGGCCACACCAGCGCCGACAGCAGGCCGAACGCCCCCGCGCCGAACGCGGCGGTGACGGCGATGTCGGTCGCGCTGTCACCGTCGGGGGACTGGAGCCGGAAGTCCGGCAGGATCCCGGCGAGCACCAGCATGGTCACCGTGGAGACGGCCCACACCGCGACGCTCCGCCCGATCTGACTGGCGCCCCGCCGCCAACGCCCTCCGCCCACGCTTCGCACACCTCACGTCCCGGCCCGTCGTCCGCGCGGGCCCTCCCCACCCTGCCACAACACTCCGGAACGCCTGTTTGTCCCCCCTGGTCCCGTTCACCCGGGACACGCCCGGTCCCCCGGTGGGCCGGCGGTCAGCGACCGTCGTAGCCCGCCGTCGGCATCGACAGTCTGCGGTGCACGCACGCCTTCATCCGGGCGTCGTACGACGGCTCCTCGCGCCCGACGGTCTCCACCCGCACCCCGCGCCGCGCGCACTCCGCGGTGAACTCCTCCACGGACGCCAGCGCGCTCTCCAGCACCCGGTGGCTGGGCGCCACGAACAGGTCCTGACCAGGACGCACGCCGTCCCACAGGGCGTCGTGGTCGGGTCGAAGCCCGCTGACCAGCAGCTCCCGGGTGACGACGTAGCCCTGCTCGGCGGCCCAGCGCGCGCACATGGCGTGCTGGCTGCGGGAGTCGACGAGGAACGGATCGTCGTCCAGCCGTTCCAGCGGCGTCAGACTCGCGATCGCCGTCACCCGTAGCGGCCCCATGGTGTCCCCCTCACCTCCCGTTTTCGCCGCCGACCCTACTCCTGGACGTAGGCTTCGGGGAGTCGCGCGAAGGAGGCAAAGGGGTGCCGGTGGAGCTCACGTGGTGGGGTCACGCCACCTGCACGGTCGAGGACTCGGACATCCGTGTGCTCACCGACCCGCTGTTCGTCCGCAGGCTCGCCCATCTGCGCCGCAGGCGGGGGCCGGTGCCGCCGCCGGACGCCCGGCGCGCGGACGTGACGCTGGTGTCCCACCTGCACGCCGATCATCTGCACGTGCCCTCGCTCGCGCGGCTCGCGCCGGGCACGCGCCTGCTCGTGCCCCGGGGCGCGCCGCGGGCGGTGCCGGGACTGCGCCGGCTCGGGCACCTGAAGCTGACCGAGGTCGCGCCGGGCGACGAGGCGTCGGTCGGTGACCTGCGCATACGCGTGGTGCCCGCGCGGCACGACGGGCGGCGGCTGCCGTTCGGCCCGCACCGCTCCCCCGCGCTCGGTTATGTGATCGAGGGCGAGGGCCGTACGTACTTCGCCGGGGACACCGGGCTGTTCGACGGGATGGAGAAGGAGGTCGGGCCCATCGACGCGGCGCTGCTGCCGGTCGGCGGCTGGGGACCGTACCTGGGGCCCGACCACCTGGACGCGGGGCGGGCGGCCGAGGCGCTGGCCCGGCTGGCGCCGTCCGCGGCGGTGCCGGTGCACTACGGCACGTACTGGCCGATCGGGATGGACGCCGTGCGCCCCCACGAGTTCCACACGCCGGGCCACGAGTTCGTGCGCCTGTCGGCACTGCGCGCGCCGGGCGTGGCGGTGCACCGGCTGGGGCACGGCGAGAGCGTGCGGGTGGGGGTCGCGAGGTGACCTGGCTGGGCGCCGCCGTGACAAGCATTCCGACCGGACCGGCCCAGCAGGCGCTGGGCTATCCGTCGCTGTTCCTGCTGGTGCTGATCGGGGCGCTGGTGCCGGTGGTGCCGACGGGCGTGCTGGTGAGTTCGGCGGCGGTGGTGGCGATGCACCAGACGCTGCCGTTCTCGCTGCTGACGGTGTTCGCGACGGCGTCGCTGGCCGCGTTCTGCGGGGACATGGCGCTGTACTGGCTGGGGCGGCGCGGGGTCGGTTCGAAGAACGGCTCGCGCTGGCTGGAGGTGATCCGGTCCCGGGCGCCCGAGGACCGGCTGGAGCAGGCGCAGGAGAAGCTCGCCGAGCACGACGTCGCGGTGCTCGTGCTGTCCCGGCTGGTGCCGGCCGGCCGGATACCGGTGATGCTGGCCTGCCTGCTGGCCGAGTGGCCCTCGCGCCGCTTCGCCCGGGGCAACCTGCCGGCCTGCGTGGCCTGGGCGGTGACGTACCAGCTGATCGGCATCCTGGGCGGCTCGCTGTTCAGCGAGCCGTGGGAGGGGGTGGCCGCGGCGGTCGCGCTCACGGTACTGGTGAGCGCGGCACCGAGCGCGTGGCGCCGGCTGCGGGGGCCGGCGAAGGCGTAGCGGCGGAACGCGGGACAAGGCCGTTCGCGCCGTCCGGCACCGCGGGAGTCACTCGTCGTCCAGCACGCGGGAGCCGCCGACGGGCAGGTCCCACAGGTCCTCCCGGGGCAGGCCCGCCCGCTGCCACGCGGCGCGTACGCGGGTGAGCGGTTCCATGACCGGTTCGGCCGACAGCACGAAGGTGCCCCAGTGCATCGGCGCCATCCGCCGGGCGCCGAGGTCCTGGGCGGCCCGGACCGCCTCCTCCGGGTCGCAGTGCACGTCGCTGAGCCACCAGCGCGGGTCGTAGGCGCCGATGGGGAGCAGCGCGAGGTCGATGCCGGGGTGGCGGCGGCCGATGCGGGAGAACCAGTGGCCGTACCCGGTGTCGCCGGCGAAGTACACGCTCCGGCCGTCGGGGCCGGTGAGGACCCAGCCGCCCCACAGGGTGCGGCAGGTGTCGGTGAGGCTGCGCTTGGACCAGTGGTGGGCCGGTACGAAGTCGAAGCGGACCCCGTCCAGCAGGGCCCCCTCCCACCAGTCCAGCTCGGTGACGCGGGTGAACCGGCGCCGGTGGAACCAGCGGCCGAGCCCGGCCGGGACGAACACCGGGGTGTCGCGCGGGAGGCGGCGCAGCGTCGGGGCGTCCAGGTGGTCGTAGTGGTTGTGGCTGATGACGACCGCGTCGACCCGCGGCAGGTCGTTCCAGGCGACGCCGACGGGGGTGACGCGGGCCGGGGTGCCGAGGATGCGGCGGGACCAGACCGGATCGGTCAGCACGGTGAGCCCGCCGATGCCCACCACCCAGCTGGCGTGTCCCGCCCAGGTGACGGCGACGGTGCGGGCGTCCACGCGGGGCAGCGGGCCGGGGGCGTAGGGCAGCCTCGGGATGTCGGCGAGGCCCTCCGGGCCGGGTCTCACCGCGCCCTCGCGGGCGAATCTGGCGAAGGCCTTGAGACCGGGCAGGGGTGCGGTCAGCCGGTCGTGGAAGGTCCGCGGCCACACCCGTCGTTCGGCCAGCGGCCGGGGCTCGGCGAGCGGCGGGTACGGGGCGGCCGCGGCCGGCGGCGCGCCGGTGTCCTGGTCCTGGACGGATGTGGTCGTGCGCGCGGTCGGCCGGGGCTGCTGCGTCATCGGGGAGTCTCCCATCGCCGAGCGTCGCGAAGACCGCCGAAGACCGACGCCAGACCGGTCAACGCGGCGTGCACGTGCGGCAGTTCCAACGGGTCGGACGAGGTGAGGCATTCCGCTCGCCGCTCGTCGGCGTCCCCCAGCAGCGGGCCGGTGGACAGCCGGACGCGCAGGGCGAGGAGGTCGTCGCCGAAGCGGTGGCCGCCGGGGGCGGGCATGCCGAGCCGGACGGTGAGGAAGTCCTCCAGTTCCTGGGCGTCGCCGACGCCGTGGGCGCCGAGCGCGTCGCGCAGCGGGCCGAGGTCGGCGTACAGGTGGCGTCCGGCCTGCGGGGGCCGGGCGGTGGCGCCCGCGGCGACGACGACGGCGTGCACGGCGGCGGCCACGCGCGCGTGCAGGCGTACGGCCGCCGTCCGGCGGGCCGTGACCGGCTCGGGTTCGCCGAGCGCGTATCCGGCCGCGGCGGCGAGGGGCGCGGCGACCCGGGCACCGAGCGCGGTGAGCACGTCGAGCACGCGCGCGTGCAGGCCGTTCCCGGCGGCGGACGCGGGGAAGCGGGCGACCGCGGCCGGCCAGCCCGCCGGCAGCAGCGCGCCGGCCAGGTCGGTGACGACGGTGACGTGGTCGGGCAGCA
Source organism: Streptomyces sp. NPDC029152 (assembly GCF_055564355.1). Lineage (NCBI taxonomy): Bacteria > Bacillati > Actinomycetota > Actinomycetes > Kitasatosporales > Streptomycetaceae > Streptomyces > Streptomyces sp. NPDC029152. The sequence continues at coordinate 109,351 of NZ_JBVHWR010000010.1, read as the reverse complement.
TCTCGGCGGGGCTGAGCAGCACGGTGGCGTGCGGATCGTGCAGGGTGTCGCGCCAGGTCTCGTCGCTGACCAGGTGCAGTCCCTCGTCGACGGCGGCCTCGACGGTCTCGTGCAGCAGCTCGGGCGGCGCGACGGTGCCGGTGGGGTCGTCGGCGACGGACAGCACGAGCAGACGGGGCTCACCGCCCTCGGCGCGGACGCGGCGCACGGTCTCCAGGAGGGCGTACGGGTCGGGGACGCCGCCGGACTCCGCGGGGGTGGGGACGTGGAAGACGGGCCTGCCCAGCAGCCGCGCGTACGGTGCCCACCAGGCGGAGCAGGGGCGCGGTACGAGGACGTCGCCGCCGAGCGCGGCGGTCAGCGCGAGCAGCAGGGCGTTGGCGCCGGGGGCGGCGGCCACGTGGCCGGGGTCGGTGGGCAGGCCGCGCCGGTCCCAGTAGCCGCAGGCGGCGTCCAGCAGGGCCGGGGCACCACCGGCGGGCTCCTCGTGGGCGCGGCCCGCGGAGGCGGCGAGGACGGCGGACAGCTCGGGCAGCACGGGCAGCCCGTCACCGGGAAGACGCGGGCCCTGGCGGACGGCGCCGTGGCCTTCGGGACCGTCGCCCCCGGGCACGCGGCCGACGGGACTCCCGCCCCCGGGCGCCGCGCGGCGTTCGGGGGCGTCGTCCTCGGGGTCCGTCCGCCGCATGGGTGCCTCCGTCGTGCCGAGTCCTGTCGCCGCCGGGCCCCGTCCGCTTCCCTCCTCGTGCTCCGGTCGTGCACCGGGTACCCACCGGGTACCCACCGGGCCGCCCGGCCATGGCTCCGGTCCGCGTTACGTCGATCACCCTCTGGCCCGGCGGGTCAGTGGTCCCGGGTCTCCCCGCGCGGCCGCGGCCGCAGCCGGTACGCGGCCCCGCCGAACGCGCCCGCGATCAGGACGCCGCCGGCGGCCAGGGCGGGCACGGAGCCGGTGAAGGACCCTCCCGTACCGGCCTGCACCCCGTGCTCCGCCTTCCCGCCGCCGCAGGACGCGCCCCACGCCGTGGGCTCGGGGCACGGCGGCTTGGTCGTGCAGGGCGCACCGTGCGCGGCGGAGTGGCCGGTGGGAGCGGCCCGGCCGGGGAGGGCGGGCCGGTCGTAGGGGGTGGCGTCGTACGGGACGGGCTCCTCGTCGGGAGGGGACCCGTCGCCCGGGGCCGCCTCGTCCGGGGCCGCCTCGTCCGGGGCCGCCTCGTCGCCCGGGACGGTGGGCTCGGTGTACGGCACGGTCTCGTCACGTGCCGTCGGCTCGCCGCCGGGGACGACGGGCTCCTCCCGCGGGACGGCGGGTTCGTCGCGCGGGACGGCGGGTTCCTCGCGAGGCACGGCGGGTTCCTCGCGAGGCACGGCGGGTTCCTCGCGAGGCACGGCGGGTTCGTCGCGAGGCGCGGCGGACGGACGGCAGGAGGGCTCCGGGGCGGTGCTCCCCCCGGACCGGCCGGGTCCGGCGCTGCCGCTCGCCGGGGAGGACACCGTCATCGCCGCGCTCCACGGCCTGCCCTCACCGCCGGACGCCCCCGGGCAGGTGCCGTCGACGGTCCACGGCGAGGCGGGGCCCGCCGCGTCCGGGTCGGCCTCCAGCTTCCCGGCGGGGGCTATGCGCGCGGTACCGCGATAGGCGGTCCCGGAGGTCCCGTCGTCCTCGCCCGCCGCCTTCAGGAGCGCGACGGTGCCCCCGTCGAAGGCCGGCGAGACCGCGTCGAGGACGTCCGGCGCGGCGCCGCCGGCCGGGTCGCAGGTGACCGAGACGGTGACGGTGCCCCCCGGGCCGGCGTCGGCCGGGCTGACCTCGGCGGTGGGTCCGCCGGCCCCGGCCGGCCTCGGGGTACCGCCCGGGTCCGCCGAGCCGGACCCGGCGAAGACGCCCAGGGCGGCGCTGGTCAGTACGGCGACGGACAGGACACGGGTGGTGCGGCGCATGGGTTCGGGCTCCTTCGAGCGACGGCTGCGGAGGCGCGGCACTCGCGCCCCAGGCCATCACAGCCCGCCCGGCCCGGTGGCGCGCGCCGCCGTGCGCCGTTCGCGGGACCGGGACGCCCGTGCGGGTGAGGGGCGGGTTCCGGACCGGTCGCCCCTCCTCCGGGTCAGGCCGCCGGATCCCGCAGCACCTGCTCCCGCACGCGGTCGCAGCACCGGCTGATCAGCCGGGAGACGTGCATCTGGGAGATGCCGAGCTGTTCGGCGATGCGGCTCTGGGTCATGTCGTCGAAGAACCGCATGTAGAGGATGGCGCGCTCCCGCTCGGGCAGGGCGGCCAGCCGTTCCTTGACGGCCTCGCGGTCGACGACGGTGTCGAGGGCCGGGTCGGGGGCGCCGAGGCCGTCGACGAGCGAGCAGCCGTCGCCCCTGCCGGCGACCTCGGCGTCCAGGGACAGGGCCGTGAAGCTCTCCAGGGCCTCCATGCCCGCCCGGACGTCCTCCTCGCTCAGGTCGGCGCGTTCGGCGATCTCGGCGACGGTGGGCCTGCGGCCGGGGGTGGTCCGGGCCAGGTCCTGGCCGGCGGAGCGGACGCGGTTGCGGAGTTCCTGGACCCGGCGCGGCACGTGCAGGGTCCACATGTGGTCCCGGAAGTGGCGCTTGATCTCGCCGGTGACGGTGGGCACGGCGTAGCTCTCGAAGGCGCTTCCGCGGGCGGGGTCGTACCGGTCGACGGCCTTGACGAGACCGAGGGCCGCGACCTGGCGCAGGTCCTCGTGGCTCTCGCCGCGGCCGCGGAAGCGTCCCGCGAGCCGTTCGGCCATGGGCAGCCAGGCCTCGACGATCCGGTCCCGGACCGCGTCGCGCTCCGGGCCTTCGGGAAGGGTGGCGAGGCGGCGGAAGGCGTCCGCGGTGTCGGGGGCGTCGTCGTGCGGGTGCTTCGCGGCGGCTTGGGTCGGCATGGTGCGTCGCAACTCCCTCGGAGTGCGGGGTCCTGTCGTCCCGCCGGGCGGGGTGCCCGGCCGGCGCCGGTGCTCGCGGAGCTCTCCGGGGCGCGGGCGGACGCCGGCGGTACGGCGACACGGCCCGGGTTCGGGCGGTCACCGCGGGAGGGCGTCCGGGGGCCGGACGGACGTAACCGTGGCGGCGTCGCGCCGCTCCCACGGACGTGCCTCCTGTCCGAAGCACTGGAACTGCGCCTGCCCCCGCGCCCGCGCGTCAAACACCTCGCACGACACCGGTCCGTCGGCCGGTGTCGTGCGAGGTGCCCGCCGCCGGACGGCGGGCCGGCGCCCATCGCGCCGGGGGGCTCCGTCGCGGTGGCCGGGCCGGGGTCGCCGGACGGCGGCGGGGCGTCCGGCAGCAGCGGATCCTCGTACCCGTCCAGGGCCGACGCCACGCCGAGCACGAGGACCGGGGTGAGCACAGCGAGCAGCGCCGCCGTGACCCCTCCTTCCCGAAAGGGACGGGCGCGGGGGGTGGTGGCGCGCGCCCGCCGGTCCGGCCCACGGTGCGCGCGGCCGCACGCAGCGTGTCCGGACACATCGGACCAGACCCGTCCGGGTGAATCCGTGTCGGCCGCCGGTGGCCGGGTACGCGGTCCGCACCCCCTGAGGATGTGGAGGGAGACATGCAGCGAGGCAGCGACCGGATGAGCGTCCACCGCGACGACGAGATGAAGCACGAACTGCAGGGCCTGCTCAGGTCCGGGCACCCCACCCGCAGCGAGGAGTGGAACGACCCGGAACCGATCGCGGACGACGATCCGGAGGTCACGTACGGACCGGTGACCCCGGGCCGCGGGCCGACGTACCTGGAGTCGCTCCGGCTGGAACTGGCCCGGAACCTGACCCGGGGCACCTTCCCCGCGGGTCCCCGCGAGCTGAGCCGCGCCCTGCGCCACGGCAACGCGCCCGACGCCCTCGTCGAGGGACTGGAACGGCTGCCGCAGAAGGCGCGCTACGACAACGTGCAGGAACTGGCCGTCGCCCTGACCGAGAGCGGCGGGCCGGGGAACGCCGGGCCACAGGGCGCGTAGGCGCCGGAAGGGCGGGCCGTGATGGCCGAGTACGTGAGGGACGTCATGACCGCGGGCGTGGTCGCCGTCCGCCCGGACTCCTCCCTCGTCGAGGCGGCGCAGCTGATGCGGACGCAGAACATCGGTGATGTGGTGGTCGCGGACGGCCAGGACGTCGTGGGCGTGCTGACCGACCGGGACATCACGGTGCGGGCCGTGGCGGACGGCATCGACCCCATGGCGGTGAGCGTCCGCACGGTCTGCACCCCCGATCCGCTGACGGTCTCCCCCGGTGACCCGGTGGCGGACGCGGTCACGCTGATGCGTGAGCACGCCGTGCGCCGGCTGCCGGTCGTGGAGGACGGGCTGCCGGTGGGGGTGGTGAGCCTCGGCGACCTGGCCGAGGCCCAGGATCCCGGCTCCGCGCTCGCCGACATCAGCCGCGCGCGGCCGGACCCCGGGGGCGGTGCCTGACACGACGCCCCGAGGAGCCCACGGAGCCGTCGGAGCGGCCCCGTGGCCGAACGAGACACGCGCGCCGGGCGGTGACACCCGCGGCGCGCCAGGAAAGGAATCCGAACCCCATGCGCATCGCATTTCTGACCGCACCCGAGGGTGTGGAGCAGGTCGAGCTGACCGAGCCGTGGCAGGCGGCGAAGGACGCGGGCCACGAGCCCGTGCTCGTCTCCACGCAGTCCGGTGAGATCCAGGCCTTCGACCACCTCGACAAGGCGGACACGTTCCCGGTGGACGAGGTGGTGGGCGACACGTCCGCCGACTCGTTCGGCGGGCTGGTCCTGCCGGGAGGCGTGGCCAACCCGGACTTCCTGCGGATGGACGAGAAGGCCGTGGCGTTCGTCAGGGACTTCTTCGAGCAGGGCCGGCCGGTGGCCGCCATCTGCCACGCCCCGTGGACGCTCGTGGAGGCGGACGTCGTGCGCGGCCGGGTCGTGACCTCGTGGCCGAGCCTGCGGACCGACCTCCGCAACGCGGGCGCCACCTGGGTGGACGAACAGGTGAAGGTCTGCGACCACGGCGGCAACACCCTGGTCACCAGCCGCAAGCCGGACGACCTGAAGGCGTTCTGCGAGACCTTCCTCGCGGAGTTCGCCAAGGCCGGGGGCTGAGTCCACGGGGCGGCACCCGGCGTTCCCGGGCCCGGCCGGCCGCGCGTACCGGACGCGTGGGCCGGCCGGGCCCGTGCGCGGACGGCACACGCGGGCGGCGTGGCGGGCGCGGCGCTCAGGCGCCGGGGGCGGTGCCCTCTCCGGAGTGCCGTTCCCGGGCGCCCTCGCGGGTGCGGCCCGCGGCGACCGGACGCCGCGGGTTGCGGCGCAGCCATTCGCCCTCCAGCTGCGCCATGCGCTCGTTGTGGGCCCGCAGCGCGTCGTTCGACCCGTACAGCAGGGTGTCGTGGCGCGTGCGGTGGATGGTCTCCAGCTCCTTCATGAGCTGCTGGTCGTCCAGCCGGCCCGGGTCCACCCCGGTCGGGGTGTCGTCCCGCGTGTCGTGTTCGTTCATGCGGTCCGGGTACCCGCAGCGGAAGCACTACCACCCCCGAGCGGCATCCGGGAGGGAACCATGGATCTCTCGTTTCTGCATCCTCTCTACGAACACCAGGGGCCCTGGGCCTCCGTGTACGTCGACCTCTCCCGGCACGCGGAGGACACCCCGCACGAACGTGAGCTGACGGCCGCCGCGGTGGCCCGGGAGCTGGCGGCACAAGGCGCGGACGACGCGACCTGCCGGGCCGTGCGGGAGGCGGTGGACGGGCTGCGGCACTCCACCGACCCGCACGGGCGGGCACTGTTCGCCTGTGCCGGGCGGGTGGTCCTCGACCCGCCGCTGGCGCGCGCCCCGCAGGGCGGCACGGAGACCTGCTGGGCACCGCTGCCGCACGTGGCGCCGCTGCTGGAGCTGGCCGGTGAGGACCCGGTGTGCGTCGTGGCGTACATCGACCGCAAGGGCGCCGACTTCGAGCTGCGCAGCGCCCTGGGCAGCCGGGACGCGGGTTCGGTGACCGGCCGTCAGTGGCCCGTGCACCGCACGAGCAGCGTCGACTGGTCGGAGCGCCACTTCCAGCTGCGGGTGGAGAACACCTGGGAGCACAACGCGGCGGAGATCGCCGACGCGCTGGCCGTGTGCCAGGAGGAGACGGGCGCCGACCTGCTGATCCTGGTGGGAGACGACCGCGAGCGGCGGTCCGTGCACGAGCGGCTGCCCAAGCGGCTGCAGGGCCGGGTCGTGGAGGCCGCGCACGGCGCGGGCAGCCGGCTGCTGGACGAGGACGTGGAACGGCTGCGCGACGAGCACGTGCGTGCGCGGGCGCGGGAGGACCTGGACAGGTTCCTGGCCGCCCGCGCACCCGACGGCGAGGGCCGGGCCGCCGCGGTGGAGGGCGTACCGGCGCTGGTCGAGGCCGCCCGGGAGCACCGCATCGACGAGCTGCTGATCATCCCCGACGGGCCCGAGACGCACCGCGAGGTGTGGATCGGCGAGGACGCCGACCAGCTGGCGGTGCGCCGTACGGAGCTGAAGACGCTGGGCGAGCAGAACTCCTGGTCGGCCCGCGCGGACGACGCGCTGTTGCGTTCGGCGGTGATGACCGGTGCCCCGGCGATCTCGGTGACGCCGGCCCTGCCGCAGGAGGCGGCGGACGACGCGCCGGTGGGCGGCCTGGGCGCCCTGCTGCGCTGGCGCTGACGCGCCCGCCCGGTGGTCCGGGCGGCCGGCTACCGGGCCCGCTCCACCCGCCGTTCGTCCCAGACCGGCTCCGGTGTCTCGCGGACGCGGCCGTCGCTGCCGAAGACGAGGTAGCGGTCGAAGGAGCGGGCGAACCAGCGGTCGTGGGTGACCGCGAGGACCGTGCCCTCGAAGCCCTCCAGGCCTTCCTGGAGGGCTTCGGCGCTCTCCAGGTCGAGGTTGTCGGTCGGCTCGTCGAGCAGCAGGGCGGTGACGCCCTGGAGTTCCAGCAGGAGGATCTGGAAGCGGGCCTGCTGGCCGCCGGAGAGCCGGTCGAAGGACTGCTCGGCCTGCTGGGTCAGCTCGTAGCGGCGCAGCCGGGACATGGCGGCGCCGCGGTCCTGGGCGTGTTCCTTCCACAGGATGTCCAGGAGGGTGCGGCCCAGCAGCTCGGGGTGGGCGTGGGTCTGGGCGAAGTGTCCGGGCACCACGCGCGCGCCCAGTTTCCAGTTCCCGGTGTGCGCCACCTCCTCGCCCGCGAGGAGCCGCAGGAAGTGCGACTTGCCGGAGCCGTTGGAGCCGAGGACCGCGACGCGTTCGCCGTAGAAGACCTCCAGGTCGAAGGGCTTCATCAGGCCGGTGAGTTCCAGGCCCTCGCAGGTGACGGCCCGTACGCCGGTACGGCCGCCCTTCAGCCGCATCCGGATGTCCTGTTCGCGGGGCGGCTCGGGCGGCGGCCCGGCCTCCTCGAACTTGCGCAGCCGGGTCTGGGCGGCCGCGTACCGCGACGCCATCTCGTGGCTCACCGCAGCCGCCTGACGCAGCGTCAGAACCAGCTTCTTCAACTGCGCGTGCTTCTCGTCCCAGCGGCGGCGCAGTTCCTCGAAGCGGGCGAAGCGTTCGCGGCGGGCCTCGTGGAAGGTGGCGAACCCGCCGCCGTGCACCCAGGCGTCGGCGCCCGCGGGGCCGGGCTCGACGGAGACGATCTTCTGGGCGGCGCGGGCGAGGAGCTCCCGGTCGTGGGAGACGAAGAGGACCGTCTTGCGGGTCTCCCCCAGCCGCTCCTCCAGCCAGCGCTTGCCGGGCACGTCGAGGTAGTTGTCCGGCTCGTCGAGCAGCAGCACCTCGTCGGTGCCGCGCAGCAGCGCCTCCAGGACGAGGCGTTTCTGCTCGCCGCCGGAGAGGGTGCGCACCTGCCGCCACTGGGCCTTGTCGTAGGGGACGCCGAGCGCGGCCGTGGTGCAGATGTCCCACAGGGTCTCGGCCTCGTAACCCTGGACCTCGGCCCAGTCGGCGAGGGCCTGCGCGTAGCGCATCTGGGCCGCCTCGTCGTCGACCGTCATGATCGCGTGCTCGGCGGCGTCGACGGCGCGCGCGGCCTCGCGGATGCGGGGCGGTGCGACGGACACCAGCAGGTCGCGCACGGTCGTCTCGTCGCGCACGGAGCCCACGAACTGGCGCATCACCCCGAGCCCGCCCCCGACGGCGACGGTCCCGCCGTGCGGCTTGAGCTCCCCGGCGAGGATGCGGAGCAGGGTGGTCTTGCCGGCGCCGTTGGGTCCGACGAGGGCCACGACGGCCCCCTCCCCCACCCGGAAGGAGACATCGCCGAGCAGTGCCCTCCCGTCGGGGAGGTAGTACTCCAGGTGCGCGGCTTCGAGATGTCCCATGGGCCGGATTCTGCGGCTCCGGGCGCCGTCCGGGCAAATGCTTTCCCCGGGTGCGGGCCGGGCGGGGCGCGTGCGGCACGCCACCCGCAGGAAATCCCGCCCGCCGGGTAGGCGGGAGGAATGAGCCCCGACGTAGACCTCACCGCCCCGACACCCGGCCCGCACCCGGTGCGCGACGGCCTGCTGCGGCTGGACCAGCGTGTGTTCGAGGCGGTCGCCGCCCGGCGCTGGCCCGGCGCCGACCCCGTGCTGCCCCGGCTCAGCCGCAGCGCCAACCACGGCGTGCTGTGGTTCGCGGCGGCCGCCGCGCTGGCCGCGGCCCGCACCCCGCGGTCCCGGCGCGCCGCCGTCCGCGGCCTCGCCTCGCTGAGCCTGGCCTCCTTGACGATCAACACGCTCGGCAAGCGTTCGGTCCGCCGGCCGCGGCCCGCGCTGGACCCGGTGCCGGTGGTTCGGCGGCTGAAGCGGCAGCCGATCACCACGTCCTTCCCCTCGGGGCACGCCGCGTCGGCCGCCGCGTTCGCGACCGGCGTCGCGCTGGAGTCACCCGCGTGGGGCGCCGCGGTGGCCCCGCTGGCCGGCGCGGTGGCCCTCTCGCGGGTCTACACCGGTGTGCACTTCCCGAGCGACGTGCTCGCCGGGGCCGCCCTGGGCGCCGGTGCCGCGTTCGCCGTCCGGGGCATGGTGCCGACGCGTGCCCAGCTGATCCCGCCGGCCAGGCCGCGCGCCGACGTTCCGGCGCTGCCCGGCGGCGAGGGCCTGGTGATGGTGGCGAACACCGCGTCCGGCACGGCGGACCGGGTGCGTGCGCTGCGCGACGCGCTGCCCCGGGCCGAGGTCGTGGAGTGCGACCCGGGGGACGTCGGCGCGGAGCTGGAGAAGGCGGCGGAGCGGGCCGTGGTGCTCGGCGTCTGCGGCGGCGACGGAACCGTGAACGCCGCGGCGGAGATCGCCATGCGCCACGCCGTGCCCCTGGCGGTGCTGCCGGGCGGCACCCTCAACCACTTCGCCTACGACCTGGGCGTGGAGGACGCCAAGGACCTGTGCCGGGCACTGGAGGGCGGCGAGGGCGTGCGGGTGGACGTCGGCCGGTTCTCCTCCGGCGACAAGCGCGGGGTCTTCCTGAACACCTTCAGCCTCGGTGTGTATCCGGAGCTGGTGCGCGAGCGGGAGCGCTGGTCGCCCCGGATCGGCGGCTGGCCGGCGGGGGTGCTCGCGGCGGTGCGGGTGCTGCGCGCCGACCGGCATCCGCTGGAGGCCGAGGTGCAGGGGCGCAGGCGCCCGCTGTGGATGCTGTTCGCGGGCAACGGCACGTATCACCGGATGGGCCTGGCCCCGGGCCGCCGGCTGGACCTGGCGGACGGACAGCTGGACATCCGGGTGGTGCACGGCGGCCGCCGGCCGGCCCTGCGGCTGCTCTCGGCGGCCCTCGCCGGGCCGCTGACCCGCTCCCCCGCCCACGCCGCGGTGCAGGTGGGCCGGCTCCGGCTGACCGGTGTCGCACCGGGGACCCTCCTGGCGTTCGACGGGGAGATCACCGAGACGCAGGGCGACCTCACCCTGGAGAAGCTCCCGGAGGCACTCACCGTCTACCGTCCCCTCACCGGAAACCGCCTGGTGGATCACTCCTCCTGACGATTGGTCACTTTTTCATGACACATCGTCAGTCCATATGGCAGAACGTGGATCTCACCATGTGGTGCGTGGGCGTACGGTGATCCTGCCGCCGGGCGGGGTCGTCGCACCCCGCGCACCGGCGCGCCGAGCCGCCGCGAAGAGGGGATCAGCCATGTCCGGACAGCAGGAGACCGCCGTGTACACGCACGGGCACCACGAGTCCGTGCTGCGCTCGCACACCTGGCGCACCGCCGCCAACTCGGCCGCGTACCTGCTCGGTCACCTGAAGCCGCACATGAGGATCCTGGACGTCGGCTGCGGCCCCGGCACCATCACCGCGGACCTGGCGGAACTGGTGCCCGACGGGCACGTGACCGGCGTGGACCGGGCCCCGGAGATCGTGGAACGGGCCCGCGCCACCGCCGCCGGGCGGGGCCTGTCCAACACCGGCTTCGCGGTGGCGGACGTGCACGCCCTGGACTACCCCGACGACACGTTCTGCGTGGTCCACGCCCACCAGGTGCTCCAGCACGTGGGCGACCCGGTGCAGGCGCTGCGCGAGATGAGGCGGGTGGCGAGGCCGGGCGGGTTCGTCGCCGTCCGTGACTCCGACTACGCCGCCATGACCTGGTACCCCGCCTCCCCGGGCATGGACGACTGGCTGGACCTGTACCGCAGGGTGGCCCGCGCCAACGGGGGCGAGCCGGACGCCGGGCGCCGGCTGAAGGCGTGGGCGCTGGAGGCCGGGTTCACGGACATCACGGCGACCTCGGACACCTGGACCTTCTCGGCACCGGACGAGCGGGAGTGGTGGAGCGGCCTGTGGGCGGACCGCACCCTGGCCTCGGCCTACGCCGAGCGGGCCGTGGAGGGCGGCCACGCGACGGCGAAGGAGCTGCGGGCCGTGTCGGAGGCCTGGCGGGAGTGGGGCGAGCGGCCGGAGGGCTGGTTCAGCGTCCTGCACGGAGAGATCCTGTGCCGAAAGGGAGCCTGACCGGCGTCGGATCGGTGCATTACGGGAAAACAGTACGGTAGGAGGTACACATTATGGTTCCGCTTCTCCTCGTGCTGCTTCTCGCGCTCATTCTGTTCGGCGCCGGATTCGCACTGAAGGTGCTCTGGTGGGTCGCCCTGGTGGTCATCATCCTGTGGCTGCTGGGATTCCTGGTTCGCGGGACGACCGCAGGCGGCGGCCGAGGCCGCTGGTACAGGTGGTGAACGACAGGCGGTGAGGCCGCCGCCCCGGGAGGCTCACTCCCGGGGCAGCAGCGGTCCCAGCGGCCCGAGGTCCAGGTTCAGGTCCTCGGGCCGCAGTCCGTAGCGGTCGCGCAGCTCGGTCATGCGGTCGTCGAGCAGCATCAGCGTGAGCCCGATCCGCTCCTCCTGCTCCTCGCTCAGGTCGCCCTCGTCGACGCGGCGCAGCGCCTGGCGTTCCATGAGCTGGCGCAGCAGCTCCACGACGGTCAGCACCAGCTTGATCAGGTCGCGCTCGACGGTGTCGGGCTCCAGGTCGAGGCTCTTGCGGCGTTCGGTGGGGTCGCTCACATCAGTCCCCGAACGGCGACGGTACGTTGCGGTTGACCGAGCTGATCAACGCGTTGAGGTCGATGCGGACCAGGTCGACGTCCGCGATGCGCAGCGTGATGTCACCGGTGATGACCACTCCGCCGGCCAGCAGCCGGTCGAGCAGGTCCACGAGGGCGATCTCACGGCGTTCGACGACGGTCATGACCCCTCCCCCGCTGTCTCCGCGCCCGCCGTCTTCTCGCCGGCGGTCTCCTCTCCCGCGAAGGAATAGGCGGCCCACGGGCCGGTGAGTTCCACACGCATTCCGGGAGTGTCGTCCTTCGTCCGGTCCACCATTTCCACGAATTCCTCGGAGACGTCCCGCGGCACCAGGTAGGCGGCGTTGAGGACGTTCCGCCCGGCGGCGCCGGAGAGCGCGGGGTTCTGCGGCGCGTGCAGTCGCGCGTCGTCGGCCCGGGAGGACAGGTTCGCGTGCAGACGCGTCGCGAACTCCTCGGCCCTGGCCCACAGGTCCTCGTGCGCGCGCGTCCGCATGCGCCGCTGCCGCAGGTAGTCACGGCCCGAGACGGGCTTCGGCGCGGGTTCCGCCGAAGGCTCCGGCTGTCCGGGCTCCGTCTCGACGTACACCTTCACGCCCCATTCCACCCGGCCCTCCAGCCGGTCGAGAGTGCGCCGGAAGTCCTCCTCCCGCTCCTCCAGCATCACGCGGACGCCGCTGTCGTCCCGGAAGACGGTGGCCAGCCGGAGCGGCAGCGGCGTGGTGACGACGGTGAGCGCGTCGATGACCTGCTGGTGGGCGCGGGCGGTCCCGGCGAGCCAGTCCAGGTCCTCCAGGCGGGCCCGCAGCGCCTCCTCCGAGAAGTCGGCCTCGGGCACGTGGCTGACCACGGCGACCAGGCCGTGGTGGGTCAACAGCCTGGGCGGATCGCCCGCCACCCCGGTCAGCTGGGACTGGAGGGGGACGTCGAAGGGCCGGCAGACGGCGTAGACGTACCGCAGTCCCGTCATCGTTCCTCCTTCGGTACGCGGCCCGACTCCAGCTCTCTCAGCCGTGCGCGCAGCTCGGCGTTCTCCCGGGTCAGTTCGTCGCGCCGGGCGCGCGAGGAGAGCGCGGGGTCGCTCTCCCACCAGTCGATGCCCATCTCCTTGGCCTTGTCGACAGAGGCGACGATGAGCCGCAGTTTGATCGTGAGCAGCTCGATGTCGAGCAGGTTGATGCGGATGTCGCCCGCGATGACGACGCCCTTGTCGAGCACCCGCTCCAGGATGTCGGCGAGGTTGGCGCCGCTCTGTCCCTGGCCGTAGGGATCGGGCAGCCGGCTGGGAGTGGTCATCGACGACTCCCGCGGCCGGCGTCCTCGTACTCGTCCTCGTCCTCGTACTCACCGCGGGACGCGTACTCGTCCTCGGCGTCCGCTCCGTCCTCCTCGTCCTCGTCCTCCTCCTCGTAGTCGTCCTCGTCCTCGGGCTCGTCGGAGTCCTTGGGCTCGTCGGCCTCCTCCGCCTCGTCGGAGTCCTCGTCCTCGTCGTACGGAGCACCCTCGTCGTCCTCGTAGGCGTCCTCCGCCTCGTCGGAGTCCTCGGGCTCGTCATCCTCGTCGTGCTCGTCGGAGTCCTCGGGCTCGTCGTCCTCGTAGGCGTCCTCCGCCTCGTCGGAGTCCTCGTCCTCGTCGGAGTCCTCGTCCTCGTCGTGCTCGTCGGAGTCCTCGGGCTCGTCGTGCTCGTCGCCCTCCCGGGCCTCCGGCTCCTCGCTCTCGTGGTCCTCCTCGCCCTCCTGGTTCTCCCGCTCCTCCTCCGCGACCGCGTCCTCGTGGCTGCGGACGACCTCGCCGTCGCGGATCTCGCCGCGCCAGCCCTCGTCCACCTCGCCCTTGAGCGTGATGTGGCGGACGTAGTTCTTCAGGTCGAGGCGGGCCCGGCGGCCCTGGGCGCGCCAGATGTTGCCGGTCTTCTCGAACAGACCGCTGGGGTAGTACTCGATGACCAGGATGACGCGGGTCAGGCTGTCGGCGAGCTTGTGGAAGCTGACGACGCCCTTGGTGGTGCCCTTGGCCCCCTCCGACGTCCAGGAGATCCGGTCGTCGGGCACCTGCTCGGTGGTCTTCGCCTTCCAGCTGCGGTTGGACCAGAAGACCTTCAGCTGCCAGTCGGACGTGGTGTCGTCGGCACGGTTCGCGCTCTTGACGCCCTTGGCGAAGGTGCTGAAGTCCTGGTACTGGGTCCACTGGTCGTAGGCCGTGCGCAGGGGCACGCCGACGTCGACGTACTCGATGATGACGGTCGGCTTCTGGCCGCCGCCGCCCTTCTTCTTGCCCTTGCCGCCGCCGAGGTTCTTGAAGGCGCCGACCACGTTGTCCTTCACCTTGCCGGCGCCGACCTCGAGCGCGGCCCGCATCGGGCTCTTGCCCTCGGCGAGCTTGCGTCCGCCGTCGAGGGCGAGCTTGGCGAAGCCGGGGCTGTTGCCCTCGGCCATGTCGTTCAGCTTGCCGGTGGTCTCGCCGAGCTTGCGGCCGACGCCGGTCAGCAGCCGTGTGGCCTGGGCGGCGAGGTAGTCCTGGACCTCCGCCTTCAGACGGTCGGCCGCCTCGCTCTGGGCCACGTCGGCGAGCGGGTTCTTCTTGGCGGCCTTGCCTGCCGCGGAACCGAGGGTGTCGGCCATCACTCGTCACCGCCCTTCGACTGCCGGGACCCCGCGCCGCGCGCGGACCCCGTCTTCTTGCCGGCCGCCTTCTTGGCGGGCTGCGCCTTCTTGGCGGCCGTCTTGCGCGCGGGCGCCTTCCCGGCGGCCTTCTTGGCCGGACGCTTCGCGGGGGCCTTCTTCGCCGCCCCGCGCGCCGCGTCGGACGCCTTCCTCGCGGGCCGCTCGCGGCTCCGCCCGGACTCCTGCCGTTCGTCCGGCTCGTCCCCGCGCCCCTCGTCCTCCTCGTCGCGCGGCTCGTCGTCCTCGTACTCCGCGTCCTTGGAGTCCTCGGCGTCCTCGGCGTCACGGGAGCCGCCGGAGAGCTGGTCGCGCACCTGCGCGGTGCGCCCCTGGAGACGGTCGGCCAGCGCGTTGATCTGCCGCTCCACCATGGCCCCCGACGCGGCCTTGCCCACGCCTCGCAGGTCCGTGCGCAGCTGGTCCCCGATCTCCTTGAACTGCGGGTTGTTCTGCAGCTGCGTGGAGACCAGTTCCGCTATGCCCTTGGGGGTCAGGTTCAGTTTCTTGCCGGCCACCATGGTGCCCACGGCGACCGCCATCTTCAGTTTCTTCGTGCGTCCCAGCAGATAGCCCGCCCCTACGGCGAGACCCAGTCCCGTTCGATTCATGGTGCCGTCCCGTTGCCCAATCCCGCGCTGTGGCGCGTAGCGATCTCCAGCCGGTCCAGGAGGGCGTCCTCCTCCTGGTCGAACTCCTCGTCGGTGATCTCCCCGGCCTCCAACCGCTCCTCCAGACGGGCGAGTTCGGCCCGGATCGTGGAGGGGTCGTAGTAGATGCGCTCGGCCTCGGCGAGCACTTGCCTGATCGCCCAGCCGCCGCCGCGCGCCGGAGCGAGCGGCAGCAGGAGGATCTCCGAGAGGAGTCCCACGGTCGTCACCCCGCTCCGGCGTCCGCACCACCGGCCGCGGTGCCCGCGGGCTCGGCCGGGCCGGGCTCGACGAAGCTGTACGGCGGCAGCGGTCCGTTGACCCGCACCTCCAGGTGCGGCATCTCCGCGCGGACCCGCTCCACGGCGGCCAGGAACTCCTCGGCTTCGTCCCGCTTCACCAGGAACGACACGTTGGCGAGCCATCCGGTGGACTCGGGACCCACGCTGACGTCGTCGGCGGCCGGCTCCAGGGCGCGCTGCACCGCCGTGCCGTCCTGCGACTCCCTGTCCTTGACGGCGGCGGCGACCATCTCGCCGAGCCGGATCTTGTCTTCGTAACTTCCGCCGCCGGACTTCCGGTTGGCCTCCGCGAGGGCGCGGATCTCCGGGCTCTCGGCCATCACGTGGTGCAGTACGGCTTCCTCGACGTGGTTGGCCTTGATGTTGTACTCGACCCGGTCGTCCAGAGCCCGCAGACGCTCCCGGTAGTGCTCGGCGCGCTCCGCGAGGACGCCGGTGACCGCGCTGTCGTCCGGGGCGACGCTGCCGAACCGCATGGGCAGCACACAGCCCTCCGCGCCCGCCTCGCTGAGCACGTTCTGGTGGGCGAGCAGTTCCCTGCGCTTGGGACGCAGGTCCTCGGGGGCGTCGCTGACGACCGCCGCCAGGTCGCCCTCCTTGAGGATCCGCACCTCGCCCGGCGGGTTGCCGACACCCGTCAGCCCTTCCGGGAGCGAGGGGTGGGACGCGGCGGTGATGCCGTAGACGTACGTGCTCACTCCTGCTCCTCCTTACGACGTGACGCGGTCTTGCGGGCACGCGGGCGGGAGGCCGTCTCCCGCTCGGAGCCGCTCTCGTCGCGGCCCTGCTTGAACGCGTCCGAGATGGTTTCGGCGGCGCCGGACAGCGCCCCCTTGGACTTGCCGCGGGCGCCGGACTCGGTCATCTCTCCGACCAGGTCGGGCAGGCCCGGGTCCTTGCGCGGCCCGGCCTCCAGGTCGAGCCGGTTGCACGCCTCGGCGAAGCGCAGATAGGTGTCGACACTGGCGACGACGACGCGGACGTCGATCTTGAGGATCTCGATGCCGACCAGGGAGACGCGCACGAATGCGTCGATGACGAGCCCCCTGTCCAGTACGAGCTCGAGAACGTCGTAGAGGCCGCTGCTGCCGCCTCCGCCGCCGGTCTGCTGTGCCGGTACGACAGACATGCCGGATGTCCTCCATCCATTTCGTGGTGTGTGTCCGTACGGGCGCGGTTCAGCGTCCGCCGGAACCGCGCGCGTCGGCCCGTCCGCGCTCGTAGCGCCTGACTCGCCGGTAACCGGTGAGCTGCCCCTCCGGGTCGAGTTCCACCAGGTAGCTGCCCATCAGGCTCATCGTGTCGGGCACCCGCTCCAGCTCGAGGACCTCGACCTCCAGCGACCAGCCGTCCTCCGTCTGCTCGAAGGACGACACGGACTCCGCGGTCATCCCGGTGAGTTCCGCGAGCTGGGCACGCGCCTCGCGGAGGATCTCCATCGGCCGCGGCCGACGCGCCTTCGGTTCCTTTTGTGTCTCCTGTGAGTCCTGGGACTTCCGAGAACTCCGTGCTGTGTGTGAAGTCTCTTGTGCGGTCTGTGATTCGGACGTGTTGTTCGTGTTCGACATGGCCACCTCTCCTCCCCGTGTGGCCGCAAGTGTGTTCGCCAAACCTCCACGAGCGCATGCATGTGTCACGCGTGCGCGCAACCGCGGCGGCACGCGGTCCGGCCGTCGAGGTACTCAGCCGCGCAGGGCCTCCAGCCGGCGCCGGGCGGGCCCCAGCGCCCGCGGGCGGCCCATGATCCCGTCCCAGGGCCGGGTGCGTGCCTGATCGGCGGCGTCCGCGACGGTCCAGCGGCGGGCGTGCAGACCGGGGTCGTGCAGCTGGTCCCAGGACAGGGGTGTCGCCACCGGCGCGCCGGGCAGGGCCCGGACGGAGAAGGGGGCCACCGCGGTCTGCGCGTAGGCGTTGCGCTGGATGTCGAGGTAGAGCCGGTCGCCGCGGTCCTTCTTGCGGGCGGCGGTGGTGAGCCGGTCCGGGTGGGCCGCGGCCAGGGTGTCGGCGACGTCCCGCGCGAACGTCCTCACCTCGTCGAAGTCCTGCTCGCCCTTCAGCGGCACGATGACGTGCAGACCGCGGGAGCCGGTGGTCATCAGGGCCGAGGGGAGCTTCAGCTCGTCGAGCAGTCCGCCCAGCAGTCCGGCCGCCTCACGGACCCGGGTGAAGTCGTCGACGGCCGGATCGAGGTCGAAGACCATCAGGTCCGGCCGGTCGGCCCGCCCGGACCGCGACAGCCAGCGGTGCAGGGTGAGGGCGGCCTGGTCGGCGAGGTACAGGAGGGTGGCGGTGTCGTCGCAGACGGTGTGGCAGACGGTGCCGCCCTCCTTGGTCACCTCGGTGCGGGATATCCAGTCCGGATAGTGCTCCGGGGTGTTCTTCTGCATGAACCGCGGGCCGTCCACGCCGTCCGGGTGGCGCTCCAGCATGAGCGGGCGGCCCCGCAGGTGCGGCAGCATGAACGGCGCGACGGCCCGGTGGTAATCGACGAGGTCGCCCTTGGTGTACTCCCGGGCGCCGCCGTTCCCGTCCCGGCCGCTACCGGCGGGGAACAGCACCTTGCCGGGCCGGTGGACCTCCACGGTGCGCCGGCCGGCCCGGACGGTCCGTGCGGCGTCACGGCTCACGCGACGACCGCCTCCCCCACCAGCAGCCGGCCGGCCGCCGCGATGGAGCCGGCGTCGATGCCCGCCGCGCGCAACTGCTCGGCCGGGGAGGCCGAGCCGGGCATCGTCCGTACGGCGAGCCGGACCAGGCGCGGTACCGGACGCCCGTCGGTGAACGCGTCGAGGACCGCGTCGCCGATGCCGCCCTCCTCCCGGTGGTCCTCCACGGACAGCAGGCAGCCGGTCTCCTCGGCGGCCGTCCGCAGCGTCTCCCGGTCCACGGGCTTGACCGAGTACAGGTCGATCACCCGGACCGCGATGTCCTCCCCGGCGAGGGCGTCGGCCGCGGCCAGCGCCTCGTGCACGGTGTCGCCCGCCGCGACGACGGTCAGCCGGTCGCGGTCCGAGGAGCGCAGCACCTTGCTGCCGCCGACGGGGAACTCCTCGTCGGGTCCGTAGATCACCTTGCTCTCGCCGCGGGAGGTGCGCAGGTAGCGGATGCCCTCCAGCCCGGCCATCTCGGCGACGAGACGGGCGGTCTGGTTGGCGTCGCACGGGCAGAGCACGGTGGAGCCGTGGACGGCCCGCATCATGGCCAGGTCCTCCAGACCCATCTGGCTGGGCCCGTCCTGGCCGATGGCGACGCCCGAGTGGGAGCCGACGAGGTTGAGGCCGGAGCCGCTGATCGACGCCATGCGGACGAAGTCGTGGGCGCGGGTGAGGAAGGCCGCGAACGTCGTGGCGTACGGCACCCAGCCGCGCGCCGCCATGCCGACGGCGGTGGCGACCATCTGCTGCTCGGCGATGTAGCACTCGAAGTAGCGCTCGGGGTGCTTCTCGGCGAAGAACTCGGCGCGGGTGGAGTCGCCGACCTCGCCGTCGAGGGCGACGACGTCACCGCGGGCGGTGCCGAGCGCGGCCAGCGCCTCGCCGAAGGCGTTGCGGGTGGCCAGCTCGTCGCCGGTCTCGTACCGGGGCAGCTCGAGCTGCCCGGAGCCGGCCGAGTGCAGGGCCCGCGCGGACGGCGGCTCGTGCACCCGGACGGCGAGGTCGCGCGGGCCGCCGAGTTCGGCGATCGCCTCGTCGGCGTCCGGCACCGGCTTGCCGTGCTGGCCCTCACGGTCCTCCACGGCCCGGACGCCCTTGCCCTTGAGGGTGCGGGCGATGATCGCCGTGGGCTGGCCCCTGGTGGACAGGGCCTCGCCGTAGGCGCGGTCGACGGCGTCGACGTCGTGGCCGTCGATCTCGATCGTGTGCCAGTCGAAGGCCCGGAAGCGGCGGGCGTAGGCGTCGAGGTCGTGACCGTGCCGGGTGGGACCGCGCTGGCCGAGCCGGTTGACGTCCACGATCACGGTGAGGTTGTCGAGGCGCTCGTACCCGGCGTGCTCGGCGGCCTCCCACACCGATCCCTCGGCCATCTCGCTGTCGCCGCACAGGACCCACACCCGGTAGCCGGCGTGGTCCAGCCGCTTGCCGGACAGGGCGATGCCGACGCTGACGGGCAGGCCCTGGCCGAGCGAGCCGGTGGCCGTCTCGACCCACGGCAGCCGCTGTGGCGTGGGGTGGCCCTCCAGACGGCTGCCCAGCTTGCGGAACGTGAGCAGTTCCTCGTCGTCGATGGCGCCGGCCGCCTTGTAGGCGGAGTACAGCAGGGGCGAGGCGTGGCCCTTGGAGAGGACGAAGCGGTCGTTGCCGGGGTGGTCGGGGCGCTGGAAGTCGTAGCGGAGGTGGTTGGCGAACAGGACCGCCATCAGGTCCGCGGCGGACATCGAGGACGTGGGGTGCCCGGAGCCCGCGGCCGCGGAGGCGCGCACGCTGTCGACGCGCAACTGCTGTCCGAGTTCGACGAGTTCACCGGTGTTCATGAGTCTCCTTCGGGGGGTCCGTCGGTACGCCTGACCGGGCCGGGGGCGATGCCGGGGCCGGGCGGCGGCTGGTCGGCCGGAGGTTCGGGTCCGGGGTCGGGGGGAACGCCGGCGAAGCGGGTCGGGGCGGACGCGCCGGCGGACCGCGGCCCGGACCGGGCACCGGCGGCGCGCCGGGGTTCGCCCCGGGTGCCCGGCGGGCCGGGCTCGGGCGGGCCCGGCGCGTCGGCGGGGCGGCGCGTCGCCGGTTCGCCGACGGGCCGCTTCCTCGCCGGCCGGCTTGCCGCGGCGGCGTCGCGTGCCGCGTCCGGCGCGGGGCCGGCGTCCGGCCGGCCCGCACCTCCCCGGGGTCCGGAGCCGGTCTCCGGGCCGCCCGTCCTCGCGGGCGCCGTCCCCACCGGGACCCGTGCCGGCTCGGGGGAGGCCGATTCCAGCGGGACCGACCAGGACCGTACGAGGCCCAGCTGCACGGCCTGCCGGGGCAGCACCGCGTCCAGCAGCCAGTCCGCCGCGACCCGCACGCGGTTGGCCGGCATCGCCGCGAGGTGGTAGCCGCGGGTGACCGCGCCCGCCGCCGGCCCGGACAGCGGGACGCCGAACGGGTCGGCCGCGGCCTTGGTGCCGCCCAGGTCCACGACGAAGCCCAGGTCGCGGTGGCGGTAGGCCCGCCGCCCGCCGCCGATGCCGAGCGACGCGGCGACGTTGTGGGCGCAGACCTTGCCCTGCCGCCAGGCGTGCTGCGCGGTCATCGGCGTGTATCCGCCGGGGTTGTCGAGGTCGGGCACCGCCGCCACGTCGCCGCACGCGAACAGCTCGGGGCGTCCCGGCACCTGGAGGTGGGGGTCGACCAGCAGCCGGCCGCGCTCCACGGGCAGCCCGAGGGACTCCACGAGCGGGTCGGGCCGCACGCCCACGCACCACACCAGCGTGCGGGTGCCGACGGCCGTGCCGTCGGTCAGCACGACCCCGTCGTGGGTGGCCTCCTTCACCGAGGTGCCCGTCCGCACGTCGACGCCCCGCTGCCGCAGCACCCGCTCGGCGGTGCGGGAGAGCCGTTCGTCCATCTCCGGCAGGACGCGCGGCGCGACGTCCAGCAGCATCCAGCGGGGCCGCATCCCGGTGCGCATCGGGTGCCGGCGGACCTGCGCGTCGGTGTACATCTGGCCGTGCGCGGCGACCTCGGTGCCGGTGTACCCGGCGCCGACCACGACGAAGGTGCACCGGGCGGCGCACTCCGCGCGGTCCCGGGCCGCGGCGGCCAGCTCCATCTGCCGGGTCACGTGGTCGCGCAGGTACAGCGCCTCCGGCAGTCCGCGGAAGCCGTGGGCGTGCTCGGCGGCGCCGGGGACGGGCAGCAGCTTGTTGACGCTGCCCGTGGCGAGCACCAGCCGGTCGAAGGGGAGGGTGCCCTCGTCGCCCTCCGGGCCGGTGTAGTGCACGATGTGCCCGTCGAGGTCGACGCCGTCGGCCTCGCCGAGCACCAGCCGGACGCGCGGCAGGGTCCCCGTCAGGGACACGCTGACCCGGCGCGGTTCGAGAATGCCGGCGGCGACCTGGGGCAGCAGGGGCAGGTAGAGGAAGTAGTCGGTCGGGTTGAGCAGGGTGATGCGGGCCTGGTGCCGGGTGAGCCGGGACAGGGTGCGGGCCGTCCGGTACCCGGCGAAGCCGGCGCCGACGATCACGATGCGGGGTCGGCTCACGGTTCGCCTCCGGGCTGTCGCGTACCTCGTGGCTTCCCGCGTCCCCTTGGCCCGGGCCCCCAAACGTCCGGGCGGATCCGCGCAGCCGGTTTCCGGACCGGCGCCCGGGTACTCGGGCCGGGACCCACCCGACCACGCCCCGGAGGCAGCCCATGCCCGAGTACGGCTATTTCCTCTCGTGCGAGCAGTACGGTCCCGCGGAGCTGATCGAGCAGGCGCGGATGGCCGAGCAGGCCGGATTCCAGGCGCTGTGGATCTCGGACCACTACCACCCGTGGAACGACGAGCAGGGACAGAGTCCGTTCGTGTGGTCCGTGATCGGCGCCCTGTCGGAGGCCGTGTCCCTGCCGGTCGAGACGGCGGTGACCTGCCCGACCGTGCGCATCCACCCGGCGGTGGTGGCCCAGGCCGCGGCGACCAGCGCGGTGATGACCGGGGGCCGTTTCCGGCTGGGCGTCGGCAGCGGCGAGGCGCTCAACGAGCACATCCTCGGTGACGCGTGGCCGGCCGCGCACGTGCGCCTGGAGATGCTGGAGGAGGCCATCCTGATCATGCGCCGGCTGCTGTCCGGCGAGGAGGTCAACCACCACGGCACGCACTACACGGTGGAGAACGCCCGCCTGTACACGGTCCCCGACGAGCCCGTCCCGATCGACATCTCCGGCTTCGGTCCGGCGGCGACGGCGCTGGCGTCCCGGGTGGGCGACGGCTACATCACGATGATGCCGGACGCCTCGATGGTGGAGCAGTACCGCAAGGGCGGGGGCGGCGGCAAGCTGGTCAGCGGCGGCACGAAGGTCTGCTACGACACCGACCGGGACGCGGCGGTGCGCACCGTGCACCGGCTGTGGGCCAACGAGCTGCTGCCGGGCGAGCTGGGCCAGGTGCTGCCCTCGCCGAAGCACTTCGAGCAGGCGCAGACGCTGGTCACCGAGGACATGGTGCGCGAGAACCGGGTGTGCGGCGAGGACGTGGACGAGCACGTCGCGGAGCTGAGGAAGTTCGCCGACGCCGGGTTCGACCGCGTCTACGTCAACCAGATCGGCCCCGATCTGCGCGGCTTCTTCGACTTCTACCGCACGAAGGTGCTGCCGCAGCTCCAGGAGAGCAGCTGATCCGCGGTTCCTCGTCCGCGCGACGGCCGCGCCCCGGGACGGGTGTCCCGGGGCGCGGCCGTTCCCGTGGGCCGCCGTCAGGCGCGGCGGTGCGGACCCTCGGGGCCGTCACCGTCCCGGCGCGGCGCCGCGGTGCCGGGGGCGGCGGGCGGCGCGGGCGGCATGGGCGGGTACGGCACGCCGAGTCCGTGCGGCGGCGCGGCGGGGGCGTGTCCGCCGGCGGTGTGCGGGCGGCCGGCGCCGTGACCGGAGCCCGGCACGGCCCCCGGCCCCGACGCGTGCGGCCGCGCCGCGCCGCGCAGCAGGTAGGCCGCGACGCCCAGGAGGGCGGCCGTGATCAGCGCGGCGGCCCAGCCGGGCAGGCCGGTGGCCAGGGCCAGGCCCACGGCGAGCGCGAGGGCCGCGCCCGCGTACAGCGCGGCGGCGCCGGAGGCGGCGTAGAGCGTGGCCTTGCGGCGTTGCTTCCGCGTCTGCTCGCGCAGCTCGTCGCGCACGGTCTCGCGTGCCACCTGCGCCAGTTCGTCGACCAGTTGCCTGTCCAGGTGTTCCAAGTGATCCATGCGGTCCATGCCTTGCGGGTACCCGTGCCCCGCGGGTCCATGGGCCCCGCACCCGTCGGCCGCCAACTAGGCTCGCCCGTATGGACATTCTGGGAGCCACACTGCGTATCTGTGTCGACGATCTGGACAAGGCGATCCCCTTCTACGAGGGTCTGGCCGGCGGCCCGGCGCAGCGCTTCGGGCGCGGTGGCGTCCAGGTCGCCGCGATCGGCTGCTTCCTGCTGATGAGCGGCCCCGAGTCCGAGCTCGAGGTGCTGCGCAAGGTGGCGGCGACGATCGCCGTGACGGACGTCGAGGAGACCCGCCGGGTCCTGACCGGGCTGGGCGCGGACATCATCGCGGGTCCGGTGCCCACGCCCGTGGGCCGCAACCTGATCGCCCGTCACCCGGACGGGACGGTGTACGAGTACGCGGACCGGCGCGCCTAGGGTCCGTGCGCCTCGGCGGCCGCGGACGGGCCGGGCGGCGGGGTCATCCTCCGTCCGGCCGCATCCGGAAGTCGTGGCGGGCCGGGAGCGGCTCGTCGGTGAGCCGGGCCCACAGCCGGCCGATGCTCTCGTCGCCCTCCCGCAGGTCGGCGACCTCGAAGCCCTCGTCGTAGACGGCCCGGGCCTCGGCGCGCCGGCCCTCGGCGGACAGCAGCTGTGCCTCGGTCAGCCGGAACCGGCCGCGTGCGCGGACCGCTTCGGGCAGCCGCTCCCACACGGCACGGGCGTCCACCGCGCGTCCGGCCGCGAGCAGCGCCTCGATCGCCTCGCGTCCGAGCGCGGCCGTCGCCGCCCGCCACCGCTCACCGTCGTCCCCGCCCTCCCCCTCGCCCCCGTCGTCCCCCGCGGTCCGCCGGTCCTCCCCGGCCCGCCGCGCGCACAGGTCGTCGAAGGCCTCGGCGTACCGGTCGGCGGCCCGCTCGGGGTGGCCGTCCTCCCGGTCGGCCAGCGCGAGGCAGCGCAGCAGCGGCCAGCGGTCGGTGGCGTTCCGCAGCCCGCGCTCCCAACTGCGCACCGCCTGCGCGAGGTCACCGGCGTGCCACTGGGCGATGCCGAGGTGGTACTCGGTGTCCGAAGTGGCGGGCGCCGTCTCCAGCATGTCCCGCCAGGGCCGGGCGACCGGCGTCGGGCCGGGCGGCCGGTGCCCGTCCGGCTCGGGGAGGTACCCGGCGCGCAGCAGGTGCAGCCAGGGCTCCTGCTCGTCCGTGAGGGTGCTCTCCCCGAAGGGCGTGCCGGGCAGTTTCCAGCCCGTGCGCAGCACCTCGAGCGCGCCCCAGCCCGAACCGGTGGCGAGGCGCTCGCCGGGCTCGGCGTCGGCGTACGGCCGCCAGACCGCGTACGCGGCGTCCACGTCGGCGCGCGGCAGCGCACGCTCCAGCCGCTCCTCCGCCCCGCGCAGCACCGTGTGCCATTCGCCCCGGGGCTCCGCGTCGAGCGGCCCGTACGCCTCCAGCCAGGACACCTCGCTCTCCGCCTCCAGCCTCACGTGCTCCAGCTGGGTGCGGGCGAGGCCGGCCTGGATCTCGCAGTAGCCGCCCGTGCCGGGTTCGGTGAGCCACTCCTGCCAGCGCCGGCCGCCGGGCCCCGCGCCCCACACGAAGAGCTTGCGGCCGCGCAGGACGTCGGTCGAGGTCTGCACCAGTCCGTGCCCGTCCTCGTCGAGCGCGGCGATCCAGCGGCGCCGGCCGTCGGGCACCTCGTAGAACCAGTCGGCGGCGTAGGTGCTGTTGAGCGGGTACGTCCGGTCGGCTCCGTCGCAGGAGGGGACCGGGACGGGCCTCAGACGGCGCTCGTAGCCGAAGTGCCAGGCCTCGTCGGCGGGGGCGAGGACGCGGCGGTCCTCGGGGACCGCGGTGTTGGACCACCAGTACGCCGGCACCGGGCGCTCGTGCGGGTTGCGGACCCGGACGCCGACGCGGAGGAAGTCCGAACCCTCCGGCAGCCACAGGTCGACCTGGAAGGGCAGGTCGCGCAGCCGCTCCCACTCCCACAGGCGCAGCATCTCCCCGCCGTCCGGTGCGGGCACCCGGGCGGCGTGCACGGGCGAGCAGGACAGGGTGGTGTGGCCGGTGGCGCCGATGTTCCATTCGATGCCGCCGGAGAACCAGGCGCCGTTGAGGGCGAAGTTCGCGGGCTGGAACACCGGGTTGACGTAGAGGAGTTCGCGTCCCGCGGGCTTGTGGAGGAGGGAGGCGATCCGGCCGCCGAGGCCGGGCAGGACGGTGGCCCTGAGCCGGTCGTTCTCGATCACGAGCGCGTCCAGGGCGCGCGGGGCGCGGCTGCGGCCGTATCCGTCCCTGACCGGTACGGGCAGCAGGCTGCGCAGGGGTGCGTAGCCGACCTGCCGGGCCATGTCGCGCGGCAGGGCCGCCCGGTCCCGGTCGTCGATGCGGTGGGCCTCGTCCAGCGGGCGCAGCGGCGGCAGCGGGTTGTCCGGTCCGAGCGGCGCGGCGGGCAGCGTCAGTACCTCACGTCGGATCGTCGTCACGCTTCCCCATGGAAGCCGCTCACCGGCGCGGTGAACAGGGGCGGTGCCGACCGCGTCCGCGCGACGTGGCTCACGTTTATTCGCTGGGGGCCGTGCCGGGGTGCCGCGTACAGTCGGCGGTCGGCGTACGTGACGAAGGAGCAGCGCGTGAGCGAGCGGCACACCTACCGGGTGATCGTCCGGGGCACCTGGGAGGGACTGACCGAGGAGGCCCGTGCCCGGTTGCTCGCCGAGGCGGCCGGCCACGGGATGGCGAGCATGCGGTTCACCGAGGAGGGCTCGCTGTCGTACGAGCCGTCGCCGCTGAAGCACTTCTCGATGCGGTTCGTCGTGGTGTCGGACGCGGCGGACGGCGAGGAGATGGCGGGCGCGATCGCCGAGGACCGGGCGGAGACGGTGCTGCGCGGGCTCGGCTACGGGTTCGGCGGCCTGCGGTCGACGGTGACGGACCTGGACACCATGAAGATCAACCGGAAGGCACGTCCTCGGCGGTGATCGCCCAGCGCTGGTGGTCGCGCCAGGCCCCGTCGATGTAGAGCATCTTCGGCGAGAAGCCCTCCAGGCGGAAGCCGCAGGCGCGGGCCAGCGCGATCGAGGCGGTGTTGCCCGGCTGCGCGTTGATCTCCAGGCGGTGCAGCCGCATCGGCCCGAAGGCGTACCGCACGACGAGGTCCAGGCCCTCGCGCATCAGGCCCCGGCCCGCCGCGTGCGCGAAGGCACCGTAGCCGAGGGCGCCGCTGAGGAAGCCGCCGTGGACGATGTTGTTGATGTTGATGAACCCGGCGATGTCCCCGCCGTCCTTCTCGCACACCAGGAACCCGGCCTTGGCCGGGTCCTCGATGAGCCGGGACGCGTAGGCGGCGTACGCCGCGGCGCTGTCCGGCGGGAAGAGCCACGGATGGTGCAGGTCCTTGCTCTCCCGCACCCGGGCGGTGAACTCGGCGCCGTCGTCGTACGTGAAGTGCCGTATGCCCACGCGGGGGCCCTCGGCGAGGTGGCGGGAGGCGGTGTG
The DNA here is from genome assembly GCF_055564355.1 of Streptomyces sp. NPDC029152. Taxonomy (NCBI): domain Bacteria; kingdom Bacillati; phylum Actinomycetota; class Actinomycetes; order Kitasatosporales; family Streptomycetaceae; genus Streptomyces; species Streptomyces sp. NPDC029152. The sequence goes on along the minus strand of NZ_JBVHWR010000010.1, from coordinate 82,917 downwards.
CGGCATTCCGCCACTCTACGACGGGCCCGGGCGGGGCGCCCGGTCAGCGCAGGGCCGGCTCGTCCAGCGTCAAGGTGCCCGCGTCCGCGTCGAGTTCCGCGGCCACTCCGAAGGGGATCGTCAGCGCTCCCGCGCAGTGCCCGAAGCCGAAGTTCTCGACGACCGGCACGCCGAGGCCGCCGAGCCGGTCGGCCAGCATCGGGCGCAGCCGCTCGGCGGGCCCGCACTGCTCCCACGATCCGAGCAGCACACCGCCGGCCCCGCCCAGCCAGCCCGCGCGCAGGAGTTGGGTGAGGTAGCGGTCCAGACGGTAGGGCTCCTCCCCCACGTCCTCCAGGCACAGCAGTCCACCACGCGCCGAGGGCCGGGCGTGCGGGGTGCCCAGCTCGGCGGCGAGCAGGGCGAGGCAGCCACCGAGGGTGACCCCCCTCGCCCGGCCGGGGACCAGGGGCGTGCTGTCCCCGGCGGTGATCACGCGGACGGTCTCCGGGGCGAACAGGGTCGCCTTCAGATGGTCCTGCGCCTCGGCGTTCTTGAGGAAGTCGACGCCCGCGGCCATCGGTCCGTGCAGGGTGACCAGGTCCAGGCGGCGGGCGAACGCCTCGTGCAGTGCGGTGATGTCGCTGAAGCCGACGAACACCTTCGGTCCGGCCGCGCGCATCGCCTCCCAGTCGAGCAGGTCGGTCATGCGCTGGGCGCCGTATCCGCCGCGGGCGCACAGCACCGCGTCCACGGCGGGGTCGCACCAGGCGGACTGGAGGTCGGCGGCCCGGTCGGCATCGGTGCCCGCGAGGTAGTCGAAGGTGCCGTGGCGGTCCAGGACGTGCGGCGCCACGACCGGGTCGAGGTCCCAGCCGCGCAGCACGTCGAGGCCGGCCTGCAGCCGCTCCTCGGGCACGGGGCCGCTGGGCGCGACGACGGCCACGCGTGCGCCGGGGGCGAGCCGGGCGGGTCTGGTCAGCTCCCTCATCCGGTCAGCTCCAGGGTCGGTACGCCCTGCGGCCGCAGGCCGAAGACCTGGGCGTAGAGGGAGAGCTCGGCCTCCAGCGCGCGCACCATGGTCTCCGCGCGACGGAATCCGTGCCCCTCGCCCTCGAAGGTGAGGTACGCGTGCGGCACGCCCCGGCCCTCCATGCGGGCCACGAACCGCTCGCACTGCACGGGCGGGCAGATCACGTCGTCCAGGCCCTGGAGCAGCAGGAACGGCGCGGTGACCCGGTCGGCGTGCTCGGCGGGCGACCGCTCGGCGTACCGTTCGGGCACCTCGGACAGCGGGCCGATGAGGCTCTCCAGGTACCGCGACTCGAAGTCGTGGGTCTCTCCCGTGCCCCAGCCGGTCAGGTCGAGGATCGGGTAGATGACCGTGCCGCAGGCGTAGACGTCGGTCGTGGCCAGCGAGGCGGCCGCGGTCCAGCCGCCGGCGCTGCCGCCCCGCACCGCGAGCCGCCGCCGGTCGGCGGTGCCCTCCTCGGCGAGGGCCAGGGCGACGGCGGCGCAGTCCTCGACGTCGACGACGCCCCACTGCTCGCGCAGCCGGTTGCGGTACTCGCGGCCGTACCCGGTGGAGCCGCCGTAGTTCACCTCCGCGACGCCGATGCCGCGCGAGGTGAAGTAGGCGATCTCCAGGTCCAGGACCAGGGGCGACCTGCTGGTGGGGCCGCCGTGCGCCCAGATCACGTAGGGAGGCAGCTCGCCGTCGGGGGCGGTGCAGCCGGGGTTGCGCGGCGGGTGGAGGTACGCGTGGATGTCGCGTCCCCGGGGACCGGTGAAGGTGCGGACCCGCGGCTCGGGGTAGTACGCCGGGTCCACCGGGTCGTGGTGCGGGGCGCCGATCACCCGGGACCTGCCGGTACGGGCGTCCAGCTCGACCACCTCGTAGGCGCTGCGGGGGCTGGCGCCGACGGCCGCGACGCGCTCGCCGTGGACGGCGAGGGCGGCCGCGAACTCGGTCCAGGGGCCCGCTGCGTCGACGACCTCGCCGGTCTCCGGGTCGAGTATGCCGAGGGCGGTGGCACCGCGGCCGTGCACGACGGCGATCAGACCGCTGTCCAGCGGCGCGAACCAGCGCTGTCCGAGCTTCCACAGCGGCCCGCCGAACTCCTCCTCGCGGGCGCACAGCGGCTGCCCGTCGCGGTAGAGATTCCACCAGCCGGTGCGGTCGGACGCGTACAGCAGGGTGCCGTCGGGCGCCCAGTCCGCCTGGGCGACCGACTCCTCGGGTCCGCCCGCGACGGTCCGCGGGGCGTGGAAGACGCCCTCGGTCCCGATGTCGGCGACGATCAGCTCGGTGCCGTCCCAGGGCATCCGCGGGTGGTCCCAGGCGAGCCAGGCGGCGCGCCGCCCGTCGGGCGAGACACGCGGCCCGGTGACGAACCGGTGGTGTACGCCGGTCAGTTCGCGCACCGCGTCCCGGTCGCCGGCCGCGGATCCGTCCAGCGGCACCGCCGCCGGCACCCGGCGCACGTCGGTGGGCCCGTCGCCGGTGAACTCCTCCAGGACGCACCACACCTCGCCGCGCTCCGGGCGCAGGTCGGGCTCGGCCCAGCGCAGACCGCCGCCCACCGGGGAGACAGGTGTCAGCGGACGCGGCCCGGCGTCGCCCGGCTCCCAGGCGTACAGCCGCTGGTCGGCGAAGTTCACGAAGACCAGCAGCGGTCCGGCCTCGGTCATGAGCGCGGCCCAGGGCCGGCCGCCGTACTCGATGACGCGGCTGCGGACGTTCCACGGTGCGGGCAGCACCGTCTCCTCGGTGCCGTCCGCGCGCCGCCGCACCAGCGTGCGCCGGCCGCCCTCGGCGGGCCGGGGCGCGGTCCACCACACCTCGTCGCCGACGAAGCCGACGTCCTCGGGCCGACCGTCGTGCGCGGCGGCGAGGGCCGCGTCGACGGGTGACGGCCACGATCCGTACGCCAGGGTCCGCACCGGTTCCCCCACTTTCTCCTCCAGTTCCATCGCTAGGCCGTGCGCAGGAATCGGTCGAGGACGCGGACACCGAAGTGCAGCGCCTCGACGGGGACGCGTTCGTCGACGCCGTGGAAGAGGGCCTGGTAGTCGAAGCCCTCCGGCAGCTTCAGCGGCGCGAACCCGTATCCGGTGATGCCCAGCCGCGAGAACTGCTTGGCGTCCGTGCCGCCGGACATGCAGTACGGCACGACGTGCCCCTCGGGGGCGAACTCCTCGACGGCCGCGCGCATCCCCGCGAACGTCGGCGAGTCCACCGGGGCCTGGAGGGCGACCTCGCGGTGGGCGAACTCCCAGTCCACGTCCGGCCCGGTGAGCCGGTCGAGGGTGGCGCGGAACTCGTCCTCCCAGCCGTGCAGGAACCGTCCGTCGACGTAGGCCACGGCCTGGCCGGGGATGACGTTGACCTTGTAACCGGCGTCCAGCATGGTCGGATTGCTGCTGTTGCGGACGGTCGCCTCGACCAGGGCGGCGGCCGGTCCGAGCTTGTCCAGCAGCGCGTCGACGTCGCCGAGGTCGGTGTCGACGCCGTACAGGGCGGCGAGTTCGGTGAGGGCGGCGCCGACGGTCGGGGTCAGGCGCAGCGGCCACTCGTGCTCGCCGATCCGGGTGACCGCCGCCGCGAGCCGGGTCACGGCGTTGTCCCGGTTCACCTTGGAGCCGTGTCCGGCGCGTCCGCGTGCGGTGAGCTTCAGCCAGCCGGTGCCGCGCTCGCCCGCCGCGATCGGGTAGATCTCCCGGCCGGAGCCGTCGTGGAAGGTGAACGCCCCGGACTCGCTGACGCCCTCGGTGCAGCCCTCGAACAGCGCGGCGTGCCGGTCGGCGAGGAAGCCGGAGCCGTCCTCGGCGCTGGCCTCCTCGTCGGCGGTGAACGCGATCACGATGTCCCGCCGCGGCCGTACGCCCTGCCGGGCCCAGTCGCGCGCGACGGCGAGGATCATCGCGTCCATGTTCTTCATGTCGACCGCGCCGCGCCCCCAGACGACGCCGTCGCGGATCTCCCCGGAGAACGGGTCGACGCTCCAGTCGGCGGCCTCGGCGGGCACCACGTCCAGGTGGCCGTGGACGAGCAGCGCGCCGGCGGACGGGTCGGTGCCCTCGATCCGGGCGACGACGTTGGTCCGGTCCTTGGTGCGCTCCAGGAGCGTGGGTTCGATCCCGGCGTCGGCGAGCCGCTCGGCGGCGTACTCGGCGGCGGGGCGTTCCCGGCAGTCGCCGCCGCCCCGGTTGGTGGTGTCGATGCGGATGAGGTCGGAGGTGAACCGGACGACCTCGTCCAGCGCTCGCGCGTCCACACCGCCGGACGTGCCCGATCCGCTCTCCGGCGTGCTCCCGGGCTGCTCAGCCATACTGCTCCTCCACCGCGGACGAGACGATCGTGGTGACCGCCTTGAACGTGCGAATCGTCTCGAACATGGTGTCGTGGGTGTACGCCGCCTTCCGCTCCCCGACGCGGGCCACACCCGGCACGACGGTCGCGGCGTCCGCCAGGTGCTCGGCGTCGAACTCCACCGCGACGGTGAACGGACCGCCGCTCACCGGCTCGTGCCGCACCGCGAGCGTCGCCGCCTCCTCGGCCGCGGCCCGGATGTCGGCGGCGGTCCTGGCCGGGGTACGGCACACGGCCGCGTACCGCGAGACGTGGTCCTTGACCGCGACCTTCAGCGCCCCGGGCGCATAGCCGAGCGCGTCCTCGCAGGCCACGTCGTCCCCGGTGACCAGCACGACCGGCACTCCGTACTCGGCGACGACGTGGGCGTTGAGCAGGCCCTCGCTGGCCCGTACATCGTTCAGCCACACGCCGGTGATCTGGTTGGCGAGGTAGGTGTGCGCGAGGACGCCCTCCATGCCGGCGCCGGCGTGGTAGCCGACGAAGGCGATGCCGTCGACGTCCCCGTGCTGCACGCCCTCGACCATGGACAGGGCCTTGTGCCGTCCGGTGAGCATCTGCGTGCGCTCGTCGAGCCGCTCCAGCAGCAGGTTGCGCATGGTCCAGTGGGCCTCGTTCACCAGCACCTCGTCGGCGCCGCCGTCGAAGAAGCCCTGCACGGCGGCGTTCACGTCCGAGGTGAACATCGACCGGCACCGCTCCCACTGCAAAGTGCCCGGCAGCACGTCGGCCGGCCAGGTGACACCGGTGGCGCCCTCCATGTCGGCGCTGATGAGGATTTTCACGAACCGTGGTCCATTCGCAGGTCAGAGGCTTGCAGCGTGGCGTCGGGGATCTTCATGCCTCGAAACCGTACGCGTTGCCCGGCCGCCTCGGCCAGAGCTGTGGACAACTGTCGGTGGTCCGGACCGCCGAAGGCACCCCGAACGGTCCACGACCAGCCCTTTCCGGCGACCGGGGTCCCGGCCGGCCGCACCCGCTCGTTCCGGACGCCTGCTCACGGCGCTCCGCCGGGGAAGGGACCGGGACGGACGGACTCCTGCGCAAAGGCGTCGCGCCGGCTCCGTCCGGTGGGCCGGGCCGGCGCGACGACCACCGGGACCGCCTCGTGCCCGAGCTCGCCGCGGACGTCCGTCTCGGCCTCGCCGGAGGGGGCTTGTCGTCCGAGGTCGTCACCGAGCTCCGCGCCGCCCTGGACGCCGCCGGTCTCGGACGCACCTGCGAGGTCTGCCCCGGCACCGACCACGGCTTCACCATGGCCGACACCGACGCCTTCGGCGCCTCCGGGCTGAAACGCCACCGGGACCGCCGCTGTCCCTCTGGACCGGGCCCTGGCCGACAGCCGAGCCCCCGGGGACCGAGGGCGTGTTTCCCGGCCGGTGCGGGGGTGCACCGGCACCGGCAGGACCATCGTCTCCGCCGAGCCGGACACCGTCGCACCGCCGGGCGGGCCGCCGTGGCCGGAGGTCAGTCCGCGTACACGAGGACCAGGCACAGGAGCGCGAACTGCGCGACGGACGCGCCGAGCAGCGTCGGCACCGCCGGGACCGCCGCCGTCAGCCGCTCCCCGCCCTTGCGGCGGCCGGAGCGGAACACCACGCGGGCCGGGACGAACAGCAGCGCCATGAAGACGACGAGGACCACCGGTGCCGAGAGCCGGCTGAAGACGGTGACGCCGGTGTCGGTGGCCAGGCGCCAGGCGGTCGTGCCGAAGACGACCGCCGGTCCGGCCGGCAGCCCGAACGAGAGCACCGACGCCACGGCGACGGTCAGCCCCTCGGTCAGCCGCTCGGCACGGGTACGATTCCGGCGCGCTTCTGGCACCCCGCTGCTTCCCACGGCGCTCACCACTCGGGCCGCCGCAGCCCGGCCACGGCCGCCACCGGGTCCCCGACGGCGCCCGGACCGCAGTGCCGCGCCGCGCCCTCGCGTGCGGACCCGGCCCGGTCGCCCCGGCGGGCCACCCCTCGGCCGGTCTCGTGCGTCATGGCCGGGCGGGCTACGTCACGGCCCGCGCCCGGCGGCGGGCGGGGGTGTCAGTCCTCGTGTCCGAGCTGGAGGTCGCGTTCGGTGCGGCCGCCGCCCGCCACCTGGAGCACGGTGGCGACGGGCGGATAGCCCGCGGCGATGACGGTGTACTCGCCGGACGACAGGTCGACGAAGCGGAAGGTGCCGTCGGGGCCGGTGGTCAGCGTGTCCACGACGTTCCCGGCCGCGTCGAGGAGCGTCACGCGCGCGTCCTCCACGACCCGTCCGCCACTGGCGCGCACCGTGCCGCGCAGCACCGCGCCGCCGGCCAGTTCGACGTCCTGCCGGGTCTCGCGGGCGGCCTGGACGCTGACCGGCAGGGCGGCCGGGCGGAAGGCGGGCGCGCTGGCGGCGAGGGTGTACTCGCCGGCCACCAGCTCGGTGATGACGTAACCGCCCTCGCGGGCGCTGCGGGTGGTGGCCACGACCTCGCCGTGGACGTTGGTGAGGGTGACGATCGCGTCCCGGACGGGGCTGCCGTCGGCGGTGACGACACTGCCGGCCAGGCGGCCGGCGCCGCCGAGGACCACGTCCAGCTCGACCGGCCGCTCCCCCACGGTCACGGAGACCGCCTGCGGCTGGTGGCCGCCGGCGGCGGCGATCAGGACGTACGCCCCGGAGCCGGGCGTGGCCAGCGCGTACCGCCCGTCCTCGCCGCTGGCGCCGCGGCCGATCTGCTGACCGCCGACGTCGATGAGGGTGAGCGCGGCGCGGGGCACCACGGTGCCGTCGGGGTGCTGCACCGTGCCGCAGACGGGGATCCCGGCGGCGTAGGGCGAACGGGCCTGGGGGACATGGGCGGTGGACTGCGCGGTCTCGGGCTCGGTGACGGGGGCGTTGTGGGACACCAGTGGTTTCTCCTTGAGGAAGAAGGCGATGAGCAGGCCGAGGGCGAGTACCGGCACCAGGTACAGGAAGATGCGCGGCATGGCGTCGGCGTACGCCCCGATGTAGGCGTCGCGCAGCGCCGGGGGGAGGGTGTGGACGAACTGCGGGGTGATGGACTCGGCGTCGGGCAGCCCGGCGCCCGCGCCGGCGGGCACGCGGTCGGCCAGGGCGTCGGTGAGCCGGCCCGCGAAGAGGGTGCCGAAGACGGCGGCGCCGACGCTGCCGCCGATCTGCCGGAAGTAGTTGTTGGCGCTGGTGGCGGTGCCGAGGTCGGCGGGGCGCACGCTGTTCTGCACGGCGAGGACGAGGACCGGCATCACCATGCCGATGCCGGCGCCGAGGACGGCCATCCAGACGCTGTAGTGCAACCGGGGCGTGTCGGCGTCGAGGCGGGAGAGCAGCCACATGCCGAGGACGGACAGGACGCCGCCGAGGACGGGATGGACGCGGTAGCGCCCGGTGCGGCTGATGAGCTGCCCGGAGATGATCGACGCGCCGACGATGCCGCCCATCATGGGGAGCATCAGCAGGCCGGACTCGGTGGCGGTGGCGCCGTCGACCATCTGGAGGAAGGTCGGCAGGTAGCTGGCGGCGCCGAACAGGGCGACGCCGACGACGAGGCCGACCAGTGCCGTGACGTTGAAGACGGAGTCCCGGAACAGCCGCAGCGGGATCAGCGGTTCGGGCGCGAAGTGCTCGGCGGCCAGGAACAGGACCGCCGCCGCGACCGCGCCGGCGGCCAGGCCGAGGATGACCTTCGAGTCCCACGCGTACTCGGTGCCGCCCCAGCTGGTGAGCAGCACCAGGCAGGTGGAGGCGGCGGCGAGGAGCAGGGCGCCGAGGAAGTCCAGGCGGGGCTTGACGCGGGGCCTGGGCAGCTTCAGGACGACGGCGACCACGGCCATGGTGACCAGGCCGAAGGGCACGTTGACGTAGAAGCACCAGCGCCAGGAGAGGTGGTCGGTGAAGTAACCGCCCAGCAGCGGCCCGGCGACCGAGGCGAGTCCGAAGGCGGCGCCGATCAGTCCCATGAACCGGCCGCGCTCCCTGGGCGGCACGATGTCGGCGATGATCGCCTGCACGCCGATCATCAGGCCGCCGGCGCCGACGCCCTGCACGGCGCGGAAGACGATCAGCTGGTCCATGGTCTGCGCGCGCCCGGCGAGGGCCGAGCCGATGACGAAGACCAGGATGGCGAACTGGAAGACGCCCTTGCGGCCGAAGAGGTCGCCGAGCTTGCCGTAGATCGGCAGTCCGATGGTGGAGGTGAGCAGGTAGGCGGTGATCGCCCAGGACATCTTGTCCAGGCCGTGCAGCTCTCCGACGATCTTCGGCAGTGCCGTGGCGACGATCATCTGCTCCAGCGCGGCGAGCAGCAGCGCCAGCATCAGCCCGACGAACACCAGCCGCACCCGGCGCGGGCTGAGCCCGTCCTCCCGCTCCGGCTCGGGAGCGGGGGCCTCGGGGGCCTCCGGGGGTGGTGCGGCGACCGGTTCGTCCTGCACCAGAGTGATCCCGCCCACGTACCGCTCCCCTCGTCGCACCTGCTCACTTTTGCCGCCAGAGGCGACAACTACGAGCAAGTGCGACAAGTTACGGCGTACGGCGCGATCGGCCGAGGATCACTCGAACCGGTGAGACCGCCAACACCCTTATTCGAAGGGCCTGTTGGCTACTTCTCCACCTCGGCGGCGAGCTTGGCGAGCACCGCGTCGTAGATCCGGGCGAGCCCCTTGGGCGCGAAGGTCTTCTCGAAGAAGCCGCCGATGCCGCCGGCGCCCTTCCAGGTGCTGGTGACGACGACCCGGGACCTGCCCTCACCGGCCGGGGTGACCCGCCAGGTGGTGACCATCGAGGAGTTGCGGTCCTTCTCGACGAGTTCGCCGTCGCTCGGCTCACCGACCTCCAGCAGGCAGTCGCGGACGCGCTTGCTGGTGGCCTGGAGCTTCCAGTGGACGAGGGTGCCCTCGCCGTCGCCGCCCTCGCGGACCTCGTACTCGCTGAAGTGCTCGGGGAGCAGCTTCTCGCGCGTGCCGCTGTAGTCGGCGAGGGTGTCGAACACCGTCTCCGCGTCCGCGGCGACGATCCGCTCCGTCGTGGCCTCGACCTGCGCCATCGGGTTCCTCCAGGGCTGGTTCTCGGGATCGGGGCAAGCCAACCACCCCGCCGCCCGGCCACCAAATCGGGGGGCGCGAACCGGGCTCGCGCGAATCGCCCGCACGATCAAGGGAACAAGTGTTCTATTCTGTGCGGAGTGCTACCGAGGAGGCGCCATGCGCTGGGAGAACCTCACGGACTCCGACCACGCCCGGGTCGCGGACCCCGCGCTGTTCGGCGCGGACGCGGTGGTCACCCGTACCTTCGACACGCCCGGGTTCCGCGGCATCACCTTCCACGAGGTGCGGGCCCGTTCGATCCTCGACCGGGTGCCGGGCGCCTCTCGGATGCCGTTCGAATGGACGGTGAACCCGTACCGGGGCTGCTCGCACGCGTGCGTCTACTGCTTCGCCCGCAAGTCGCACAGCTACCTGGACCTCGACACGGGCCTCGGCTTCGACTCGCAGATCGTCGTCAAGGTGAACGCCCCCGGCCTGCTGCGCCGCCAGCTGGCCTCCCGCCGCTGGCAGGGCGAGCACGTGGCGATGGGCACCAACGTCGACTGCTACCAGCGCGCCGAGGGCCGCTACCGTCTCATGCCGGGCATCATCACGGCCCTGACCGAGCACGCGAACCCCTTCTCGATCCTCACCAAGGGCACCCTGATCCTGCGCGACCTGGACCTGCTGATCCGGGCCGCGCGGGTGACGGACGTCGGCATCTCCGTCTCGGTCGGCTTCACCGACCCCGACCTGTGGCGCACGGTGGAGCCGGGCACGCCCGCGCCGGAACGCCGGCTGGACGTCGTACGGACCCTGACCGAGCACGGCATCGGCTGCGGGGTGCTGATGGCGCCGGTCATCCCCTTCCTCGGCGACGAACCGGCCCAGCTGCGGGCGACCGTACGGGCCGTCGCCGCGGCCGGCGCCACCTCGGTGACCCCCCTGGTCCTGCATCTGCGCCCAGGCGCCCGGGAATGGTTCATGACCTGGCTCGGCCGGCACCACCCGCACCTGGTACGCCGCTACGAACGCCTCTACGCGGAGGGCGCCTACGCCCCGACGTGGTACCAGCGCCGGATCACCGGCCAGGTGCACGCCCTCGCCCAGGAGTACGGCATCGGGCCGACGCGTCCGGGGACGCCGCGGCGGACCGAGCGCGCGGACACGCCCCCTGCGGCGGAGCCTGTTCAGCTGCCTTTCATGTGAGGGGAGCAGGCGGGCCGGGCGCGGGGCCGTGTGGGCTGCCTGCGGCCGAGGCATGCCTCGCCATGCGGTCGGACGGAGCCCGCGCACCCGGTCCTGTCGACGTGATCGACGGCACCGGTGGTGCTCCTGATCCACCCGTCACCGGCGCGGAGCGCTCCGGTCGGCACAGACCGCGGGCAGGCTCCCGACGGCTCGGCGGTCGAGCCGGTGATCTCCACCATGAACTGTTCGGCCTCCGGCGCTCGCCGGTTCACGAAGCCTTCGGAGACCCGGGCCTCGGCGGACCGTCGTCCGCGAGCGGAACGTGGGCGCGCACGCACGGTCCGCCGGGGTCCGCGTCCCCCAACTGCTGCACGGTCCACCCTCCGCCGGTGTCCTCGAGGACGATCCCGGCGCACAGGGCCCCGTCGCCTCCTCCTTCACGGGTGGGGGGCGAAGGGGAACATGCCGCAGCCTTCGGTCGCGACGACGTCCGGCATGGCCCGGAAGGGCTTCGGCCCCCGCAGGGGTGGCTGATGCGGTCCGCCACGCCGCCCTTCGCCCGGGTCAGTGGTCCGTCGAGCCCCCAGCCGTCGGTGAGGTCCTTCTGGGCCCACAGGCATCCGGCCGCCGCGGCGCCCGTCGTGGCATCCGGCCGGACGACCGGCATGACACGGGGCACCACGCAGCCGGGCTGGGCGTGTCGGTGGAACCGGTGTCCCGGACGTCGTCGTCGCAGCGGATCACCCTGGGACGCCCCCAGGAGGCGCTCGGGTCCGTGATCCGGGCGCCGTGGAAAGCCACATGCAGTTCGTACGCCGTCGTGAACTCGACCTTCGTGCCGACGCGGCCGGAGAGGAGGAGCACTGTCGTGACGAACAGCGAACGCGGGTTCGGGGTGGATCATTTCACCGCGAGGAGATCGGTAAACCGATTGGCCGTCAAGGGAATTGAGGGCCAATCGGCTGATGAGTCGCGAATGACACCGTTTACCCCGCACCGGGTCTTCACACATAGGCACGCAACCCCTGCAACGAGTGACTGACCTCACGTCAGATCTTCAAATCATGCCCGGTTTACTCCACTTCGGACAGTAGACAAGATCGTCCGGCAACGATGACATGTACGGGATCGGTGGAGCCGGGATTTCGGAGGACGGAATTTCCGGACGACTTCGATGACGTCAGGACGGGGGGGAAACGACTGGTGGCCGCCAGGGGTCGGGAACTGCCGGAGTACGGGCGAATTCGCCGGCATTCAATTCCGGCGACCCATCGGACGGACGTTTCCGGGACGTTTCCGCTTGTCGCTCACGGAAGGGGTGCGGACCACGCGCCGCGTCCCGGGCACCGGGTCGGCGCCGGCGCGGACGCGCTCGTCATCGACGTTCCGTTCCCGGTCGGCCGCGCGCTCCCGGGCCACGTCGCGGGCGGCCGTGCGCGGACATCCCGCCCACCCGGCTGACCCCTGCCGAGCGTCCTGTACGAGCAGGGTCGCCCAGCCGGCCCGTACCGGACGCGCACATCCGGCGCAGCCCCTCGTAAATCGACGAAGGAACGAGATGAAGGCACACATCGTGACCGCGGCCAAGTCGCACCGCAAGAAGTTCGTCGCGCGCACCCTGCTCGCGGCCGCTGCCGCCGGCGCCGTGGCGTGGGGCGTGTTCCCGGCCGGGACACCGGGCGGAGGCGGAAGCGGCCCGGCGGCGGCTGTGGCCGACGAGGCGCCCGGCTACGCGGTGGAGGACTTCGGCTACCCGGAGGCCGACCGGATCCTCCAGGAGCGGGGCATCGTCCTCAAGCGCGGTGACGGTCACATCACCCTCGCCGACTGTGCCTCCGGCACCGGACTCCTCCAGGTCGTGGCGAGGCGTCAGGCCGACCCCGTCTGCTTCCGGACGGTCGGCACGTCCGGCTGGCTCACCCTGGAGATCCCCGCCGTCTACGTGGTCAAGGGCAACGACTACGCCACGCAGGTGGAGATGACGGTCGGGGACGAGGAGAAGTCGTTCGACATCCAGAAGAACACCTGGACCGCTGTGGGCCAGAGCGCGGACGAGGAGGGGCGCGAGTTCATGCTCATGGAGATCAGGACTTCCCAGTAGCCCCTCGTCGGCGCTCCGCGGCGAGCCGCCGCGCCCGCGAGCGCCGTCCACGGTCCGGCATACGGACCGCGCACTTGCCCGATCCCGGGAGTCCCGACGTGATCGGGGAAGTTCGCACGAACGGTTCACCAGCGGCAGTCAGTACAGGAATCTCACAAAGGAATTCCATGTTGCGCCCTCTCTCCCGCTCTCTCCTGCTGGCCGGCTCCCTCATGGCCTGCTGTGTGACAGGTCTGTCCGCTCCACCGGCTGTCGCCCTCAACGGCGCCGTCACCTCCGACGCTTCGCTCTCTTTTGTCGCGAAGATCAACGTCGGTGACCAACGGGCCTGCACCGGGTCCCTGGTGGACTCCCAGTGGGTGCTCACGGCCGCCAGCTGCTTCGCACCGGACGCCAAGCCCGCCGCCGGCAAGCCCGCCGTGCCCACCACCGTCACGGTCGGCCGCACCGACCTGACGCAGACGGGTGGCAGCGTCCAGCCCGCACTCGCCCTCGTTCCGCACGCCGACCGCGACCTCGTCCTGGTCAGGCTCAGCAAGAGGATCACCGACCCGGCGATCAAGCCTGTACAGATGGCCTCCGCCCCCGCCGCGGACGGTGAGGAACTGACGAAGGCCGGATTCGGGCGGACCAGGACCGAGTGGGTGCCCGACAAGCTGCACACCGGCACCTTCACCGTCGGCTCCACCACGGACACGGCGGTGAACCTCGACGGGTCCGACACGGCGACGGTGTGCCAGGGCGACGCGGGAGGGCCCGCCCTGCGCTCCGTCAACGGCAGTCCCCAGCTCGTGAGCGTCAGCTCCCGTTCCTGGCAGGGCGGCTGCCTCGGGATCGACCCCGCCGAGACCCGCACCGGCGCCGTCGACACCCGAGTCGACGATCTGGCCGGCTGGGTGAAGGAAGTCGTGTCCCGCGAGAAGGTCACCCCCGCCGACATCGACGGCGACGGCAAGGACGACCTCGTCCTGCAGCGCATCGACGGCTCCGTGGTCGTCCATCGCAATCTCGGCACCAGCTTCGGTCCGGGAACCGTCATGTCGGCCGGCTGGGGCCGCTTCCTCACGGGCACCGACATGGGCCGCCTCTACTTCGCCGACATCACCGGCGACGGCAAGGACGACCTCATCGTCCACACCAACGACGGCAACATCGCCGTCCGCAAGAACATGGGCACCTACTTCGACGGCGGCACCCACTGGAGCGCCGGCTGGGGCCGCTTCGTCACAGGCACCGACATGGGCCGCCTCTACTTCGCCGACATCACCGGCGACGGCAAGGACGACCTCATCGTCCACACCAACGACGGCAACATCGCCGTCCGC
>NZ_JBVHWR010000010.1:0-68839 GCF_055564355.1 Streptomyces sp. NPDC029152 | reverse complement strand
GCAAGAACATGGGCACCTACTTCGACGGCGGCACCCACTGGAGCGCCGGCTGGGGCCGCTTCATCACGGGCAGCGACATGGGCCGCCTCCGCTTCGGTGACGCCACCGGTGACGGCAAGGCCGACATGTACGTCCACGTCATCAACAACGGCGAAGTCTCGGTGCGCACCAACATGGGCACCTACTTCAACGGCGGCAGGGTGATGCTCACTCTCTAGCGGGACTCTCGTCCTGCTCGGCGGCCCGCAGGTGCGGGCCGCCGGCCGACGTGCGCCGTGTCATCACCTCTCGCCTTGAACGGACGGGTGAGGGCAGCGGGAACGAAGCCGATGCCGAGCGGCCCCTTGCTCCTCGCTGGGGGCGAGGGAGAGGAAGTTCGTCGTCCGGCACAGGAATCCGCATCCGGCATTCTCGCGGCGCCCTGACTGTCGGCGTCGGTCCGGCGGTCGCCGCCGGTGACGTCGACGGCGACGGCAGGGCCGACGTGATGGTCCATACCAAGGACAGCGACATCGCCGTCCGCACCAACCGCGGCACCTACTGGGACAGCGGCAAGGTCATGACCACTCTCTGACGCCATGGCTCCGCGAGGTGTCGGACGACCGGCTCCTCCGCACGCTGGTCCGTCCTCCTGACGCCCGGCCCTTCGTGAACGCAGGCTGTTCGCGGAGGACCGGGTCTCGTTCGGGCCACGGGAACACACCTCCTGCGGTCCTGTTCACCGAGCCGGGACCAGCGGCAGGGACAGGTGATCCCCGCACCAGCCGGAGCCCGGGGCGCACCAACCACAACCGTGGTTCGGCATGCCTCCGGCACCGCGGCGCCTCACCACCCGTCGACGACGTCTACCGCGCCCTGCCGCTGCCCCGAAGCCCTGAGAGCGGCCGTGACGCCGGGCTGAAGACCACACCCCCTCGGAGAGACCCGCGCCAGCGGCCGACCGGGTCGGATGGACGGAAGCTCTCGCGGACCGGGCCCGCTCCGTCACGACGGCGAAGCGCGATCCCTCGACGGGCACGTTCCGTCGCCGGGCAGGCACCCGGCAACTCGGCGTTGGATCGTTTCTGCGGTCAGGCAGGAGGTGCCGGCATCAGCAGGAACCCGCCAGTCATACGAGTTCGGGTTCCGTGGGTACTGTCACCAGCTACCGTAAGGGGATCATCGGGGTTCCAGGGGTGGGCCACCGTCAGCACCGAACTCGGTGGCACGGAACCGGACCGCTGTGCAGATACGCGTAGGTCGTCCACGTTTGTTCGAACAGGTCGGCCGGTGGCCGAGAGGCGGGGCAGGGAAATGACAGGGATCAGTCGGCGGGGGCTGCTGCGCGGGAGCGTGCTGGCTGGAGCCGTCACAGTTGCAGGGGGAGCAGCATCGGCGGCTGGGGCCGGTGTCACCGGCGTCAATCCGTCCGTCGCGGGTGAGGCGGCGCACGTCCGGGCTCTGCGCAAGGCGTTGGACGACGCGGCGGCGGGCGTGGTCGGCCCGCACGGCGTCGACGACAAGGGCCGGATCATCGTGAAGGCCGGGTACACGGGCGTTCCCACCTACACGCTGCTCAACACCTTGGTCATCGGCGGCAACACGGTCCTGGATGCCACCGGTGCGCGGTTCGTCGCCAAATTCGGCACCGTTATGCGGAAGTACACGCTGGACCGGACGAATCAGCATTCACCCAGTCCCGAGTACGTGACGGACAGCCAGGGGGCTTTCAGCGCGCCTGCCGTCAGCGGCGCCAAGGCCGCCACCATGTTGATCAACCATGTTCCCAGTTCCACCACAACGGGCTATTCGGCCCCGGGCAACATCATGGTCAAGGGCGGCGAATGGGACCCCATCTCGGCATGGGTGTGGGCGGACTCCGGGCCGGCGCGGGCACGTGCCGACAAGGCACCGCCGATGAACGTGCTGACCTTCACCCACACCCAGGACGTGGAGGTCGAAGGTGTGACGGTCTGGAACGTCAAGTGGTGGCACGCGGTCGAACTCAACGCCGTGCGCCGGGGCGCGGTCCGGGGCTGCTTCTTCAAGGGATGGGTCGAGAATCCGACGTGGGGCCTGTGGCAGGGCGAAGCCGTCCAACTCGACCTGCCCCTCGCCAACAACACATGGGCCGGGGCCAGCGATGGCACCCCGACCGTGGATGTACAGGTCCAGCGCAACTACGCGGGTGCGTCCGGCTCCCAGCCGTCCTGGGCGAAGCTGGTCGGATCGCACACCGGCGGCGAGAAGGTCGGTCAGGTGCACGCGCGCGTGCTGATCGAGGGCAATGTCGTGGACAACGCCAAGTGGGACGCCATCGGTGCGATGAACACCACCGACATCATCGTCCGCAACAACACGATCAACAACAGCGTCGGTGGGATCTACGTCAGTTCCATGTCAGCGAGGAAGGTTGGCCAATCGACGGTCCAGGTGGGGCCGAATCCCGTCTCCGGGGTCGACATCGTCGACAACCAGGTGACGGTGACGGCAGGCGCTTCGGGGGCCTCGCGCAACGCGGTCCGCGTAAGCGCGGACACGGTCGGGTTCGTCTCGCCGGTGAGCGACGTCGCGGTCACCGGCAACCAGGTCAGCGGCGGGGGTTTCTACTACACCTCGAACGTCACCTTCCGGCCCGGTACCACACCACAGCGTTGAAAGGCACGTGAAGCAGGCAGATCATCCTTGGTGCCCTGGTGATTTCCCGGCCGGGCGGGGGCAGTCTCGTCCGTCGCTCGCCCGGTGGGGTCGTCGACAGGAGCAACGTGGAACAAGGTGTCGAAGCCGGCGGCAAGGATCTCGCAGTCACGGGTCGAACGGTGATGCGTCACGAGTCGACCGCTGCTCCGCCCGACCGCCCAGCGCCTTTCACGAAGGGGGGCCGTGTCCTCCCTCTCGCGGGCATTCGAGGGCATCCGACGACCCGATCGGGTCACGTACGGACGGAACGCGTTCCTGTGGGGACGCTTGCCGGGACGATGCGGCGAGGCCCGTGACCGACGCGGGCCGCAGCCTCTCCGTCCTGGGAGACTCCATGAGACAACGCGCAGCCGTGCTGTGCGCCGCCGCCGTCGCGGCCGGTGCCGTCACGGCCCTGCCCGCCGAGGCCGGTGCCCCGCCGCCCGTCCACGCCCCGCGGGCGGCGGGGCTCGCCTGGAAGAAGTGCGGCACGGACGACTACCCGACCCTCCAGTGCGCGTCACTCACGGTGCCGCTCGACCACGCCCGCCCGGACGGGAAGCGGATCACCCTGGCGCTGTCCCGCGTCCCGCACACCGCGAAGACGTACCAGGGGCCGCTGCTGGTCAACCCCGGCGGGCCCGGCGGCAGCGGTCTGACGCTCGCCGGGTTCGTGGCGTCGTCGCTGCCCGAGGAGGTGGCCGCCCAGTACGACGTCATCGGCTTCGACCCGAGGGGGGTCGGCGGGAGCGAGCCGGCCCTGGACTGCCGTCCGGGTCACTTCGACGCGGTGCGCCCCGACACCCTGCCCACCTCACCGGCCGTCGAGCAGGCCAACCTCACCCGCGCGAAGACCTTCGCGCAGGCCTGCGGCAAGAAGTACGCGGACGTCCTGCCCCACATCGACACCGTCAGCGCCGCGCGGGACCTGGACGCGATCCGCGGGGCGCTCGGCTCGGAGAAGATCAATTACTTCGGCTACTCCTACGGCACCTACCTGGGCGCCGTCTACGCCAAGCTCCACCCGGAGCGGGTGCGGCGCCTGGTCCTGGACTCGGTCGTCGATCCGACCGACGTCTGGTACAAGGCCAACCTCGACCAGGACCACGCCTTCGACGACCGTCACCGCGCCTTCATGGCCTGGATCGCGAAGAACCACACGGCGTACGGGCTCGGCAGCGACCCGGAGCGGATCGAGGCCGCGTGGTACGCAATGCGGGCGGCGCTCGCGAAGAACCCGGCCGGTGGCGAGGTGGGCGCCGCGGAGCTGGAGGACACCTTCCTGCCGGGCGGTTACTACAACGGCTACTGGCCCTACCTGGCGGAGGCGTTCGCGGCGTACGTGAACGACGGGGACGCCGGCCCGCTCGTCGAGGCGTACGAGAACTTCGGCGCCCCGGACGCCTCCGGCGACAACGGCTACAGCGTCTACACCTCGGTGCAGTGCCGTGACGCCCGCTGGCCGCGCGACTGGGACCGGTGGCGCGAGGACAACTGGGAGGTGTACGCGAAAGCGCCGTTCATGACCTGGAACAACGTCTGGTACAACGCGCCGTGCGCCTTCTGGCCGACGGACGCGCGGCAGCCGGTGGACGTCGCCAACC
This sequence comes from Streptomyces sp. NPDC029152, assembly GCF_055564355.1. Classification (NCBI taxonomy): domain Bacteria; kingdom Bacillati; phylum Actinomycetota; class Actinomycetes; order Kitasatosporales; family Streptomycetaceae; genus Streptomyces; species Streptomyces sp. NPDC029152. The sequence continues at coordinate 64,577 of NZ_JBVHWR010000010.1, read as the reverse complement.
GGCGACTGCCGCCGGCCCTGCTCCTCCAGGCGACGGGTGACGCGGCCACCCCGTACGAGGGCGGCGTCACGGTGCACCGGCTGCTGCGCGGCTCCAGCCTGGTCGTCGAGCAGGGCGGCGGCAACCACGGCGTCACGCTGAGCGGGAACGCCTGCCTGGACGAGCACCTGGCCGCCTACCTGGCCGACGGCACCGTGCCGCGCGGCGACGGCGAGGCCGACGCCGTGTGCGCGACGCCGCCCGACCCGGAGCCGCTGGACTCCAAGGCGGCGTCGACGTCCTCGCGCGGTTCCACGCTGCACGGCCTGCTGGGATTCCGGCACTGAGGGGTCCCGGCCCCGGCACCCCGGCGCTCCCGGCCTCCTGACGAACCGTCGGGAGCGCTGCCGGTGCCGTGGCCCATCATGGGGGCATGAACGAGCTGACCAGAATCTCCGCGCCCGACGGTGTCGCCCCCGCCGCCCAGTACAGCCACGTCGTCCTCGGCACGGGGCGGTTCGTGGCCGTCTCCGGCCAGCTCGCGCTGGACGAGGACGGCAAGCTCGTCGGCGCGGGCGACGCGGCGGCCCAGGCCCGGCAGGTCTTCGAGAACCTGCGGCGCTGCCTGGCCGCGGCCGGCGCCGGCTTCGACGACGTGGTGAAGCTGACCTTCTTCGTCACGGACATGGCGCACATGTCCGCGATCCGCGCGGCCCGCGCCGAGCACATACCCGACGACCGGCTGCCGGCCGCCTCGGCGGTGCAGGTCGCCTCGCTGGTGCGGCCGGAGTTCCTGATGGAGATCGAGGCGTTCGCGGTGGTCGCCCCGTGAGCGGGCCGCGGGTGCGGGAGATGACGCTCGCCGACTGCGACCGCGTGTCCGAGATCCGCGTGCGGGGCTGGCAGTCGGCGTACCGGGGGCTGATGCCGCAGCCGTATCTCGACGGGCTCAGCGTCACCGAGGACGCCGAGCGGCGCCGCGCCCTCTTCACCCGGGCTCCGGCCGGTCCGGTGAACCTGGTCGCTGAGGACGACGCGGGCGACGTGGTCGGCTGGGCCTGCCACGGCCCGTACCGTGACGGCGACCTGCGCACCGCCGACGCCGAGTTGTACGCGGTCTACGTCGACACCGGGCGTCTCGGCAGCGGTGTCGGACAGGCCCTGCTCGGTGAGTCGGTGCGCCGGTGCGCCGCCGCCGGGCACCCGCGGATGCTGCTGTGGGTGCTCGAGGGCAACGTCCGCGCCCGGCGTTTCTACGAGCGGGCCGGTTTCCACGCCGACGGCGCCGTGGAGTCGTCCGTCGTGGACGGCGCCGCGGTGCCCGAGGTGCGGTACGCCAGGCCGCTCACCGGCTGACGGCGCGCACCGTCCGGCGGCTCACCGCTGCCCCGGGATCCGCGCCAGCGCCCGAACCGCCGCCTCGGCCAGCGCCGGGTGGGCGAGGGCGTCCTTCAGCACGGGTGCGGCCCGTTCGTCGCCCAGCGAGCCGAGCCCTTCGACGCAGGCCAGTGCCACGCGCCGGTACGGGTCGTGCGGGCGCAGCCGGCGCTGCAGGGTGGTGATCAGCGCGGGCACCGCCTCCGGGGCGCGCAGCTCGACCAGCAGGCGCACCGGGTGCAGGGCGTAGGCGACGCGCAGTTCGTTGGTGGCGAGGGCGGCGGCGGCGCGGGCGGTGCGCGGGTCGCCGAGCCGGGCGAGGGCGTGGGCGGCGGCGGCGCAGCGCGGCGGGTCGCGGTGGTTGAGGAGCAGCACGAGGGACTCGAAGGCCCGCCGGTCCCCCGCCAGCCCGAGCCGGAACGCGGCCAGCTCCCGCGCCCACAGCGGCTGTCCGGGCTCGGTGAGCACCGAGGCGAGTTCGTCGTGGTCCCCGGTCGCCGCCAGCCGGTCGCAGGCCGCCGAGGCGCCCGGCACCCCCGAGGCGTCCGCCTCGGCCCGTAAGCGCTCCGTGAGCGAACGCAACTCTTCGTCCATGACACCGAGGTTAGGCGGGTCACACGCCGTGTGGGAGCCACATCACGAACACCGGGGGCTGGCGCGCTCGTTACCCGCGAGTTAATCTCAGACGAGCGGGTCACCCACTCGCAGCACTCCTCATGACGGTCTGGTGACGCGGCCTTCGGGGGAGCAGATCGGCAGTCTCGGTGCCTCGGGCACCGCAGTGCGACCCGGCCTCGGGACAGGGCCGGTCGGACCCCGCCGCCGCCCGGGCGTGTGCACGCCCTGCGGACGGCACCGGGCGTGTGCGCAAGGCAGCCCGGCAACACCCGCACTCCGCACCTCTCACTCCGTACGCACCCGGTGCGCCGCCCGGCGCACCCGGGCGTTCCGTCGTCACCCCTCATTCCTGGAGTCCCGCGATGGCCACTCCCCAGTCCGACACCCCCCTGTCCCCGCTCCGCACCGTCGCCGTCGTCGGCCTCGGCACGATGGGCACCGGTATCGCCGAGGTCCTCGCCCGGGCCGGCCGTGACGTGGTCGGCATCGACATCGGCGAGGCGCAGACCGCGAAGGCCGTGGCCGCGCTGGAGGCGTCCACCGCCCGTGCCGTGCGGCGCGGCCGCCTGACCGAGGGCGAGCGCGCCGACGCCCTCGCCCGGATCCGCACCGCCACCGACCTGCGGGCCGCGGCCGACGCCGACCTCGTCATCGAGGTGGCGCCGGAGTCGTACGAGATCAAGCAGCAGATCTTCCGGGAGCTGGACGGGATCGTGCGCCCCGGGGCGATCCTGGCGACCGGCACCAACGCGCTGTCGGTGACGCGGCTGGCCGCCGACTCGGCCCGCCCCGAGCGGGTGCTGGGCCTGCACTTCTTCAACCCCGCGCCGGCGATGAGGCTGGTGGAGGTCGTCTCCTCCGTGCTGACCGCGCCGGCCGCCGTCACCGCGGTCACCGATCTCGCCCTGGACCTCGGCAAGGAGCCCGTCGCGGTGGGCGACCGGCCCGGCTTCGTGGCCGACGGGCTGCTGTTCGGGTACCTCAACCAGGCCGCCGCGATGTACGAGGCGAACTACGCCTCCCGCGAGGACATCGACGCCGCGATGCGGCTCGGCTGCGGGCTGCCGATGGGACCGCTGGCGCTGCTGGACCTGATCGGCGTGGACACCGCGCGCACGGTCCTGGAGGCCATGTACTCCGCCTCCCACGACCGTCTGCACGCCCCCGCGCCCATCCTGAAGCAGCTCGGCGAGGCCGGCCTGACCGGCCGCAAGGCGGGGCGCGGCTTCTACACGTACGAGGCGCCCGGCAGCGCGGTCGTCGTGCCGGACGCGCTGACCCCGCGCGCGGACGGGGCCCCGGTCGCCGGCCGTCCCGTGCGCTCCGTGGGCGTCGCGGGCTCGGGCACCATGGCGTCCGGCATCGCGGAGGTGTTCGCCAAGGCCGGGTACGAGGTCGTCCTCGCCGCCCGCGGCGCGGAGAAGGCGCGGACGGCCAAGGCCCGCATCGGCAAGTCCCTGGCGCGCGGCGTCGACAGGGGCAGGCTCACCGCCGAGGCCGCCGCACAGGCGCTGGAGCGGATCACGCCGACCGGGACGTACGACGACTTCGCCGACGTCGACCTGGCCGTGGAGGCGGTCGCGGAGGACCTGGAGGTCAAGCGGCAGCTGTTCGCGACGCTGGACAAGGTCTGCAAGCCCGGCGCGGTGCTGGCCACCACCACCTCGTCCCTGCCCGTCGTCGCCTGCGCCCGCGCCACCTCGCGCCCGCAGGACGTGATCGGCATGCACTTCTTCAACCCGGCGCCGGCCATGAAGCTGGTCGAGGTGGTCCGTACGGTGCTGACGGCCGACGACGTGCACGCCACCGTCCACGAGGTCTGCGCCAAGGTCCGCAAGCACGCCGTGGACTGCGGCGACCGGGCCGGGTTCATCGTGAACGCGCTGCTGTTCCCGTACCTCAACAACGCGGTCAAGATGGTGCAGGAGCACTACGCGACGCTCGACGACATCGACGCGGCGATGAAGCTGGGCGGCGGCTACCCGATGGGCCCCTTCGAGCTGCTGGACGTGGTCGGGCTGGACGTGTCGCTGGCCATCGAGAAGGTGCTGCACCGCGAGTTCCGCGACCCGGGACTGGCCCCGGCGCCGCTGCTCGAGCACCTGGTGGCCGCGGGCTGCCTCGGCCGCAAGACGGGCCGCGGCTTCCGCGAACATGCCCGCCGCTGAACCCGGTCCCGACGACCGGTTCCGGTCCGAGGAGGACTGGGGCGGACTGCTCGATCCGGCCGGGTCCCCCCCGCCCTTCGCGGGCGGGGGAATCCCCGGTGGTGCGCATCGGTCCGCGCACATGCAGTACGTTCGGGTCATGTCCCAGCCCGCCAAGTCCTCACGTACACCAGCTACGCCCGACGCGCCGGAGAGCGCGGCCGGCAGCCGGGCCGCCGCCCAGCGGCTCAAAATGCGCCGGGAGCTGGCGGCCGCGGCGATGGAGCTGTTCGCGACCAAGGGGTACGAGGCGACCACTGTCGACGAGATCGCGGCCGCGGCCGGCGTCGCACGCCGCACCTTCTTCCGCCACTTCCGCTCCAAGGAAGAGGCGATCTTCCCGGACCACGACGACACCCTGGTCCGCGCCGAGGCGGTGCTCAACGCGGCGCCCGCGCACGAGCATCCGCTCGACACGGTGTGCCGCGGCATCAAGGAAGTCATGAAGATGTACGCGGGCCGGCCGGAGATCTCGGTCGCCCGCTACAAGCTCACGCGCGAGGTGCCCACCCTGCGCGAGGCGGAGATCGCGTCGGTGGCCCGCTACGAGCGCCTCTTCACCCGCTATCTGCTCGGCCACTTCGACGAGCACGCGCACGACGACGACGCCAACGACGACCCGCTGCTGGCGGAGGTCGCCGCGTCCGCCGTGGTCACCGCCCACAACCACGTCCTGCGGCGCTGGCTCAGGGCGGGCGGGCAGGGCGACGTGGAGGCGCAGCTCGACCACGCCTTCGCGATCGTGCGCAAGACGTTCGGCACGGGCATCGGCGCCGGACGCGGCACGGCGTCCTCGCGTCCGGGGTCCTCCGCGGCCTCCGTGGAGGGCGAGGTGCTGGTGACGGTCGCCCGCACCGACGCGCCGCTGCACGAGATCATGCGCACCATCGAGCAGGCGCTCAAGGAGCGCTGAGACCCGCCTTCCCCCGCCGAGACACCCCTTCCGTTCTGTGACGACGGCCACCCACCGGGTGGCCGTCTTTGCATGTCAGTGCCCCTTTTCCACCCTGCGCGGAGCCCTGTTCGATCGATCATCGCTCATCTGTTGCGTAAAGATTTCATCTGAGTACAGTTTCTGGCACTCAGTGCCTTGCGGGGTGACACGCGGTGTCATACGTTGAAGGTGTCCGGGCTGTCCCCGCACCCATCCCCTGCGCGCCCGGCGCCTGCGTCACAGGCACTTTCACCACCTCTCAGCACCGACGTAACCCTCAGCGCCCCTCCCTCAGGGCGCTCACCGCCGGAGGCAACACCGTGACCGTGAAGGACATCCTGGACGCGATCCAGTCGCCCGAATCCACGCCGGCCGACATCGCCGCGCTGCCGCTCCCCGAGTCGTACCGCGCGATCACCGTGCACAAGGACGAGACCGAGATGTTCGCGGGGATGGAGACCCGCGCCAAGGACCCGCGCAAGTCGATCCACCTCGACGAGGTGCCGCTGCCCGAGCTGGGCCCCGGCGAGGCCCTGGTGGCCGTCATGGCCTCCTCGGTCAACTACAACTCGGTGTGGACCTCGATCTTCGAGCCGCTGTCGACGTTCGGCTTCCTGGAGCGCTACGGCCGCACCAGCGACCTCGCCAAGCGCCACGACCTGCCGTACCACATCATCGGCTCCGACCTGGCCGGCGTCGTGCTGCGCACCGGTCCGGGCGTCAACGCCTGGCGGCCCGGCGACGAGGTCGTCGCGCACTGCCTCTCCGTCGAGCTGGAGTCGTCCGACGGCCACAACGACACGATGCTCGACCCCGAGCAGCGCATCTGGGGCTTCGAGACCAACTTCGGCGGCCTCGCCGAGATCGCCCTGGTCAAGTCCAACCAGCTGATGCCCAAGCCGGGCCACCTGAGCTGGGAGGAGGCCGCGGCCCCGGGCCTGGTGAACTCCACCGCCTACCGCCAGCTGGTCTCCCGCAACGGCGCCGGCATGAAGCAGGGCGACAACGTGCTCATCTGGGGCGCGAGCGGCGGCCTCGGCTCCTACGCCACCCAGTTCGCCCTGGCCGGCGGCGCCAACCCGGTCTGCGTCGTCTCCAGCGAGCAGAAGGCGGACATCTGCCGCGCGATGGGCGCCGAGGCGATCATCGACCGCAGCGCCGAGGGCTACAAGTTCTGGAAGGACGAGCACACCCAGGACCCGAAGGAGTGGAAGCGCTTCGGCAAGCGCATCCGCGAACTCACCGGCGGCGAGGACATCGACATCGTCTTCGAGCACCCCGGCCGCGAGACCTTCGGCGCCTCGGTCTACGTCACCCGCAAGGGCGGCACCATCACCACCTGCGCCTCGACCTCGGGCTACATGCACGAGTACGACAACCGCTACCTGTGGATGTCGCTGAAGCGCATCATCGGCTCCCACTTCGCCAACTACCGCGAGGCCTGGGAGGCCAACCGCCTCATCGCCAAGGGCAAGATCCACCCGACGCTCTCCAAGGTCTACTCCCTGGAGGACACCGGACAGGCGGCGTACGACGTCCACCGCAACCTCCACCAGGGCAAGGTCGGCGTGCTGTGCCTGGCCCCCGAGGAGGGCCTGGGCGTGCGCGACGAGGAGATGCGCGCGCGGCACGTCGACGCCATCAACCGCTTCCGGAACGTCTGAGGAGCGAGGAGCGACACATGAGTGAGCGTCAGAAGGACCGGCCGTGGCTCATGCGCACGTACGCCGGTCACTCCACGGCCGAGGCGTCCAACGAGCTGTACCGGCGCAACCTCGCCAAGGGGCAGACGGGTCTGTCGGTCGCCTTCGACCTGCCGACCCAGACCGGCTACGACCCGGACCACGTCCTCGCCCGCGGCGAGGTCGGCCGGGTCGGCGTGCCCGTCGCGCACCTCGGCGACATGCGCCGGCTGTTCCAGGACATCCCCCTGGAGCAGATGAACACCTCGATGACCATCAACGCTACGGCCATGTGGCTGCTGGCGCTCTACCAGGTCGTCGCCGAGGAGCAGGGTGCGGACATCACCAAGCTCCAGGGCACGACCCAGAACGACATCGTCAAGGAGTACCTGTCCCGCGGGACGCACGTCTTCCCGCCGGGGCCGTCCCTCCGCCTGACGACGGACATGATCGCGTACACGGTCTCCCACATGCCGAAGTGGAACCCGATCAACATCTGCAGCTACCACCTGCAGGAGGCGGGCGCCACGCCGGTGCAGGAGATCGCGTACGCGATGTCCACCGCGATGGCCGTGCTCGACGCGGTGCGCGACGGCGGCCAGGTGCCCGAGGAGCGCATGGGCGACGTCGTCGGCCGCATCTCCTTCTTCGTCAACGCGGGCGTCCGCTTCGTCGAGGAGATGTGCAAGATGCGGGCCTTCGGGCGGATCTGGGACCGCGTCACCCGTGAGCGGTACGGCATCGAGAACCCCAAGCACCGCCGCTTCCGCTACGGCGTCCAGGTCAACTCCCTCGGCCTGACGGAGGCCCAGCCGGAGAACAACGTCCAGCGGATCGTCCTGGAGATGCTGGCGGTCACCCTATCCAAGGACGCCCGCGCGCGTGCCGTGCAGCTCCCCGCCTGGAACGAGGCGCTCGGCCTGCCCCGCCCCTGGGACCAGCAGTGGTCGCTGCGCATCCAGCAGGTGCTGGCGTACGAGAGCGACCTGCTGGAGTACGGCGACCTCTTCGAGGGCTCGAAGGTGGTCGAGGCGAAGGTGGACGAGCTGGTCCGGGAGTCGCTCGCCGAGATGGAGCGCATCCAGGAGATGGGCGGCGCGATGGCCGCCGTCGAGTCCGGCTACCTCAAGTCGCAGCTGGTCGCCTCGCACGCCGAGCGCCGGGCCCGGATCGAGTCCGGCGAGGAGAGGATCATCGGGGTCAACGCCTTCGAGGGCACCGAGCCCAACCCGCTCACCGCCGACCTGGACACCGCGATCCAGACGGTCGACCCGGCCGTGGAGGCCCGCGTCGTCGCCTCGCTCCGGAACTGGCGGGACACCCGCTACCAGCCGCCCTTCAACCACCCGCGCCCCTGCAAGGCGCTGGAGAAGCTGAAGGAGGCCGCCAAGGGCACCGACAACCTCATGGAGGCCACCCTGGAGTGCGCCCGCGCCGGCGTCACCACCGGCGAGTGGGCCGGGGCGCTGCGCGAGGTGTTCGGCGAGTTCCGCGCGCCCACGGGCGTGTCGTCGGCGCCGGTCGCGGTCACCGCCGAGGAGGGCTCGGCCCTGTCCGAAGTGCGCCGGAAGGTGGATCTGACGGCCCGCGACCTCGGCGTCGGCAAGCTGCGGTTCCTGGTCGGCAAGCCGGGCCTGGACGGCCACTCCAACGGCGCCGAGCAGATCGCCGTGCGGGCCCGCGACGCCGGGTTCGAGGTGGTCTACCAGGGCATCCGGCTCACCCCCGAGCAGATCGTGGACGCCGCCCTCGCCGAGGACGTGCACGCGGTGGGCCTGTCCATCCTGTCCGGCTCGCACGCCCAGCTCGTCCCCGACGTGCTGGAACGGCTCCGTGTGGCCGGTGCCACAGATATACCGGTGATCGCCGGTGGCATCATCCCGAACGGTGACGCCGAAGAACTGCGGGCCGCGGGAGTGGCCGCGGTCTTCACCCCGAAGGACTTCGACATCACCGGCATCATCGGCCGGATCGTCGACGAGATCCGCAACGCGAACAAGCTCGACCCCCTGGAGGTCCCCGCATGACGACAGTCGACCGCCTTCGCCCCCGCCGCTCCTGCCTGGCGGTCCCGGGAAGCAACCCGCGCTTCCTGGAGAAGGCCCAGGGCCTCCCGGCCGACCAGGTCTTCCTGGACCTGGAGGACGCCTGCGCGCCGCTCGCCAAGCCCGAGGCACGGCACACCATCGTGAAGTTCCTCAACGAGGGCGACTGGACCGGCAAGACCCGCGTCGTGCGCGTCAACGACTGGACCACCGAGTGGACGTACCGCGACGTCGTGACGGTCGTGGAGGGCGCCGGCCCGAACCTGGACTGCATCATGCTGCCGAAGGTCCAGGACGCCCGGCAGGTCGTGGCCCTCGACCTCCTCCTCACCCAGATCGAGAAGACGATGGGCTTCGAGGTCGGCCGCATCGGCATCGAGGCGCAGATCGAGAACGCCCAGGGCCTGAACAACGTCAACGAGATCGCGCAGGCCAGCCCCCGCATCGAGACCATCATCTTCGGCCCGGCCGACTTCATGGCGTCCATCAACATGAAGTCGCTGGTCGTGGGCGAGCAGCCGCCCGGCTACCCGGCGGACGCCTACCACTACATCCTGATGAAGATCCTGATGGCCGCCCGCGCCAACGACCTCCAGGCCATCGACGGCCCCTACCTCCAGATCCGCAACGTCGACGGCTTCCGCGAGGTCGCCGGCCGCGCCGCCGCGCTCGGCTTCGACGGCAAGTGGGTGCTGCACCCCGGCCAGGTCGACGCCGCCAACGAGGTCTTCTCCCCCTCGCAGGAGGACTACGACCACGCCGAGCTGATCCTGGACGCCTACGAGTACTGCACGTCCGAGGCGGGCGGCAAGAAGGGCTCCGCGATGCTCGGCGACGAGATGATCGACGAGGCCAGCCGCAAGATGGCCCTGGTCGTCGCGGGCAAGGGCCGTGCCGCCGGCATGCGGCGCACCAGCAAGTTCGAGATCCCGGAGGGCTGAGGGCGATGCAGTTCGGACGCACCTACGAGGAATTCGAGGTCGGGGCGACGTACAAGCACTGGCCCGGGAAGACGGTCACGGAGTACGACGACCACCTGTTCTGTCTGCTCACCATGAACCACCACCCGCTCCACATGGACACGAACTACGCCGAGAGGACGACGGACTTCGGCAAGAACGTGGTGGTCGGGAACTACGTCTACTCCCTGCTGCTCGGCATGTCGGTCCCGGACGTCTCCGGCAAGGCGATCGCCAACCTGGAGATCGAGTCGCTCAAGCACGTGGCGCCGACCTTCCACGGCGACACGGTCTACGGGCAGACGACCGTGCTCGACAAGTGGCCGTCGAAGTCGAAGGACGACCGCGGCATCGTGCACGTGGAGACCAAGGGCTACAAGCAGGACGGCACCCTGGTCTGCGTCTTCCGCCGCAAGGTGATGGTGCCCACCGAGACGTACATCAAGGAGCGCGGCGGCGAGCAGCCCGGCCGGCCCGAGCTGAAGGAACAGGGGAAGTAGATGAGCCGACTCGCCCAGACCCACGGCCTCACGGACGTCCAGCGGGAGATCCTCTCCACCGTCCGGGACTTCGTGGACAAGGAGATCATCCCGGTCGCGACCGGGCTGGAGCACCGGGACGAGTACCCGCAGGACATCGTGGACGGGCTGAAGGAGCTGGGCCTGTTCGGCCTGATGATCCCGGAGGAGTACGGGGGCCTGGGCGAGTCGCTCCTGACGTACGCCCTGTGCGTGGAGGAGATCGCCCGCGGCTGGATGTCGGTGTCCGGCATCATCAACACGCACTTCATCGTGGCGTACATGCTCAAGCAGCACGGCACGCAGGAGCAGAAGGACCACTTCCTGCCCCGCATGGCCGCCGGTGACATCCGGGGGGCCTTCTCCATGTCGGAGCCGGCGCTCGGCTCCGACGTGTCGGCGATCTCCTCGAAGGCGGTGAAGGACGGCGACGAGTACGTCCTGAACGGCCAGAAGATGTGGCTGACGAACGGCGGCACGTCGTCCCTGGTGGCCGTTCTCGTCAGGAGTGACGAAGGACACCCCGAGGGCACGGCGCCGCACAAGTCGATGACGACCTTCCTGGTGGAGAAGGAGCCCGGCTTCGGCGAGGTCCGTCCCGGCCTCACCGTCCCCGGCAAGATCGACAAGATGGGCTACAAGGGCGTCGACACCACCGAGCTCATCATGGACGACCTGCGCATTCCGGCCGACCGGGTGCTCGGCGGCGTCACCGGCCGAGGTTTTTACCAAATGATGGACGGCGTCGAGGTCGGCCGCGTCAATGTGGCGGCGCGTGGCTGCGGCGTCGCTCAGCGTGCCTTCGAGCTGGGCGTCCGGTACGCCCAGCAGCGTCACACTTTCGGCAAGCAGATCGCCCAGCACCAGGCCATTCAGTTCAAGCTCGCCGAGATGGCTACCAAGGTGGAGGCGGCGCATGCGATGATGGTCAACGCTGCACGCAAAAAGGACTCGGGCGAACGAAACGACCTGGAAGCGGGGATGGCCAAGTACCTCGCCTCCGAGTACTGCAAGGAGGTCGTGGAGGACGCCTTCCGGATCCACGGCGGGTACGGCTTCTCCAAGGAGTACGAGATCGAGCGGCTCTACCGCGAGGCTCCGATGCTGCTGATCGGTGAAGGCACCGCCGAGATCCAGAAAATGATCATCGGCCGCAGGCTGCTCGAAGAGTATCGATTCCAGGGTTAGATGTCCGGATACGGGGTGTTTTCTTGGAGAAGAAGGTCACACCCCGTAGGCACTGTTCGGCCGCCGACTCGGCTTCCTGGCTTACCCAGTTGCGGCTGATAGCCGCTACGATCGCCGAAAAGCCGCCGTCCCCCGTCACAGCGCGGCATCATCCGCTACGAAGGTCATCCATGCCCCACAGCCAAACCTCTGCACCTCGCGACAGCCTCGCCGGCGTACGCCTCGCGCGCGGAGCATCGCCGTGGCTTCTGCCGACCGTCGCCACCGCAGCCGTCAGCCTCCTCCGCGCCCGCCGTTCGGGCGCGGCCAAGGCCGTCGCCGTCCCCGCCACCGCGCTCGCGGCGGGGATGCTGTGGTTCTTCCGCGACCCCGAGCGCGAGATCGCCCAGGGCCGGGTCATCTCGCCCGCCGACGGCGTGGTGCAGAGCATCATGCCGTGGAAGGACGGCCGTACCCGCGTCGCGATCTTCATGAGCCCTCTCAATGTCCACGTCAACCGCGCGCCGCTGGCCGGCACGGTGACGTCGGTCGAGCACATCCCCGGTGGTTTCGTTCCCGCCTTCAACAAGGAGAGCGAGAACAACGAGCGGGTGGTGTGGCACTTCGACACCGAGCTCGGTGACATCGAGATGATCCAGATCGCCGGCGCGGTGGCCCGCCGCATCGTTCCCTACCTGCCTCAGGGCACGAAGGTCGAGCAGGGTGAGCGGATCGGTCTGATCCGCTTCGGCTCGCGCGTCGACCTGTACCTGCCGGAAGGCGTGGAGGTCGCGGTCGAGGTGGGGCAGAAGACGGTGGCTGGGGTGACTCGAATTGACCGTGATTGATCCACAGACCCAGGCCGGGTGGGTGCCCGAGGCCGACGAGGTGGACGACGAGGAGGAGATGCCGCTCTCGCTGCGCCTGTCGATAGCGGACACCCTCACCCTCGGCAACGCCACGTGCGGCTTCATGGCGGTGTACTTCACCACCACCGGCATCCTGATCCCGCACCTGACGGGCAGCGAGGAGTCGGGCATGGCCCGGCACAGCGCGGCCACCGCGGTCATCCTGATGCTGTGCGCGGCGATCTTCGACCTGTTCGACGGGCTCGTGGCGCGCAAGCTGCGCAGCTCGCCGATGGGCGCCGAGCTGGACAACCTGTCCGACCTGATCAGCTTCGGGCTGGCGCCGGCGTACTTCGTCCTGGTCTACGGGATGGTCGCGCACGACGCGTACCAGCGGGTCGCGGCGGTGGGCGCGATCGTGGTGCTGCTGGCGGTGGTGCTGAGACTCGCGAGATTCTCCTGCGTCACCGTGAAGGACGGCACGTTCCAGGGCATGCCCTCGCCGTTCGGTGCGCTGACGGTGGTCTCGATCGTGCTGCTGGAGCTGCCCTTCGTGGCGACGCTCCTCGCCATCATCGGGACGGCGTGGCTGATGGTGAGCCGGGTCGAGTACCCGAAGCCGCGGGGACGCCTCGCGGTGGCGATGCTGTCGTGGATCGTCCTGTCGATGGGCCTGCTGGCCGCGTGGGCGTTCGACGCGCCGAGCGGGCAGCTTCTGCTCCAGACGGGGTGTGCGCTCCAGCTCGTGATGGGCGCGGTGATTCCGCTGTTCGCCACGGCGCGGCGGGTGAACAACTTCCGTGACAACCGGCGGGAGGCGCGGGCGGCGCAGTTGCCGTAGCGGCGCGTTGTGAGGGCCCCGGACCTGGTTGGGTCCGGGGCCCTTTCGTTCGCCCGGTGCCCGGCGTCGGTGCGGGCCTCGCCGGGGCTGCCGCCCCCGGACCCCCGGGCCTACGCCCACCCACCACCCGACTCGGTCGGGATACAGGTGAGACACCCAGCCCGTCCGGCGAGTGAGGACGGGGCCCGTTCAAAGGGCCGAAAGCGGAGGCCCGGGGGCGGCAGCCCCCGGGGGGCGAGACTCGCCTACGCCAGGAAGTCCCGGGCGATGCGCTCCGCGACCCGCTCCAGGATGGGCCCCGCATCGGCGATGCACTTCGCCACGTCCGGCTCCACATCCGTCAGCGGGTACGCCCGCCGGATCCCCGCACGCCCCAGAGCCTCCGCCGGCAGCGCCAGCCGCCCGCACACCGCGACGACCTCCTTGCCCGCGGCCCGCGCCGCCGCCGCGACACCGGCCGGCGCCTTCCCGTGCAGGGTCTGCTCGTCCAGCGAGCCCTCCCCCGTGATCACCAGGCCGGCCCGCTCCAGCGCCGGCGCGAAGCCCAGCACGTCCAGCATCACCTCGATGCCGGCCCGGAACCGCGCCCCGATCAGCAGCGCGCCGTACCCGATGCCGCCCGCGGCACCCGCGCCCGGCGAGGCGGCGTACTCGGCGGCCCGCGCCCCCACCGTCCCCTCCAGGACCTTCGCGAAGTGCGCGAGGGCCGCGTCCAGCGTCTCCACGTCCTCCGGGGAGGCGCCCTTCTGCGGGCCGTAGACGGCCGGGGCGCCCTTCGGCCCCGTCAGCGGATTGTCGACGTCGCTCGCGAGCACCAGCTCGACGTCCGCAAGCCGCGGGTCCAGGCCGGACAGGTCGGCCGAGGCGACGTCGGCGAGGGAGCCGCCGCCCGGCGCCACCGGCTCCCCGTCCTCGCGCAGGAAGCGCGCGCCCAGCGCGGACAGCATCCCCGCGCCGCCGTCCGTGGTCGCGCTGCCGCCGACCCCGAACACGATCGTCCGCGCGCCCGCGTCCAGCGCGGCCCGCAGCAGCTCGCCCGAACCGTACGTGGAGGCGGTCAGCGGGGCCAGGACGCCGGCGGGCAGCCGCTGCAACCCGCTGGCCTCGGCCATCTCCACGACCGCGGTGTCACCGCGCAGCGCGAACGCCGCCGTGACCTCGTCGCCGAGGGGCCCGGCGACCCGCACCTCCCGGCGCTCGAACCCGGCCGCGACCGCCGCGGCCACGGTGCCGTCGCCGCCGTCGGCCACGGGCAGCGCCTCGACGTCGACGTCCGGCACGATGCGGCGCAGCCCGGCCGCGACCCGCTCCGCGACCTCGACGGCCGTCAGCGAACCCTTGAACTTGTCCGCGGCGACGAGCACCCGGCGGGCCCCGTCCACTGCAGCGTCAGCCACCTTGCTCTCCCCTTGCTCTCCGAGCCTTGCGCACGTCAAGGCAGTCGCGCCGCTGCGACCATAACCGGAGCACGCCCCCGCCGTCATGCCCCGACCGCACCGTGGAACGCCCCGCAGGACGGACATACCCTGCCAGGATGACGACGCTCGACTACGCCACGTACATCGCCGGGCTCCCCCGCGTGCTCGCCGGGGCCGCCGTGCTGTTCCGGGACGCCGCGGGCAGCGTGCTGCTCGTGGAGCCGAACTACCGGGAGGGCTGGATCCTGCCGGGCGGCACCATCGAGTCGGACGACGGCGAGACCCCGCGCCAGGGCGCCCGGCGCGAGACCCTCGAGGAGATCGGGCTGGACGTCCCGCCCGGCCGGCTGCTCGCGGTGGACTGGGTGCCGGGCGTCGGCCGGCCGCCGCTGGTGTCGTACGTCTACGACGGCGGCGTCCTCGGCCGGGAGGACCTCGAGGCGGTCCGCCTCCAGGAGGAGGAGCTGTTGTCCTGGCGCCTGGTGCCGCGCGCGGCCCTGGCCGACCACCTGCTCGGTTCCCTGCACGGACGGGTCCTGGCCGCCCTCGACGTGCTCGAGGACGGCTCGGGTACCGCGGAGCTGGAGAACGGTGTCCGGGTCGGAACAGGGCGTCGGTGAGACGGGCGACCTGGCCGGGGTCCGAGGACCAGCGGTGGAGGACGACCTCGTCGGCGCCGACGCCGCCGAAGGCGTCGACGGCCGCGCGGATCTCCCGGGCGGTGGTGAGCAGGCCCGCTCCCGTTCTGCGGCGTCGTTCGAGAGAGCGTGGTCTTCGGAGTGCCGCGGGGCCGGCCCGTCCCGCCGGGCGTCGGCAGCGCCTTTTCGCCCGCGTCCGCACCGGCCCGGTCCGGCCCTAGAACAGCGCCGCCCCCGTCGTTCCCCGTTCGAAGTCCAGCAGCCGCTGCTTGCGCTCCAGGCCGCCGCCGTAGCCGGTGAGGCCGCCGCTCGCGCCGATGACGCGGTGGCAGGGGACGATGATGCCGATCGGGTTGCGGCCGTTGGCGAGGCCGACGGCGCGGGAGGCGGTGGGGTTGCCGAGGGCGGCGGCGAGTTCGCCGTAGGTGCGGGTCTCGCCGTAGGGGATCTTCCGGAGCTGGTCCCAGACCGTGCGCTGGAAGGCGGTGCCGTCCAGGCGCAGGGGGAGGGTGAAGGCCCGCAGGTCGCCGGCGAAGTAGGCCTCGAGCTGTTCCTCGGCCTCGGCGAAGGGCCGTGCGTCATGGGCGCCGAAGGTCTCCTCCGGCGGACGGTGGCGCTGGTCGGTCATGTAGAGACCGCACAGGACGCCGTCCTCGGCGACCAGGGTGAGGGGGCCGTAGGGGCTGTCGATCACGGTGTGCTGTTTCACGTCGGTACCTCGCGCGGGCTCAGGCGGGCAGGAAGTTGATCGGGTGGCTGTCGGTCGCCCACAGGTACTGGACCGCGTACGCCCGCCAGGGCCGCCAGGCCGCCGCGCGGGCGGTGAGCGCCGCCGGGGTGGAGGGCAGGCCCAGTTCGCGTGCGGCGCGGCGGACGCCGAGGTCGGTGGGGAGGAAGGCGTCGGGGTCGCCGAGGGCGCGCATCGCGATGACGTCGGCGGTCCAGGGTCCGAAGCCGGGGAGGGCGAGGAGGCGGGCGCGGGTGTCCGCCCGGTCGGTCTCGACGCCGAGGTTGAGCGAGCCGTCGGCGAGGTGGCGGACGAGGGTGGTGAAGGTGGTGCGGCGGGTGCGGGGCATCGCCAGCGTCTCCGGGTCCACCTCCGCCAGGGCCCGCGCCGACGGGAAGAGGTGGGTGAGGCCGCCCTCGGGGTCGTCCACCGCTTCGCCGTGTGCCGTGACCAGGCGGGCCGCGTGGGTGCGGGCGGCGGCGGTGGAGACCTGCTGGCCCAGGACGGCCCGCACGGCGAACTCCGCCTCGTCGACCGTGCGCGGGACGCGGCGGCCCGGCGCCTTGTCGACGAGCGGTGCGAGCAGCGGATCGGCGCGCAGCTGGTCGTCGACGGCCGTCGGGTCGGCGTCCAGGTCGAGCAGGCGGCGGCAGCGGCTGATGGCGACGGTCAGGTCGCGCAGGTCGGTGAGGGCGAGGCGGCAGCCGATGTGGTCGGGGGCGGGGGTGAGGGCCACGACGCCGTGGCCGTAGGGGAGGCGCAGGGTGCGGCGGTAGGCCCCGTCCCGCCACTCCTCCACGCCGGGTACGGCGGTGGCGGCGAGGTGGCCGAAGAGGTTGTCGGGGTTGAGGGGGGCGCGGAAGGGGAGGCGCAGGGTCAGCGCGCCGCCGGGGGCCCCGGCCGGCCGGTCCTCGGGTGAGCGGCGGGCGCGCAGTTCGCTCGGGGAGAGGGCGAAGACCTCGCGGACCGTGTCGTTGAAGGTGCGCACGGAGGAGAAGCCGGCCGCGAAGGCGATGTCCGCCATCGCCAGCGGGGTCGTCTCGATGAGCAGCCGGGCGGTCTGGGCGCGTTGCGCGCGGGCGAGGGCGAGGGGGCCCGCGCCCACCTCGGCGAGCAGCTGGCGTTCGATCTGCCGGGTGCTGTAGCCGAGGCGGGCGGCGAGGCCGGGGACGCCCTCGCGGTCCACGACGCCGTCGGCGATCAGGCGCATGGCGCGGGCGGTGAGGTCGGCCCGCTGGTTCCACTCGGGGGAGCCGGGGCTGGTGTCCGGGCGGCAGCGCTTGCACGCCCGGAACCCGGCCTGCTGGCAGGCCGCCGCGCTCGGGTAGAAGGTCATGTTCGCCGGTTTGGGCGGCACCACGGGGCAGCTGGGCCGGCAGTAGATGCGGGTGGTCAGGACGGCCGTGAAGAACCAGCCGTCGAAGCGCGCGTCCTTCGACCGGACGGCGCGCACGCAGCCCTCGGTGTCGGTGTGCATTCCCCTCTGCATGCGTCCATGGTGATCCACCGGGCGGGCCCTGGCTGGCGGGTTTCCGACATGAACCTCACGCTTCCTGCGCCTCGCCGGATCGCCATGCGGACTCGCGCAGCAGCCGCAGTCCGTTGAGGCCCACCAGCACGGTCGAGCCCTCGTGCCCGGCGACGCCGAGCGGCAGCGGGAGGTGGCCGATCAGGTCCCACAGGACGAGCACGGTGATGAAGGCGCCCGCGACGACCAGGTTCTGCAGCACCAGCCGACGGGCGCGCCGGGACAGGCGGACGACCGCGGGCACGGCCGTCAGCTCGTCGCGGACCACGACCGCGTCCGCCGTCTCCAGGGCCAGGTCGGAGCCCGCGCGGCCCATGGCGATCCCGGCGTGGGCGGCGGCGAGGGCGGGGGCGTCGTTGACGCCGTCGCCGACGAAGAGCACCTTGCGGCCGGCCCGCTCCCTCTCCCGTACGGCCTCGACCTTGCCGTCGGGCAGCAGGTCCGCGCGGACGTCGGTGATGCCCGTCGCGTCGGCCACGCGGGCGGCGGCGGGCGCGTTGTCGCCGGTGAGCAGGGCGGGGGCGGTGCCGGTGAGGGCGGTGAGCGCGGCGGTGGCCGCGGCGGCGTCGGCGCGCAGGCGGTCGGTGAGGGCGAGGGTGCCGAGCGAGGTGCCGTCGCGGGTGACCTGGACGGTGGTCTCGGCGCCCTGGGGCGCCTCGGCGCGGCCGACGTGCACCTCGCGGCCTTCGACCACGGCCGTCACACCGCGGCCCGGGGCCGCCTCGAAGTCCTCCGCGGGCGCGATGCGCAGCCCCCGCGCGCGGGCGGCGGCGACGATCGCGCGGGCCAGCGGGTGCTCGCTGGGGTGCTCGGCCGCTGCCGCGAGGGCGAGGAGGGCGTCCTCGCCGAGGCCGGAGCCGGGCAGGGGGCGCACGGCGGTCACCTCGGGGGTGCCCTCGGTGAGGGTGCCGGTCTTGTCGAGGGCGGCGGCGTCGATCTCGCCGAGGCGTTCCATCGCGACCGCCGACTTCACGAGGACGCCGTGCCGGCCGGCGTTGGCGATGGCGGACAGCAGGGGCGGCATCGTGGCGAGGACGACCGCGCAGGGCGAGGCGACGATCATGAAGGTCATGGCGCGCAGCAGGGCGTCGGTGAGGCCGGCGCCGAAGGCGAGGGGGACGCCGAAGACCGCGAGGGTGGCGGCCACCACGCCGACCGCGTAGCGCTGCTCGATCTTCTCGATGAACAGCTGCGTGGGCGCCTTGGTGCGGGACGCCTCCTCGACCAGGGTGACGATGCGGGCGATCACCGAGTCGGCGGGGTCGCGGCCGACGCGGACGCGCAGGGCGCCGGTGCCGTTGAGGGTGCCGGCGAAGACGTCGTCGCCGGGGCGCTTGAGGACCGGGAGGGACTCGCCGGTGATGGTGGCCTGGTCGACCTCGCCGGTGCCGTCGGTCACCGTGCCGTCGGCGCCGATCCGCTCCCCGGGCCGGACCAGGAGCAGGTCGCCGACGGCGAGCCCGGCGGTCGGGACGGTCTCCTCGCGGTCCCCGGTGAGCCGGGTGGCGGTGGTGGGCGCGAGGTCGAGCAGGCCGCGCACGGAGTCGGCGGTGCGGGCGGTGGCCAGGGCCTCCAGGGCGCCGGAGGTGGCGAAGATGACGATCAGCAGGGCGCCGTCGAGGACCTGTCCGATGGCCGCCGCGCCGAGCGCCGCGACGATCATCAGCAGGTCGACGTCCAGGGTCTTCCCGCGCAGCGCCCGCAGCCCCTCCAGCGCGGGCTCCCAGCCGCCGGCGGCGTAGGCGACCGCGTACAGCGGACCGTACGTCCAGGCGGGGGCGCCGCCGAGGTCCAGGGTGAGCGCCGCGAGGAAGGCGAGCAGCGACGCGAGGGCCCAGCGCGCCTCGGGCAGGGCGAGGACGCGGGTGCGGCGTGCGGGCGCCGGCCGGGCGGGCGAGGGGAGGGGGGCGGGAGCGAGGGTGGTGGACACGCGGCCACCATACAGGAACACATGAAGACTCGTTCATTCTTTCATCCGTTCATGCGTGCGGGCGGGTGCGTAAGATGACCGGCATGGGTCACGGAGCCGCCACCACCGCGCAGGACGCAGCCGAGCGCGTGCGCCTGGACGCGGACAACGTCGCCAAGGTCGCCACCACGCTCCAGGCCCTGTCCACGCCCTCCCGGCTGCTGATCCTCGCGCGGCTGCGCGAAGGTCCCCTGCCCGCCACCGAGTTGGCGGCGGAGGTCGGCATGGAGCAGTCGGCCTGCTCCCACCAGCTGCGCCTGCTGCGGAACCTGGGGCTCGTCGTCGGCGAACGGCGCGGCCGGTCGGTGGTGTACGCGCTGCACGACCACCATGTCGCCGAGCTGCTCGACCAGGCCGTCTACCACGTGGAGCACCTGCGGCTGGGGATCAGCGACGCGGCGGAGTGAGCAGCTCCCGCATGGTCTCGGCGGCGCGTACGGCGGCGTCCGCGCAGCAGTTGTTGAACAGCACGTGCAGTTCGTCCGTCTGCCGGGCCGCGCGCAGCAACCGGGGCACCCAGGCGGCGAGTTCGGTCACGTCGTAGTCGTGCCGGAAGCGGTCCTCCTTGCTGCCCCTCCCCCAGACCGGGCTGCGGCCGTGGAACCGCACGACGGCGAGCTCGGGGCGGGTGACCGGCACGACGGGCGGCAGGGAGCCCGGCAGGCCCTGGGCCATGTCGACGCCGACGGCGGTGGCGCCGAGGCCGGTGAGCAGCGCGACGGTGGCGTCCGCCTGGTGCGGCGCCCACCAGTCCGGGTGCCGGAACTCCACGGCGAGCGGCCGCCGGCCCGTGCGCCGCGCGCAGTCCCGGAGCGTGTCCTCCGCCTCCGGGCCCGGCGCGAACCAGGGCGGGAACTGGAACAGCAGGGCGCCGAGCCGCCCGGCCGCCCGCAGCGGTTCGACGGCGTCGGTGAAGCGACCCCACACCTCGTCCAGGAGCGCGGAGCCCGCCCGTCCGCGCCGCAGCAGGCCGCGCTCCTCGCCGCCGAGGCCGTCCCGCAGGTCGGCCGGGAGCGCCTCGGCACGGGTGGGGTGCCCGGTCAGCAGCGAGAAGGCCTTCACGTCGAAACGGAAGCCGTCCGGCGTGCGCTCCACCCACAGCTCGCTGTTGCGGCGGCTCGGCAACGCGTAGTACCCGGCGTCCACTTCGACGACGGGCAGCCGTGAGGCGTAGTACCGCAGCCGTCCCTCGGCGTCCCGCCGTCCGCGCGGGTACCAGCCGCTCGAGACGAGTTGCCGGTCCGTCCACGAGCAGGCCCCGACCAGTACGTCACCCATGGGAGCCCGGGTACCCCGGGCTCCCCGTCCGTCCCACCTCTACTCGGTCGCCGTGGGCCGCCGCGAGAGGGCCGTCGCGTCCCGCACGTCGGTGAGCGGGCGCAGCCGGTAGGTGTACGCGTAGTCCCGGTCGGCGAAGAGCTTGAACTCGTCGTGGGTGTGCGCGCCCCAGCTGTTGTCGCCGCCGACGCCCATCTGCCGGTGGTTCAGGCGCAGCACGACCTCGTCGCGCGGAGTGAGCTGGTAGTCGTGGCGCACGCCGGCCGACAGGTCCTCCGGCGTGAAGTGGGAGGCGTTGACCTCCAGCAGGGGTTCGCCGGTGACGAGCAGGCCGGTCCCGCGGGGGTCGGTGAGCGCGACCCAGCGGACGTCGGTCCTGTTGCCGTTCTCCTGCGGGCGGATGTAGGGGGTCCACTGCTCGGCGACGGTCGAGGAGTACAGGCCGACGTCGGAGCCGGTGTTGCGGTCCCAGTAGTTCTCGTCGGGGCCGCGTCCGTAGTAGTGCAGCCGGTCCAGGCGGCCGGGCAGGAACAGCATCGTCCCGACCTCGGGGATGTACGGCAGGTTCGCGGCACCCGGGTGCAGGGTGTTGTCGACCCTGATCTCGCCGTTGCCGAACACCGTGTAGGTGGTGGAGTACGCCGACTCGGTGGTGGTCGGCAGGGTGCCGCTGACCTCGATCTCGACGGCGCGGTCGCCCAGGGCCCGCACCGCGACGCCCGTCACCCTGCGGCGGGCGCCGGCATCGCGCCAGGTCTGGTTGCGGGTGTGCTGGCCGTTGCCCTTGTCGTTGTCGGTGGGCGCCCGCCAGAAATTGGGCACGGGCCCGGAGGTGATCAGGCGGGTGCCGTTCGCCTCGTACGAGGTGATGGTGCCGCTGCGCTTGTCGACGGTGACGGAGAAGCCCTTGCCGCGCACGGTGACGTCCCGGTCGCGGTCCTCGTGGCGCAGGGCGGGGACGCTCTCCAGGCGGGCGGGGGTGACGGCCGGGCCGCCGGCGTCCAGCGGGAGCTGCTGCCGGGCCACCTCGAAGCCCGCCTTCGCCCACGGCGTCGTCTCCTTGGTGGTGAAGGAGAGCCGGAGGAAGTACTCGGTGCCCGGTTCCGGGTCGTCCGGCAGGCGTACGGGGACGGTGATGTCCTTGCCGGACAGGGGCGGGACGTCCGTCTGGTCGCGGGTCAGCCTGCCGTGCCGGACGACCCTGCCGTCGGCGACCAGTTCCCACCGGCCGTCGAACTCGCGGACGTTCGTGAACAGGAACTCGTTGGTGAGGGTGACGGCCCCCGGTGCTCCGCCGGGAGCGGGGGCGGCGTTGATCGCCTGGTAGACGTGCTTGACCTCGGTGGCCTTGCCGGTGTGGCCGCGGTCGGCGGTGACGATGCCGTCGGCGACGAAGGCCCCGTCGTTGGGGTTGTCGCCCCAGTCGCCGCCGTAGGCGAGGAAGGTCTTCTCCTTCGGCCGCTTCGTCTCGGCCCTCACCGTGGCCGCGTCGAACCAGAACCGCACCCCGTCGTCGCCGGGCCCGCGCCCGTCGTCGGCCAGTTCCGCGCCGGCGAGGGCGCGGGCGTAGACGCGGGCACGGCGGACGGTGCCGCTGAACTCACGGGTCTGGTTGTCGGCGTCGGCGGCCAGGGAGAGCGGCGCGGTGTTGCTGCCGGGACGCCGGTCGGTGGTGCGGGTGGCCTTCGCCTCGCCGTCGACGTACAGGGTCAGGGTGCCGGCGTCCGCGTCGAAGACGCCCGCGACGTGGTGCTCGCGGCCGGTCCAGTCGTCCGGCACGGTCCAGCTCGCGGTGATCCACTGGCCGGCCGAGTGGATGAAGAACTCCAGCCTGCGGTCGGTCTGCTTCAGCGCGTACTGGGTGTCGCCCTTGGCCAGGATGGGCTGGTGGTAGCCGGTGACGTGCGGGGTGACCCAGGCCTCCAGGGTCAGGGAGCCGGTGAGGTCGAGGCTGTCGTGGCGTTCGAAGACCGTGATGCCGGACAGGCCCTTGTCCCGGTCGAGGGTGCCGCGGGTGGCGAGGATCTCGCCGCGCAGCCCGGCCGGGCCCGACTCGGTCAGCAGGGTGCGGGCCGGGACGGGCGTGTACAGGGACTGGTCGACGAAGTCCCAGATCCAGCCGCCCTGGAGGACGTCGTACCGGCGGACGAGGTCCCAGTACTTCTTGAGGTTGCCGGTCGAGTTCCCCATCGAGTGGGCGTACTCGATCATGACGTAGGGCCGGGTGTCGGAGGTGTCCTTCGCGCGCTGCTCGACGCGCTGCGGGCTGTCGTACATCTCCGAGCGGATGTCGCTGACGCCGGGGCGGTCGTCGCCCTCGTACTGGATGACGCGGGTGTCGTCGTAGGAGCGGATCCAGTCGTGCATGGCGGTGAAGGTGCTGCCGCCGCCGGCCTCGTTGCCGAGGGACCAGATGACGACCGAGGCGTGGTTCTTGTCGCGGTGGACCATGTTCTGGGCGCGGGCCACGCAGGCCGCGGTCCAGTCGGGGTGGCCGCCCGGGTACTCGCCGCGGATGCCGTGGGTCTCCAGGTTGGTCTCGTCGACGAGGTAGAGGCCGTACTCGTCGGCCAGTTCCAGCCAGTACGGGTTGTTCGGGTAGTGCGAGGTGCGGACGCTGTTGATGTTCATCCGCTTGATGATCGTGATGTCCTCGACCATGTCCTCGCGGGTCAGCGCCGTGCCGCGGGCCGGGTGCATCTCGTGCCGGTTGGTGCCGCGGAGGGAGACGGGCCTGCCGTTGATCCGCATCAGCCCGTCCTTGAGGGCGAACTCGCGGAAGCCCACCCGGTGGGAGAGGGTCTCCACGGCCTTGCCGGACGGGTCGCGCAGGCGCAGGACGGCGGTGTAGAGGTCCGGGTGCTCGGCCGACCACAGCTTCGGCGCCGGTACGGCCTTCGCCGCGCTCACGGTGACGTCCTCGCCGGTCCGGACCGTGCCGAGGTCGGCGGCCTGCACCAGCGGCCGGGACCAGACGGCGTGGCCGCGGGCGTCGTACAGCTGGGTCTCCACCGTGTACCGCCCGGCGTCACCGCCGCCGTACGCGCGCACGTGCGCGGTGACCTTGAGCTCGGCGTCCGTGTAGGTGTCGTTCAGCGGGGTGTCCAGCTTGAAGTCGCGCAGGTGCACGGCCGGGGTGGAGTAGAGGTAGACCGAGCGGAAGATGCCGCTCAGCCGGATCATGTCCTGGTCCTCCATCCAGTCGCCGTCGGAGTAGCGGTACACCTCCACGGCGATCTGGTTGGTGCCCGGCTTCAGGTGGTCGGTGATGTCGTACTCGGACGGGGTGTAGGAGTCCTCGTCGTAGCCGGCCAGTTCGCCGTTGATCCACACGTAGTGCGCGGACTTGACGCCCTCGAAGTGGAGGAAGGTGCGGCGGCCCTTCCAGTCGCGGGGCACGGTGAAGGTGCGCCGGTACTGGCCGACCGGGTTGTAGCGGGTCGGCGCGGCGGGCGGCTGCGGGTCCTCGCCGAGGCCGTTGGGTCCCCAGTACGGGTAGGTGATGTTCAGGTAGATCGGGAAGTCGTGGCCGTGCAGCTGCCAGACGGACGGGACCGGGATGGTGCCCCAGTCGCCGTCGTCGGTGTCGGTGCGGTGGAAGTCGGCGTCCCGGTCGTCGGGGCGGTCGGCGTAGGCGAACTTCCAGGTGCCGTCGAGGCTGAGGCGGTAGGGCGAGCGGGTGCGGTCGCCGGCCAGGGCCTGCCCCACGTCCGCGTACGGCATGAGCGTGGTGTGCGGCGGCTCGGTGCCGAGCCGGAAGACGCCGAAGTCGTTCCACTCGGGGGGTTCGCCGGCCGCGGCGCGCCGTCCGGCCGCGAGCGCGGTGCCGGGCGGCGCGGACAGGGCGAGCGCCCCGAGGACGGCGGCGCCGCCCTCCAGGAGACGTCGGCGGCTGACGACCGGGCGGGGGCGGGGGGCCGGGATACCGGCGGGTGTCACGGGCGAGTGCGGCATGACCGTGGCCTTCCGTGTGGCTTCGGGGGCGGCTCAACGCACGGTGCTGCACCGGTTGTCGACGGTGGTGCGAACGTCAACTGCCGGTGATGGAGCGGCTACCGGATCAGGATCACCCTAGGACTCGCACACAACCGAAGCAATTACCCCGTCGGACTTTGTTGGTTCCTGATGAACGGCCACCGGTCCCGCCCGGCGCGCGGCCGAGGTCAGGGCACGACGGGGTAGTGGGTGGTCAGGCGCCGGTCGTCGCCCAGGACGTGGAAGGCGGGGCCGGGCGGCCGGCAGGCCGGTCCGGAGCCCCCGAGTCCGGCGGACGCCGGACGCCTGATGCCGGCCGGCCGGGCGGTGGCCCGCATCAACGCCGTCGCCGCCCGTGAACCGGTCGTTCCGCGGCTGGACCGGTCCCCGGAGGGGCCTCTCCGCCCGTCCGCGGCCGGTGGAGGACGACCCGGGGACCCGGCTGACGGCGGCCCCGGCCCGCGCCGCCGTCGGCTTCCTGAGCGGCCCGCAGCGCGAACGGCTGCGGGCCTGCACCGCTCCCCGCTGCGTGCGCTGCTCCGTCAAGTCCCGCGGGCGGCAGGAGTGGTGCGAGCCGTCCTGCGGCAACCGCGCCCAGGCGGCCCGCCACTGCCGTCGCCGGCGCCCGGGTCCCGACGACGGCGGCACCGCCTCGTGAGGGCGCTCGGGCGGCCTGGGTCCCGGCGGCGCCCGCGAGTCCGGGGTGTCCCCTCTCCCCGAGGGGGCCGCCCTCGGCCGTCACCCGCCGGGCGGGGCCGGTCGCAGGGCGGACCAGTGGACCGTCCGGTCGCACCAGCGGTCGAGGAGGGTGCGGTCGTGCCCGACGGCCAGCAGCCCGGCGCCGGTGGCGGCGCGGTACTCCTCGACGACGGCGACGAGGGCGGCGGCGGTGGACGCGTCGAGCATCGCGGTCATCTCGTCGCAGACCAGCCAGCGCGGCCGCAGGACGAGGGCGCGGGCGAGGCAGGCACGCTGCAGCTGGCCGTCGCTGACCTCGTGGGGGCGCCGGCCCAGCAGGTCCCCGGTCAGCCCGACGGTGGCGGCCAGTTCGGCGACCCGTCCGGCGAGGCCCTCGCGCCGACCGGTGGCGCGCAGCGGCTCGGCGATCAGGTCGGTCAGCGGCAGCCGGGGGTCCGCGGAGAGGCGTGCCTGCTGGAAGACGACGCCGAAGGCGGTGCGCTGCGCGCGGGGTGCCCGGTGGCGCCAGTGGCGCACGGGTTCGCCGTCGAGCAGCAGGGTGCCGGAGTCGGGGCGGTGCAGCAGGGCCGCGACGCGGGCGAGGGTGGACTTGCCGCAGCCGCTGGGGCCGAGCAGCCCGACGGACTCCCCCGGCCGGATCGTCAGGGAGACGTCGCGCAGGACCGGGGCGTTCCTGACGTGTCCGGCGGTGATGTCGCGCAGTTCAAGCACGGTCGGCCGCCTGGCCGAACGCGGCGTGCGGATGGTGGCAGGCGACCGTGCCGGTCAGCCGCGGAAGGCTCGCGCAGGCGTCGGTCGCGCGGTCGCAGCGGGCGGCGAAGGCGCAGCCGCCGGGAAGGTCGCCGAGTTCGGGCGGCAGGCCGGGGACGGGGGTGAAGGACCGGTCGGGCAGGGCTTCGAGCAGGCCGCGACTGTAGGGGTGGCGGGGCCCCGGCGTGCCGAAGAAGGCGTCGGCGTCGGCCAGTTCGACGATGCGTCCGGCGTACATCACGGCGATCCGGTCGGCGATGCGTTCGGCCGCGGTCAGGTCGTGGGTGATCATCAGCAGGGCCCGATGCCCCTCCCCGCCCTGGTCGACGTGCCGGCGCAGTTCGTCGACGGTGCGCTCCACCAGGTCGCGGTCGAGACCGGTGGTCGGCTCGTCGGCGAGCAGCAGCGGGGCGTCGCCGACGAGGGCGAGGGCGGTGGCGGCGCGCTGGGCGAGGCCCCCGGAGAGTTCGTGCGGGTGGTGGTCGAGGTGGCCGGTGGGGAAGGCGGCGCGTTCGGCGGCCTTCTCCGCGGCGGCGCGCAGTGCCGCGCGGCCCCGCACGCCGGTGAGTTCGGCGACCGTCTCCTCCAGCTGGCTGCGGATGGTGCGCACGGGCGTGAGGTGGGCCGCCGGGCTCTGCGGGACCAGGCCGACGCGGCGGCCCCGTACGGCCCGGGAGAAGGTCCGTTCGTCGGTGGCGAGCAGGTCGAGGTCGCCGAGCAGTGCGCTGCCGGCGGTCTGCGCGTTGCCGGGGAGCAGTCCGAGGAGCGCGGAGACCAGGACGGACTTGCCGCAGCCGCTCTCGCCGATCAGGGCGAGGCACTCGCCGGCCGCGACGTCGAAGTGGGCGTCCGTGACGGCTGCGACGCGCCGCCCGCCCGGCATGAGGAAGCGCACCGACAGCCCGCGCACCGACAGTACGGGGGTTCGCCCGGTCACAGCATCAGCTCCGATCGACGGCGGGGGTTGATCCGCTCCCGCCAGGCCCCGGCGAGGCCGGCGACGGCGAGGGTGGGGACGATGAGGAACAGCCCCGGGAAGAGCGTCGGCCACCACTGCCCGGCGAGCAGGGAGCCCCGCGCGCCCTGGATGAGGTTGCCGAGGCTCGCGGTGTGGGCGGGCAGCCCGAGCCCGAGGAAGGACAGTGCCGACTCGTGCCACATGGCGTGCGGCACCATCAGTACGGCGGCCAGCGCGGCCTGCGGCAGCACGCCGGGCAGCAGGTGGCGTACGGTCACCCGCCACCGGGAGGCGCCGCCGGCGACCGCCGCGTCGATGTAGGGGCGCGAGCGCAGGGACAGCACTTCGGCGCGGACGATGCGGGCGGTCGACAGCCAGTGGGTGAGCGCGACCGAGACGACCACCGGCCACATGCCCGGCCGGAACATGGCGACGACGAAGACGCCGAGCAGCAGGTGCGGCACGGAGGAGAACGCGTCGACCACGCGCATGACGGCCCGGTCGGCCCAGCCGCCCAGCGCCCCGGCCACCGCTCCCACGGCGGTGCCGACCACGGTGGCCGTCAGCGCCGCGGCCACTCCGACGAGGAGGGAGACGCGCAGTCCGTACACGCAGCGCAGCAGCAGGTCGCGGCCCACGTCGTCGGTGCCGAAGGGGTGCTCCCGGCTCGGCGGTCGCAGCTTGGCGGCCAGGTCGACGGCCTGCTGGTCAAGCTGGACCAGCGGCGGTACGAGCAGCACGGCGAGGACGGTCACGGCCAGCACCGCGGCCGAGGTGCGCAGGCGCAGGGCGCGGGTGGAGCGGCGCGTCGCGCCGTACGACCGCCAGGCGGTGCCGGTCCGCGCGGCCTTCCCGGCCGTGGGGTCAGCCATGGGGATCACATGTCACTGAGCTTCACCCTCGGGTCGAACAGTCCGTAGAGCAGGTCCGCGAGCAGGTTTCCGGCGAGGACGGCGGCGGTGGCGAGGGTGGTCAGGGCGGCCAGCAGCGGGAAGTCGACGGCGGTGGCCGCCTCGACGGTGGCCGCCGCGATGCCCGGCCAGCTGAAGACGCTCTCCACCAGCAGGGCGCCGGTGATGAGTTCGGGCACGCGGGACCCGATCAGGGTGAGCACCGGCAGCAGTCCGGAGCGCAGGGCGTGGCCGAGCAGGACGGTCCGCTCACCGATGCCGCGGGCGCGGGCGCCGCGCACCGGGTCCTCGGCCAGGGCGTCGCCGACGCCCTGGCGCACGTACAGCGTGAACCAGGGCAGCTGGGAGAGGGCGAGCACACCGGCGGGCAGGACGAGGTGGCTCGCGACCTGCCCCGGGGTGACCTGTTCGCTGGCGGTGTCGGTCAGGCCGCCCGCCGGGAGGACGCCCCACCGGAGGGCGAACAGCCAGACCGCGAGCAGTGCGATCCAGAAGACCGGCGCCGCCTCCAGGCAGTAGGCGAGCGAGGTGACGGCGCGGTCGGTCGTCGAGCCGGGGCGGCGGGCGGCCAGCACGCCGAGCACCGTGCCGGCCAGCACGGCCGCGGCGAAGGCGACGGCGCACAGCAGGGCCGACCACACGAGGCGTTCGCCGATGACCTGCGTCACCGGCTGCCGCATCACCGCGGAGTGACCGAGGTCGCCGGTGAGCGCGGAGGTCAGCCAGTGCCACCAGCGTGCGGCGAAGGGCCGGTCGACGCCGAGGTTGTCCCGCAGCCGGTCCAGGGTCTCCTGGTCGGCGCCGAGGGCGGCGGTGCCGGCGTACGCCTTGACGGGGTCGAAGGGGGAGGCGGCGGCGACCGCGAAGACGCCGAAGGTGACGACGAGGACGACGGGGAGGGCGAACAGGGCCCGCCGTCCCGCCAGGCGCGCCATGCCTCCCCAGGGGAGGGGGCTCATGTCCTGGGCCGCCAGTCCTCGATGTTCCACCAGGGGCCGCTGGCGAACCCGTGCTCGTGCGGCTCGAGTTGGGTGGTCGGTCCGTCCCAGCGGTCCGCGAGCACGTAGAGGTGGTCGATGTGGGTGAGGAAGGTGTACCCGGGGTCCGCGACGAGCGCCTTCTGCACGTCGGCGTAGGCGGCGGAGCGCGTCTTCGGGTCCTGGGTGCGGCGGCCGGCGTCGAGGGCCTCGTCCACCGCCGGGTTGTCGTACCCGGCCATGTTGTTGAAGCCGTCGTTGGCGAGCGAGGAGTGCAGCAGGGTGTAGAGGCCGAAGTCGGGGTCGCCGACGCTGCCGAGGCCGGCCAGCACCGCGTCGGTCTTCATGCGGGGTTCGATGACCTCCCAGGTGGCGCTCTCCACCTTCACCTCGATGCCGGCCTTCTTGGCGTCGGAGGCGTAGGCGAGCGCGTGGTCCTGGCGGACCTTGTCGCCGGAGGGGTAGTACAGGGTGAACGCGGCGCGCTGTCCGTCCCTGGCGCGGACGCCGTCGGAACGGGGCTTCCAGCCGGCCTCGTCCAGGATGCGCCGGGCCCCGGCGAGGTCGTGGGGACGCTCGATGCCCCGCGTGTACCAGGGGTCGTCCATGGGCAGCGGCCCGTACGCGGGCGTGCCGGCCCCGTCGAGGATCCTGTCGACCATGGCCCGGCGGTCCACGGCGGCGTCGAGGGCCCGCCGGATCGCGCGGTCGCCGGTGACCTCGTGGGCGGTGGGCAGGGTGACGGCGCGGAAGTCGTAGGACTTCGCCTCGTAGGTGCGCCTGCCGTCGTCGTTCCTGAAGGTGGCGGCGAGGTCGGGCGGCAGGACGGCGCCGTCGAGGTCGCCGGAGCGCAGCCGGGTGGCGCGTACGTCGTCGTCGGCGACGATCGCCATGGTGAAGGACTTCACCGCGGGCTCGCCGCCCCAGTGGTGGGGGTTGGCCTTGAAGGTGAGCTTCTCGCCCTTGCTCCAGTTCGCGAGGACGTACGGGCCGGTGCCGACGGGCTCGGTGTTGAAGTCGCCGGTGTTGGGGTCCTGTCCGCCCGCGACGTGCTCGGGGACGATGGGCAGCACCGTGCGCGCGGCGAAGGGCGCGTACGGGTACTTGAGGGTGAAGACGACGGTGTCGTCGCCGCTCGCGCGGACGTCCTCGACGGCGTCCAGTTCGCTGCGGGCGGTGTTGTTGGTCCTCGGGTCGAGGACGGTGCGGTACGTGTAGACCACGTCGGCGGCCGTGAGCGGTTCGCCGTCGCTGAACTTCACGCCGTCGCGCAGGGTGTAGGTGTACGTCCGGCCGCCGTCGGTGACCTCGGGGAGCGCGGCGGCCAGGGCGGGCTTCAGCCTCAGGTCGGCGTCGCGGGCGAGCAGCCCGTCGAAGATCTTGGAGTTTCCGTCCTTGCCGTAGCCGAGCAGGGGGCTGAGGGTGTCCGGTTCGGAGGCCACCCCGATCACGACGGACTCCGTCCCGCCGGCCTCACCGCCTGTTCCGCCCCCCGGCGCGGAACAGGCGGTGAGGCCGGCGGCGAACGCCGCCGCGGCGGCGGCACTTCGTGTCCGACGGGTCGCCATCTCTCCCCCACGCTTGTTGTCGATGCGCCGCTATTGCACATCAGTCGCAACAGTGGCGTCAAGCCAGGTGGGGAGGTGTCTCGGAAGGTGGGGCGAGGGGGCTCGGGCCCGTCAGCCGGCCTGCGCGGCGAACGCCTCGTACGTCCGGTCGTCGAACAGGACGAACCGGACCTCCGTCACCGACGTCGCGGTGCCGCGCACCGTCTCGACGGCGATGCGGGCCGCGTCGTCCACGGGCCAGCGGTAGACGCCGGTGGAGATCGCCGGGAAGGCGACCGTGCGGGCGCCCAGTTCGTCGGCGGTCCGGAGGGACTCGCGGTAGCAGGAGGCGAGGAGGCCGGAGCGGTCCTCGGTGGCCGACCAGACCGGACCGACCGTGTGGATCACCCAGCGGGCGTCCAGGTCGCCCGCGGTGGTGGCGACCGCCCGGCCGGTGGGCAGGCCCCCGCCCAGGTGACCGGCGCGGAGCTTGCGGCACTCCGCGAGGATCCCGGGGCCGCCGCGCCGGTGGATGGCGCCGTCGACGCCGCCTCCGCCGAGCAGGGAGGAGTTGGCCGCGTTGACGATCGCGTCGGCGCTCTGGCGGGTGATGTCGCCCCGGACCAGCGTGATGGCGGTCATGCCTGCCTCAGTCTTCGCCAGACGGCCTTCGCCGCGTTGTGTCCGGACATGCCGTGCACCCCGGGGCCCGGCGGGGTGGCCGACGAGCAGATGAAGACGGCCGGGTGCGGGGTGGCGTACGGGAACAGGGAGAGTTTGGGGCGCAGCAGGAGCTGGAGTCCGGAGACCGCGCCGGAGGCGATGTCCCCGCCGACGTAGTTGGCGTTGCGGGCGGCGATCTCGGGCGGGCCGGCGGTGGCGCGGGCGAGGACGCGGTCGCGGAACCCGGGGGCGAAGCGCTCCAGTTGGCGTTCGACGGCGTCGGTGAGGTCTCCGGTCCAGCCGTGGGGGACGTGCCCGTACGCCCAGAAGACCTGCTTGCCGGCCGGGGCCCGGGTGGGGTCGACGACGCCGGGCTGCACGGTGATGAGGAACGGCCGGTCGGGCGCGCGGTCCGTGCGCGAGGCGGCGTGCAGGGCGGCCCCGATCTCCGCGCTGTCGGCGCCGATCTGCACGGTGCCGGCGGTGCGGGGCTCCTCGGCCGTCCACGGGACCGGGCCGTCCAGCGCATAGTCGATCTTGAAGACGCCGGGCCCGTACCGGTAGTGCTCGTAGTAGTTGCCCAGGCCGGCGATGCGGGCCAGCGCCGTGGGCGAGGTGTCGAAGACGTACGCGCGCGCCGGCGGCAGGTCGTCGAGGCGCTTGACCTCGTAGTCGGTGTGGACCGTGCCGCCGAGGTCGGTGAGGTACGCGGCGAGCGCGTCGGAGAGGGCCTGGGAGCCGCCGCGGGCCACGGGCCAGCCGCGGGCGTGGGCGGCGAGGGCGAAGACCAGGCCGATGGCGCCGGTGGCGAAGCCGCCGAGCGGGGCCATGACGTGCGCGACGAGACCGGCGAAGAGGGTCCTCGCCCTCTCGTCGCGGAAGCGGCGCATCAGCCACGTCGACGGCGGCAGTCCGACCAGGCCGAAGCGGGCGAGGGTGACCGGGTCGCGGGGCAGCGCGGTGAGCGGCAGGGACATGAAGTCGCGGGCCAGGGTGTCCCACCGTGGCAGGAAGCGCTCGACCAGCCTGCGGTACGTGCCCGCGTCACGCGGGCCGAAGGAGGCGGCGGTCTCGCCCACCGACCGGGACAGCACGGCGGCCGAGCCGTCGGGGAACGGGTGCGCCATGGGCAGCTCGGGGTGCAGCCACTCGAGGCCGTACCGCTCCAGCGGCAGGGCGCGGAACGCGGGTGAGTTGACGCCGAGCGGGTGCGCGGCCGAGCACGGGTCGTGGCGGAAGCCGGGGAGGGTCAGCTCCTCGGTGCGAGCGCCGCCGCCCACGGTGTCCCGCGCCTCGAAGACGGCGACGGAGAAGCCTCGGCGGGCCAGCTCCACGGCAGCCGTCAGTCCGTTCGGTCCCGCACCCACCACGACCGCATCGAGCATCGACGGCACCTTCGGACTCCTTCGTCAGCCGAGGCCACTCGGGTCAGGATATGCCGGGCCGCCGGCGGCCCCCGCCCGCGGGTGACGGCCGGCGGCGGACGGCCGCGGGCACGGGATCAGGCGGTCTCCCCCGCGAGCAGCGCCACCACCCGCCGGGCCGTGGCCGCGTCGCGGGCCGCGGTGAACGGAAGGTCGTTGTCACCGGTGATGCGGAAGGGTTCGCCCGTGCGGGTCAGGTGGGTGCCGCCCGCCTCCTCGACCAGGAGGAGCCCCGCCGCGTGGTCCCAGGCCGCCTCCCAGGAGAACGCCGTGGCGTCCGACTCGCCGCGCGCGACGGCCAGGTACTCGAGGCCCGCCGAGCCGCAGGCGCGGGGTGCCACGCCCGGGGTGCGCAGGCCGAGCAGGGCGCGCTTCTGCTCGTCCGTGGTGTAGTCCGGGTGGGAGGTGGCGACCCGCAGGTCGTGCCCGGGCTCCGGCGGCCCGGCGTACAGCCGCTCGCCGTCCAGGAAGGCGCCCCGGCCCCGTACGGCCGTGGCGAGCTGGTCGCGGGCGGGCGCGTAGGTCCAGGAGGCGTGCACCACGCCGTGCCGGGCCAGGGCGACCAGCGTGCAGAATCCCTCGTCGCCGTGCACGAACTGCCGCGTCCCGTCGACGGGATCGATGATCCACACCGGCGCCTCGCCCCGGATCGCCCCGTACGAGCCGGGGTTGGCGTGCACCGCCTCCTCACCGACCACGACCGAGCCGGGCAGCAGGGCGGCCAGCGCCTCGGTCAGATACCGCTCGGCCTCGCGGTCGGCGTCCGTCACCAGGTCGTGCGGGCCGGACTTCTGGTCGACCTCGTGGGCCGCGAGCCGGCGCCAGCGCGGCATGATCTCCTGGGCGGCCGCCTTGCGGACGGCCTCCTCCACGTCGTCGGCGTGCCGGGCGAGAAACTCGTCGATGGTTTCGTTGTCCTCGATCATGACTCCATGAGAGCACGCGCCACTGACGGCCCCCACCCGGGTGGTGTACTCCGGGTGGAACCGGCGTGAACACGTGGCCGGCCTCAGCGGCCCACCGCGTACCCCTGCGCGCCGCGCGGGTTCGCCGCCGCCGACAGCACGCCCGTCTCCGGATCCCTCGCGACGGCGCACAGCCGCCCCTCCGACCACGCCCCGCCGACGGTGACGTCGTGTCCGCGGCGGCGCAGCTCCTCGACGACCTCCCCGGGCGTCCGGGACTCCACGGTGACGCTTCCCGCCCGCATGCCGCGGGGGAAGAAGGAGCCGGGGAAGCTGTCGTTGTGCCAGTTCGGGGCGTCGATGGCGCCCTGGAGGTCGAGACCGCCGCGCACGCGGGCGCGCAGGGCCACCGCCAGGAAGAAGTGCAGCTGCCACTGGTCCTGCTGGTCCCCGCCGGGGGTGCCGAACGCCATGACGGGCACGCCGTCGCGCAGGGCGATGGACGGGGTGAGGGTGGTGCGCGGCCGGCGGCCCGGGGTGAGCGAGTTCGGCAGGCCCTCCTCCAGCCAGGTCATCTGCAGCCGGGTGCCGAGCGGGAAGCCGAGTTCGGGCACGACCGGGTTGGACTGGAGCCAGCCGCCGCTGGGCGTGGCCGAGACCATGTTGCCCCAGCGGTCGACGACGTCGAGGTGACAGGTGTCCCCACGGGTGCCGCCGTCGGGGCCGACGGCCGGCTCGCCGGGCACCGGGGAGGCCGGGCCCTTGGCGACGGTCGGCTCGCCGACTCCCAGGGCGTCGAACCCCTCCGCCTCGACGGCCGCCACGCGCGCGCGGGCACTGAGCCGCGGGGTGCGGCCGCCCGGGCGGCCGGGCCGCAGGTCGAAGGAGGCCTTGTCCCCCACGAGCTCGCGCCGGGCCGCGTTGTACGCCGGCGACAGCAGGTCGGCGAGCGGCACCGCGGCCGCGCCGTCGGCGTCCCCGTACCAGGCCTCCCGGTCGGCCATGGCGAGCTTGCAGCCCTCGATCAGCAGGTGGACGTAGTCGGCGGAGCCGTACCGGGGCAGCTCGGGCGGCAGCAGCGCCAGCTGCTGGAGCAGGACCGGGCCCTGGCTCCAGGGACCGGCCTTGCACACGGTCCAGCCGTTCCAGTCGTAGGTCGCCGGCGTCTCGTAGGAAGCCGACCAGCCGGCGAGGTCGGCGGCGGTCAGGGTGCCGGTGTGGCGCCGGCCGCTGGTGTCCGTGGTGGGCCGGGCGGCCTGCCGTACGAACGCCTCGGCGACGAACCCGGTGCGCCAGACCTCGCGGGCCGCCTCGATCTCCGCCTCCCGGCTCCCCGCCCCGGTGACCTCGGCGAGCAGCCGCTTCCAGGTGGCGGCGAGGGCGGGATTGCGGAACGGCTCGCCCGGGCGGGGCGGCCGGCCGCCGGGCAGGTAGACCTCCGCCGAGGACGTCCACTCCGTCTCGAACAGTTCGCGGACGGTCTCGACGGTCTCCGTGAAGCGCTCCACGGGCGGGTGCCCGTCCTCGGCGTAGCCGATGGCGTACTTCAGCACGTCGGCGAGGTGCCTGGTGCCGTGGTCGCGCAGCAGGAGCATCCACGCGTCGAAGGCGCCGGGCACGGCGGCGGCGAGCGGGCCGGTGCCGGGCACGAGGTCCAGACCGAGCCCTTCGTAGTGGGCGACCGTGGCACCGGCCGGGGCGACGCCCTGCCCGCACAGCACCCGCACCTCGCCGCCCGCCGGCGCGAGGAGGACCGGCACCTCTCCGGCGGGCCCGTTGAGGTGGGGTTCGACGACGTGCAGCACGAACGCGCCGGCCACGGCGGCGTCGTAGGCGTTGCCGCCGTCCTCCAGCACCGCCATCGCCGACTGCGACGCCAGCCAGTGGGTGGACGCCACCATGCCGAAGGTTCCCTGGAGGGTGGGACGGGTGGTGAACATCGGGCCTCTCACCTCGCGCTCGGGCGGCATCGGGCCAGCAGGCTACCGACCGTCACGCGTCCCCGTCCTCCCCGCCCCTCGGCCTTCCCCGCCCCTCGGCGTGACGCTCCGCCCCTGTCCCGCGGCTCACGGTCCCGGGTACGACGAAGGCGTCTGCTCCGACCAGATGACCTTTCCGGTCTCGGTGTAGCGGGTCCCCCAGCGGTCGGCGAGCTGAGCCACCAGGAACAGGCCGCGGCCGCCCTCGTCGGTGGTGGCCGCGTAGCGCAGGTGCGGTGCGGTGCTGCTGCCGTCGGAGACCTCGCAGATCAGGGTGCGGTCGAACAGCAGCCGCACCCGGACGGGGTCGGTGCCGTAGCGGACCGCGTTGGTGAGCAGTTCGCTGAGGATCAGTTCCGTGACGAAGGCTTCCTCGTCCAGGTTCCACTCGGAGAGCCGGTCGGTGACCTCGCGGCGGACGCGGGAGACGACGGCCGGATCCCGGTCCACGTCCCAGACGGCCACCCTGGCCGGGTCGAGAAGGCGGGTGCCGGCCACGAGGAGCGCCACGTCGTCCTCCGGCGGGCGGGCCGGCACGTCCGCCAGGACCCGGGCGCAGGTCTCCTCGGGCGTGCGCCCGGCCCGGGCGAGGCTCCGCCGCAGCAGTTCCACGCCCTCGTCGATGTCCCGGCCGCGGGCTGCCACCAGGCCGTCGGTGTAGAGCACGAGCCGGCTGCCCTCGGGCACGTCGATCCCGACCGCCTCGAACGGCAGGCCGCTGCCGACGCCGAGCGGCAGTCCCGCGGGACTGTCCGGGAAGCTCACGCTCCCGTCGGGCAGCACCAGCGCGGGGCCGGGATGTCCCGCCCGGCTCAGGGAGAGCCGGCCCGCCACCGGATCGTAGATCGCGTACAGACAGGTGGCCCCGGCGATCTCGGACCTGTCCGGGGCACCCTCCTGGTCGAGCCGGGAGACCAGTTCGTCGAGGCGCGCGAGGAGTTCGTCGGCCGGCAGGTCGAGGGCGGCGAAGTTGTGGACGGCGGTGCGCAGCCGTCCCATGGTGGCGGAGGCGTGCAGCCCGTGCCCCACCACGTCGCCGACCACCAGGGCGACACGGGCCCCCGGCAACGGGATGACGTCGAACCAGTCCCCGCCCACCCCGGCCTCCGCCGCCAGGTACCGGTAGGCGACGTCGAGGGCGTTCTGCCGGGGGACTCCTCTCGGCAGGAGACTGCGCTGCAGGGCCACGGCCGTCTCGTGCTCCCGGGTGTAGCGGCGGGCGTTGTCGATGCACACCGCCGCCCTGGCCGCCAGTTCCCGGGCGAACTCCTCGTCGTCCGCGTCGAACGGGGCCGGGTTCCGCGAGCGCCAGAAGTTGACCGTGCCGAGCACCACGCCCCGTGCGTGCAGGGGGATGCCGAGGACGCTGTGGAAGCCGTGGTCGAGGAGGCGCCGGGCGTGCTCGGGGTCCCTTTCGTACCGGGCGAGTGCGGTCTCCGCGTTCGCCTCGGGAAGGGAGTGGCGCTCGCTGCCGCTGAGGGAAGCGGTGCTGGTGGGAACGACGCCGGTCGCCCGGCCCAGTGGGTGCAGGGGGTGGTCGTCGTACAGGCCGGTGACCGCGGCCCGCCGCATCCGCGCGAGCGTGCCGTCGGACTCGCCCGGTTCGTCCCCGCGGAACACCGCCTCGGCCAGGTCCACCGTGGCGAAGTCCGAGAACCGCGGGATGACCACCCGGGTCAGTTCCCGCGCGGTCGTGGTCACGTCGAGGGTGCTGCCGATCCGTGCGCCCGCCTCGTACAGGAGCAGGAGGCGCTCCCGCACGGCCTCGGCCCGCCCGATCACCGCACGCAGTTCGGTGGTGTCGCGGACGGTGGCGACGACCCCCGGCGGGCCGCCGTGGTCGCCGGTGGTCCGCAGGTTGACCACGAGCAGCCGGTCCTCCACCGGCACCACCTCGTCGGTGACGGGACCGCCGGCCTCCAGGAGCTCGGCGATCCGCGGGTGGAGCGCGGCCTCGGCGACCGGCCGCCCCTCCGCCTCGGGCTCCAGGCCGAGCAGTCTGCGCGCCTCGTCGTTGGCCAGCGACAGCCGCCCGTCGCCGTCGGCGATCAGCACGCCCTCCCGCACGGAGTGCAGCACCGCGTCGTGGTGCTCGTACATGCGCGTCATCTCGGCGGGGCCGAGGCCGCGGGTCTGCCGGGACAGTCGCCGGTTGACCAACGCCGAGCCGCCGAGCGCGAGGCACAGCGCGCCGGCGGCGCTGCCGAGGATGACGGGCATCTGGCGGTCGGTGGACTGGTGGACGTCGCTGAGCGTGATCTCCACGGCGACGATCCCGGCGACCGAACCGTCGTCGCGCAGGACGGGCACGGTCGAGTCGACGGCCGGTCCGACGCTGGCGCTGAGCTCCGTCGTCGTGGGGATGCCCTGCAACGCCTTGTCGATGGAGCCGAGGACGTGCTTCCCGATGAGGTCCGGGTCGGGGTGCGTGTAGCGGATCCCCCGTGTGTTCGAGACGACGACGAACGCCACGTCCGCCTTCTTGCGGACGGCCTCGGCCCGGGGCTGGAGCACAGCCGTCGGATCGGGGCCGTCCAGCGCCTGGGCGGTCCCGGGCGCGTTGGCGAAGGTCTGCGCGACCGACAGGGTCCGCTCCCGGGCCGCCTGGGTGCTGTCCCGCCGGGCCTGGAGCACCAGAGCCACCACCGCGGCGACCGCGAGCAGCACGACGAGGGCCACTTGCAGCAGGAACACCTGGCCGGCGACGGTCCGCACCGCCGGCCCGCGTCCGGGGCGACTTGGCCGCGTCTTCGGCGCGTGGAACCCCCGAAGGAGCCCGGAGGCCCACTCCCGCATGACGCGAATCCCGGACATAAAACCCATTATGGTCGCGGCCCGGCAGAGGTCGTCCCGCGACACCGGTTCGGGGACCGCCGTCGTGGGACGCGCCGGGACGGAAGATCCGCGGCGAGGCGCGGGCGCCGCCGCCGGGTGGTCCCTCAGCCGCGCCCGCCCGGTCGGGCCGATGCGGCCGGCACGGCCTGACGACAGGAGGGGAGGCCCGCGGTGAGCTCGTCGCGGCCGAGGCCGCGGCCGATGAGGACGACCTTGCCGGTGCGCGCGTCCCTGCCCCAGGACGAGGCGGGCCGCAGGTCGAACATCCGGTGGACGCCCTGCAGGACGAAACGGCGGGGACGGCCGTCGAGCGCCACGATGCCCTTGAGGCGGTACAGGCCACCGCCCCGCCGCTCCACCGGCCACTTCTCCGACGCCGACCGGGGAACACCGCCGGCGTTCCCGCTGTTGCCTCCCGTGTGCGGAAACGGAGGCGGAACGGTGCACGGTGAGTACAAGGTCCCCGGCGGCAAGCTGGTCGTCGTGGACGTGGAGGCCGAGGACGGGGTGCTGCGGCACGTGCGCGTGGCGGGCGACTTCTTCCTCGAGCCGGACGAGGCGCTCGACGCCGTGAACCGTGCGCTGGAGGGCGCCCCGGCCGACACCGACGCCGCGGGGCTGGCCGCGCGGATCGACGCGGCCCTGCCCGAGGGCACCGTGATGTACGGGCTGACGTCGGAGGGCGTCGGCATCGCCGTGCGCCGGGCCCTGGCGCACGCCACGGACTGGACGGACTACGACTGGCAGCTGATCCACGAGGCTCCGCAGTCCCCCGCCCTGCACATGGCCCTGGACGAGGTGCTGACCGCCGAGGTCGCGGCGGGCCGGCGTCCGCCGACGCTGCGGGTGTGGGAGTGGGGCTCCCCGGCGGTGATCATCGGCAGCTTCCAGTCGCTGCGCAACGAGGTCGACGCCGAGGCCGCCGAGCGCCACGGCGTCGAGGTGGTGCGCCGGATCTCCGGCGGCGGCGCCATGTTCGTGGAGCCCGGCAACACGATCACCTACTCGCTGTCCGTGCCGGAGGCGCTGGTGCAGGGCCTGTCCTTCCAGGACAGCTACGCCTACCTCGACGACTGGGTGCTCGGCGCCCTCGGCGACATGGGCATCCGCGCCTGGTACCAGCCGCTGAACGACATCGCCACCGACCAGGGCAAGATCGCGGGCGCCGCGCAGAAGCGGATCGTGGGACACGGCGGCGGCCCCGGCGCGGTGCTGCACCACGTGACCATGTCGTACGACATCGACGCCGACAAGATGCTCGAGGTGCTGCGCATCGGGCGGGAGAAGCTCAGCGACAAGGGCATCAAGAGCGCCGGGAAGCGGGTGGATCCGCTGCGCCGGCAGACCGGCCTGCCGCGCGAGGCCGTGATCGAGCGGATGATCGCCTCCTTCGGCGCCCGGTACGGACTCACCCAGGGCAAGGTGACCGACGAGGAACTGGCGCGGGCGCGGGAGCTGGCGAGCACCAAGTTCTCCGTGCCCGAGTGGACGGCCCGCGTGCCCTGACGGGTCCGGCTCCGTCACCGGACGGGCACGCAGCGAGTTCGCCCTTCCGCCCCACAGGTACTCGTGTGACACTGGCGTCCCCGTCCGCAGTGCGGGCCCCTTCCGCACCCCGTCCCCCACGAGAAGTGCGCCGTGCGTTCCCTTCCCCTGCCGCTCGCCCTGACCGCGCGCCTGGCCCCGGTCGCCGTGCTCGCCACGGCGGGCTGGGTGATGTCGTCCGGGCCGGACACGACACCGGCCGCCGAGGACAGCACGCCGCCCGACGGCGGGCGTCCGTCCGCCTCCGCCCCGGCGACGCAGGCGGCGACGAGGACGTACGCCTCCGCCCCCGCGCCCTGCGGGAGCCTGGCCGAGAAGACGATCACGTCGCTGGTGCCGGGTGCGAAAGCGGGGGGCAAGGAGATCCCGTCGACGGACACGAAGGTGCGCCGCACCTGCTCGTGGAACGCGCTCAAGGGGTACGACTACCGCTGGCTGGACGTCTCCTACGAGGTGATGTCCTCGGACGAGACCGCGCAGAAGTCGTACAAGGAGCGGGTCGCCGACCGCGGCGGCGGCGGTGACGTCCCGGGGCTCGGCGACGAGGCGTACTCGGTCGTGAACCTCACGACGGAGGACGGGCAGCAGACCCGGGAGGGCACCGTGGTGGTCCGGGCGGCCAACGCCCTGGTGACGATCACGTACAACGGCAGTGACTTCGAGACCGGGAAGGCCCCCGGCACGGACGAGATCAACAAGGGGGCCATCAAGGCGGCCAAGGAGGCGGTGGCCGCCCTGCGGGGCGGCCGGGCCGGCTGACCGCCCCGACGGCGTCTCAGCGGGCGGCCCGGTCGCGAGCGCCGGGCAGCATCAGCAGCAGGTAGAGCAGCATCGAGGTGCCGAGGCCCACCGCCCAGCCGTAGTCGGCCAGCGGTTCGAGGAACGGCACGGGCCGGCCGTCGACCAGGGGGTGGAGGTCGGCGCCGCCGACGGCCAGGACACCGCCGGTGACGAAGGCGGCGACCGCCCGCCGGTTCCAGCCGCCGGTGTACCAGTAGCGTCCGCCCGGGCGGTACAGGTCGACGAGGTCGAGGCGGGCGCGGCGCAGGATCCAGTAGTCGGCGATGAGGATGCCGGCGACCGTGCCGAGCAGTCCGCCGACCAGGCCGAGCCAGGTGAAGATGTAGCCCTGCGGGTCGGAGTACAGCTTCCACGGGAAGATCAGCACGGCGAGGACGCAGGTGATGAGGGCGCCGGCCCGGAAGCTCACCTTGCGGGGCGCGACGTTGGAGAAGTCGAAGGCCGGTGAGACCAGGTTGGCCGCGATGTTCACGGACAGGGTCGCCACCAGCACGGTGACGAGGGCGAAGAGCAGGCCCACCGCGTTGTCCGTCCTGGCGGCGAGCCGCACCGGGTCCCAGACCGGTTCCCCGTAGACCGCCTGCGAGCCGGAGGTCACCATGACGGACAGGAAGGCGAACAGGGTCATGGTGGTCGGCAGGCCGAGGGCCTGGCCGCGGGTCTGGGCCTTCTGGCTCTTGCCGTAGCGGGTGAAGTCGGGGATGTTCAGGGACAGCGTGGACCAGAAGCCGATCATGCCCATGAGGGAGGGCCAGAACAGCTTCCAGAAGTCGCCGTCCCAGCCCAGCTTCGAGGGCTGGTCGAAGAGCGGGCCGAAGCCGCCGGCCTTGCCGGTCATCCACCACAGCATCACGAGGGCGCCGACGAGGACGAAGGGCGCCGCCCAGTTCTCGAAGCGGCGGACGGTCTCCATGCCCCGGTGGATGACGGCGACCTGGATCGCCCAGAAGACCGCGAACGACAGCCACATGGTCCAGGCGTGACCGCCGAACGCGCCGGCGTCCGTCCAGCCGTCGCCGATCAGCTTGCCGGCCAGGAAGTAGATCGCCTCGCCGCCGATCCAGGTCTGGATGCCGAACCAGCCGCACGCCACCAGCGCCCGGACGACGGCGGGCAGGTTGGCACCGCGGATGCCGAAGGAGGCGCGGGCGAAGACGGGGAAGGGGATGCCGTACTTGGGTCCCGCGTGCCCGGTGAGCAGCATCGGGACGAGCACGATCAGGTTGGCCAGGGCGATGGTGAACACCGCCTGCTTCCAGTCCATGCCGACGGCGATCAGACCGGAGGCCAGGGTCCAGGAGGCCGTGTTGTGGGCCATCCCGACCCACAGCGCGGAGAAGTTGTAGGTGGTCCAGGTGCGTCCCTCGACGGGGACCGGCAGCAGGTCCTCGTTGGCGTAGGGGCCGCTCGGCGGCGGGGAGCCCGGGGCGAGCTCCACACGCCCGTCGGGAAGGGTGACCTGGGTGGACGGCGACGGGGCCGTGGGCGCGGTGTCGGTCATGGGCAGGCCAATCGTGCGAGGGGTCGGGAGAGGCCGTGCGGGCGGTGCCGAGGGGGCGCGGGGGATCGGGTCCTCGACCCCCCACGCCGAAACGGAATGCATGGTTCCGTGACATCCGTCACGCCGCATCCCGATCTACGCGGGTCCCTTAGTAGAACCCGCTCCGACGACATATGGGATTTGTCCGTCTTGCCGTGAAAGCGGGGCGGGCCGCGGCGGGTGGTGGTCCGGCCGGGCGGCGAGAGCCACGGCTCTTCCGCCGCACGACGGGTTCTGACGAGGCGGCAGGCGTCCCGAGAGGCCCGTCGCGGGCAGGCTGGCACGCCCTCCCGCCCGCCGCAAGACCCCTGCGGTCCTACGAAGCGCAGTAGTACGACAGCCCTTTGCGTCCGGCGTCCGGCCGTCCCGAGAATGACCAGCCTCCGGACATCAGGGGTGAGGTCACGCATGGGAAAGCACCGCCACCAGCACACGTACCGTCGGACGGTCATCGCGGCAGTCGCCGTGGGCGTCATAGGCATACCCACCGCCGCCATGGCCTGTGTCGACTGGCCCGGCGACGGGCAGCGGCAGGACCAGGAGACCGCCACCTCGGTCGCGGCCGGGAGCAAGTGGGACGGTCCCGACTGGTACCACCGGTGGAACGGCCGGCAGCACGGCGGGCACACGGCGGCACCGTCGGCCACGCCGACCGTCACCACGAGCGCTCCGGAGGCCGACGCGTCGCAGCACGGCGCCGCCGGGCAGCCGCACAAGCCGAAGAGGACGGCCCCCGGGACGGCCGCCTCCAAGCCCGTCACCGCGGCCCCGAAGCCCACCGCGGTCACCTCCAAGCCCACCACGGCCGCCTCCAAGCCCGCCACCGCGGCCCCGAAGCCCACCACGGCCGCCCCGAAGCCCACCACCGTGGCCCCGAAGCCCGCCGCGAGCACCCCGGCCCCCGCCGCGACGGGCGGCACCGAGGCCTCCGGCGCCGTCGCCGAGGTCGTGGAACTCGTCAACGCCGAGCGGAGCAAGGCCGGTTGCTCCCCGGTGAAGGTGAACGCCACCCTGACCGGGGCCGCGCAGAAGCACAGCGAGGACATGGCGGCGAGCGGCACCATGTCGCACACCGGCTCGGACGGCTCCTCGCCCGCCGACCGCATCACGGGCGCCGGCTACGACTGGAGCGGTTACGGCGAGAACGTCGCCTACGGCTACTCCACCCCCGAGCAGGTGATGCAGGGCTGGATGAACAGCCCCGGCCACAGGGAGAACATCCTCAACTGCGCGTTCGAGGAGATCGGCGTCGGCCTCGCGCAGCCCGGCTCCTACTGGACCCAGGACTTCGGCACGTCCCGCTAGGCGGGCGGGGCGGCCCCGGCCGGGGGCGTTCCCTCCGGCAGGGGTACCGGCCATGAGGTGCCGTCAGCGGTCGAGCGCCGGGATGATCTCCGCGCCGTACGCGTCGATCGTCGCCTCCTGCGCGTCGTGCATGTCGTAGACGGCGAACTGGTCGACGCCCAGCTCGCGCAGCGTCCGCAGCTTCTCGATGTGCGCCTCGGCCGGCCCCAGCAGGCAGAACCGGTCGACGATCTCGTCGGGGACGAAGTCCGTGGACGGGTTGCCGGCCCGCCCGTGGTGGCTGTAGTCGTAGCCGTGCCGCTCCTTGATGTACGACGTCAGCGCCTCGGGGACCAGGTCCGAGTGCTCGCCGTAGCGGGCGACCAGGTCGGCGACGTGGTTGCCGACCATGCCGCCGAACCAGCGGCACTGCTCGCGGGCGTGGGCCAGGTCGTCGCCGACGTACGCCGGGGCGGCGACGCAGACGGTGACGGAGGCGGGGTCGCGCCCCGCCTCCGCGGCCGCGGTGCGTACGGCCTTCACCATCCACTCGGTCAGGTACGGGTCCGCGAGCTGGAGGATGAAGCCGTCGGCCTT
Organism: Streptomyces sp. NPDC029152; assembly: GCF_055564355.1. NCBI lineage: Bacteria > Bacillati > Actinomycetota > Actinomycetes > Kitasatosporales > Streptomycetaceae > Streptomyces > Streptomyces sp. NPDC029152. The sequence goes on along the minus strand of NZ_JBVHWR010000010.1, from coordinate 20,454 downwards.
CCGGCCGGCCAGGGCGAGTGCCTTCGGCCCGTACGCCGCCATCCAGACGGGCAGCTTCCCCTCCCTCACCCACGGGATCCGCAGCGGCTGTCCGTCGACCTCGGCCTCGCGTCCCTCGGCGAGGTCACGGATCACGTCGATCGCCTCGCCCAGCCGGGCCAGGGTGCCGGGCCTGCGTCCGGCCACCCGCATCGCGGAGTCGCCGCGGCCGATGCCGCAGACGGTGCGGTTGCCGTACATGTCGTTGAGGGTGGCGAAGGTGGAGGCGGTCACCTCCCAGGTGCGGGTTCCCGGGTTGGTGACCATCGTGCCGATCCTCAGCCGTGTGGTGCGGGCCAGGATCTGGCTGTAGATCACGAACGGCTCCTGCCACAGCACGGCGGAGTCGAAGGTCCAGCCGTGCGTGAACCCGTTGCGTTCGGCGCGTTGCATCAGGTCGACGACGCGGGAGGCCGGCGGGTCGGTCTGCAGGACGAGTCCGAAGTCCATGGGCACCGCTCCTAGTTCAGGTACTGGCAGGTGGAGCGCGGGGTGTAGACGCCGTGGCCCTTGCGCCCGGTGTACTCCCGCTCGGTGACGACCGGTTCGCCGCGCGAGAGGACGGTCTCGACGCGGCCGGTGATGCGCTTGCCCTCGTAGGCCGAGTAGTCGACGTTCATGTGGTGGGTCCCGGCGGAGATCACCTGTTCGGCGTGCGGGTCGTAGACGACGACGTCGGCGTCCGCGCCGGGCGCGATGGTGCCCTTCTTCGGGTACAGGCCGAACATGCGGGCCGGGGCGGCGCAGGCGATCTCGATCCAGCGGCGCCGGCTGATGTGCCCGTCGACGACGGCCTGGTGGAGCAGGTCCATGCGGTTCTCGACGCCCGGCATGCCGTTGGGGATCTTGGAGAAGTCGCCGCGTCCCAGTTCCTTCTGGCCGGTGAAGCAGAAGGGGCAGTGGTCGGTGGAGACCACCTGGAGGTCGTTGGTCCGCAGGCCCCTCCACAGGGCCGCCTGGTGCTCGCGCGGGCGCAACGGCGTGCTGCACACGTACTTGGCGCCCTCGAAGCCCGGTTCGGCGAGGTTGTCGGTGGACAGGAACAGGTACTGCGGGCAGGTCTCGCCGAAGACGTCCAGGCCGTCGTCGCGGGCCCGGGTCAGCTCGGCGACCGCTTCCCGGGCCGACACGTGCACGACGTACAGCGGCGCTCCGGCGACCTGGGCGAGCCGGATGGCTCGGTGGGTCGCCTCGGCCTCCAGCAGGGCCTTGCGGACCTCGCCGTGGTGGCGGGGACCGGTCTCGCCGCGGGCGAGGGCCTGCTCGACCAGGACGTCGATGGCGATGCCGTTCTCGGCGTGCATCATGATCAGCCCGCCGTTGCCGGCGGCGCGCTGCATGGCCCGCAGGATCTGGCCGTCGTCGGAGTAGAAGACGCCGGGGTAGGCCATGAACTGCTTGAAGGAGGTGACCCCCTCCTCCACCAGCAGGTCCATCTCCTTGAGCGTGTCGTCGTTCACGTCGGAGACGATCATGTGGAAGCCGTAGTCGACGGCGCAGTTGCCCTCGGCCTTGGCGTGCCAGGCGTCGAGGCCCTCGCGCAGGGAGCGGCCGGTGCTCTGGATCGCGAAGTCGACGATCGTGGTGGTACCGCCCCAGGCGGCGGCCCGGGTGCCGGTCTCGAAGGTGTCCGCGGCGTAGGTGCCGCCGAAGGGCATCTCCATGTGGGTGTGGCCGTCGACGCCGCCCGGGATCACGTACTTGCCGCTCGCGTCGATCACCCTCTCGGCGGTGAAGGCCTCGGCGGCCGGGGTGCCGGTCGCGGCGAGAGCGGCGACGCGTCCGTCCTCGATCAGGACGTCGGCGTGCGTCTCGTCGGAGGCGGTGACGACGAGGCCACCGCGGATGACGGTACGGGTGCTCATGCTGGTCCCTCCTGTCAGGAGCGGTCGATCACGGCACGGCCGGCGGGGGCGGGCGCCCGGCGCCCGGTCGCGGGAGGACCGCCGGCGGTCGCAGACCTCACGCGGCCCGCCCGGTCCGGCACACGGCCGTCACAGGCTCCGCAGGGCGCGCTCGAGGATCGCGGCGCCCTCCTCGGCCTCCGCGACGGTGAGGGACATCGGCGGGGCGATGCGCAGGGCGCTGGTGTCGTGGCCGCCGCCCTTGCCGATGAGCAGCCCGCCCGCGCGGGCCTCCTCCAGGACGGCGGACACCGCCTCGGGGGCGGCCTCGTCGGTGCCGGGCCGGGCCAGCTCGACGCCGATCATCAGCCCGCGCCCGCGCACCTCCCGCACGTGCGGCACCCGGGCGGCGACGGCCCGCAGCCGTTCGATGAGCATGCCGCCGACGCGCCGGGCGTTGCCCTGGAGGTCGTGCTCCAGCAGGTAGGTGAGGTTGGCGAGGCCGGCCGCCATGGTGACCTGGGTCCCGCCGAAGGTGGAGATGCTGTTGGCGTCCAGGCAGTTCATGATCTCGGCGCGGGCGATGACGCCGCCGATCGACATGCCGTTGCCGATGCCCTTGGCGAAGGTCACGATGTCGGGCGGGCCGCTGCGTCCGTGGGCCTGCCAGCCCCAGAAGTGCTCGCCGGTGCGGCCCCATCCGGTCTGCACCTCGTCGGCGATCCACAGGATGCCCCGCTCGTGCAGCACCTCGCGGAAGGCCGCGTACAGGCCGTCGGGCGGGGAGGTGAAGCCGCCGACGCCCTGGACGGGTTCGGCGATCAGCGCGGCGGGCGGACGGGTGTGGCCGAGGAGGTCCTTCAGGTCGGCGACGCAGGCGTCGACGAAGTCGCGGTCGTCCAGGTGGGCGTAGGGGCCGCGGGTGCGCACGCCGCCGTGCACGTACAGCGTCTGGAGCGGGGACAGCGAGGTCGGGGACCAGCCGCGGTTGCCGGTGACGCCGACGGCGCTGAAGGAGCGGCCGTGGTAGCTGTTGCGCATCGCCAGGATCGTGTTGCTGCGCCGGTGGGCGGTGGCGAGGAGCAGGGCGGTGTCGTTGGCCTCGGTGCCGGAGGTGGTGAAGAAGACGCGCGCGTCGGGGATGCCGGACACCTGGGCGACGCGCTCGGCGAGTTCGACCATGGGCCGGTTGAGGTAGAGCGTGGACGAGTGGATGATCCGCCCGGCCTGCTCGCTCACCGCCTTGGTCACCTCGGGCAGGGCGTGCGCGGTCATCGTGGTGAGGATGCCGCCGAAGAAGTCGAGGTACTTGTTGCCGGCGGAGTCCCAGACGTGCCGGCCCTCGCCGTGGGTGATCTCCAGCGGGTCCTCGTAGTAGAGGGCGAGCCAGTCGGGCAGGACGGCGCGGTGGCGGGCGAAGAGGTCCTCGGTCACGGCCGCACCAGCCCTTCGTAGGCGTCGGGACGGCGGTCGCGGTAGAAGGCCCACTGCTGCCGCACCTGCTCGATGAGGTCGAAGTCCAGGTCGCGGACGACGAGTTCCTCCTTGGTGTCGCTGGCCACGTCGCCGACGAACCGGCCGCGCGGGTCGACGAAGTACGACGTCCCGTAGAAGTCGTTGTCGCCGTACTCCTCCTGCCCGACCCGATTGATCGCGGCGACGAAGTACTCGTTGGCGACGGCCGCCGCGGGCTGTTCGAGCTGCCACAGGTGGGCGGAGAGGCCGCGGTGGGTGGCGGAGGGGTTGTAGACCAGCTGGGCGCCGCCGAGGCCGAGTTGGCGCCAGCCCTCCGGGAAGTGCCGGTCGTAGCAGATGTAGACGCCGATCTTGCCGACGGCCGTGTCGAAGACGGGCCAGCCGAGGTTGCCGGGGCGGAAGTAGAACTTCTCCCAGAAGCCCTCGACCTGCGGGATGTGGTGCTTGCGGTAGGTGCCGAGGACGGTGCCGTCGGCGTCGATCACGGCCGCGGTGTTGTAGTAGAAGCCGGACTGCTCGACCTCGAAGACGGGGACGACGATCACCATGCCGGTCTCGCGGGCGAGGGCCTGCATGCGGCGGGTGGTGGGCCCGTCGGGCACGGGCTCGGCCCAGCGGTAGTGCTCGGGGTCCTGGACCTGGCAGAAGTAGGGGGCGTTGAAGACTTCCTGGAAACCGATGACCTGGGCGCCCTGCCGGGCGGCCTCGCGGGCGTGCTCCTCGTGCTTCGCCACCATGGACTCGGTGTCGCCGGTCCAGGTGGCCTGGACCAGAGCGGCACGTACGACGTGGGCCATGAGCTGCTCCTTCGACGCGACGTCAGAGCCTCTACACCCGTAGAGCAGGACGTAGAGGGACGAAGGTATGCCCGGCCGGAGGGGCTTGCCAAGAGCATCGTCGCCACGACGCGGTGTCGACGGCCATTCGCACTCCGCTGGGTGAGCGGTGGGGCTCACGGGACGGCTGGTGCGCTCCTCAGACAGCGATCAGCGCGCACCGTCCCGCCAGCTCGTCCATGGACAGTCCCAGCGCGCGGGCCAGCGCGGCCACCGTGAAGAACGCCGGTGTCGGCGCGCGGCCGGTCTCGATCTTGCGCAGGGTCTCGGCGGAGACGCCGGCCTCGGCCGCGACCTCGGCCATGCTCCGCTCACCGCGCGCGGCGCGCAGCAGCCGCCCGAGCTGCTCGCCGCGCTCGCGCTCTTCGGGGGTCAGGGGTGTGCGCACCATGGCGTCATTCTAATACCGGTCCCCCGCATCGGTCCCAATTCAAATACCGGTATAGTAATTGCCATGGTGGAACTGAAGACGGACACATCGATCGACGCCATGCACGAGGCCGGCCGGGTCGTCGCACGCGCCCTGACCGCCGTACGGCAGGCCGCCGGCGTGGGCGTGTCCCTGCTGGAGCTGGACGCGGTGGCGCGCGAGGTGCTGCGGGACGCCGGGGCGGGCTCGCCGTTCCTCGGCTACCGGCCCTCCTTCGCGCCGACGCCCTTCCCGGGGGTGATCTGCGCGTCGGTGAACGACGCGATCGTGCACGGCATCCCCGACGGCTACCGGCTGCGCGACGGCGACCTCGTCTCCGTCGACTGCGGCGCGACGCTGGACGGCTGGGCCGGCGACTCGGCGATCAGCTTCGTCGTGGGCACCCCGCGGGCGGCGGACGTCGCGCTCGTCGAGACCGCCGAACGGGCCCTCTCGGCGGGCATCGCGGCGGCCGTCGTCGGCAACCGCATCGGCGACATCGCGCACGCCATCGGCACGGTGTGCCGGGCCGCCGGCTACGGGATCATGGAGGACTTCGGCGGCCACGGCATCGGCCGGCACATGCACGAGGACCCGGGGGTGCCCAACGAGGGCCGGCCGGGGCGCGGACTCCCCCTGCGGCACGGCATGGTCCTCGCCATCGAACCCATGCTGATCGGCAGCGGCCGGGACGACTACCACCCCGCCCCGGACGGCTGGACCCTGCGCACGAACGACGGCTCGCGGGCCGCCCACGTGGAACACACGGTGGCGATCACCGAGGCGGGGCCGCGCGTCCTGACGTCGCGGGAGGGCCTGTGACGCCGGGGGCGTGACGCGAGGCGGGCGGCCCGGAGCCACACCGGGGAGACGGCCCCGCCGCGACGCGCCCGCACGCCCCGGGACAGCCCCCGGGGCCGTCCGCCCGCCCGGGGTCCGGACGTGCCCGGCGGAACAGAACGTGTCATGTTGGGCATGACCGCGCCCCGACCGGGTTACCCGGCCCCGGCACGTCGATCAGCGATGCAGCGGAGGTCCGTACACGATGAGCAGCGGCTTCATGGGCCCGGAGGGCGACCCGTTCGCGGAATTCCTGGCGCGCTTCTTCGGCGGGCCCAGGCCGAGGCAGATCGACATCGGTCGGCTGCTCAGCCAGCCCGCCCGGGAGCTGGTGCGCGGCGCCGCCCAGTACGCCGCCGAGCACGGCAGCCGGGACCTGGACACCGAGCACCTGCTGCGGGCCGCGCTCGCCACCGAGCCGACCCGCGGCCTGCTCAGCCGGGCCGGCGCCGACCCCGACGCGCTGGCGTCGCAGATCGACGAGCGGACCGGCCCGGTGCAGCACCCGCCGGGCGAGGTCCCGCCACCCACCTCGCTCTCCCTGACCCCGGCCGTCAAGCGCGCCCTGCTGGACGCGCACGAGCTGGCCCGGTCGACCGGCACCGGCTACATCGGCCCCGAACACGTGCTCAGCGCCCTGGCCGCCAACCCGGACTCGGCGGCGGGGCACATCCTGAACGCGGCCCGGTTCGCTCCCTCGGGCCTGCCGGCGGAGACGCCGGAGGCCGCCAAGAGCCGCGCGGAGAGCCCCCGGTCCACCAACACGCCGACGCTGGACAAGTACGGCCGCGACCTCACCGACCTGGCCCAGCAGGGCCGGATCGACCCGGTGATCGGGCGCGAGGAGGAGATCGAGCAGACCGTCGAGGTGCTCTCCCGGCGCGGCAAGAACAACCCGGTGCTCATCGGTGACGCGGGCGTCGGCAAGACCGCCGTCGTGGAGGGGCTGGCCCAGCGCATCGCCGACGGTGACGTGCCCGACGTGCTGGCCGGGCGCCGGGTGGTCGCCCTGGACCTGACCGGTGTGGTCGCGGGCACGCGTTACCGGGGCGACTTCGAGGAACGGATGAACAACATCGTGGGCGAGATCCGCGCCCACTCCGACCAGTTGATCGTCTTCATCGACGAGCTGCACACGGTCGTCGGCGCGGGCGGTGGCGGCGAGAGCGGGTCGATGGACGCCGGGAACATCCTCAAGCCCGCCCTGGCCCGCGGCGAGCTGCACGTCGTGGGCGCCACCACGCTGGAGGAGTACCGCCGGATCGAGAAGGACGCGGCACTCGCCCGCCGGTTCCAGCCGATCCTGGTGCCCGAGCCCACCACGGCGGACGCCATCGAGATCCTGCGCGGTCTGCGCGACCGCTACGAGGCGCACCACCAGGTCCGCTACACCGACGAGGCGCTGGTGGCGGCCGTGGAGATGTCCGACCGCTACCTCACCGACCGTCGGCTGCCGGACAAGGCGATCGACCTGATCGACCAGGCCGGCGCCCGCGTGCGGTTGCAGGCGCGCACCAAGGGCACGGACGTACGGGCCATGGAGCGCGAGGTCGACCAGCTGATCCGGGACAAGGACCAGGCCGTCGCGGACGAGAGTTACGAGCAGGCCATGCAGCTGCGCGACCGGATCACCGAGCTGAAGCAGCGGATCTCCGAGGCGGACGGCGGCGGTGAGGCCGACGAGGGCCTGAACCTGGTGGTCGACACCGAGTCCGTCGCCGAGGTGGTGTCCCGGCAGACCGGCATCCCGGTCAGCAGCCTCACCCAGGAGGAGAAGGACCGTCTGCTGGGCCTGGAGTCCCACCTGCACGAGCGGGTGGTCGGCCAGGACGAGGCCGTGCGGGTGGTGGCCGACGCCGTGCTGCGCTCCCGCGCCGGGCTCGCCAGCCCCGACCGGCCCATCGGCTCCTTCCTCTTCCTCGGCCCGACGGGCGTCGGCAAGACCGAGCTGGCCCGGGCCCTGGCGGAGGCCCTGTTCGGCAGCGAGGACCGCATGGTGCGCCTCGACATGAGCGAGTACCAGGAACGGCACACCGTCAGCCGCCTGGTCGGCGCCCCGCCCGGGTACGTCGGGCACGAGGAGGCCGGGCAGCTCACCGAGGTGGTGCGCCGGCACCCGTACTCGCTGCTGCTCCTGGACGAGGTGGAAAAGGCGCACCCGGACGTCTTCAACATCCTGCTCCAGGTCCTGGACGACGGCCGCCTGACCGACTCGCAGGGCCGCACGGTGGACTTCACCAACACGGTCGTCGTGATGACCAGCAACCTGGGCTCCGACGTGATCACCCGGCGCGGCGCCACGCTGGGCTTCGGCCCGGGCGGCACGGAGGCGGACGAGGAGGCCCGGCGCGAGCAGGTGCTGCGTCCGCTGCGCGAGCACTTCCGGCCGGAGTTCCTCAACCGCATCGACGAGATCGTCGTCTTCCGCCAGCTCAGCGGCGAGCAGCTGCGGCAGATCACCAGCCTGCTGCTGGAGCAGACCCGGCGCATGGTGCGGGCGCAGGACATCACCGTCGACTTCACCGACGCGGCCGTGGACTGGATCGCCGAGCGCGGCTACCAGCCCGAGTACGGCGCCCGGCCGTTGCGCCGCACCATCCAGCGCGAGGTGGACAACCAGCTCTCCCGGCTGCTGCTCGACGGCCGCGTCCGGGAGGGCGGCCGGGTCACGGTCGACGTCGAGGACGGGCGGCTGGCGTTCCGGACGCCGCAGCGGCCCGTCCCCGAACGGTGACGCGCGCTACCGCGCGGGCCTGACCACCATGGCCGAGCCGCCGCCGCGCCGTGTCCTCTCGGCGGCGGCCAGCCACCTGCCGTCCGGCAGCCGCTGCACACCGGTCGCCGCGCCGATCTCCGGGTTGCGCTTGAACGAGTGCCCGAGGGCTTCCAGCTCCGCCCGCAACCCGCTGTCGTAGAGGCCGGGTTCGAGCTCGGTCTGCGCGGCGTTGCGCTGGCTGGCGCGCGGCGCGGCGATCGCGTCGACCAGCGGGAGGCCGCGGTCGAGGAAGCCGGTCAGGGTCTGGAGCACGGTGGTGATGATGGTCGCGCCGCCGGGCGAACCGACCGCCACGACCGGCCGGTGGTGCCGGTCCAGCACGATCGTCGGCGCGATCGACGAGCGCGGCCGCTTGCCCGGGCCGGGCAGGTTCGGGTCGTGGACCGCCGGATCGGCGGGGGCGAAGGAGAAGTCGGTCAGCTCGTTGTTGAGCAGGAAGCCCCGGCCGGGCACGGTGATGCCGCTGCCGCCGGTCTGCTCGATGGTGAGCGTGTAGGCGACGACGTTGCCCCACTTGTCGGCGACCGTCAGGTGTGTGGTGTTCTCGCCCTCGTACGTCGTCGGCGCCGCCGTGCCGCCGCTCGCGCAGCGGGCCGGGTGCCTCGGGTCGCCGGGCGCGAGGGGGCTGGTGAGCACCGCGTCGTCCCGGATCAGGCACGCGCGCGAGTCGGCGTACCGCTGCGACAGCAACTCCCTCACCGGTACGTCCTCGAAGGCGGGATCGCCCACCCAGCGCCCCCGGTCGGCGAAGGCGATGCGGCTCGCCTCGATGAAGCGGTGCAGGTACTGCGCCTCGCTCGCCTTCGACAGGTCGGTGCGCTCGAGGATGTTGAGGGCCTCGCCGACCGTGGTGCCCCCGGAGGAGGAGGGGGCGATCGAGTAGACGTCCAGGCCGCGGTACGTGGTCCTCGTGGGCGCCCGGAACTCGGCCTCGTAGGCCGCGAGGTCCTTGGCGGACAGGTCGCCGGGGCGGGCGTTCCAGCCGGAGTCCGGGTCGACGGGCGGCTTGTCGACGGTGGCGACGACGTCCTCGCCCAACTCGCCGTGGTAGAACGCGCCGACGCCCTTGCGGCCCAGCTCCTCGTAGGTGCGGGCCAGGTCGGGGTTCTTGAAGGTGGAGCCGACGACCGGGAGTTCGCCGCCCGGCAGGAACAGCTCGGCGGTGTCCGGGAAGTAGCGGAAGCGCTGCTCGTTGGCGGCGGTCTGGGAGCGGAAGGTGTCGTCGACGGTGAAGCCGTCGCGTGCCAGGCGTTCGGCGGGTTCGAGCACGGAGGCGAGCTTCCTGCTGCCCCACCGGTCGAGGGCCGTCTGCCAGGTCGCGGGCGTGCCGGGGGTGCCGACGGCGAGGCCGCTGGTGACGGCGTCGGCGAAGGCGAGCGGCCGGCCGTTCTCGGTGAACAGGGTCTCGTCGGCGGTCAGGGGCGCGGTCTCGCGGCCGTCGATGGTGCGCACCGTACGGGTCCTGGCGTCGTAGTAGACGAAGTAGCCGCCCCCGCCGATGCCGGCGGAGTAGGGCTCGGTGACGCCGAGCGCGGCGGCGGTGGCGACGGCCGCGTCGACGGCGTTGCCGCCCTTGCGCAGCACCTCGATGCCGGCGGCGGAGGCGTCCCGGTCGACGCTGGCGACGGCACCGCCGTGACCGACGGCGACCGGGGTCTTCGGGGCGGCGGGTCTGTGCTGCGGGGCGGGCGGCGCCGCCGCCCCCACCGACACCACGGCGGCCGAGACCGCCAGGACCGTCAGATTCCGTGCGACAGGGCGACGCATCCGCACCTCCAGTGAAAGGCCGTTCGGGCAGCTTAAGTCATCGTCATGACCGCGTCAGGAGCCCGGCGGACACCGGTACCCCCGGCGACCGCTAGCATGCGCGCCCATGACCGACGACGTACGCAACATCGTGCTGGGTGTGGTGGCGACGGGCATCAGCGCCGCGCTGGGCTGGCTCGCCCGTACGTATCTCTGGAAGCGCAGGCTCCGCCGCAAGCAGGCGTTCTTCGGACTGCCGGAGAACGCCGAGTCGCTGCTCGTCGTCAACCGTGACCCGGCCGCCTCCGAACCGGCGGTCCACCGCTTCGACGTGTTCGCCCTGCTGGAACTGTCCGCGCTGATCAAGGACTGCGGGGCGCACGTCCAGGTGGTCACGCAGGACACGGTCCACCAGGGCTTCGGCGAACGCACCGAGTTCTGCGTGGGCGGGCCCGGGTCGAACCGGCGGATGGCGGCCCACATGGCGGCCATGCTGCCCGGGGTGCGGATCGACGTGGACCCGGAGCCCGGCCCGGACCGGGCCGCCTTCCGGATCGGCGCCGAGCTCCACCGCATGGACCCGGGCGTCACGGAGTACGTCCTGCTGGCCCGCCTCACCGCCGGCGACCGGCGCGAGGCCCGCCCGGTGTTCCTGTTCTGCGGCCAGCGCGCGATCACCAACCAGGCCGCCACCCGCTACCTCGCCCGGCACCACGAGCGGCTGGCGCGCAGGCACGGCGGCGACTCCTTCGTGCTGCTGCTGAAGGTGGTCAACTCGCAGGCGTACGGCCCGGACATGGTCGAACTCGTCGGGGACGTGACCCGGGCGGCGACGAGTCCGCCGCCCGTCCCGGCGCCGACGTCCCGCGACTCGCACCGGGCCTGAGCCGCGGCACGCCCGGCGACCGCGCCGAGGGGCCGCGAGGGGGGCCGGCCGCTAACCCGCCACCAGCTTGCGCACGTTCTCCACGCTGCCGCAGCCGGAGTCCAGGTACTTCGCGCGGGCTTCGCGGAACGCCCGCCCCAGCTCGGCCCGGCGCTCGTCGGCGACGTTCTCGCGGGCGTCGTTGAGCAGGGTCCGCTCCTCCTCGTCCGCGTGGTGGTTGACCGCCGTGACCAGCTCCTCGAGCTTGTCCTCCCACTCCTGCGAAGCGGTGTCCTCCACCTCCAGCAGCGCGAGCAGCGCCTCGTTGCCCTCCTGGTGCTCGTGCACGCTGTGGTCGACGTCGTCGTCGTCGACGTTCTTGTAGCGCCGCAGGGCCGGGTAGACCTCGTCCTCCTCGGCCGAGGCGTGTGCGATCAGCAGGTTCGCGAACTCCGCGAGAGCGGCGGCACGGTCGGCTTGTGCGTTGCGCATGGTGCGGAAGAGGTCTTCCATGCGGCGGTGGTCGCGAAGGATGAGCTCGACGACGTCGTGGGACGACACGGTGACTCCTCGTCTGTGGGCGGTGGGCGTTCAGGTCTCGCGATTACCCCCGTTCTCGCAGGTGAGACCTTGCCGATCGCACCTCGCCCGGCGCCGCCCCGCGCTCAGGGCATGTCGAGGCCGTGCACGGTGGTCAGGTCGGCGAGCCCCGAGATGTTCAGGACCGGGGCCAGCAGCGGTGTGGCGATGAGTTCGATGCGGTCGGTGTGCGTGAACAGCACGCTCAGACCGGCGCTGTCGAGGTACTCGACGGCCGTGAGGTCGATGACGAGGGGGCCGTCGGTCGTCTCGATGGCCTCGGCCAGGGCGTCGGTGTTGCTCATGTCGATCTCGCCGACGACCGTCAGCAGCGTCGCGCCGTCGGGACGCCGGCCGGGGGTGAGGGTGAGCGGGGTGGTCATCAGGCGATCCTCGTATGCATGTCGACGGTGGTCCCGGCCGCGCCGGAGGTGATGGTGACCTGTTGCATCAGCGCGCGCATCAGGGCCACGCCTCGCCCACGGTGGGTGTTGAGGTCAGGCTGGGGCGTCTTCCACCGGCCGGTGTCGGCGACGGTCAGGCGAAGATCGTCGACGAGGGCTTCGGCCCGCAGCCGGACCGTGTCCCCGGGAGCGTCGCGGTGCCCGTGCTCGATGGCGTTGGCACAGGCCTCCCCCGCGGCCACCAGGACGTTCTGGACGGTGTGGGGCGGCAGCTCGCACTGGTCGAGCCAGCTGCGCAGGGCCTTGCGGACCGGTGCGAGCTGGGACGACTCCGCCGGGAAGGCCACGTCCAGCGGCGCCGGGTGCCGGTACAGCAGGAGGGCCACGTCGTCGTCGTAGCCGTTGGTGGGCGCGAGGCGTGTCATGACCTGGGTGGCGAGGTCGTCGACGGCGGCGTTGCGGCCGGCCTGGACGGCCTCGCTGGCCTGGTCGATGCCGACGGTCAGCGGGCGGCGCCGGCGTTCCACGAGACCGTCGGTGTACAGCAGGAGCGTGGCGCGCGCGGGCACGGTGCAGGAGCCTTCGGGGCGGTGCCTGCCCGGACGGACGGCCAGGGGGACGGAGCGTGCCTCGTCGAGGAGCAGGGTGGTGCCGTCGGGATGGGTGAGGATGCCGGGCGGGTGTCCGGCGCTGGAGTAGGTGAGGTGGCCGGTGTCGGGGTCGAGGACCCCGCAGAAGACGGTGGTGCACAACGCGCCGGGGATGCCGGCGGCGAAGCGGTCGAGCGCCATCAGGGTCTGCGCGGGGCTCGCGTCCTGGAGGAGCAGGGCGCGGCAGGCGCTGCGCAGTTGGCCCATGACGGTGGCGGCCTCGAGACCGCGGCCCACGCAGTCGCCGACGACGATGCCTATGCGCCCGTCCTGGAGCCGGACCGTGTCGTACCAGTCGCCGCCGACCTCCAGGGGCTGGGTGGCGGGCTCGTAGCGGACGGCGAAGCCGTCGGGCAGGTTGGCCGGGCCGAGGATGGACCGCTGGAGGGCGATGGCCGTCTCGCGCTGCTGGTCGATCTGGTGGGCGCGGGCCAGCCCCTGGGCGAGCTGGCCGGCCAGCAGGGACAGCAGCAGCTGGTCCTCGCCGTTGAAGGCCCGATGGCCCCCGAGGTCGATCCACAGCACCATCGTCCCCCCGGGGTGGTTGACGGTGATGCCCGCACCCGTGTCGTCGTCGACCGGGGTGAGCAGGGGCTGCTCGAGCCAGGCGGTGAGCTTGTCCCGGCGCTCGGCGGTCAGGTCCTCCCAGCGCAGATGCGCGTCGGTCGCGGTCACCGACGGTTCCTGGCCGGGTGCGACGACGGCCGCCAGGACGCACTCGGCACGCCACAGGTGCTTCAGTTCGTCCAGCACCCCCGCCAGCGCCTCCGGCAGGCTGGTCGCCTGGGTGAGCCGCATGCTCAGGGCGGCCTGGGCGCTCTTGCGCTGGATCGCGTAGTGCTCGGCGGTGACGTCGCGGAAGGTGCCGACGGTGACCTGGCGTCCGGTGTCGGGGTCCTGGGCCTGGTTGAAGGTGGCCGTCACCCACAGCCGGTGCCCGTCGCGATGGCTGACGGGGATGGTGTAGGAGCCCTTGGGGTTGCCCAGCAGTTGCGCGAAGGCGTCGTGGACCTGCTGGTGCGCCTCGGGGTCGGTGTCGGCGTCCGGCCACCAGGGGTGGACCGGCCGGTAGGGCAGCCCCTCGGGCTCGTAACCGAGGATGCCGGTGAAGGCCGTGTTGATCTCGATCACGGCGCCGTCCTCGTCACAGACGAAGAAGGCCTCCTGGAGGGAGTCGATCAGGGCGCTGCGCCAGCGGGCCTGGTGGTTGCGCAGCCGTGCCAGCTCGATGTTGGCCCGCACCCGGGCGAGGAGCTCGGCCGCGGCGAACGGCTTGACGAGGTAGTCGTCGGCGCCCGCCCGGAGCCCCTCGATGGACGCCTCCTGCCCGGCCCTGGCCGACAGCAGCAGCACCGGCACGGAGGCGGTCCGGGGGTCGGTGCGCAGCGCCGACACCAGGGCGAGGCCGTCGAGGCCCGGCATCATGACGTCGCTGATCACCAGGTCCGGGGCGTCCGCGCGGACGGCCTGGAGGGCCGCCAGGCCGTCGTCGACGGTGTCGACCCGGTATCCGACGCCGTGCAGGAGGCGGGTGAGGTACCCGCGCATGTCGGCGTTGTCGTCGGCGATCAGGATCCGCGCCTGGACGGCCGGAGCGGACGCCTGGGCCGGCGATCCGGCGCCGGCCACCGCCGCGGCCGCGTGCTCCTCGGCGTCGGCCGCCCCGTCCGGCAGCCAGCGCAGGGCCTCCACGAGGTAGGGGTCGGCGGCGGTCCCCACGCGGCTGTCGTCGGCCGGCACGAGGGCCTGGGACGGAAGGTGGGCCGCGCCGAACGGCACGCGGATGGTGAAGCGGGTGCCCTCGCCCTCGGTGCTGTCGGCGCTGATCGTGCCCCCGTGCAGGGCGACCAGCTCCTTGACCAGGGCCAGCCCGATGCCGCTGCCCTCGGTGGAGCGGGAGCGGGCGGTCTCGATCCGGTGGAACCGCTCGAACAGCCGGGGCATCTCGGCCGCGGGCACGCCGATGCCCGTGTCGGCGACCTCCACGACGGCGTGGGTTCCCTCGCCGCGGACCGTGACGCGGATCGAGCCGTCGAAGGTGAACTTCAGCGCGTTGCTCAGCAGGTTCAGGATCACCTTCTCCCACATGCCGCGGTCGATGTACACCTCGTCCGCCAGCGGCGGACACGCGATGTCGAAGTCCAGGCCGGCCTTGTCGACGGCGGACCGGAACACGCTGGCCAGTTCCGCCGTGACCGCGGCCAGGTCGACCGGTTCGTAGCGTGCCTGCATCCGGCCGGCCTCGATGCGGGAGAAGTCCAGCAGCGAGTTGACGAGCTTGCCCAGCCGCAGTCCGTTGCGGTGGATGGCGTCCAGTTCCTCGCGCACCGGCGCCTCGGCGCCCGCCAGACGGACGCGCAGCTCCTCCAGCGGCCCCATGATCAGGGTGAGCGGGGTGCGGAACTCGTGGCTGATGTTGGAGAAGAAGGTGGTCTTGGCCCGGTCCAGCTCGGCCAGTTCCTCCGCCCGCCGTTGCTGCTCCTGATAGCTGCGGGCACTGGCGATCCCGGACGAGAGGTGGCCCGCGACCAGCTCGACGAACCCGCGGTACCCCTCGTCCAGCGCCCGGTACCGGTTCAGACCGGCCACCAGGAATCCGTACGGCGCGCTGCCCGACTGCAGCAACGGCACCGTCAGCGCCTGTACGGGCGGCTCCGGCCAGCCTCCGGCCGGCAGGCCGGCGAACCGGGCGTCGTCGAGGGGCACCAGCACGGACTCGCCACGAGCCGGCTCCTCCAGCGGCCAGACGCCGTCGGAGGCGGACGCGGACAGGGTGCCGGGGGCGGCCGGGTGGCCGGCGGGGAGCCCCGTCGTGCCCGCGAGCACCGCGGAGCCGTCGGGCTGGAACAGGTACGTCAGCGTGAACGGCAGGTCGTGCGTGTTGCGGCCCAGCTGCTGACCCACGAAGGCCAGCATCTCCTGCTCGGTGCGGACCACGCTGAGATCCGACCCCAGGTCGCGCAGGGTCGCCATCCGCCGCTCGCCGAGGACGCGCTCGGTCTCCTCGCTGACCACGCACAGCATGCCGACCACGGCGCCGTCGTCGTCGCGCAGGGGGCTGTACGAGAAGGTGTGGTAGCTCTCCTCGGTGTAGCCGGACCGCTCCAGGAACAGCAGCAGGCCCTGGTCCCAGGTCGCCCGTCCCGTGGTCATCACGGTGTCGATCCGGGGGCCGATGTCGTTCCAGATCTCCGCCCAGACCTCGCTCGCCGGCCGGCCCAGCGCCCAGGGGTACTTGCGGCCCAGCGTGTCCCGCCGGTAGGCCGCGTTGCAGAAGAACGTCAGCTCCGGGCCCCAGGCCATCCACATGGAGAACCGCGACGACAGCAGGATGCTGACCGCCGTCTGCAGGCTCTGCGGCCACTGTTCCGGGGGACCCAGCGGGGTCGAGGCCCAGTCCACCCGGGCCAGGTCCCGGCCGACCTCCGCCTCGGCGGCGAACACGTCCGCACCGGCCGTCCTCGCCGGCCGGTGCTCACCGTCTTGCGCATGCGTCACTGGACGCCTCCCACTCTTCCCCTGCCCACTGCCGCACCGTTCACCGAGGTCGCCTGCCCAGGAAGGCCGACGGCTTCGTAGGATATGCCAGGCCGCCCGGATGCCTCACCGGCAGGCGGTGTCATGACGGACGCACTGCAGGGAGCTGTAGGGATGACGACGAGTCCGCTGCAGGTACCCCTGCCACGGGCGTCGGACGAGAGAAAGCGCCTCGACGCGGTCCGGCGCTACCGGATCCTCGACACGCCGCCGGACGGCGCCTTCGACAGGATCGCGGGCCTGGCCGCCCGGATCTTCGACGCTCCCATGGCCACGGTGGCGATCGTGGACACCGACCGGGTGTGGCTCAAGGCCGCCCACGGGCTGACCGGCGTCACCGAGATGCGCCGCGACCCCGGCCTGTGCTCCTCCGCCATCCTGCACGGCGAGCCCTATGTGGTCACCGACGCCGCGACGGACGTCCGCACGCACACCAACCCCCTCGTCCAGGGTGACATCGGCGTCCGTTTCTACGCCGCCGCGCCGATCACCACCGCCGACGGGCAGCGCCTGGGCACGGTCGACGTCTTCGACACCCGACCGCGCACGCCGACCGACGCCCAGCTCGACGCCTTGCAGGACCTGGCCGAGCTGGTGATGGACGAGCTGGAACTGCGCCTCTCGGCCATCCGCACGGTCGCCGCCGAACGCGAGCGGCGCACCGAGGCCGAACGCCTCGCCCGGACCCTGCAGCGCACCCTCCTGCCCCCGGCCCTGCCGACGGTCCCCGGTCTCGAGGCGGCGGCCGCCTACCACACGGCCTCCTCGCACGAGGTCGGCGGCGACTTCTACGATCTCTTCCCGCTCGACGACGGCCGCTGGGCGTTCTTCCTCGGGGACGTGTGCGGCAAGGGTGCCGAGGCGGCCGCGCTGACCTCGCTGACCCGCTACACCCTGCGCGCCGCCGCCATCTACGACCCGGACCCGTGCGCCGCGCTGTCCAACCTCGACAGCGTCCTCAAGGGCGAGTACCAGGGCAGCGACCCCCGCTACTGCACGGCGGTCTTCGGCGTGCTCCAGCCCCTGGCCGACGGCTCGTTCTCCGTCGCCCTCGCGGGCGGCGGGCACCCCTCGGCCCTCGCGGTGCGCGCCGACGGGACGGTGGAGCCGATCTCCACCGCCGGCGGCCAGCTCGTCGGCATGCTGCCCGACCCCCAGTTCGTCCAGACCACCACGCGGTTGTCACCGGGCGAGAGCCTGCTGCTCTACACGGACGGCCTCACCGAGGCGCGCACCGAGGACGGCAGCATGCTCGACGAGAGCGGCCTCACCCGGTACCTGCTCTCCACGTACGCCCGTGCCGAGGACCGCTCCGCCGACGGCTTACTGGGATCCGTCGAAGCACTCCTGCGCCGCCTGGGCGACGGCGTCAGCGACGACACCGCACTGCTCGCCCTGTCCGTTCCCGCACAGCCCGCCCCCACCCAGGAGAAACGGTGACCGAGCCCGACCGCCTGCTGACCGTCACCCCCGAATCCACCCCGGCCGGTCCCTACGTCCTCCGGGTGGCCGGGGAGCTGGACCACCACAGCTCCCCCATCCTGACGCAGGCCGTCAAGGAGGCCCCCTTCGACGACGCGGGGGTGATCATCGACCTGACCGGACTGACGTACTGCGACTCCACCGGGATCACGGTGCTCATCACCGCCTACCAGCGGTCGCAGGCGACCGGCTCACCGCTGAGCCTCGTGGGCGTCAGGCCGGACCAGATGCGCGTGTTCCAGGTGGTGGGGCTCGACCAGGTCTTCACCTTCCACGCCACCGCCCAGGAGGCCGTCTCCGCCCTGCGTCGGTGATCATGGCCGGGAACACGCCCGGTTCCCGTCCGGCCACCGACCGCCGTGTCGCTCCGCCCCGTCAACGGATACAGTGTCCGCTACACGGTTGTCCGGCCGGGCGGGGGCACGCGGTCCGGGCGGCGCGGGCCGCTTCGACAGGGGAGGGTTGGGGGCCGGGGTGATCACGTACGAGCGTGCCGACCGACAGGTCCAGGACATGGACCACGGTGATCACTTGTGTCTGGCGTTCGCCGACGACGCCGAGCAACGCCGCGTGGTGACGGCCTATCTGACGGCCGGTCTGGACCGCGGCGAACGGGTCATGTACTTCGCCGACCAGTGCGCTCCCCGGGAGGTCCTCGCCTGGCTGACCGCGTCGGGCACGGACCCCCGCCCGGCCGTGGAGAAGGGCCAGCTCGTGGTGACGACGGCGGAGGACAGCTACCTGGCGGCGGGGTCGTTCGACCCCGACGACATGGTCGCCGCCTTGCACCGGGAGGTCGGCGACTCCCTGGCGGCCGGCTACACCGGGTTCCGCGTCAGCGGCGAGATGGGCTGGGCCCTGCGTCCGGTGCCCGGGGCCGAGCGGCTCGCCGACTACGAGACCCGGGTGAACCAGGTGTTCGCCGGCCGTCCGGCCTCGGCCGTCTGCCAGTACGACGCCCGCCGTTTCACGCCCGAGCAGCTGGACCACCTGCACGCCTGCCATCCGGGAGAGGTCGAGGCCGAGCCGCTCCACCACGACGGCACGCTGCGGCTCGTGCCCTCCTTCCGGCACGGACGCCGCGGCCTGCGCGTGGTGGGCAGTGTGGACCACCGCACCACGCGGGCCCTCGCGGACGCCCTGGAGACGGCCGCGTCCTGGCCGGGCGACATCCGGGTGGACATGCGGGAGCTGGAGTTCATCGACCTGAGCGGCGTGCGGGCGCTGGCCCACGCCGCGGCCCGGCTGGAGGACGGCCGGCGGCTGCACGTGGTGGAACTCGCGCCCCTGCTCTGCCAGGTGATCGGCATGGTGGGCTTCGACGAGACCCCCGCGCTGGTCGTCACCGCCCAGGAGACCCTCGCGTGACCGACGGCCTCTGCGCACCACCGGCCGGACCGCACGGAGGCGGCGGCCTGACGCACCAGGGACTGCTGTACGGCAGCAGCCAGGAGTTCCTGGCCACGACGGTGCCCTTCTGTCTCGAGGGCCTCGAACGGCAGGACGCCGTGCTGGCGGTGACCGGTCCCGCCAACATCGGCCTGCTGCGCCGGGCACTTGGGAAGGCCTCCGGTCGGGTCGAGTTCATCGACGCCGGCGAGTGGTACCGGACACCGGGGCGCACCCTCGCCGCCTACCACCGGTACGTCGACCGGTGCACCCGCACGGGGCGTCACCGGCGGGTCCGGGTCATCGGCGAGCCGGTCTGGCACGGCAGGGACACGCTGGAGACGGCCGAGTGGGGTCGCTACGAGGCCGCGGTCAACGTCGCCTTCGCCCACTGCCCGGCCCTGATCATCTGCCCGTACGACACCCGGGTCCTGCCGGAGAGCATCGTGGCCGGCGCCCGGCGCACCCACCCGTACCTGGCCGTGGCGGCGTCCTGCCGTCCCAGCGACCGCTACGCGGACCCCACCGACCAGGGCTGGCACCGGCCGCCGGCGCCCGTGTCCGGGGAAGGAGAGGAAGTCGTCATGCGCTTCGGAGCCGACCTTTCAGCGGTGCGTTCCACGGTCGCCGAGGCCGCGGCCGGGATGGGCCTGTCCGCCGACGGCACCCGGCGTCTGGTGTTCGCGGTCAACGAGGTCGCCACCAACGCCGTCCAGCACGGCGGGGGCGCGGGGCACATAGCGGTCCGTCGTGCGGGCCGGCGCGTCGTGTGCGACGTCACCAGTACCGGGCCCAACAAGGCGGACTGGTACCTGGGGTGTCTCCCGCCCGACCCGCAGCAGCGACGCGGCCACGGCATGTGGGTGGTACGTCAGCTGTGCGACCTGCTCGAGGTCCACACCGACCAGGACAGCACGACGGTGCGCCTCCACGTCAGCCTCGCCTGAACGGCGGACCCTGACGCTCGTCCAGCGCGATGCGCGCGGTCACGCGCTTGCCGCTCTCCTCCTGATGCACCTCGACGTCCTGGCTCAACGCCGCGACGATCTCCAAACCGTGCTGGCCGACGCGTCGCGGGTCGGCGGGCCGGGGCCTCGGCAGCGTCGTCTCACCGTCCCGGACGGTGACGGACAACGTGTCCTCGGCCAGGACCAGCGACAGCCCTATGGGCCCGGTGCCGTACTTGACCGCGTTGGTGACCAGCTCGCTCACCACCAGCTGCGCCGCCTCCACCACGCGTGCTGACGGCGTCGGTTCGCCGGTGGTCCGCGCCTCGCCAAGGAATCGGAGCGTGAAGTCCCGTGCGTCGGCGACGCGAAAGGCGTGCCGCTCGAAGGTCACGGAGGACATCCGCGAACCGTTGCCGGCAGGTGTCTGCCGGAACCGTGAACCGTTCAGCTCGAACTCACCATCCCGTACAACCGTCGCGTGACTCCCCCGTGGAGCACGGAACGCCGACCCATCCCCGTGACGCGGAACCGGCAGGACCGTTCACTGGGTGGTGAGCATGCCTTCGCGCAGGCGGGCCAGCAGGCGGGAGATCAGCCGGGAGACGTGCATCTGGGAGACGCCGAGGCGTTCG
>NZ_JBVHWR010000009.1:234242-330234 GCF_055564355.1 Streptomyces sp. NPDC029152 | reverse complement strand
GCCCGTGGTCGTGCGCTCGGCGGTCCGTGCGGTCGTCGTCGCCATGATGTGCCCTCCCTGTCGATCGGCCCCGTCGCTGTCCATTCATCGGCCGACGAGACAGCGCATACCCCGAACACGGGTGCGCATGCTGTGGTCTTTCCGGAAAATTATCGCCCCTTCGGTCCGTGCGTGACGCCTGCCCCCGGCGTCAGTGCTCCGAGACCTCGGCGTACTGCTGCGACAGTTCGGGAACGCCGTCCTCCGCCCAGGCACAGCCGGACGCCACCACGTCGAACTCGCGGCCCGAGGCGAGCCGGACGACCGGCCGGCCGTCCGCCCGGATGGTCCAGACGGCATCCGGCACCGTGCGCACGATCACGGTCCCCAGGTACAGACCCACGTCGTTGCCGAGCCAGAGCATGATCTCCTCGTCGGCGCGCCAGCGCGGCAGCATCTGGTCGAGCCGCGCCAACGAGGCCTCGGAGTCGTCGAGCCGGATGCCCTCCCGGGACGCCTGCGAGCGCAGCAGATCACAGTCGGCGAGCAGCTCGGCGATGCCGTCCGGGTCGTGGAGCCGGACGGTCTCGCGCCGCTTGCCCAGGAAGGGGAAGTGCATCCCCCCAGACTGACATTCGCACCGCCGTGCGCACCACAGGCACGCGGGGCCGGACCCGGCCGGGGGCGGGATGCGGAGGACGCCTACACGTCCAGGTCGACCACGACCGGCGCGTGGTCCGAGGCACCCTTGCCCTTGCGCTCCTCGCGGTCGACGTAGGCGTCGGTGACGGCCTTGGCGAACGGCTCGTTGCCGTAGACCAGGTCGATGCGCATGCCGCGGTTCTTGGGGAAGCCGAGCTGACGGTAGTCCCAGTACGTGAAGGGGTGGTCGTACTTCAGCGGGCGCGGCACGACGTCGGACAGCCCGGTCTCCCGCAGGGAGGCGAGGGCGGCGCGCTCGGCGGGGGTGACGTGGGTGGAGCCCTCGAAGGCGGCGCGGTCGTAGACGTCGTCGTCGGTCGGCGCCACGTTGTAGTCGCCCAGCACGGCGAACGGCCGGCCGCCGGCCGCGTCGGCCGCGACGGCCGCGCGCAGCGCCTCGAACCACTGGAGCTTGTAGGCGTAGTGGGCGTGCTCGACCTCGCGGCCGTTGGGCACGTACACCGACCAGACGCGGACCGGGCCGCAGGTCGCGGAGACGGCGCGGGGCTCCTGGGCACCGTCGTAGTCCGGCCCTCCGGGCAGGCCCTTGACCACGTCCGTCAGACCGACGCGGGAGAGCACCGCCACGCCGTTCCACCGTCCGGTGGCGTGCACGGCGGCCTCGTAGCCCTTCTCGCGCAGCTCGTCGAACGGGAACTGCTCCTCGGCGACCTTGGCCTCCTGGAGGCACAGCACGTCGGTGCCGCTGCTCTCCAGCCAGGCGAGCAGCCTCGGCAGGCGGGCGGTGATCGAGTTCACGTTCCAGGTGGCGATGCGCATGTCCCCCAACCTACCGGGCGGGACCGACAGCCCGGCCCCGCCCGGCCCCGCCCGGCACGGCCGCGGGACGCCCGGCCGCTCACCCCCGGCCTCTCACACCCGGACGGACTCCCCCGGGGCCAGCCGCAGGTGCTCGGAGCCGCCCAGCTGCCCGATCTGACGGTCGTAGACGGGGCGGGCGAGGTCGGTGAGGAGTGCGTCGTGGATGTCGTAGGCGCGCTGCGGCTTCACCTCGCGGACGTAGTCGATGACCTCGGAGATCTTGTTCCAGGGGGCCATGACGGGCAGCATCAGCGTCTCGACCGGGTGGCCGGGGACGGTGAGGGCGTCGCCCGGGTGGAAGACCGCGCCGCCGTTCACGAGGAACCCGACGTTGCCGACGCGCGGGATGTCCGGGTGGATCACCGCGTGCAGCTCGCCGTGGACCTGTACGTCGAAGCCGGCGGCGGTGAAGGTGTCGCCGTGGCCGACGGTGTGCACGCGGCCCGGGAACGCCGCCGAGATCTTTTCCGCGACGGACTTCAGCGTCCAGATCTCGGCGGCCGGATTGTCCTCCATCGCGGCGCGCAGCCGCAGCTCGTCGAAGTGGTCGGGGTGCTCGTGGGTGACGAGGACGGCGTCCGCGCCGAGGGCGGCGTCCTCCTCGCTGAATCCGCCCGGGTCGAGGACGAGCGTCCGCCCGTCCTTCTCGAGGCGGACGCAGGCGTGCGACTTCTTGGTGAGCTTCATGTCTCCATCCTGCCGCCGCGCCTCACCGGGGCGCGAACGGCCCCCGGGCGCGCTCACTCCGGCGGCGTGGTCTCCTCGCGGACGACCCGCTGGGCCACCCGGAAGGCGCTGTTCGCCGCCGGTACGCCGCAGTAGACGGCGGCCTGGAGCAGCACTTCCTTGATCTCGTCCGGGGTGAGCCCGTTGCGCAGGGCGGCCCGGACGTGGGAGGCGAGCTCCTCCAGGTGACCGCCCGCGACGAGGGCGGTGAGCGTGACGCAGCTGCGGGTGCGGCGGTCCAGGCCGGGCCGGTCCCAGACCTCGCCCCACGCGTACCGGGTGAGGAGCTCCTGGAAGTCCCCGGAGAACTCGTCGGCCTGCGCCAGCGTCCGGTCGACGTGCGCGTCGCCGAGCACCTCGCGGCGGACCTTCAGCCCCGCGTCGTACGGGTCGGGCCGCCCCTGCGCGTGCGCCTCGGGCGGTACGGCGGCCGGGGCGATCTCGGCGACGGGAACGGCCCTCGGCGGGGCGGGCGCGGTCTGCGGCGCGGCGGGGACGGCCTGCGGCGGCACGGGGACGGCCTGGGCCGGCACGGGGGCCACCTGGGCCGGTACGGGGGCGACGGCCAGGGCGGGCTGGACGGGGGCCGCGGAGCCGGTGGGGACGGCGTGGACCGCGGGTGCCGCGTGGACGGCGGGCGGGACGGGCGTCTGGCCCGTGGCGGCGTCGTGCGCGGTCTGCCAGGCGGTGTTGAAGTGCCGGACCAGCAGGTCGGTGACGGCCGCGGGCTGCTCGACCGGGACCAGGTGGGAGGCGCCGGGGACGACGGCGAGGCGGGCGTCGGGGATGCCGGCGACCAGGGTGCGGGCCTCGGCGGGTCCGGTGACCTGGTCGTCGGATCCGACGAGGACCAGGGTCGGTACGCCGACCTGGCCGAGCCGGCCCCGCACGTCGAACGCGGCGAGCGCCTCGCAGGCGGAGATGTAGCAGCCGGGGTCGGTGGTCCGCACCATCTGCACGGCCCACTCGGTGATCGCGGGCTGGGCCGCGGCGAACCCCGCGGTGAACCATCTCTCGGGCGCGCTGCGGGCGATGGGGTCCAGCCCGTTGGTCCGGACGATCACGCCGCGCTGCCGGAACTCGTCGGCCGTGCCGAAGCGCGGCGAGGCGGCGATCAGCGCGAGGGACGCCAGACGCTCGGGGTGGCGCAGGGCCAGCTCGATGCCGACGGCGCCGCCGAACGCGCAGCCCGCGTAGCCGAAGCGCTGCACGCCGAGTCCGTCGAGCGTGGCCAGCAGCCGTGCGGTGAGGTCGGCGACGGAGCCCGCCGCGTAGGCCGGGGCGCCCCCGTGACCGGGCAGGTCGAAACGGAAGACCCTCCACTGCTGCGCCAGCTCGGGGACCTGCCGGTCCCACATGTGCCATGTGGTACCCAGTGAGGGACCCAGGATCAGGACCGGAGCGTCTTCTGGCCCGTCAAAGCGGTATTGCAGGGTGTTCGGTGGTGTCTCACTCACGCCCCAGACCCTCTCACGTCTCAGACGCCCCTATTACGCGGGGACGCGAGAAACCGGTCTGACCAGGTTGAAGACCTCGCGGGCTGCGTATCGTTCGAGGCATCGGATGATCTCGCGATGGGCCGCGGTGGTGCCGGTCTCCGACCGGTGCGCGTACGCCGGGGCGGTCGTCGCTGCCCATGAGGGCTTCGGTGGTTTCCACGGCCACGCTGGTACTAGGCCCTGTCTGACAATGATCGTGTTGTGGCAGATCTTCTCTGTGGAATCGGCCGACTTCTCGTGAGAGGGTCCTGCATGTGATCAGTCAGGATGGCGCCCGAGTCCGCGAGCTCGTACTCGTGGAGGGAGTTCGTCCCGCGGACGTTGTGTGTGTTCATCGCGAAGCGCTTCACGTGCTGCGTTCGAGCATCGACGCAGCCCACATCGACGCCTACAGCGATGACGACTGGCCGGCCGAAGTCCTGCACTCGTATGAGTATGCGCTGTCACTGGCTCGGCAGGAGGTCGTGAGCGGCACCCGGTCCAGGCGTTCCGATCCTGGGACGGGGATCGACCTTGATGTCCGAGACGATGGGCAATTCAAGGTGCTGTCGGACTTGGCGCCCTACACGATCCACGCCGAAGGCTGGGGGGACGGCCGGCTGGTCTTCAGCGCCAGCGACTCGGGAACGGCCCTGTGGACTGAGGTCACGCAGGAACAGGAAGCAGCACTTCTGTCCCGATTGGGTCAGCTGGGGATCTCATCGGGCGTGCTCACCGTCCTGGCACCCGGGCGCTGAGCACCTGTCGGCCCGGGTTCGCGGAGCCAGAGGATCAGCGAGGCAAAGTGGAGTCCGGCCTGGTAGCGGGCCGCGAGCTTGTCGAAGCGGGTTGCTACCGCACGGAACTGCTTGAGCCGGTTGAAGCACCTCTCGACGACGTTTCGGTGCTTGTACGCCTCCGCGTCGAAGGCGAGTGGCCGGCCGCCTCGCGAACCTCGGCGGAGCCGGTTGGTGACCTGGTCGGAGCGTGCAGGGATCGTGACGGCGATGCCACGATCCCTGCACCAGGCGCGGATCGCCCGGGACGAACAGGCTTTGTCCGCCAGATCCGGTCCGGGCGGATGCATGGCCGTCCCCGTCCGGCACACGGGACACGGACAGTGTCGAGTGGCGGTGCCGCCCCTGCCGGCAGGGCGAGCCTGCTGGCACAGCCGCTGTGCCCTCAGGTTTCGTAGGCCACCAGCGCCGGTAAGCGCGGCTTGCAGATGCACCGGATGCCACATAGTCGTCGTGTCGCCGCAGGCAGGTCTCGGGTGACCGGCTCATCAGGCGGGCATTGGTTCCTCGCTGCTCGGCGCGGGGCCTGTCGCCCCGGCCCAGCGGTCGGCACAGTGTGATCAGGACAATGCGGTCAGCACTCACCTGAGTCAGACCCCGCCGTAGGGGCCTCCCGCCGACGCCGCCCCGGCACATCACACGGCAGAACGCGACCGGGGCCCGGCCGACGACGGCATTGGCTTTCGGGCGTGTTGTCGATTTAGGCTGCGTCGGTTCGTGCCGTTCACGGCGGCAGCCCATCGACGGAGAGGAAAGCCGGAAATGCAGCAGGCATCGGCCACCGACCCGGCTCCCGGGCGCCGCCCCGAGCTGGTCCCCGACCCGGATGTGGAGACGGCTCGTATCGCGGCGGTGCGCCGCTACGACATCCTCGACACCCCGCCCGACGGGGCGTTCGACCGGGTGGCGGCGATGGCCGCCCGGCTCTTCGACGTGCCGGTGGCGACCGTCACGATCGTGGACACCGACCGCATCTGGTTCAAGGCCACCCACGGCCTGGAGGGCGTCGCGGAGATCGGCCGTGATCCGGGCCTGTGCGGCTCGGCGATCCTGCGTGATGACACGATGGTCATCCCCGACACTCTCAAGGACCCCGTCGCGGTGGACAATCCGCTGGTCGCCGGAGAGATGGGGGTGCGCTTCTACGCCGCCGCACCGATCATCACCCCCGACGGGCACAAGCTGGGCACGGTCAACGTCCTCGACACCCGGCCACGCTCGATCACCGAGGAAGACACCGCCACCCTCGCCGATCTCGCCGCGATCGTGCTGGACGAGATGGAGCTGCGGCTGTCGGCGCTGCGCGCCCTGCGCGACGAGCAGGCCCGGCGGGAGGCGGAGAGGCGGCACGCCGAGGCGGAACGGGCGCGGGCGGAGGCGGAACGGGCGGCGCGGGAGAAGGCCGAGCAGGACAAGGCCGCCATCGCCGCCTTCGCCTCCACCCTCCAGCGCACCCTGCTGCCCCCGGCCCTTCCCGTCGTACCGGGCCTGGAACTGGCCTGCCACTACCGCACCGCCTCCGCCCACGACGTGGGCGGCGACTTCTACGACGTCTTCCCCCTCGACGGCGACCGGTGGGCGTTCTTCCTCGGTGACGTGTGCGGCAAAGGCCCCGAGGCGGCGACCGTCACCGCCCTGGCCCGCCACACCCTGCGCACCGCGGCCCAGATCAACGCCGACCCCGTCACCGTGCTGAGCGCGCTCAACACCATGCTGCTCACCGACGTCACCGCCGGCCGCCGCTTCTGCACCGTCCTCTTCGGCCTCCTGGAACCCCGGGAGGACGGCGGCTTCACCGTCACCATCGCGACCGGTGGCCACCCGCCGGCCTACCATGTGCGCCCCGACGACGGCGGCGCCGTCTGGGTGCGGGCCGTACGCCCCCAGGGCGGCATGCTCGTCGGCGCCTTCCCCCAGGCGCCCTTCGCCCAGACCACGTTCTCCCTGACTGCCGGGGAAAGCCTGTTCCTCTACACCGACGGGCTGATCGAAGCCCGCACCACCGAGGGCACCATGCTCGGTGACGACGGCCTGACCGGCTTCCTCCACCAGCGCACCGGACACGTCACCGCCACCTCCCTGGTCGAGGACAGCATCACCCTGCTGACCTCGCTGCCCGACGGAGCCGGCGACGACGTGGCCCTGCTGGCCCTGTCCGTCCCCCACCCTCACACCACACCCGACGGCAGTGTCTCTGCCACCGCCCACACTGCCGCCGCGCCCGAACACTTCGGCCAGGAGTGACGACCGACGTGACCGACACGCTGCAGCTGACCGTCCAGCACCCCCGTCCCGGCCTCGCGATCGCCGTCGTCGCCGGCGACGTGGACACGCGCACCGCGGACACCCTGCGCCGCGAAGCCTCGGGGGTCATCGAGCAGGGGTGCCCGCACCTGGTTCTGGACCTGTCACAGGTCGGCTTCTGCGACTCCGCCGGTCTGAGCGCGCTCATCGGCCTCTGGCACGCCGCCCAAGCGGTGGGCGGTGCGCTCAGACTTGCCGCCGTCCCCGACCGCCTGATGCGGATGCTCGTCCTCACCGGTGTCGACGCAGTCCTGCCGGTCCATGCCACCGCCGCCGAAGCAGTCACCGCCATGACCGCTGGCCAGTCGACCAGCGCAGACGTACAGGGCTGCGCCACCCATGTCGCCACCGACGGTGGGGCCGGTGAGCCGGCCGGAGGGGAGTACACGGCCCGCGACGGCGCTCAGACCCCCTCCACCAACCCGAGCTGATCGCGTCGACGCCCCACGGTGGGCGTCTGTACCAGCGTGAGCCCGGCGCTCTTGGCGCAATACCGGGCTCGGGCTGGCTGTCCCTTCCCCCGGGTGCCGCGGCGACCCACGAGTGACGGGGCGGCCTCGGCGCCTTGGAGACGCAACCGGCGTTCTTCCGCTGCCTGCCGGGCCTGGCCGGCGAGGTGGCGCTCGATGGCCGGCGCGGCGTCACGGGCGAAGAGGTGAGCAAGTACGAGGTCGGTGTGACGACGTCTCCCTGCAACGCACCGCTCAGTCCAGGGCCAGGTGCAGTCGCACGATCAGGCCCGACGGCGGAGTGCGCATCTCGACCAGATCGCACAACTGGTGCATCATCCAGACGCCACGGCCGCCGGCCGGCGACAGCGGGTCAGGACGGCGCCGGCCCACGAGCGCGTCGGTGAGCCGTCCTCGGTCCCTCACCTCGGCGATCAGAGTGTCGGTCGTGCGCCACAGCCGCAGAACGCCCTGTCCCCCGCCGTGCCGCACCGAATTGCCCGTGGCCTCGTTGACGGCCAGCAACCAGTCGGTGTGCCGGCTCGGGGACAGGCCCGCCGTCTGTGCCCAGTGCCCTGCGGTGTCACGGACATCGACGAGGTCCTGCTCCGTGAAGCGCAGGACGAGTGGATCCGCCGGCTCCTCCAGGGGTCCGTCGCAGTCGCGGCACACTGTCAGCGGGTCCTCGTAGCGCGGGCTGTGCCGGTAGCCGTCCGGGTCTCCGACGACGGGGTGCGTGCGGTGCGCCTCCGCCAGCACCCGCTCCGGCAGGGCGGTGTCGTAGGGGCACAGGATCGTGACGGGCCGGCCGTCGAACGCCAGGTTGATCAGCGCCTCGTGACGGGTCGCCTCACGCACCTCCGCAGGGGTGCGTCCGACCCAGATCGGTTCGCCCACGATGGACGGGCGCCGGTCCCGGTGCTGGTCGGCGAAGTTCTGCAGCAGCGACAGGATGCGCCCGGGGTTGCGTCCGGCCTGCCGCATGTCGATGAAGGTGATGTCCTCGTGTCCGGTGCCGATGGCTTCGCGGAGCAGTTGCAGACGTGGACCGGGAACGGCGACCAGGACGGGGCGCCCGCCGCTCGCCTCCGTGCGGACGAATGCGGCGACGCCCCGCAGGTAGTCCTCCTCGGTGGTGTAGAAGAGGGCGGGGTGGTGGAAGGACGGGCCGACCCGGCTCTCCGCCGACGCGGGTGTGTAGGTCGTCACTGGTCGGCCCCCTGGAGGCCGGCCCCCAGCTCGGGGAAGAGTTCCAGCATGCGGTGGAGCGCGGGCGGCGCCCCGACGAGCCGCACCGGTGCCCCGGACGGACGCCGCTGCGCGGCGTGGGCGATGTCGGCGAGTGCGGAGACGTCGAGGTGGTCGAGGCCGGACAGATCCAGGGTGATGTCCTTCGCCGTCGACGCGGCGATGGCGGCCGAGGCCGAGGCGGCCACGCGGCGGCTCTCGTAGCCTGCGGATCCGGACAGACGGAAGCCTGGCCGGTCGGCCAGAGGCGCGACCGAGAGGCCGGGCCTGGCGTGCGGGCGAGGTGCGGCGCCCGCACGCGTCAGGTGGGCGCCCACCAGCGCGTCGAGGGCCTCGGGTGCCAGCAGGCGGCGATCGTAGAAACACCAGGCCGTCAGCGGCAACTGCTCGAAGACCTCGTGGTGGATGCGCAGCTCGTACTCCAGCAGGCGCTCCGCGCCGGTTATGTGCCGGGCGCCCCAGGACATCTCGCCGATCACCCGCAGGTTCCCGTACCCCTGACCGGCGGCGGCCTCGACGGCACGGCGCCACAGTCCGATCATGGCGTCGGGGTCGAACCGGACCCCGGTCAGGTAGGTCTCGTCGGCGGTGGTCACCACGAGCTGTCCCCGCCGGACCGCGGAGTCGGCGTCCACGCCCCGCTCGGCGAGCGTACGGACCACGAGGCGCGGGTCGGTGGCGTCCGCGAAGTACTGCACCTGCTCGCCCCTGTCGAAACCCGCACGGACGAAGGGCACGAGATGGGCGGCCCACTCGTCGTCGGTGGAGTACTCCACCGCAACATGACGGGCCGCCGCGGCACCGCCGTCGGCCGATCCGCTCACGTCCCGCATCAGCCTGTCCTCCCGCATGCTCCGGCTGCCCGGCAAAACGGGCGGCCATCAGCCTATCGCAGGGCCCGGTAGTCCAGAGGGCCGTCACAACCCCCACCGGCGGACGGACCTCCCGCATCACGAGGGCGCGGCCGTGGGTGTCATGCGGGCGGGCCGGCGCTGCCGACGGCACCGTCCGCGGCGAGGGCGGCCAGCGCGTCGGCGACCATGTCGTGGATGGCGAGCACCTGGGGGATACCGGTCATGGACACCATGCGCACGAGACGGCCGAGGACGCACGCAGCCCGGAACGAGCCGCCCGCAGGGTGCTGAGACCGGCCGATTCGACGCAGTCCGCTTGGGCCAGCGGTCGGCGGCGGGGGCCCGGCCCCAGGCGGCCTCGACCTGCTCGGGCTTCTCCACCCGCACCCCGTCCAGGCCGATGCGCTGGGCGATCTCCGCGTACGGCAGGTCGGGAACGGGTTGCGACTCCTCGAGCTGCGGCGCGCCGGACATGGCGCGCATCTCCCAGGTGACCTGGCTGAGTGTCGCGGTTGTTCAGCACCGTCGCGATCAGCCGCGGGTCGAACCACTCGTGGTGGCACTCGACCGCGGTGCCCCTCTCCATCATGCCGTCCATCTGCATCGCGCCGTCACCGACCAGCGCGATCACCGACCGGTCGAGGTGGGCGAACTTCGTACCGATGGCGTAAGGGCACGCCGGGGTCCCATCGTGGCCGGCGTGCCGGACCGCGAGCCTCGCATCCGGCCCCGCGGCCACAGGTGGCGGGCGTACCAGGTGGCGGCCGGGCCGGAGTCGGCGCTGATGAGGGTGTCGTCGGGAGCTTGCCGTCCAGGGCGTGGACGACGTAGGGGTTGACCGGGTCTGCGTCCACGGCGGCGCCCCGCTGCATGACCTCCCACCAGCGGGCGACGTTCTTCTTGACACCCCTCACCGAGTTCCGGTGCACTCCTCCGCGCGCGACTGCGGCGTGCTCGGTGACAGCGGCCGTCAGTCGCCTGGTCGAGCACGGCACTGACGCAGCCGCGGCGGAGGGGTGCCGTGGGTGCCCGTTGCGGCGCACTCCGTCGAGACCTGTGCGCAGTCGGGCTCACATCGAAGGCAGTGTGGGGCGAGTTCTCTTCCAGTCGATGTGCTCCGCGGACCGTGAGTTTTTCGGTGCCCGTGCGCGAGCGAGGACCTGTCGGTGACGCCATGCATGTTCGGTGCCCGGCGCAAGGCGGGTTCTGTGCGGTGTGATCAGTGGCTGGGCAGGCGTGTGGCCCTGAGGCCGTCGAGGGGGTGCTCCCGGGGCAGGTGGGCCGGGTTCGGAGCGGGTGCTCCCGGAAAGCGGTCACCGGGAGCACCCAAGGGATGGGTTTTGCGGCGGTGTGCTCCGTCGGCGTCGATCCCGACGCCGGCGGGCGCCCTGCTCTAGTGGGCGGGGCGGAACGGACGCAGCAGGCGGATGCCGTCCTCGATGGATCCGTCGATCAGTTCGAGCATCTGCGGGACGAGTTCCCGCATCCGGGGCGCGGCGAGGTGTGCGTCGAGGTGGGCGCGTGTCTCCCAGCGTTCGTAGATGACGAACTCGCCGGGCCGGCCCTCGACTTCGTGGGACTCGTAGTCGATGTTGCCGGGGTCGTTGCGCGAGGGGGTGACGGCGGCGGTGATGAACGCCTTGAGGTCGTCCTCCCTGCCCGCCTTCGCCTTCGCGTCCCAGACGACGGTCACGTAGCCGGTGGGTGTTGCGGTCATGGTGATTCCTTCTCTGTTCCGTGGTGTGTTCCGTGCTGACGGGCTGTGTGTCGGTACCGAGCCGGGTCAGCTCTTGATGAAGTCGAGGAGGTCCGCGTTGACGGTGTCGGCGTTGACGGTGCACATGCCGTGCGACAGGCCCGGGTAGACCTTCAGGGTCACGTGCTCGACCAACGTGACCGCCGACCGGGCGGAGTCGGCGATCGGGACGATCTGGTCGTCGTCGCCGTGCATGAGGAGCGTGGGCACGTCGATCGCCCGGAGGTCGTCGGTGAAGTCCGTCTCCGAGAACGCTCTGATCCCCTCGTGGTGCGCCTGCGCGCTGCCGGCCATCCCCTGGCGCCACCAGTTCTGGATGATGCCCTGGGAGACGTCCGCGCCCGGACGGTTGAACCCGTAGAACGGCCCGGAGGCGATGTCGAGGTAGAACTGGGAGCGGTCGGTGGCCACGCCCTCGCGGAAGCCGTCGAAGACCTCCACCGGCAGCCCTGCGGGGTTGGATTCCGTCTGGACCATGAGCGGCGGGACCGCTGCGATGAGGACGGCCTTGGCGACCCGGCCGACACCGTGCCTGGCGACGTACCGGGCGACCTCTCCGCCACCGGCGCAGTGGCCGACGTGGACGACGTCGCGCAGACCGAGGTGCGCCACCACGGCGGCGGCGTCCGCCGCGTAACGGTCCATGTCGTGCCCGTGGCCGACCTGGGCGGAGCGCCCGTGCCCACGGCGGTCGTGGGCGACGACGCGGTAGCCCCGCCGGACGAGGAACAGCAACTGGGCGTCCCAGTCGTCCGAGCTCAGCGGCCAGCCGTGGTGGAACATGACCGGCCGGCCCGAGCCCCAGTCCTTGTAGAAGATCTCGACTCCGTCGCCGGTGGTGACGAACGGCATGGTCCGCTCCTCGTGGTCTCGCCCGGGTACCGGGCGGATTCGATGTCTCCACGAGAATGGCTCGGCCACCGTGCCGCCAGCCTCCGTCAGTTGACTGACATCCGGCCGACGGCTCGCTCACGTCAGTACCGTGGCAGTGCTGGGACCCGAGAGGCAGCTCTCACGGCCGGGTGGCCGGAGGCCCGGGAGGCAGCGCCTCCAGAGCGTCGCGGAGCCCGGCCCGCGACGTGATCCCCAGCTTCGGGAACACACGGTAGAGATGCGACGACACGGTCCGCGGCGAAAGGAACAGACGCGACGCGATCTGCGGGTTCGACAGCCCCGTCGCCGCCAGCCTGGCGACCTCCAGCTCCTGCGGGGTGAGGGCCTCGCCTGCCTTGCCCCGGCCGGTCCGCGTCATCCCGGTGGCGCGGAGCTCCGCCGCGGCCCGGGCCTCCCACGAACGGGCCCCGAGCTCCTCGAAGCGGCCGCGGGCGGCGGCCAGCTGCCTCCGGGCCTCGCGGTTGAGCCCCTGACGGCGCAGCCTCTCGCCGTACGCCAGGTGAGCACGGCCGACCTCGAAGGGCCACTGCTCGATGCCCGGCAGCCCGAGCGCCTCCTCGAAGCACCGGACCATGTCCTCGGCAGCCGATGTCATCGCCGTGACCGTGGCCGCGCTCAGCGCGAACCGCGACGAGAGGTGACCGACACCGGCGTCGCGCAGCGCGTCCGCGTGCCGTCGCGCCTCCGCGTGCCGCCCGGAGCGCACGGCGGCCTCGACGAGGTCCGGCGCGGACCACACGGCCTCGGGGTTGAACGCCGGCAGCACACCCGGGGCGCAGATCGCCGTGGCGTGCCGGAACGCCGTCTCGAAGTCGGCGGCGCCGAGGGCCGCCCGGGCCGCCGCCTGGTGGGCGCAGTTCTCCAGCCGCCGCAGGCCCCTGGGACCCGACCACCCCCAGATGTCCTCGCAGTGCTCCCGGCACGCGTCGAGGGCGCCGCGCTGGGCCGCGGCCATCGCAGCGACGTAGTGCCCCACCTGGGCGAACAGGTGGTACCCCGTCTCCTCGGACAGTGCGACGAGCTCGTCCGCGGCACCGGCCGACGCCTGCCACCGGCCGGCGTACAGGTCGTCCAGGGCGACGAACATCAGGGCCGGCA
Organism: Streptomyces sp. NPDC029152; assembly: GCF_055564355.1. Lineage (NCBI taxonomy): Bacteria > Bacillati > Actinomycetota > Actinomycetes > Kitasatosporales > Streptomycetaceae > Streptomyces > Streptomyces sp. NPDC029152. Next base: position 317,127 of record NZ_JBVHWR010000009.1, on the reverse strand, counting down.
TGCTCGATCCCACCGCGCCGCCGTCGCGTATGACCCGGGAGACGGCCTCGCGACAGCCCGGAAGCCGGTCGAGGTACGAGGCGGTCAGGGCGGTGCGGATGACCACGTCGGCGTCGTTCTGGTCCCTCAGCCGCGCGATCTCCTCGTCCAGGCGGCGCAGCATGCCGTCGGTGACGGAGCCGAGGTCGTGGTGGACGCGCCCCAGCGACGCCGCGGCGGCGGGCGCCGCCTCGGGGAACCGGGCGAGCACGTCGACCAGAGGTTGCCAGTGCTCGGGCCGGCCCGAGTACTGGCTGACGAGGGTGAGGGTGAACAGCGCGGTCTCCAGCTCCTCATGCGGCGGTCCGGGCATCACCGGGGCCTGCTCGACCGCCTCCATCAGGAGCGCCTGGGCCGTATCGGCGTCGCCTTCCGTGACGAGCACCAGGAAGCCGGCCGTCGCGGCCGCCGAGAGCGACCGGGCCGCCGGATTGCCCTCGACCTCACGCATGATCTCGTGGCTGACCTCCAGATGGCCTGTGACCCAGGCGGCGGCATAGGCGGCCTGCGACAGGCGGCGCCTGCGGTCCGCGCGGTCGGTGCTCAGCTCGGCCGCGCGCCGCAGTCTCGCGATCGCGCCGTCGGCGTCACCGCGCCGCAGGCTGCTCCGGGCCGCCGACTCCACGACGGCGGCGACCGCCTCGTCGGGCGCCGTCGTGGCTCTCGCGAGGTGATCACCGCGCCGCTCGGGCTGGTCGGCCAGCGCGTCGGCCAGCCGGCGGTGGGCGCCGCGCCGCTGTTCACCGGTGGAACCGTCGACCACCGCGGACCTGACCAGCGGATGCCTGAAGCGCACCGCGCGGCCGTTCTCCGTGACCATGACCAGGTGGTCACGCTCCGCGGGAGCGAGTTCCTCGAGGCTGCCCGGCCCGCCGGCCGCCTCGAGGACGCCGATGTCGCCGGAGCCCTCAAGAGCCGCGAGCAGCAGTACCTCACGCGTTCCCCGCGGCAGTCGTCCGACGCGGGCGCCGTACAGAGCGCGGACGTCCCGCCCCGGGCCGCTCGCCCACCCCGCCCCTTGGCCGTGTCGGTCGCCGGACACCCCGGTGGACCCGGCGAACTCGAGCAGCGCCAGGGGATTTCCCTGCGCCTCGTGGGCCACGGTCGAAAGAACCCGGCGGGGAAGGTGAGCAAAGCGTCGGGACAGCAGCCGCAGGGCGTCCGCGTCACCCAGCGGCGCGACCTCGAGCTCCGGCAGACCGGTGGACCGGAAGGACTCGCCGGACTCCGCCCGCTGCGCTCCGAGCAGCCCGATGCGGCGGCCCCCCAGTCTTCTGGCGACGAAACCCACCGCGGCCCGGCTCGCCTGGTCGACGACATGGAGGTCATCGACCACGAGGAGCAACGGCCGCTCCTTCGCGGCCTCGTCGAACAGGGACAGTGCCGCGTTCAGGACGGCGATCCGGCTCGGCGCGGGACCGGCGCCGAGACCGAGGGCGACCTCGAGGGCCTCCCGCATGGAACGCGGCAGACGGCCGAGCTCGTCCGGCAGCGAGCCGACGAGCTGATGGAGCCCCGCGAAGCTGATGTCCGTCTCGTACTCGACACCGCTGCCGCGGACGACCCGCACTCCCTTCGCCACCGCCAGCTCGGCGGTCGCGTCCAGGAGTGCCGTCTTCCCCACGCCCGGATCACCGGTGAGCACCAGGACAGCTCCGTCCGTCCCAGCCATGTCCAGGAACGCCGCAAGCTCGGCGAGCTCGCCCTCCCGGCCGACCAGCCCGGTCGGGCCGACGCCCATGCCTGTCCCTGACTTCGCCCACATCCGCCGCGTCCCTCGTCCTGCCTCGCGAAGCAGTCGAAACACCAGCCACGCACCTGACCAGGAAGTATTGCACCCACCGGTAAACGGAGCCTGAAGCCATCCGCTTCGCCGACACTCCCGGCTCCCCGACGAAGATCATGCAGAGCACCCGTCGGGCGCTGCAGCCCCACCGCGACGACAGCACCAAGGGCAGTCAGCCTTCCCGGGAAGCCCTTCGAGTCGGCTGACGACGGTGATGTGGGTGGCGTCGGCATTGGCGGCCTGAGCGGCGTCGAGGACCTTGGTGGTCTCGGCTCCGTCGATGAGTACGCGACCCACCCGGCGGTGCCCACGGCGCGTACGGTCGCGTGGGTCACCGCGTCCGCGCCCCGCCGTGAGGACGTTGTCCGGGGCCGGCGGGCTCGCGGTGCCGAGCGGGTGCGTCCCCGTCGTCGGCGTGAACAACGTGTCGCTGTCACTGAGCAGGTGCAGCGGGCGCACGGCACGGGCGTCGTCGTACGCCGTGCCGGCCAGGTTTCCGCGGCGGCGAGGGTTCCCTCACGGAACCGGCACCGCGACGCCTTCCTCGCCCATCCCGCGCTCCGGGCTCGCCCCGAGCGCCGTCAGCGTCACCCCGGCTGCCACCGCCAGCGCCGCCACCAGCCCCGCCGCGAGCACCGCCCAGTGACCCAGGAACGTACAGACGACCACCAGCAGCGCCGTGGCCGGCAGCACCGACTGCTGGGCGATCCCCACCTTGGAGAAGCGCGAGTGCAGCGCCCACACCGTGAGCAGGAACAGCGCTGTCGGCAGCGTCACCGCTGCCGACGCCGACAGCGCCGAAAGGTGCGTCTTGCCCACCGCCTGCTCCACCGCCACCTCCAGGCCGGCCCCGATCGCGGCACCCGAGACGAAGATCAGGTAATGGCCGTAGCCCCAGAGGAAGGACTGCCGGTCGGACCGGAGGTGCCCGTGGACGGGGGCCGCGAAGTAGACCCACCAGGCGGCGAAGATGATCAGCAGTCCGCCGGCGGCGATGGACAGCAACTCGCCCAGGGTCTCGTGCTCGTCGATCCCCGACTTCACGGCGACGGTGGCCGCCGCGATGGTCTCGCCGAGCACGATGAGCGTGAGCAGCCCGTACCGTTCGGCGATGTGGTGGGGGTGCCAGGGCGTGGGGTGGGCCCGCTCCGCATACAGCGGTACGGCCATCTCCGGCAACGCCATCACCAGGAAGACCCACGGGCGGCCGGCCTCCGGCAGGGCCAGTAGCCCCAGCCAGCCGACCTGGCACAGCCCGATGGCGTACCGCAGCGCCATCGTCCGCTCGGGGCCCTGGCTCGACCGCGCCACGCGCAGCCACTGCGCCGTCATGGCGAGCCGCATGATCACATAGCCCAGGACGACGACCAGGTACGCGTGTTCCTCGAACACCTGGGAGACGCCTGCCGTCAGGACGAGCACGCCGGCCATCTGGATCAGCGTGACGATCCGGTACAGCACGTCGTCGTTGTCGTAGGCCGAGGCGAACCACGTGAAGTTCATCCACGCCCACCAGATGGCGAAGAAGATCATCAGGTAGTCGAGGATCCCCTCGCCCGTGTGTCCCTCGACCATGGCGTGCACCAACTGGGCGCCTGCCTGGGCTATGGCCACGATGAAGCACAGGTCGAAGAAGAGCTCCAGCGAGGAGACGCCGCGGCGGGTCTCGTCGCGGCCCCGTGCCGTGAGCCTGCGCAGCGGTCTGTGGTGTGCGGGCGCCGCGGAGCACACCGGCGGCGGAACCGGGCTGCTCGTCATCTGGTGAGCCAAGCTCCGAAACGCCGCTGCAGTCGGGGATTGATCTGCCAGACCATCGCTGCTGCCGCCGCCGGGACGAGTACAGCGAGTCGCACCGGCAGGTACAGATCCTCCAGAACAGGGTTCGTGGCCAGGCCCAGCAGGACGATGGTGGGGTAGATACCGCACACGGTGAGGAGCCACAGCTTCCAACGCCGGGCGGTAGCCGGGACGGTGGGGCCGAGCCGGGGGTCGGCGTTCGCGAACGCGTTCCGGCTCCGCTCCCGGAGCGTGTGCCGGATGCCTGCCACCGCCGGTGGGCTCGGCAGTCCAGGATCGTCGGCACCGTAGGCATCGGAAACAGTTCTCTCGTTCATGGACCACTCCACATCGAAAAGCTGCGTGTCGTTTTGATTCCATCGGTTCCTGCGCGACCGAGGCGATGTCGGCGCTGCGTGGTGGGCTGCCCGAGCGCAACAGCGGCAGCAGCTGCCGGGTGGGCGGCGCAGGGCTCGGACGGCTCACCGTCAGCCGCTGCTGGTGTCCGTCCGCCGGCATGCCTCGGACGGTGCCGTTCCAGGTGAAGCCACACCCGCGTCGTTGACCAGCACGTCGAGGCGGCCGCGCCGTGCCGCCACTTCGGCCGCGGGTAGCCGGGTCTCGGCCGGAGCGGACAGGTCGGCGGTGTACTGCCCGGCCCCGAAACGCTGCGCGACCGGCACCGGTCGCCGCGGGGCACGACCGTGCGGAAGCAACTGGTGCACGGCTTCCGCGAGCTCCTCGGCCAGAGCGAGGCCAGGACCGTTCGTCGCTCCGGTGATCGGAATCGAGGCCCTGGTGCACCCTTCCTGTGCAGGAGGGCCGCCCGGCGCCCAGGTGGGCGCCGGGCCAGGTGATGATCTGATCAGTGAGCGGACTGGGTGTGGTCCTGCTCCACGTACACCTTGAGAGCCTGGAACTCCTCGATCGCTCGCGGGCCGCACAGGTAGCCGTAACCGCTTCCCTTGACGCCGCCCTCCTCGAAGTCCTCGCTGATGGCCCCCCAGGTGTTGATCCACACCGTGCCGGTGCGGATGCGCCGGGCGATCCGGCGGGCCCTCATCGAGTCCGAGCTGAACACCGAGGCGGCCAGGCCGTAGACGGTGGCGTTCGCCTTGGTCACGGCGTCGTCCTCGTCGTCGAAGATCTCGAACGTCTGGACCGGGCCGAAGACCTCCTCCTGCACGATCCGGACGTCGGTGCGGTCCACCTCGATCAGGCTCGGCCGGTAGAACGCGCCGGCGGCCAGCGGGCCGTCGGTGACCACACCGCCGCGCAGCAGCACCGTGCCGTACGAGGCGGCTTCCTCGACGATCGCGTCCACCCGCTGGGCGGACGCCCGGTCGATCACCGGGCCGAGCTGGGCCTTCTCGTCGTCGCCCGACCCGAGCCGCACCTGCGCGAGCGCGGCGGTGAGCCGAGTGCGCACCTGGTCGGCGATGTCCCGGTGAACCAGTACACGGGAGCCGGTGCAGCAGAACTGCCCGTTCATCAGCACCAGCGACTGCACAACAGTCGGGATCACCATGTCCAGATCGGCGTCGGGAAAGATCACCATGGGCGCCTTGCCGCCCAGTTCCAGACCGAGCCGCTTGAGCGTGGTGGAGGCCGCGGCCGCGATACGGCGCCCGACCGGCGTGCTGCCGGTGTAGTTGATCACGTCGACCTTGTCCGAGGAGACCAGGAACGGGGCCCCGGTGTTGCCGGACTCGGTGAACACGCTGACCACGCCCGCCGGGATCTCCGGGACCGAGGCCAGGACCTGCGCGAAAAGCTCGTTGGTCAGCGCCGTCTGAGCCGGAAGCTTGACCACGACGGTGCAGCCGGCGGCCAGCGCCGGGCCCAGTGCCCGCACGGTCAGCATGACGGGGGAGTTCCAGGGAGAGATGATCCCGGCGACACCGAGCGGCTCGGGCACCGAGTGGGTGTACTGGCCGGGTGCCGTCTCGGCGGCGCGCCCGGCGGTCTGGGTGCGCACAGAGGCCGCCGCGTACCGCAGCCACCCGACCGCACCGCTGACCTCCCACGTGGTCTCACCCAGCAGCTTGCCGTTCTCCCGGGACAACATGGCCGCGACCTCGGCTACCCGGGCCTCGAGGGCGTCGGCCAGCCGGCTGAGCGCGGTCGCCCGGAGCGAGGGAGTGCGCGCCCATTCGGTGGTCGTGAACGCGGCGGCGGCTGCGTCCACGGCGGCCGAGGCCTCTGCCTCACCACCGTCGTAGAACGAGCCGACGACGGTGCCGTCGGCCGGGTTGATCGATTCCAGGACCGAACCGGAGCCGGTCCACCGTCCGTTGATCCAGTGCTGCGCGATGGTGTTCATGGTCCGCTCCTCGTGGTCCCGCCCGGGTACCGGGCGGTTTCGATGTCTCCACGAGAATGGCTCGGCCGCCGTGCCGCCAGCCTCCGTCAGCTGACTGACATCCGGCCGACGGCTCGCTTAGGTGTACTCGGTCATGAGGTTGGTGACAGTCGGCTGATCGGTGCTTGGCCGCCGAGCGCGGTGTGTCGGCGGCCAGTGTTGTAGAAGACGGGCCAGGGCGCGAGTGCCCGGGTTCGTTGGGCGTTGCTGGTGAAGACCTTCCGGTAGGCCCATTCGGTCTGCAGCGTGCGGTTGAAGCGTTCGACCTTTCCGTTGGTCCACGGGCAGTGGGGACGGGTGAACTCCTGCCGTGCACCGAGCGCTTGGCAGGCTGACTGGAAGTCGTGTGAGAGCCGGTGGTTCTTGGCGCCGTCGGTCATCACTCGCTCGATGCGGGTGATGCCGTGGGCGTGGAAGAACGCGGCTGCGCGGGTGAGGAAGCCCGCGCAGGTGGTGCCCTTCTCGTCGGGGAGGATCTCGGCGTAGGCAAGGCGGGAGTGGTCGTCGACGGCGGCGTGCACACAGTCGTAGCCGATACCCCGCCCGCGGGCGCTCTCGCTGCGGCCGTGGGCCCGCCGGCCGCCGCCGGCGGGGATCTTGCCGAGCTTCTTGACGTCGACATGGATCAGGTCGCCGGGGCGGGGATGTTCGTAGCGTCGGTTGCTGGTCCTGGTGGCGCGGATGACCTGGCCGGTCAGCGGGTCGCAGGCGGCAGCACGGTGTGGAGCGTGTCGGCGGTGACGACCGGGGGTCGGCCGCCGCGCTTGCCCTTGCGGGCCGCGGTGCCGAGCCCCTCCAGCGTCGACTCCGAGATGTTCTCCCGTTCGGTCTCCGCCATCGCCGCGAGGAACGCGAACAGCGGCTTGCCGGGGCCGGTGGGGCCGTAGATGCCGGGCAGGGGCCCGGCGGGCATCTCCAGGACCAGGCCGTGAGCGGTGGGGTGGTCGGCGAGCACGGTGAGTTCGGCGGCGTCGTGGCCGAGCCGCTTCATCCCGTACACGGTGAAGATGACGCGGCAGTGCGGGGCGTGGGCCTTGACCTCCCGCGCCGTACGGCCGCCTCCTCGAACCGGGCCCTCCGCGGACGCGGGTGCTGATCTTCTCGCTGAAGATCTTGTCCCTCGGGATGCCGTGGCCCGCAAGGCGTCGAGAGGGGAGTCGTCGTCCTGCCCAAGGGCGGAGCGAGGGGCGCGGGTGGTGCCGTCTCCTGCGCCGGCCTCCGCGCCGGTTCTCGTGATCGTCACGGACTCGTGGCAGGCCGAGCCCTCCACGGTCCGCGCACGCGTGGAACTCGTCCACGGTCAGCGTCGGATGCGCAGGGCTCGGCGGCACGGGGAAGGGCAGTCCGGCCCCGCGCACCTCGATGATCTTCGGGGCGGGGTCTCGTCGCAGCCGTGTGTCTCGTGGAGGCGGGCCCGGAGAACGTCACTCGATGTGGGTCGTTGCCCTACCTGCCGGCCAGGGCTGCTGGTACTCGACGAGTCGGCCTGCCAGGTCGTGTCGGCGGCTGGGTGCGAACAACGACTTCGTTCAAGAAGCAGCGCCGGGTATGCGGCCCGAAGAAGGGAGTGTCTTGTCGCATACTCGGCGCTGACCGGCGGAGTTACGCCGTCGTGGCTGCTGTCCCGGTGGCTTCGACTGCGGACTTGAAGTCAGGGTGGACCCCGATTTGCTCGAGCCACACGTTCATCGAGTTGTAGCAATTGAACCTTTCGACCTTTCCGTCACGGAGGTACCAGAGGTCCGCCGCCGGCACGTCGATCCGGTTCCCGGTCGGTGGGATCTCGCCGACCGGGGTCGGAAACCCTCCGAGATGCGTGCCCTGGATGCGCAACTCCACGGCGACGACGTCACCGAACGCATGCACCTCGAGCAGCTCACGGTGTACATCGGGGAACGAGCGGGCGAGGCCCGCGATCACCTGAGGAATCTGCTCCCCGCGGAAACTCTGCGAGGTCGACATGTCGTTGAACGACCCGTCCTCGGTGAACAAGGCCAGGAAACCGTCACCGTCGAGAACGTCCCCTTCCGCGAGCCGGTAAGCCTCGCGAATGGTCTTTTCGTTACTTTCCATCCCTGTTCTCCTTCGATTTCGCAACACGCTCACGGTCCACGCTTGTCTTTGGTCGACCCTTCCCGACTGTCGTAACGGTAATCGTTACGACAGATTGTCGCAACCTTCACTGTTGCGACTGCGCTGTCGTAACATGGAGCGTTGCGACCGGAGGAGGGGTCATGAGCGCCAACAGCAGGCTGACCATTGCCGCCCATGCGCTGGCCTGGATCGGTCTCTACCAGCGCCAGGGCCACGAGGTCGCCACCTCCGAGAAGATCGCGACCAGCGCGAACACCAACCCCGTGGTGATCAGGCGGCTGCTCGGCGAGCTGCGCAGGGCCGGGCTCGTGGAGTCCCGGCGGGGCGCGGGCGCGGGCTGGTCGCTGGCGCGCGAGCTGGGGTCGATCACCCTGCTCGACGTGTACGAGGCAGTGGAACCCGGCCCGCTGTTCGCGATGCACCGCACCACCCCGGACCAGGGATGCGTGGTGGGTCACGGCATCCAGCCGGCGATGCGGGACATCTACCAGGACATCGAGGAGACCCTGAGACACGAACTGGCCCGCGTCACGCTCGAGAAGGTACTCAGGGACGTACTCGCGGCACCTCGCCAGCCTCTCTGATCAGCTGGACGACCCCGTGCGAACCGTAGGGTTCGGCGTGGGTCCTGCCCACCGGGGCGGAGTGACGTGAGCGTGGAGACGGAATCCCGCGCCGAACGCGTTGGATCCGCCGCCGGAACGGACGGCGGGCGCAGGCCGAGCCCACCTCGGACCAGGCCGTGCTCGTCCAGCGGCTCCACGACGAGGAGCGGGAGAAGACCGTCCAGCAGATCCCCGACAGATCCGGCGTGCCCCGTTTCACGGTGCACGGGCACCTCGACAAGCCCAGACCGTCCCCCGCCAGGCCCAGAAGGCTGCGACCGCCCACCCAGCCGGACAGCCGGACAGACCATCAGCTGCCGCACTTCCTCAGGCCCCGGGTTCCTCCGGTGACGTCGGCGGCTCGGCCGGCGTCGGCATGGGCGGCCGGAGGAGGACGGCACGGGCCGCGGAGGGGGCGAACAGGCTGGTGACGGGTGCACAGAGGCCCAGTACGGAGCGGAAGGCGGTCCCCGCCACCGGGTCACCGGGGTAGCGCTCCAGGACGCGCCGCAGATACCAGCCGGCGACGCGGTCCGCCGGCCCGGAGGCCAGGGCACTGCCCACCGCGCCCGGCCCCGACCAGCCGGTTGTCGAGGACTTCCCCGGGCGTTGGGACGAGGACGCCCCCGTCATCGACTTCCGTGCGGACTTCATGGACCGCTCCGGGGACGACGAGCGCGTCCCGGTGGTGGTCTTCTCCACGGCGAAGGTGGAGGACAACACTCTGAAGAACACTCGCTGCTTCGTCTTCAGCGATTCTCACCCGACGCGCGAGCGGGACAAGGTCAAGGCTCTGGACCTCGACTTCTGATACGTCAGCCGGACTTCTGTATCTCTGCTGTCATCGGCGTGACGGTGGGGAGTGCAGCGGGGCTGGGCAAGCGCGTGACGGTCTTGAGCCGACCGTCCCGTCAACGGGTGCCCGCGCCGCATGCAGTGACAGCGTCAGGGCCGCCGTCCTGCCCGCCTGCGCTCCGGTGAGGATTCGTCCCACGGCTCTGGGCAGAGGCCCCGCCGAGGATGCCCCCGGCGGGGCCTCGGTCTGTCACCGGCCCTGTCACACGTCTGTCACCAACTACGCCGACGCCACCGGACCGCAAAGCCCTGGCCTGCTACAACGCACACACCATGGACTGGCGTGGACGCCCGTAGACGGTCTTTACGACCTGTGCCGTGTGGTACCCAGTGAGAGCCCCAGGATCAGAACCGGAGCGTCCTCCGGTCCGTCAAAGCGGTACTGCAGGGTGTTCGGTGGTGTCCCACTCACGCCCCAGACCCTCTCATGTGCCACGCGGTTCCCTGTCACGGGGACGTGCGGCGAGGCGGACGGCTCCCCGTCGCGCGAGCCGGGACTCCCCCGGTCACCTCGCGTTTCTGGGCGGTTCTCGGCGCCGGGCGGGCTGTGGCCCCACTCGTCGGTTCCAGCTCGGGGAAGCGGCGCGGGCTCTGCGACGAAGCGGGCGGGTTCCCTTGCGGCACCGCGTGGCGGGCCGGTGATCGCCGTCTCCGGCAGCGCCGTGATGACGGTCCGCGGCCGGGAACGGCGCACCGGGTCACAGCTCCCCGGCGCCGACCAGGCCCGTCAGGGCGCCGATCGGGTCGAGGTCGGGGGTGCCCCGGGGCCACCAGTCGTCGTGGCCCGGCTCGGACTCGTAGGCGTACCACAGACCGGTGCGGCCGAGGCGGAGTTGGAGGTGCCCCGCGGGGTGGGTGAGGCGGTTGCGCCAGGGGCGGAAGGCGGGGAGGTCGGCGGCGAGCAGCAAGGGGCGGGCGCGGTCGAAGCGGCCGGCCGGCGGGTCCCAGGGCTCCTCCAGGACGGCGAGGCCCTCGAGGACGCCCTGCCGCCAGGCGGCCACCGCGCGCGCCAGTTCGGACGTGCTGCGGCCGGCGGCCCGGGCCAGGGAGGAGTACAGCGCGCGGGTGCCGGCGGTGAGGCCGGAACCGGGGCGTGCGGCGGCGTGGCGGACGGCGTCCTGCCACAGCGTCAGTCCGCCGACCGGGTCGCGGCCCGTGGTGAGCAGGGCGTGGGCGCGGGCGGCGGCGTCGGTGGCCAGCTGGTCCAGCGCGAAGGGGTCCGGACCGCCCGGCGCCGCCGGGTAGGCGGGGGGCTGTCCGGGGTGCGGGGGCGCGGGCAGCGGCGCCGGGAGGGGCGGGAGCGACCGCTCGGCCAGTGCCTCGGTGGCCCGGACGCCGGGGAGCGGCGCCGGGCCCTTGTCCTGGGCGGCGCGGGCCGCGCGGGCGGCGCTGAGCCGGGACAGGGCGTCGAGCAGCTCGCGCTCGCCCCTGCCGCGCAGCAGGAGCAGGACGAAGGGGTCGGCGTCGAGCAGCCGCGCCGTCTGGTAGCAGAGGGCGGCGGCGTGCTTGCAGGGGTGGCCGGAGTCGGGGCAGCTGCACCGGGGGACGAGGTCGCCGGGGCCGGGGAGCAGCGGGATCCCGCAGTCGGCGAGGGAGTGGGGCAGTTCCTTGTCGAGCAGGGCGGCGATGTGCCCCGGCCGCTCGGCGGCGGCCTCCAGGAACCGCTCCCAGTCGGCGTCGTCGAGGGTGCGCAGCCGTACCTGTACGCGGTACGGCCTCGGACGGCTGCCCTGGACGTAGGCGAGGACGAGGCCGGGCGTCACGGTGATGGCGTCGACGTGCCCCCGTTCCGCGTAACCGCGGCCGCGTGCCAGCCGCTCGGGGTCCAGCGCGCCCTGCTCCAGCGCGGTCGCCCACGCGTTCCCCCACCAGGTCTCGGCGAAGCCGCCGTCCGGTGCCGGCCGGGGCGGGAAGGCGGGGAAGGTGCGGCGGAGGTCGCCGTCGCGGTTCGGGGCGGCCATGGAGCGGGGGGTCGCCGGCGCGGTGGGGCGGTCCTGGCCGTACGTCACCGGGTGCGCGGTACGGCCCCGCACCGCCGGGTCCCCCTCCGGGGGCGGCGCCACGGCCTGCCGCGGTGGTGGCGGCTCGTGCGCCGGCCGGGAGGGCGGGAGCGACGGCTCGCCGGTGGCCGCCGGGTCTTCGGCGGGGCCCGCCGTGCGCTCGGCGGGAGAGGGCGCGGGGCCGGGGACGGGCTCCGCGTCGGGGGACGGGGCAGGCACCGTCGGTGCCGTCACCGCGCTCCGGGGGGTTCCGGCGGTGGTTCCGAGCGGCGGAGCCTCGTCGGGGAGGTCCGCTTCCGGAGGCAGACGGAACGCGCCCGTGACGAAGTCCCGTACGACGCGGGCGCGGGCGTCGGCGGTGGGGGCACCGCCGGTCCCGTGCGGACGACGGGCCGGACGCGCGGGCCGTCGCGCACCCGTCGCGTCCTCGGCCGCGGTGTCCGTCTTCGCCTGCCGGCGGGCCGCCCGCAGCGCCTCGCGCGCCACGTCCGCCGGCCGGCTGTCCTCCCCGGCCGCGGGGACGGGGGCCGTACCGGTGACAGGCGGCGTGGGGTCGGCGGCGGCCGTTCCGCCCGGAGGTGCGGGCGGGCCGGTGGCGGGGTCCGGTGCTCGGTCGCGGTGGTCCGCGGGGCCGGGGGACGCCGCCCCGGCCGTCCCCGCCGCTTCGCCGGGCCGGCCCGCCTTCCCTGCCGGGGAGCCGGGGGTGCCGGAGGTGCCCGGCGAGCGGCCCGCGGTCGCGTCCGGTCCCGCGGCGGTCCCCCGTGGAGTGCGGGAACGGTCCGCCGGGTCCCCGGGGGCCTCCCCCTCCCCCGCCGTGCCGTCGGCGCCCGCGTACCGCGCGATCCGCGCGCTGCGCAGCGCCGCGCGGGCGAGGTCCCCGGGGCGCGGTCCGGCGTGCTCGCTCCGGTCCCGGCCGGGGTCTTCGACAGGGGCCTGGGCGCGGTCCTGCTCCTGGGCAGGTCCTCGGTCCCGGACCGGCCCACGGTCCGCCGTGTCCGCGTCGGCCGTCAGGGCGGGCGCCGCCTCTCCGCGCTCCCGTGCCGCCCGCAGGGCGCGGCGGGCCTCGTCGGCGGGGCGGGGGGTCATGACGGCCTCCGCAGGGACACCAGGTCGGACAGCTCGCGGTCCGTCAGCTCGGTCAGGGCCGACTCGCCTGCGCCGAGGACCGCGTCGGCCAGGGCCCGCTTGGACTCGAGCATCTCGGCGATGCGGTCCTCGACCGTGCCCTCGGTGATGAGGCGGTGGACCTGGACCGGCTGGGTCTGGCCGATGCGGTAGGCGCGGTCGGTGGCCTGTTCCTCGACGGCCGGGTTCCACCAGCGGTCGAAGTGCACGACGTGGCCCGCGCGGGTCAGGTTGAGGCCGGTGCCCGCGGCCTTCAGGGACAGGACGAGGACGGGGGTCGCCCCGCTCTGGAAGCGGTCCACCATGAGCTCGCGCTCGGGCACCGGCGTTCCACCGTGCAGGAGTTCGGCCGGGACCGCGTGGGCGGCCAGGTGGGAGGCGATGAGGCGGGCCATGCCGACGTACTGGGTGAAGACGAGCACCGAGCCGTCCTCGGCGAGGACCGTGTCCAGCAGCTCGTCCAGCAGGGCGAGCTTGCCGGAGCGGGCGGCGAGCCGGTCGGCCCCGCCCGGCGGGAGCTCCTCCTTCAGGAACAGCGCCGGGTGGTCGCAGATCTGCTTCAGCGAGGTCAGCAGCTTGAGCACCAGCCCGCGCCGGGCCATGCCGTCCGCGGCCTCGATGGCGAGCATGGACTCGCGCACCACCGCCTCGTAGAGCGCGGCCTGTTCACGGGTGAGGGGCACCGGGTGGTCCGTCTCGGTCTTCGGCGGCAGTTCGGGGACGATGCCGGGGTCGGACTTCTTGCGGCGCAGCAGGAAGGGGCGGACGAGGCGGGCCAGGCGCCGCACCGCCTCCTCGTCCTCGCCGTTCTCCACCGCGCGCGCGTGCCGGGCGCGGAAGGACTTGAGCGGGCCGAGGAGACCGGGGGTCGTCCAGTCGAGCAGCGCCCACAGTTCGGAGAGGTTGTTCTCGACCGGTGTGCCGGTGAGCGCCACGCGTGCCGGGGACGGGATCGTGCGCAGCGCCTTCGCGGTCGCCGAGTACGGGTTCTTGACGTGCTGCGCCTCGTCGGCGACGACCATGCCCCAGGACCGTTCGGCCAGGGTCGCCGCGGCCGACCGCATCGTGCCGTACGTGGTGAGGACGAAGCCGCCCCGCAGGCCGTCCAGGGTGCGGTCGGGGCCGTGGAAGCGGCGGACGGGGACGCCGGGTGCGAACCGGGTGATCTCCCGCTGCCAGTTGCCCAGCAGGGAGGCCGGGCAGACCACGAGGGTCGGCTCGGTGCGGGCCCTTTTCAGGTGCAGGGCGATGACGGTGATCGTCTTGCCGAGGCCCATGTCGTCGGCGAGGCAGCCGCCGAGGCCGAGCGAGGTCATGAGGTCCAGCCAGGCCAGGCCCCTGAGCTGGTAGTCGCGGAGGGTCGCGTGCAGGCCGGGCGGGGGGTCGGCCGGGCGGACGCCCGCCGTCAGCCGGTCGCGCAGGGCGGCCAGGGCGCCGGCCGGCACCACCTCGACCGTCTCGCCGTCGGCCTCCGCGGTGCCGGTGAGGGCGACGGCGAGGGCGTCGACCGGATCGAGCAGGCCGAGGTCGCGCTTGCGGGCCCGGCGGGCGACGGCCGGGTCGACCAGGACCCACCGGTCGCGCAGCCGGACGACCGGGCGGTGGGCCTCGGCGAGGGCGTCCATCTCGGCCTCGGTGAGCGGGTCGCCGCCGATCGCGAGCTGCCAGCAGAACCGCAGCAGCTCCCCGCTCTCGAAGAAGCCCGTGCCGTCGGTCGCCGAACCGGGCGCGGGCCGCACCACCGCGGTCGCGGTGAGGTCCTGGGCGAGGTCGCGGGGCCAGTGCACGGCGACCCCGGCGGCGGCGAGCCGGCCGGCCGCGACGCCCAGCAGGTCGGTGACCTCGTCCTCGGACAGGCCGAGGACGTCGGGCACGTCCTGCTCGGTGAGCCGGTCGAGCGGTGGCCACACGCGCGCCGCCCGCCGCACGGCGAGGGCGGCGTCCACGCGCGCGCGGGGGCCGAACGCGGCGTCGGCCGCGCCGGACCACAGGTCCGCGGCGTCGGTGACGAGGGTGGGGTCGGCGAGGCTGTGCACCTGGACGACGGCGGCCCCGGCGCGGCGCGCGCCGCCGTTCTCGTCGCCGTCGAACAGGTCGTACGCCGAGAGGTCCAGGCGCAGGGAGATCCGTACGCCCGCGTCCATGCCGGCGGCGACCTCCGCGGCCCAGTCGTGGGCGCCGGGCAGGCGCTGGGCGGCGCGTGCGGCGAAGGGGCGGCCCGCGGCGTGGGGGGCGGCGGGGGTGCGGGGCAGGGTGTCGGCCACCGCGTCCAGGAAGGAGCGCATCAGCGCCTCGGGAGCCGGCAGCCGGATCGGGCCGGGCCCGTCCAGCGGGACCGCGTGGCCCTCGGGCGGCAGCGCGGCGGCCACCGCCCGCAGGTGCGCGATGTCGTCGGGGTCGAGCGGGCCGGCCCGCCAGGCGTCGTGCCCGGACGCCGTCAGGCCGGGCAGCAGGCGGCCGCGCGCGGTGAGCCGCAGGGCGTGCAGGGCGGCGGCGCCCCAGCAGGCGGTGGCCGGGTGGGCGGCCGGGTCGTGCCGGGCGCGCACCAGCAGGGGCAGGGCATCGGTGAGCGGGAGGGACAGCGCGGGCGTGGTGCCGCGGCGCACCCCGGCGCCGTGCCGGCGGACGACGGTGAGCTCCGTGGGCCCGGGCGCGCCGGCGGGCGGATGCCCGGGCCCGGCCCCGTCCTCGGGCGCCGCGCCGGTGACGGGGCCGCCCGCGGGGTCCCAGAAGGCGATCCGTCCCTCGCGCGGCGGGGAGGCGGGCAGGAAGACGGCGGCGAGCCGGGCGGACACGGAGGGGACGGGCCGCCCCCGCTCCGCCCGCTCGTGCGCGCGTTCGGCCGTGGCGGCCGTGACAGCCGTGGCGGCCGTTCGCATTGTGCCGCTCATACGTTCTGTCACCTCCCGCCCGCCTCCCGGATCGACCGTCCCCGACTCTACGGGCGGGGTCTGACAATCGGCCCCGGCGGGCTCCGGGACGGGGCCCGGGGCCCTGGGCCCCGGCCGGGAACGGGTGCGGAAGAGTGCGGTCAGGGGACCGTGCGCGCGACCACGTACACCATCGGACGGTCCGGATCGGCGAGGTTCACCAGGACGTCATGGGTGGGCGCCGGGTTCGCCTGCTCGTGGACGAGGCCCCACCACGGGCCGGGCCGGTCGAAGTTCCAGCCGGTGATCTCCTGGTCGCGGTCGCCGATGGCCTGCGCGTCGCGCTCCAGGTCGTCCCGGGAGACGCCCATGCCCGCCAGGAAGGCGTCCAGGCCGGCGCCGGTGGTCTCGAACTGGACGTAGAGGCGGCTGGTCTTCCAGTTGTTCGTCTCGTAGTAGGCGACCTCTTCGGACGGGACCGGGACGGGGACCTCGTAGAGGCGGCGCTGGAGCTTGGAGGGCCAGCCCTCGGTCAGGCCGGTCGCCGAGTACTTGGCCTCCTTGACCTTGCCGCTGTCGCGGCTCTGGTTGGCGGAGATCACCAGGTAGCCGGCCGGGACGCCGATGAGCAGGACGATGGTGAGCAGGGTGAGCGCCCGCCGGCGGATCATGTGCCGGCGGTCCTCCGCCGGGCGCGCCGGTTCCTCCGGGGCGCCGGCCCCGTCCGGGCGGGGGCCCGTCACGTCGGCTCCCCGGACGTACGGCGGGCCTCCGCGTACCGCTCGTAGCGCTCGTGGCGCTCCACCCGGCGCCGCTTGGCGCGCCGGAACCGGCGCGCGACCAGGCGGGCCAGGTCGGCGGCGCCCACCATGCCGGCCTCGGGGCCGAGCTGGGCGCGGACGATGCGGGCCTCCGGGCGGTAGCCGCGGCCGGTGAGCTGGCGCTTGAACGCGTCGCGCGCGGGGCCGATCAGCAGGTCGTCGGCCGCGCTCACGCCGCCGCCGACGACGAAGCAGGACGGGTCGAGCGCGGCGGCGAGGTTGGCGATGCCGACGCCGAGCCACTGGCCGATGTCCTGGAGCAGCTCGACGCACATGGCGTCGCCCTCCCGGGCCAGCTCGGTGATCATCGGGCCGTTGATGTCGGCGATGTTGCCCTTGACGTGCTCGATGACCCCGTACGCCACCGGGGAGTCCGCGGCGGCCAGCTCCCTGGCCTCCCTGACCAGGGCGTTCCCGGAGCTGTACTGCTCCCAGCAGCCGCGGTTGCCGCACGGGCAGCGGTGGCCGCCGGGCACGACCTGCATGTGCCCGAACTCGCCGGCGACGCCGTACTTGCCCCGCTTGACCTGGCCGTCCTCCAGGATCGCGCCGCCGATGCCGGTGCCGAGCGTGATCATGACGAGGTGGTCCTCGCCGCGGCCGGCGCCGAAGCGCCACTCGGCCCAGGCGGCGGTGTTGGCGTCGTTGTCCACCAGGACGGGGACCGCGAGGCGGCCGGCGATGCGGTCGCGCAGCGGTTCGTTGCGCCAGGACAGGTGGGGGGCGAACAGCACGCGGTTGCGGTCGGCGTCGACCCAGCCGGCCGCGCCGATGCCCACGGCGTGCACGTCGTGCCGGTCGGACAGGTCCAGGACCAGTTCGACGATGGTGTCCTCGACGACCTTGGGGCTCTTGGACTTGTCCGGGGTCTCCGTGCGGAGCTTCTCCAGGATGTTGCCGTCCGCGTCGACGACGCCCGCCATGACTTTCGTGCCGCCGATGTCGATGCCGACCGTCGGCACGCGGGGTGCCGTGAGATGCGAGCGGCGTTCCCGCGTGCCCACGGTGCGCAGGACCGGGGCGCGGCGGGAGCCGATGGGGGCGGTGAAGTCGCGGTAGGTGCTCATCGGGTGCGATTGTGCCGCACGCTCACGCTGGGAGCCGAATGCGACGGAGGGCGGGTGCAGCGGTTCGTCGCCGGGTGCGGGTGCGTCGTGGCTGGTCGCGCCCACGCGACGGGGGCGCACATCGGCACGGCTCCGCGCCCCTTCAGGGACGCTGCAGTTCGTGGCGCAGGTCATCGAGCTCGTTCCCGCCCGCCATCTGCCTCGTCAGCTCGTCCAGGGTGATGTCGTCGCGCTCGTGGCTGCCCACCATCGTGCCGCGCTTCAGGAGGACGAAACGGTCCCCCACCAGGTACGCGTGGTGCGGGTTGTGGGTGATGAGGACGACACCCAGGCCCTGGTCCCGTGCCGCCGCCACGTACTTCAGGACCACGCCCGACTGCTTGACGCCGAGGGCCGCCGTCGGCTCGTCGAGCACCAGGACCTTCGCGCCGAAGTGCACCGCGCGGGCGATGGCCACGCACTGGCGTTCACCGCCGGAGAGGGTGCCGATGGGCTGGTCGACGTCGCGCAGGTCGATGCCCATGCGCAGGAGTTCCGCGTGGGTGGTGCGGCGCATGTGGTCGACGTCCATGCGCTTGAAGGGGCCGACGCCCTTGCGCGGCTCGGAGCCGAGGAAGAAGTTCCGCCACACCGGCATGAGCGGGACGACGGCCAGGTCCTGGTAGACGGTGGCGATGCCGCGGTCCAGGGCCTCGCGGGGGGAGGAAAGACGGGTCTCCTCCCCGTCGAGGGCGAGCGTGCCGCCGTCGTGCTGGTGGAGACCCGCGATGATCTTGATCAGGGACGACTTGCCGGCGCCGTTGTCGCCCAGCACGCAGGTGATCTCACCGGCGTGGACGGCCAGCGAGACCCCCTCGAGGGCGCGGACGTTGCCGTAGTGCTTGCTGACGCCGGACAGCTCGACGAGCGGTGTGCGGCTTTCGGTCTGCGTCACTTGGTGGCCTCCGCGCGTTTGCGGACCCAGGCGTTGAGCAGGGTCGCGAGGAGCAGCATCGCTCCGAGGAAGAACTTGAACCAGTCGGGGTTCCACTCGGCGAAGACGATGCCCTTGCTGGTCATGCCGAAGATGAGGGCGCCGACCGCCGAGCCGACGGCGCTGCCGTAGCCGCCGGTGATCAGGCAGCCGCCGATGACGGCCGCGATGATGTAGATCAGTTCGTTGCCGACGCCCTCGCCGGACTGGACGACGTCGTACGAGAAGAGCAGGTGCTGGCCGGAGATCCAGGCGCCGAGCGCCACGCCCATGTAGAGGCCGATCCTGGTCCTGGTGACCGGGACGCCGACCGCGCGGGCCGCGTCCTTGTTGCCGCCGACCGCGAAGATCCAGTTGCCGGCGCGGGTGCGCAGCAGGATCCAGCTGGCGACGGCGACCAGGACGAGCCACCACAGGATGGTGATCTTGAAGCCGACGCCGCCGACGGTGATCGTGGACGCGAAGACGTCCCGCGCGGAGGGGAAGCCCTCCATGTCCTCGATCGACTTGGTGGAGACGGTGCCGTCGACGAGCTTGGTGAAGCCCAGGTTCATGCCGGTCAGCATCAGGAAGGTGCCCAGCGTGATGATGAAGCTGGGCAGCTTCGTGCGGGTGAGCATGAAGCCGTTGAAGGCGCCGATCGCCAGGGTGACCAGCAGGGAGACGCCGACGCCGACCCAGACGTTGGCGGTCATCTGGTAGCTGGACATCGACGACACGAGGGCCGACGAGGTGACCATGACGCCCGCGGACAGGTCGAACTCGCCGCCGATCATCAGCAGCGCCACGGGGACGGCCATGATGCCGATCGTGGAGGCGGCGTAGAGCACCGTGCTGAGGCTGGAGGCGCGCAGGAAGCTGTCGGCGAAGAACGCGAAGAAGACGAAGACCGCGATCGCGCCGACGACGGACCCGAGCTCGGGGCGGCCCAGCAGTTTCCGCAGCGCGGAGGTCCGCAGAATCCTTTCGTCCGCCTCTTTCGGCTGCGTGGCGCTCATCGGGTGCCCCGGTCCGTGTAGTCGGCCAGCGCCGCGGCGTCGTCCTTGGTGATGATCTGCGGCCCGGTCAGCACCGGCCGGCCGCCGCCGAGGACGTCGGCGTTGTACCTGTACAGCCACAGCAGGTCGACCGCCTCGTAGCCCTGGAGGTAGGGCTGCTGGTCGACGGCGAAGCCGAGGGTGCCGTCCTCCAGGCCGGCGGCCACCTTGGCGTTGAGGTCGAAGGTGTCGATCTCGGCCTTGCTGCCGGCGCCCTGCTTGGCCTTCACGGCCGTGTCGGCGTAGGGGGCGCCGAGGGTGACGACCGCGTCGACGGACTTGTCGGTCTGGAGCTTGGCCTCGATGGCGGACTGCACGTCCGGCATGCTCGTGCCGGTGACGTAGAGCCGCTGGACCTTGCCGTCGAAGGTCTTCTCGACGCCGTCGCAGCGCTGCTCGTGACCGACGTTGCCCTGCTCGTGCAGGACGCAGAGCGCCTGCTTGCGGCCCCGCGCGTTCAGCTCCTCGCCGACGGCCTCGCCGGCGATCGTCTCGTCCTGCCCGATGTGGGTGAGCGCGCCGAACTCCTTCGACTCCTGCGAGCCGGAGTTCACGGTGACCACCGGGATGCCCGCCTTCTTCGCGCGGGCGACGGCGGCCTTCATGGCGTCGGGCTTGGCGAGGGTGACGATGATGCCGTCGACCTTCTTGTCGACGGCCGCGTCCACGAGCTGCGCCTGCTGCTGCGCCTCGTCGTCGTGGGAGTACAGGAAGTTGATGTTGTCCTTCTTCGCGGCCTGGTCGGCGCCGCGCTGGACGATGTCCCAGAAGGTGTCGCCGTCGCCCGAGTGAGTGATCATCGCGAAGGTCCAGCGGGGGGTGTTCACCGCCGCCTTCCCCTGGGCCGCCGCGGCCTTGCGGGCGTCCTCGGCGCGCTTGCCGCCGGTGCTGCTGCAGCCGGCGAGCGACACCGACAGTGCCCCCGCCAGCGCGATGCCTACCCAGGTCCGAAACCGTGCCACGAGGCCGTGCCCTTCTTGCTGTGCCGTGCTGTGCGTGCCGGGGCGTCCGCACCCGGCCGGGTTCTGGAGACCCCAAACGCCCCATTGTCCGACACGGGCGCCGGTCACACCGCGCCGGGGAGCGGCGGCCGGTCACATTGTCCGGACATGGGACCGGTCCGCACGGCGGGGGCGGCCCCCCGGCCGGCGCGGGTCAGGGCCGTACGAGCAGCTGGAACTCGAAGGAGTAGCGGGACGGCCGGTAGGCGTGCGTGCCCAGTTCGACCGCGCGCCCCGTGTCGTCGAACGTCGTGCGCCGCATGGTGAGCAGCGGCGCGCCCTCCTCCTCGCCGAGCCGCTCGGCCTCGGCGGCGGTGGCGGCGCGGGCGCCGATGGACTGGCGGGCGCTGTGCAGGGTGATCCCGGCGGCGCGCATGAGCCGGTAGAGGCCGGTGGCCTCCAGCCGCCCGGTGTCCAGGTCGAGCAGGCCGGGCGGCAGGTGGTTGCACAGGTACGCCATCGGTTCCCCGTGCGCGAGGCGCAGCCGCTCGACTCGGCGCACGTCGCTGCCCTCGGCCACGCCGAGCGCGGCGGCGACCTCGGCCGTCGCCGGGACGACCGTGTCGACCAGGAGCTTCGTGGACGGGCGCTGCCCCGCCGCCTCCAGGTCGTCGTAGAGGCTGCTGAGTTCCAGCGGGCGCTTGACCTGGCTGTGCACCACCTGGGTGCCGACGCCCCGGCGCCGCACGAGCAGGCCCTTGTCGACCAGGGACTGGATGGCCTGGCGGACGGTGGGCCGGGACAGGCCGAGCCGCGCGGCGAGCTCGATCTCGTTCCCCAGCAGGCTCCCCGGTGTCAGCGTCCCGTGCTCGATCGCCGCCTCCAGCCGCTGCGACAGCTGGTGGTACAGCGGCACGGGGCTGCTGCGGTCCACGCTGAGGTCCAACGCCACGGTCGGGTGCGCTTCTGGTTTCGGCACGGTCCGAGCGTAGCCCGGTGCGTTATTGACGGGAAGTCGTGCGGTCCGGTTGTCCGGACATGCGCATTGACAGGGTGCGGGCCGTGACCCACTTTGATTCCATGCGCATCGGGGTCATCGGTACGGGTCGTATCGGCACGGTCCACGCCCACACGCTCAGCCGCCATCGCGACGTCGGGTCCCTGATCCTCACGGACGCGGACCTGGCGCGGGCGCAGGCCCTGGCCCAGCGGCTGGGCGAGACGGCGGTGCCCGGGGTGGACGAGATCTTCCGGTGGGGCGTGGACGCCGTGGTGATCACGACGGCGACGCCGGCCCACGCCGAACTGATCGGCCGGGCGGCGCGCTCGGGGCTGCCGGTGTTCTGCGAGAAGCCCATCGCGCCGGACATGGCCGGCACGCTGCAGGCGATCGCCGAGGTGGAGACCGCGGGGACGATTCTGCAGATGGGGTTCCAGCGCCGCTTCGACACGGGGTACACGGGGGCGCGGGAGGCGGTGCGCTCCGGGCGGCTGGGCCGGCTGCACACCGTGCGGGCGGTGACGAGCGAGCAGGCGCCGCCGCCCGCCGCGCACCTGGCGCAGTCCGGCGGGCTCTACCGGGACACGCTGATCCACGACTTCGACGCCCTGCGCTGGGTGACCGGCCGGGAGGTCGTCGACGTGTACGCCGCCGGGTCCGACGCCGGACCGCCGGTGTCCCGCGGGGCGGGCGACGTGGACACGGGCGCGGCGCTGCTGACGCTGGACGACGGCACGCTGGCCACGGTGACGGCGACGCGGCTGAACGGCGCGGGGTACGACGTGCGCATGGAGCTGGCCGGGGAGCTCGACCAGATCGTCGTCGGGCTGGACGACCGCACGCCCATCGCGTCCACCGAGCCGACCGGGCCACCGGCCGCGGACAAGCCCTGGACGGGCTTCGTGGAACGTTTCGGGCCCGCCTACGAGGCGGAGCTGGCAGCGTTCGTGGAGGTGGTGCGGGGCGAGCGGGCCAACCCGTGCGACGGCCGCGAGGCACTGCGGGCGCTGCGGATCGCCGAGGCGTGCGAGATCTCCCGGCGCGAGCGCAGGGCGGTGCGGCCGGCGGAGGCGCCGAGGGAGGCGGAGTCGGTGACGGACTGACCGGTCGTCCGCGGCACCGACGGGCGCCCGGTGCCGCCGAGCCGGGCCGGCGGGGTACCGGCGGGGATCCCACCCGGCGCCCTGTCCTGCCTGCGGGGCCGTGGGCGCCGCCGAAGCCCACCGGCGGGGCGCCGCCCGGCGTCTTTCCCGGCCGGCCCGCAGGAGGAGGCGTCGGCTACCAGCGCACCGGCAGGCTCCGCACTCCCCGCATCAACATCCCCGGCAGCCAGTCGCCGGGCGGGCCGTCGAGGGCGAGGCCGGGGGCGCGCTCGAGCAGGGTCCGGATCGCCGTGCGGGCCTCCAGCCGGGCCAGCGGGGCGCCCAGGCAGTAGTGGACACCGTGACCGAAGGCGAGGTGGCCGCGGGTGTCGCGGTGGACGTCGAAGCGGTCAGGGTCGGGATAGCGGTCCGGGTCGCGGTCGGCCGCGGTGAGGCCGACCATCACCGTGTCGCCGCGGGCGATGGGGGTGCCGCCGATCTCCAGCGGTTCGGCGGCGTACCGGAACGTCGCGTTCTCCACCGGGCCTTCCCAGCGCAGCGCCTCCTCCACCGCGCCGTCGACCAGGCTCGGGTCGGCGCGCACGGCGGCGAGCTGGTCGGGATGGGTGAGCAGGGCGAGGACACCCGTGGTGATGAGGTTGACCGTGGTCTCGTGGCCCGCGATCAGCAGCACGAAGGCCATGCCGCGCAGTTCCTCCGGGGAGAGCCGGTCGCCGTCCTCGGCGGTGGTGCGGATCAGGTCGCTCAGCAGGTCGTCGCCCGGTGCGGTGCCCCGTTTGTCCTCGATCAGGTCGGTCAGGTAGGCGGCGAGCCGGACGAACGCGTCGTACTCGCTCTCCTGGCTGGTCGGCGCGACCGCCTCCGTGGAGATCTTCCGGAACTCGCCGCGGTCCATCTCGGGAACGCCGAGCAGCTCGCAGATCACGGTGATCGGCAGCGGGTAGGCGAGGGACTCCACGAGGTCGGCGCGGCCCTCGGGCAGCATGGCGTCGAGGAGGTCGTCCGTGATCCGGTGGATGCGGGGCCGCAGCTCCTCCACCCGGCGCATGGTGAAGGCACGCGCGACGAGCGAGCGCAGTCGGGAGTGCTGCGGCGGGTCGGTGACCAGCAGGTACTTCCCGATCAGCTCCTCGTCGAGGAAGGTCAGGCCGAGCCCGCCGGGGTCCTTGGCCAGGCGCGGGTCCGCCAGCGCGGCACGGGCCTCCTCGTGGCCGACCACGAGCCAGGTCGCGTACTGCGGATCCGACGACGGCGGGCGGACCCGGTGCACGGGCCCCGACGCGCGCAGGCGCGCGTACACCGGGTGCGGGTCGCGCCGGAAGCCGTCGCCGAACTCCCCCAGGTCGATCACGTCCGTCATGCCGCTCCCCCTCGCACCGGATCTCCTCACCCCGACAACGCGTGCGCCTCCCGGCTAGTGCCCGTCGTCCTGGTGTTCGTCCAGGAGACCCGCGTCGTACACCAGCAACGCGATCTGCACCCGGTTGCCGAGGTCCAGCTTGGCCAGGATGCGGGAGACGTGGGTCTTGACGGTGGCGACGCTCATGTAGAGCTCCGCCGCGACGGCGGCGTTGGCCAGACCCCGTCCGACGGCGACGGCGACCTCGCGTTCGCGGTCGTTGAGGGCGGCGATGCGCGCACGCGCACGCGTGCCCCTGGTGTCGGCGGCGCTGCCGGCCGCGTGCTCCATCAGCCGCCGGGTGACAGCGGGCGACAGGACCGGATCTCCGGCGGCGACCCTGCGCACCGCGTCGAGGATCTCGGCGGGCGGGGTGTCCTTGAGGACGAATCCGGCGGCGCCGGCGCGCAGGGCCCGCAGCACCTGCTCATCGGCGTGGAACGTGGTGAGCACCACGACCTGCGGGGCGTCCGCGCGGCCGCGCAGCCGTTCGGTGGCCGTCAGGCCGTCCACCACCGGCATGCGGATGTCCATGAGGACGACGTCCGGGCGGGTGCGGTCGACGAGCGCCTCGACCTCGGCGCCGTCGGCGGCCTCGCCGACGATCTCGACGTCGTCGGCGCCGCCCAGCATGAAGGACAGTCCGGCCCGTACGAGCGGATCGTCGTCGACGAGGAGCAGCCTGATCGCGGTCATGGGCCTACGCAATCACGTCGGCCCGGGCGGGCGCACGCCGGCACCGGCCCGGGACGGCCTCGGTGGTGACGGATCGTCAGTCGTGTCGGTGGCGGGGCGGAGTTCACCCCCACGGCAGCCTCGCCCGCACCTCGAAGCCCCCGTCGGCCGTGGGGCCGTGCTCCAGCGTGCCGCCCGCCAGCGTGGCGCGCTCGGTCAGTCCGATCAGGCCCTGTCCGGAGCCCGGTACGCCGGGCGCGTCCCCCTCGGGCGGGCCGTTGCGCACGGACACGGTGAGGCCGTCGCCCGGCGCCCCGGTGACGCAGACGGTGACCTCGGTGCCGGGGGCGTGCTTGCGGGCGTTGGTCAGGGCCTCCTGGGCGACGCGGTAGGCGGTGCGTCCGACGGAGGCGGGGACCGAGGCGGGGTCGGTGACGTGACCGACGCGGGTCACCTTCATGCCGGCCCGGCGGGACTCGGCGACCAGCGCGTCCAGTGCCGCGAGGGTCGGCTGGGGGCGGGCCGCGTCGTCGGAGTCGCCGGCCCGCAGGACGCCGATGATCTCCCGCAGGTCCTGCAGTGCCTCGTGGGCGCCTCCCGGATGACGCCGGCGGCCCGCGCCACCTCCTCGCGGGACGCGTCGGGCCGGAACTCCAGGGCGCCCGCGTGCACGCTCAGCAGCGTCAGCCGGTGGGCGAGGACGTCGTGCATCTCCCGGGCGATGGCCTCCCGGGCGAGCCGCTGCGCCTGTTCCGCCCGCAGTTCCGCCTCCGTCTCCGCGCGTCTGGCCCGGTCGCGCAGGCTGAGCAGGAGCTGGCGCTTGGAGCGGGCGAGCATGCCCCAGCCGGCCGCCGTCACCGCCAGCAGGGCGCCGAGGAGGACCACGCCGACGTAGGGCAGCTGGGGGTCGGGGCGCAGCCGGTAGAGAAGGGGCTGCACCAGGATGTTGGCTCCGGTGAGCCAGGCGGTGTACCGGAAGGGCCGGTGCACGGCCACGGTGAAGAGGGCGACGAGGGCGGCACCGCTGGAGGTGAGCGAGAGGAGCCCGGCCGGTACCAGCGCCACCGCGAGCCCGACCGGCCACCGGCGTCTGCACCACACGGCCGCGCAGGCCAGGGCTCCGATCAGCTGGTCGGCGACCCCCCAGCCGGGCGGAAGAGCCGGCTCCTGGTCCAGCGTGTCCACGCTCAGCAGACCGATCAGGACGGCGAGCAGGAAGCAGACGAAGTCGACGAGCCAGTCGCGCGCGGTGCGCCGGAACCGGCGTTCGGCCTCCTCGGTGTCCGGGTCCAGTTGGTCGGCCAGCGCCGACGGCAGCAGCCAACGCCGCGCGGGGAACGCCGGGGCGGTCCGCACCGGCCTGTCTTCGTTCACGGTCGGCAAATCTATGCGGTGCCGGGTGCCGTCGTCCGGGTGCGCGGCGGATCGGCGACCGAAGTCGCGGGGTCGTAGACCTTCGGCGTACCGGGCGGCGGGCGGCGGGGACTTCGGTCGGGAATGCCTCGCCCCGCGGCCGATGCGGGTGGGGGGTCCGCGGGGCGAGAGTCGGGGGCATGAAGAAGCTTTTGGAGTTCGTCGGATTCCTCGCCCTGGTGCAGGGCGTGGCCGGCCTGGTGCACCGATTCGCCCACTGGAACTGGGGGTTCGTGCACCGGATCGGCTTCCTCGAGGGGTACGAGGTCTACGCGAGCGTCGCGCTGATCATGCTGGCGCTCGCGCTGTTCGCCGCCGCCGAGCACCACGGACCGGGGTGAGCGGGGAGCCCGGACTCCGCGGCGCCGCCCTCAGCAGCCGTGGTCGCCGAGGCCGAACGACGCGTGGTGGTCGGCCGTGCAGTGGTCCTCCCGGCTCTGCTCACCGGTGACGACGCGGCGGGCGCCGCGGGTGCCGGAGCCCGGGGTGATCACCGTGTACTCGTGGTGGTGGCCGGTGGTCCGGCTGGGCAGGACGCCCTCCCGGCTCCGGAAGACGGTCCCGTCCTGCTCGTACGGGTGGGGGCCGCCCCGCTCGATCAGGTCGAGCGTGTCGTGTGCCCGGGAGGGCAGGTCGCCGTAGCAGATGCCGCCGACCGCGGCGGTGGCGGCGCCCACGGTGGTGGCGGAGACGGACCCGTCCGCGAGGAGGGCGCAGAGGGCTGCGGCTGCGGCGCCGGTCCGGCGGCGCGCGGGGAAATCGCGTGCCCTCCTGATGACGCGCATAGGTGATGACATGTCAATGACAAGACCGTGGAGCTTCCCTGGACGTCCCATGCGTTTCCGGCGAGTTCCCATCATCACCGGCACCTCGGCCGCCGGGTCAGGGCGATGTCCGTTCGCCGCCAGCGTGGACACGCGGGGGCCGCTGGGATGGACCCATGAACACGAACACGAACTCACTCGTTCCCTCCCCTCTGACCGGCCGGACGGCCCTCGTGACCGGCGGCAGCCGCGGCATCGGCGCGGCCACCGCGCTGCGCCTGGCGCGGGAGGGCGCGGACGTCGCCCTCACCTACGTGAACGGCAAGGACGCGGCCGAGGACGTCGTACGGGCCGTGGAGGCGCTGGGGCGCCGGGCGGTGGCCCTGCGGGCGGACTCCGCCGACGCCCAGGAGGCGGCGGGGGCGGTCGAGCGGGCGGCACAGGCGCTCGGGGGCGGCATCGACGTGCTGGTCAACAACGTGGGCCTGGGGCTGCTCGGACCGCTGGAGAGCCTGTCGCTCGCCGACGTCGACCGCCTGCTGGCCGTGAACGTCCGCGGCGTCTTCCTGGCCTCCCAGGCGGCCGCGGCCCGCATGCCGGAGGGCGGCCGGATCATCACGATCGGCACCTGCATGACCCAGCGGGTGCCGGGGCCCGGCGGCACGCTGTACGCCATGAGCAAGGCGGCCCTCGTCGGCCTGACCAAGGCCCTGGCACGGGAGCTCGGCCCGCGCGGGATCACGGCGAACATCGTCCACCCGGGGCCGATCGACACGGACATGAACCCGGCGGACGGCCCCTACGCGGACGGGCAGGCCGCCATGACGGCGCTGGGCCGTTTCGGCACGGCGGACGAGGTGGCGTCGACCGTGGCGTACCTGGCCGCCGCCTCCTACGTCACCGGCGCGGAGTTCGCGGTGGACGGCGGCCACGCGGCGTAGGGGCCGCGGTGCCGGCCGCGGCCAGCACGCTGCCGTCGACCACGCGCGCGGGGCGCACCGGTGCTGTCCTGCCGGTGCGCCCCGCGGGTACTCGGGGACCGGCCGTTCCCCCTCGCCGGGGCCGGCCGGTCCGTGCGTCAGCCGCCCAGTTCCTGGTGGCGGGCGGCCAGGTGGGCCGCGCCGTCCTCGGTCAGGGAGCCGAACAGGCGCAGGCGGGAGATGCCGCCGTCGGGGAAGATGTCCACGCGCGCGTGGGTGCCGACGGCCGCCTCGGGCAGGACGAAGCGGTGGTTGGTGTCGGGCTGCATCCGGGTCCGCGGCAGCACCTCGCGCCACTCGCCGTCCTCGCCGTCCTTCACCGACACCGACGCCCAGCCCGCCGAGTTGCCCTTCAGGTACGCCGTGTCGATCTCGACCGCGCGGATCCGGGAGCGGTCGACCAGCCGGTAGCTGATCCAGTCGTTGCCCCGGTCGCGGCGGCGGCGGGTCTCCCAGCCGTCGTCCATCTTGCGGGAACGGCCCGGCTGGATGGTGTTGGTGGCCGGCGAGTAGAAGAGGTTGGAGGCGTCCTCGACCTGGCCGCCGTTCTCCAGCGCGACCACGTCGAAGGTGCCGAGCGCCGCGAGCCACTCGGGGTCCGGGACGACCTCGCCGTACACGCGCAGGCGGGCGATGCCGCCGTCGGGGTGCTGCTTGAGGCGCAGGTGGGTGAAGCGCTGCTCGGCCGAGACGGCGAAGCCGTTGGCGGCGTGGCCGCCGACCGCCGTGCGCGGGACGAGGGTCGTCCACTTCACGTCGTCCGCGAGCAGTTCCTCCGGCGACGGGGAGCCGGCGACCGAGGTGCCCTCGACGGAGACGGCCTGCGGGTAGTTGCCGCGGAAGTGGGCGGTGTCGACGACGATGCCGCGGATCACGCCGGGCGCGCCGAGGCGGATCAGCGCCCAGTCGTGGTCGTCCTCGGTGGGCCAGGGGTGCTCGGCGCAGTCGCCGCGGCGGCGGCGGGTCTCCCAGCCGTCCATGACCTTGCCCTTGTGCCCGAAGTGCTCGGGGTCGAACTCGGCGCGCTCGGGCACCAGCAGGTTCTCGCGCTGGGCGAAGAACTCGTCGTTGGCGGCGACGACACCCGCGCCGAGCTGCCGGTCGGCAAGGTTGGCGTACTGGGTGAAGGGGAGGTCGGCGGTGCGGTAGTCCGCGTACGGGTCGCCGCCTCCGTAGGGGTTCGCGTCTCCGGTGAAGCTGGCCAACGAGGTGTTCTGCTGGGCCGTCACGGTGATCAGGAGTTCCTTTCGGGGTCGTTCGGGTGTGTGTCGGGGCGGGTCCGGACGTGTGTCACGGGGTCCGGGTGAGGAGCTGTCCCTTCGGGTCGGTGAACGCGCCGTCCGCCACGATGCGCTCTCCGCGCAGCCAGGTGGACTTCACGACGCCGTACAGGGTCTTGCCCGCGTACGCGGTGACGCGGTTGCGGTGCTGGAGGCCGGCCGGGTCGACGGTGAAGGTCTCGTCGGGGGCGAGGACGGCGAAGTCGGCGTCGTGGCCCGGCGCGATGGCGCCCTTGCGGGCCTGGAGCCCGACGAGCCGGGAGGTGTTCGCCGACATCCAGCGGACGATGTCCTCCAGGCCGTGGCCGCGCTCGCGGGCCGCGGTCCACATGGCCGCCAGGCTCAGCTGGAGACCGGCGATGCCGCCCCAGGCGGTGGCGAAGTCGTCGGTCTTCAGGTCGGCGGTGGACGGCGAGTGGTCGGTGACCACGCAGTCGATGGTGCCGTCGGCGAGCGCCTGCCACAGCAGGTCCTGGTTGGCCGCCTCGCGGATGGGCGGGCAGCACTTGAACTCGCTCGCGCCGTCCGGGACTTCCTCGGCGGTGAGCGTGAGGTAGTGCGGGCAGGTCTCCACGGTGAGGCGGACGCCCTCGGCGCGGGCCTCGGCGATCAGCGGCAGGGCGTCGCTGGAGGACAGGTGGAGCACGTGCACGCGGGCGTTGAACCGCTTCGCCTGCTCGATGAGGGCGGCGATGGCGGTGTCCTCGGCGTCGCGGGGACGGCTGGCGAGGAAGTCGGCGTACCTGGGACCGCCCTGCTGCGGGGCGGCGGCCAGGTGGTGCGGGTCCTCGGCGTGCACGATCAGCAGGCCGTCGAAGGCGGCGATCTCGGCGAGGGACCGGGCGAGCTGCTCCTGGTCGAGGTGCGGGAACTCGTCCACGCCCGACGGCGACAGGAACGCCTTGAAGCCGAAGACGCCGGCCTCGTGCAGCGGGCGCAGGTCCTTGACGTTGTCGGGCAGGGCGCCGCCCCAGAAGCCGACGTCGATGTGCGCCTTGTCGGCGGCGACCTGCTGCTTGACGCGCAGGTTCTCGACCGTGGTGGTGGGCGGGAGGGAGTTGAGCGGCATGTCGACGAGGGTGGTGATGCCGCCGGCCGCCGCGGCGCGGGTGGCGGTCCAGAAGCCCTCCCACTCGGTGCGCCCGGGGTCGTTGACGTGCACGTGGGTGTCGACCAGACCGGGCAGGACGACGTGGTCGCCGACGTCCTCGAGGCGGGCGCCCTCCGGGACGGGCGCGTCGTACGGGAGTACGTCCGTGATCGTGCCGCCGCTCACCGCGACGGACGCGGCGCGTATGCCCTCGGGAGTGATGACGCGCGTCGAGCGCAGCACCAGTTCAGCCTGGGACACCCGAACCCCTCTCTCTGCAGTCGTTCCGCCGCCGGTCCACCGGCGGCCCGCCGGTTCACATCCGGGAAACGGGATCTCTCACCACGTAACGGACTTCAACGTTCTGTTGAAGGAGTCTTCACTTCCCGTTCCACGTCGTCAAGAGGCACCCTTCGTCCAGGCACGACCGACGACTCCGCTCTGGACGTTTCCACAAAGCGGAATTAGAATTCCGACAGACAGAACGTAGCTATGTACAAGCGGGGAGTCAACCGGCCGCCGGGTAGGCTTCTGCCCTCCCGCCAGCCCCGAAAGGAACGTGCCGTGCCGACGTCCAGCGCCAGCACCACCGACTCCGCCAGGTCCGCCCCAGGTGGCGTCCAGTCCCTGGAACGCGCCTTCGACCTGCTCGAACGGATGGCGGACGCGGGCGGCGAGGTCGGTCTGAGCGAGCTGTCCGCGAGCAGCGGGCTGCCGCTGCCCACCATCCACCGCCTGATGCGCACCCTCGTGGCCTGCGGATACGTACGCCAGCAGTCCAACCGGCGCTACGCGCTCGGCCCGCGCCTGATCCGGCTCGGCGAGTCCGCGTCCCGCCTGCTGGGCACCTGGGCGCGCCCGCACCTGGCCCGGCTGGTCGAGGAGACCGGCGAGACGGCGAACATGGCACTGCTCGACGGGGACGAGATCGTCTACGTCGCACAGGTGCCGTCCAAGCACTCGATGCGCATGTTCACCGAGGTCGGACGGCGTGTCCTGCCGCACTCGACGGGCGTCGGCAAGGCCCTGCTCGCCGGCTTCCCCGCGGAGGAGGTGCGGGCCCTGCTGAACCGCACCGGCATGCCGGCCGCGACGGAGAAGACGATCACCACCCCGGACGGGTTCATCGCGGCGCTGGAGGAGGTGCGGCGCCAGGGGTACGCGATCGACGACAACGAGCAGGAGATCGGGGTGCGCTGCCTGGCCGTCTCCGTGCCTAACTCCCCCACCGCCGCCGCCATCTCCATCTCGGGCCCGGCGGGCCGCGTGACCGAGGCCGCGACCGACAGGATGGTGCCGCTGCTGCAGCAGGTGGCGGCCGAGCTCTCGGAAGCGCTGCTGGCCTCGAACGGCAACCCGGCCGCCTGAGCCGCGCCGCAGACGTCCGGCCCCCGGCGGGGACACCGCCGGGGGTCGCTTCCGTCGTGCGCCGGCGTCTCAGCGCCGCGGCGGTTCCCCGAACAGCTCGACGGCGTGGCGGACGTCCGCCAGTCCTGGCGACAGGGCGCTGACGGAGCCGATCGCACCGGCGATCAGCAACAGGGAGCGGCGCAGCCTCGGCGCCTCCGGGACCCCGTGGTCCGCCATCGCGGCCAGGCCGGCCAGTTCGTCCTCGGCGATCACCCGGTCCGGGAAGTCCGCGGGCAGCAGGGCGAGCTGGCGGCGCAGCCGGGACACCGTGGTCCGCAGCGCCGCCACCCTCACGTCCTCGTCACCGACGGTCACGTGCCTCTGCCCCAAGCTCCGCGACACAGTCCCTCCCCCTCGCACCCCGTCGTGCGCCCCTCCGCGGTGAACGTGCCGGGCCCCGGGACGCCGTCCGGGCGCCGGGGACGCGGGCCAGTAAACGCCACCCGGCGCCGGACGCGCCACCGCGAGGGCCGAAATTCAGTCCCCC
Organism: Streptomyces sp. NPDC029152; assembly: GCF_055564355.1. NCBI lineage: Bacteria > Bacillati > Actinomycetota > Actinomycetes > Kitasatosporales > Streptomycetaceae > Streptomyces > Streptomyces sp. NPDC029152. The sequence continues at coordinate 285,175 of NZ_JBVHWR010000009.1, read as the reverse complement.
GGGAAGGGGCGCGTGCCCGCCGGGCGACGCGCGGTCGGGTATGCAGGACCCATGACGGACAACGAGGACCGGGTGGCCGGGGTGCTTCTCGCCGCGGGAGGCGGACGACGGCTCGGCGGCCGGCCCAAGGCTCTGCTGGAACACCGCGGGCGCCCGCTCGTCGAGCACGCGGTCGAGGTGCTGCGCGCGGCCGGCTGCGCCCGCGTGCACGTCGTCCTGGGGGCGCGGGCCCGGGAGGTGCGCGCACGGGCGGCGCTCGCGGGATGCGTCCTGGTGGACAACCCCGAGTGGGAGCGGGGCATGGGCACCTCGCTGCGCGCCGGACTCGCCTCGCTGTCCGGTACGGGGGCGCGGGCGGCGCTGGTCTCGCTGGTGGACCAGCCCGGCATCGGCGCGGAGGCGACGGCGCGGGTGCGCGCCGGGTACCGGGACGAGACGTCGCTCGTCGCGGCCGCGTACGCGGGCGTGCGGGGGCACCCCGTCCTCCTCGGCGCGGCCCACTGGGCGGGCGTCACGGCGACCGCGACCGGCGACCGGGGGGCACGCGCCTACCTGAGGGAGCACGAGGCGGAGATCGCGCTCGTCGAGTGCGGGGACGTGGCGCGGCCGTACGACATCGACACCGAGACCGACCTGCGCCACCTTGAGTGAGGGGCGTGGCACTGGGCGCCACTGTTCCTCGACTCAGAGAATCTCGACATCAACAAACCATTGAAGTTCCACGATGAGGAAACTACTATCCACTGACCAGAAGCACCCCACCGCACAGAGGGTGCGCTATGCCCCATACGTGCCCGTTGGCACCCGGTGCCACCGCTGAAGGAAGTGACAGCTCATGTCCGCACCAGCGCCGTCCACGCTGGCCATCGTCGACGCCGAGCCCCTGCCCCGGCAGGAGGAGGTCCTCACCGATGCGGCGCTCGCCTTCGTGGCCGAGCTGCACCGGCGGTTCACGCCCCGGCGTGACGAGCTCCTCGCCCGCCGTGCGGAGCGCCGCGCCGAGATCGCCCGCACCTCCACGCTCGACTTCCTCCCGGAGACCGCCGCGATCCGCGCGGACGACTCCTGGAAGGTGGCCCCCGCTCCGGCCGCGCTGAACGACCGCCGCGTCGAGATCACCGGCCCGACCGACCGCAAGATGACCATCAACGCCCTCAACTCGGGCGCGAAGGTCTGGCTCGCGGACTTCGAGGACGCCTCCGCCCCGACCTGGGAGAACGTCGTCCTCGGCCAGCTCAACCTGACCGCGGCCTACACCCGCACCATCGACTTCACCGACGAGCGCACCGGCAAGTCGTACGCCCTGCGCCCGAACGAGGAGCTGGCGACGGTCGTCATGCGCCCGCGCGGCTGGCACCTCGACGAGCGCCACCTCCAGGTCGACGGCCGCCCCGTCCCCGGCGCCCTGGTCGACTTCGGCCTGTACTTCTTCCACAACGCCCAGCGCCTGCTGGACCTCGGCAAGGGCCCGTACTTCTACCTCCCGAAGACGGAGTCCCACCTGGAGGCCCGCCTCTGGAACGAGATCTTCGTCTTCGCGCAGGACTACGTCGGCATCCCGCAGGGCACCGTCCGCGCCACCGTCCTGATCGAGACGATCACGGCCGCGTACGAGATGGAGGAGATCCTCTACGAGCTGCGCGACCACGCCTCCGGGCTGAACGCCGGCCGCTGGGACTACCTGTTCTCCATCGTCAAGAACTTCCGTGACGGCGGCGAGAAGTTCGTGCTCCCGGACCGCAACGCGGTCACGATGACCGCCCCGTTCATGCGGGCGTACACCGAACTCCTCGTGCGCACCTGCCACAAGCGCGGCGCGCACGCGATCGGCGGCATGGCGGCGTTCATCCCGTCCCGCAAGGACCCCGAGGTCAACAAGGTGGCCTTCGAGAAGGTCCGCGCCGACAAGGACCGCGAGGCCGGCGACGGCTTCGACGGCTCCTGGGTCGCCCACCCCGACCTGGTCCCGATCGCCATGGAGTCCTTCGACAAGGTCCTCGGCGACAAGCCGAACCAGAAGGACCGCCTGCGCGAGGACGTCGACGTCAGGGCCGAGGACCTCATCGCGATCGACTCCCTGGACGCCAAGCCGACGTACGCGGGCCTGGTCAACGCCGTCCAGGTCGGCATCCGCTACATCGAGGCCTGGCTGCGCGGCCTGGGCGCCGTCGCCATCTTCAACCTGATGGAGGACGCGGCCACCGCCGAGATCTCCCGCTCGCAGATCTGGCAGTGGATCAACGCGGAGGTCGTCCTCGACAATGGCGAGCAGGTCACCGCCGAGCTGGCCCGCAAGGTCGCCGCCGAGGAACTGGCGAACATCCGCGCCGAGATCGGCGACGAGGCGTTCGCGGCCGGCAACTGGCAGCAGGCGCACGACCTGCTGCTGACGGTCTCCCTCGACGAGGACTACGCCGACTTCCTGACGCTGCCGGCCTACGAGCAGCTCAAGGGCTGATCCCCGGCCCGGCGCCCACCACATGCCCGTGCCCCCGGTACCGCACAGCACCGGGGGCACGGGCACGTCCGCTTCGGCGCCGCCCCGGTGCGCGGCGTCACCTCCGGCGCACGGCGTCACTCCAGGTGCACGGACCAGTCCTGCTGGGCGGCCGGCTTGCCGTGCAGGTCGGGGACCTGCTTGAGCCAGTCGGGGCGGCCCCGCCGGGTGCGCGCCGCGCGCCGTTCCTCCTCGGCCGCCAGCTCCTCCCGGCTGGGGAAGTCGGTCGGCAGCCACTGGGCGGACGCCTTCACGCGCGCGCAGAGGTAGTCCGCGTACGCCGCCCGCACCTCGTCCGGGCCCGCGAAGCCGGGCTCCCCCGCCAGCCAGGCGTCCGGCACCTCGGCGGTGACCGCGCGCAGCAACTCGTCGGTGACCTTCGGCGCCAGTTCGGCGTCGGCGGCCCGGACGTCGGGGGCGCTGTGGCCGAGGGCGTGGTGGCGGAAGTCGTACGCCTTCTCGGGCGCGGACGTGTCCCAGCGGTGGTGGAAGACCAGCGCGGCGCCGTGGTCGACGATCCACAGGCGCGGGGGCACGGCGCCGAAGGTGGGCCACACCATGAGGTTGGAGCTGTGCACCGTCCGGTCGACGTTCACGGTGAGGGCGTCCAGCCAGACGATCCGCCCGGCCTCCACCGGGTCCACCGGGAACCTCTTCGCGACCTCGGGCGTGAAGTCGGCGGCGCCCGGCAGGTAGTCCATGCCGAGGTTGACCCCCGCGCTGGCGTTCAGCAGGTCCCGCACCTCCTGGTGCGGCTCCCCCGCGCCGACGGCCGGGTCGAAGTCGACGAGCACCAGCTCGGGCACGCGCAGTCCCAGCGCCGCCGCCAGCCGCCCGACGATCACCTCGGCGACCAGTGCCTTGCGCCCCTGCGCGGAGCCGGTGAACTTCACGACGTACGTGCCCAGGTCATCGGCCTCGACGACGCCGGGGACGGAGCCGCCGGTGTGCAGGGGTTCGACGTAGCGGGTGGCGGTGACCTGTCTCATGGAGCGAGCATAGTGACCGGGCACGACAGCGGGAGAGGAAGGCCCGGCCGTCGCGCCGGCGTCACCGCCGCCTCCTCCGCCTCCGGCACGGACGAGGGCCTTCGCCCGGCCCCGTCGGGGTGGGGCGCCGTCGCCCTCGCCCCCGCCTTCCGCTGATCGTCCCGGCACGCGGGCGGCGCCGGGCGGACCGGAGGGGAAGACGCGCCGGCTCCGCTCTCCTACGGTCGACGGCCTCGGGTGATGAGCCACGTTCCGCCGACGATCAGCAACGCGAACAATGCCAGGCCCGCGCCCTGTGCGGCCAGCAGCCACAGCCGGTCGGCCAGCGGGAGGTCGCCGGTCAGGGTGACCTGGAGGGAGCCGACGGCGAAGGCGATCGCCGCGGTGAAGACGGCGACGACCTCGACGGCGCGCACCGAGGAGGTGTGCAGAGAGCGTTCCAGCTGGGTGTTGGCCTCCGCCTGCTGTTCCCATCGCCGCTGGTGCTCCGCGTCCCGTGCGGCTCTCAGCCGTTCCTCCTGGATGGCGTCCCGCTTGGTCAGGTACTGGTCCTGGAGAACGCCGAGGCTGGCCGTGGGGCTCGCCGCGAGCAGGGTGAGAGCGGTGTCGATGCTCTCCAGCGCCTCGTCGTGGCGGCCGCACATGTGCAGCCCCGCGGCCAGTCGGGCGTGGAACATGTGGTCGTCCGGATACGCCTGCACCGCCTCCTCCGCGTGGCGGCGGAGCAGTTCGCCCTGCTCGGGGAAGGGGACGGCGGACGCCAGCCCGTTGAGGCAGATGTCCACGGCGTGGCGGGTCCGTCCGGGCGAGGACCAGGCCCGGTTCAGGAGGTCGACGGCGTAGGCGACGGTCAGTGCCCGGCTGCCGAACGCGGCGAACGACCGGAGCGCCAGCAGCACGGGCTCCTCGCGGAGGGAGCCGGCCGACGAGGACCAGGGCGAAGAGGTCAGGAAGGCGTGCAACTCGTCGAAGCAGAAGTTCGCCCGCAGCTTGCCCGCGTGGAAGAGGACGAGGAAGAACGCGACGCGCTCCGCTTCGGGGCCGGCACCCGCCTCTCCCACGGCCTCCGCGATCCGGTCCACCGACTCCACGCTTCCCCGGTTGAGGAACCCGTTGCCGAGACCCCACTGCTCGGCGACGGCGCCCCAGGCCCCGTCCTGTACGTGGTCCGACATCCACCGTGCGCACTCGAGGGCCGTACGCGCCGTCGGCCGCTCCAGGAACCGCCGGCGCCAGTAGCGGTCGACGGACATGAAGCAGGGATCGAGGCGGAGGTCGGCGGAACCCACCTCGAAGGAGGGCGGGGCCCCGGCCGCCAGCAGCTGCGCCGCCACCTCGTCACAGATACGGTCGCGCGTCCTGGCGTCAGCTGTACGCGCCTCTTCCAGCAGTGCCGTGACGGTAGCCGTGTCCATGCGTCTCCTCGTCCTCAGCGATCCCGCCCCCGGTGACGAAGATCGACCCGAACATACAGGTGCCGAGGGAGAGTTGACGATCGGCGGCCGTCTTGCGGCGGTGGCGCTACTCCTCCTCGGCGGTGCGCCCGCGACGCTTGTTCCACGGGACGTGGACGGCGAGCAGGTCGCCCACCGAGCCGACCACGTCGTACGCGAGCAGGCCCACGCCCTTCAGTGCGCGCACGACCGCCGAAGCCGCAGCCTCTTCCATGTCCGATCCCCTCATGTCCGCCCTGTGACCTGCTGTGATCACGAAGACGGGTTCTGCCGCCGCTCGGTTGCCCGCGGCCCTGTTTCTGCACACGGGCGGCGTCGGGCGGCCCGGAGGGGGCAGACGCACTGCAGCGGACGAGTCAGGGAGGCTTGAGTGGAAGACGATTCCTCGCTTCGGGCGGTGGGCTGGGCGCGGTCGCTGCCGATGGACACCGGTCCCAAGGAGGCGCGTGACTGGGCCCTGCACCACCTGCGGTCCCTGCCGTGGACCGACGGTGCCCCCCAGACGGTGGACGACGTCCTGCTGACCGTCTCGGAGCTGGTCACCAACGCCCATGTGCACGCCCACTCCCACGCCCAGCTGGTGATGACCTGGGACGGGAGGTGCCTGCACGTCGCCGTTCACGACGCCTCCACCACGTTGCCCACCCAGCGTGCCGCGAGCACCGACCAGCCCGGGGGACGGGGCATGATCCTGGTCGACGCCCTCACCGACAGCTGGGAGGCCCGCCCCTGCCCGCACGGCAAGACGGTCATCGCCTGTTTCCACCCGCCGACCGCGGCACAGGAGCCCCGCTGAGGCCCGCGTGACGTGCGGGGACCTCACGGGCCGCGGATCCGGAAGGGGCGCCCGGGCCGTGCCGAGCAGGCCGTCGGCGGCCCTCGGGGCCGGCCCGCCGTCGGGCGGGCCGGCCCCGAGGGGGTGACGACGAGGCCCTTGCCGGAACGGCGGGGCGTCCTTCGCCGTTGCCGCCGCAGGAACCGGTGACGACGGCCGAGTGCCCGCACCGAGCGGATGCCCCATATGTCCGCTTACCCTGATTCCGTGGAGTCGTCTTCAACTCCCCCGGACAGCGGTCACGACGGCCGGACGCCGCCGGTCGCCGGGCTGCGTCCGGAGATCCTCGCCTCCTGGCAGCGCTCGCAGTCGCTCGGCATCGACCGTGAGGAGGCCGTCCTGCCGGTCGAGAGCGACCTGGACCCCGACTCCCGGCTGGTCAGGGCCGCCGCGCCGGTGCTGGAACGCCTGTACGAACGCTTCTCGGGCGTGCCGGTGACCGTGGCGCTGGCCGACTCACGGGCGAACATCGTGGACCGGTGGGGCGCCCCGGCGGGGCTGAGCCTGATGGACGCCGCCTCCCTGGTGCCGGGCGCCAACGTCGACGAGCGGTTCATGGGGACCAGCAGCGTCAGCATGGTGCTGAGCACCAGGGCGCCGTTCGTGGTCGTCGGCCACGAACACTTCCTGCACGGCCTCAAGGAGCTGACCTGCATGGCCGCGCCGGTGCGCGACCCGGTGGGCGGCGCCGTACGGGGCGCGGTCAACCTCTCCGTGCCCCGGGAGCTGGCCGACCCCGGCATGGCACTGGTCCTGCAGGACGCCACCGAACGCATCGGGGAACGCCTGCTGGAGCTGGGCACGGCCCGCGAGCTGGAGCTGATGCGCTCCTTCCGCCGGGCCAGGGAGCGCGGGGGGCACGCCGAGCTGGACCTCGGCTCGGGGGAGCTGTCCCGGCTCGGCGGACCGCCGCCCCGGCTGGCCTCGCAGGAGCGGCTGATACTGCTGGAGCATGCCGTCGAGCTGATCTCCTCGGCCGGTGAGTCGTACGCCGAGGTCCCCCTCGCGGGCGGCCGCGTGGCCGTGCTGCGCCGCCGGGAGCTGCACCACGGCGGCGCGGAGGGCGCGGCGGTCGAGGTCAGCTTCGAGAACAGCCGCGGCACGGGAGCGGCGGGCCCGGCCACCGCGACCGCCCCCGACGGCCGTCACGTGCCGCTCCTGGAGCGTCCCACCGCGGCTGCGGGGCCGGCGCCCGGCGCGGCGGCGGAGCGGCACACCGCCGGACCGGCCGACGCGTGGCTGCTGCTGGTGGGCGAGCCGGGCGTCGGCCGGCTCGCCGCCGAGGCGCGCGGGCGGCTGTCCCTGCTGAACGAGGCGGGCACCGGACTCGGCACCACCCTGGACATGCGGCGCACCGCCGAGGAACTGGCGGAGATCGCCGTGCCGCGCTTCGCCGACCTGGTCGTCGTCGACCTGGTGGAGAGCGTCCTGGCGGGCGAGGAGCCACCGCCCGGACGGCTCTCCCCCGACGTGGTGCTGCGCCGGGTGGCCGCCTGGGCGGGCGAGGGCTCCCGCGACACCCCGGCCGGCGGCGTGGACGAGCCGGCCGACTACCCCGCCGGCACCCCCCAGGCCCGGTGTCTGGAGACCGGGCGGCCGGTCATGGACTCGGTGATGACCGCCGCCCTGGCCGGACACCCGGCCGGCCGGGTGCACCCCGTCGGTCTGCTCGGCGAGGGCGAGCACTCCTACCTGGGCGCTCCGCTGTCCGCGCGGGGCTCCGTCCTGGGCCTGGCGGGGTTCTACCGCCGCGGCAGGGCGCGGCCGTACGAGCAGGACGACCTGACGCTGGCGGGCGAGCTGGCGGCCCGTGCCGCGATCAGCGTGGACAACGCCCGCCGCTACCGCCGGGAGCACCACGCCTCCCTCACCCTGCAGCGCAGTCTGCTGCCGCACACCCTGCCCCGGCTGAGCGTCGTCGACCTCGCCTTCCGCTACCTGCCCGCGGACGCCAGGGCGGGCGTGGGCGGGGACTGGTTCGACGCGATCCCGCTGTCCGGGATGCGCGTGGCGCTGGTCGTCGGGGACGTGCCCGGAAACGGCCTGCAGGCGGCGGCGACCATGGGCCGGCTGCGGACGGCGGTGCGGACGCTGGCCGGGCAGGAACTGCCGCCCGAGGAGGTGCTGGCCCACCTGGACGACCTGGTCAGCCGCACCCACGACGAGTCGGCCGGCGAACAGGACCCCGCGACCGGGGCGACCTGCCTGTACGTGGTGTACGACCCGGTGGCGTGCAGCTGCACGGCCGCACGGGCCGGACATCCGCCGCCCGCCCTGCTGACGCCGGGCGGCCGGGCGCGGCTGCTCGACCTGCCGGCCGGGCCGCCGCTCGGGCTCGGCGGGATCCAGCCGTACGAGTCCGCCGTCGTCGACCTGCCCTCGGACAGCCTGCTGGCGATGTACACCGACGGCCTGCTCAAGGAGAGCCGCGGCTACGGGGACACCGACGCGCGCACCGGGCTGCTGCTGGCCTCGCTGGACGGCGCCGGTCCGGAGCTGGAGGACGTCTGCGACCGGGTGACGGGCGCCCTGCTGCCCGGCGGTGCGCACGACGACGTGGCCCTCCTGCTGGCCCGTGTGCACGCGCTGCCCGAGGACCGGGTGGCGTCCTGGGAGTTCCCGTCCGACTCCTCGGTCGTGGCGCGGGCCAGGGAGCTCACCCGTGCCCAGCTCGCCGCCTGGGGCATGCGGGAGCTGGATTTCGCCACCGGGCTGGTGGTCAGCGAGCTGGTCACCAACGCCGTGCGGTACGGCGGCCAGGGGCCGGTGTGCCTGCGGTTGCTGCGCGACGAGTCGCTGATCTGCGAGGTCTCCGACCGCAGCAACACCTCCCCGCGCCTGCGGCGGGCGGCCACGACCGAGGAGGGCGGGCGCGGTCTGTTCCTGGTGGCGCAGTTCACCAGGAGCTGGGGAGCCCGCTACATGCCGCAGGGCAAGACGGTGTGGGCCGAGCAGGTTCCGCAGCGGGGACGGGCCGAGGCGGATCCGGACGAGCAGACGCTGCTGGCCATGTTCGACGACCCCGGCTGACCCGCCGGCCGGACGTGTCCCGCGCGACGCCCTCGGGGCGCCCTCACCGCCCGTCGGGAGGGAGGTGGGGCGCGGCGGTGGGCAGCAGCGGGTTCGGCAGCGGCCGGTAGCGTGCGGCGGCGCCGTCCGCGCCCGTCCAGCGCAGCAGGAGGTTCGTCTTCGCGGGCAGGGCCGGCGCGGTGAGCAGGGCCGGGATCTCGGGCAGGTCGTGGCGGGCCAGGGCGGCGCGGAGGGCGGGCCGCGAGTCGAAGCGCGGGTGGTGGTCGGCGAGGGCGCCGGCGATCTCCAGCAGGTGGTTGACGACCAGGCAGTACACCAGCCGTTCCCAGCCGGCCGCGCGGGGCGTGTCCGGCAGGAGTCTGACGCCCTCGGCGTCCCGGAAGAGGGCCTGCACCGGGGTGCCGTCCGCGTCCACGGCGACCAGCGTGTTCTGCAGGTGCGCCTCCAGGACGACGCCGTCGTCGGCGAAGGCGGTCAGGACGGGCGGGACGACGGCGGCGAGGTACGCCTCCCACCAGGCCGCCGGGTCCGGCGCGGCCGCCAGCGGACTGCCGGGGAAGCCCTCCACGAGGGCCGCGGCGAGCAGCGGGGTCGCGCCGGGCAGCAGGCGGGTGCGCAGGCCGTCGCGGACGACGACGGCGAGCTCCTCGAAGGCGAAGTCGGCGGTGCGGTAGCCGCGGTCGGCGAGCCAGACCGCCGGGGGCCCGATCGACTCGAAGGCCTCCGTGACCGCCGTGTCGGTGCGGCGCAGTCCCAGCAGGTCGTGGCGCCACAGGCGGCGGATGTCGTTGGTGATGCGCACGTCGAGGCTGAACTTCAGGAACAGGTCCTGTCCCCAAGGGCACTCGGGCGCGTACACCGTGCGGACGGCCGCCGTGGGCCACACCGGGAACGCGGTCGTGCCCAGCCGGATCAGCCGTCCGTCGGCGAAGCACGGGGCGAGGGCCGTCGCCGTCAGGTCGAGCTGCCAGGGGTGGGCGGGCAGCAGGCGGTAGCCGGGCGGGGCCTCGCCGAGGGCGTCCAGGGCGGTGGTGTCGCCCTCCTCGACGACCGTGTCCGCGCGCACGGCGAGCAGCGTCAGCGGGAACCGGGCGTGCGCCTCCGGCGCGTAGGGGAGCCAGCCGGTGTGCGGGCCGCCGCCGCGCGCCTTGGGGGCGGGGTGATGGGTGTGGCCGGTGAGCAGGGACTGTTCGGAGCGCAGGTAGGGGTCGCCGGGCGGGGCGGCCCCCGCGCGTGCCGTCAGGAGCGCGGCGACCGCGTCCCGGCTGTCGGTCATCTCGACGGGCAGTTCGTGGTTGGGCAGGCCGGTGTGGCGGCGCAGTTCCTCGGCGACGAGTTTCACCAGTTCGGCGTGGCCGACGCGGTGCCAGCCGTCCGCCGCGCGCACCTCCGGCTCGGCGGGGCGCCGGCCGCCGCGGACCCGGAGCAGCCGGCCGCCGGGCAGCCGGTACACCGGGCGGTCGCCGGAGGCCGGGCACGGTTCGGCCACCTCTCGCAGCAGGCAGTTCAGCAGCGGCACCGCCGCGTAGGCGTCGGCGCGTTCCGCGATGCCGTCCGGGAATGCGGTGCCGGAGGGCGGGGGCAGGAGATCCACGCGTTCCACTCGTTCCCTACGGTCTGAAAGGGCGGAGACGATCAGTATGTCTGTCGTGGTCCCTTCGTCGTGACGTCCCGCGCGTACTCGACCCGTTCCCGCCCCGTACCCGAGGAGTCCGCCCGTGCACCGTCCCGCCGCCGCCGAGGCCGAGATCGCCGGTGAACTGGCCGCCGTCCGGCCCGGTCTCCTCCCCCGGTACACGGCCGGGCTGCCCGGTGCCCGCGCGGCCGTGCTGACCCGGCTGTGGCGGGCGCTCGCGCACGAGCCGCTGCCGTGGATCACCGGCCGCAGGTCCGTGCGGGACGGGCTCGTGCTGCGCCTCGCGGACGGGCGCCGGCTGTGCGGTCCGGCCGCGGATCCGTACCGCACGTCCGCGTACGTCACGGCCGTACGGCTCGACGGGACGCCGTACGACGATCCCGCGCGGCTGATGACGGATCTCGCCGTACCGCACTGCGCGGGCTTCGCCGCCGAACTCGGTCACAGCGCCGCGTCGTTGGCGCTGTCGCGAACGGGCCGGGAGAATCACCCGGACGAGTGGCCGGACAGTGACCGGGGCTGGGAGCAGCGGGTGGTCGACGGCCACCCGTTCCATCCCAACTGCCGTTCGCGGCCCGGGTTCTCGGTGGCCGAACAGCTCGCCTACGGGCCCGAGCACGGACCGGTCGTGGAGCTGGAACTGGTGCCGGTCCCGGCGGCGGAGTGCCTGGTGACGGGCGCCTGGCCGCGGGAGTTCCGGGACGAGGGGCGGTTGCTGCTGCCGGTGCACCCCTGGCAGGCGGCGCACGTGCTGGAGCGGACGGGCGGGGGGACGGCGCTGGCCGCGCATCCGCTGATGTCCCTGCGCACGCTCGCCGTGCCCGGTGGCCCGCACGTGAAGACCGCGCTGAGCACACGGCTGACGTCCTCGGTGCGGGACATCTCCGTCGCCTCGGTCGCCGCGTCGGACACCCTGTCGGTCTTCGGCCAGGCGCTGGCGGCGCGCACGGACGGGCTGCTGGACGTCACCCGCACCCTGGGCGCGGCCACCGCGCACTCCCCCGACCTGGCCGCCGTCCTGCGCGAGCCGCCCCGGGCGTACGCGGCCCCCGGCGAGCACGTCGTGCCGGTGGCGGCGCTGGCGACCACCGGGCTGCCCCGGTCCCCCGCGTGGCTGGCCGGCTTCGCTCGCCTGTGCCTCACCGTCGGACTGGGTCTGCTCGGACTGGGCGTGGCGCTGGAGGCGCACGGCCAGAACCTGCTCGTGGTGCTCTCGGCGTCGGGCGAGCCGCTGCGCCTGGTCTACCGCGACCTGGCCGACATCCGCGTCAGCCCGGCCCGCCTCGCCCGGCACGGCGTGCCGGTCCCGGACCTGCCCGCGCGCATGCTCACCGACGATCCGGCGGCCCTGCGCCGCAAGCTGTTCGGCTCGCTGGTCGCCGGTGCCCTCGCCGGCACGGCGGGGTCGGGGGCGGCGCTGGGCGCGGCCCTGGAGCCGGTCCTCGGCGAACTGCCGCGCACGCCGGACCTGGTGGCGCTGCGCGAGGAGCCGCTGCCGGTGAAGGCGCTGACGCTGATGCGCATGTCGCCGGGGGCCGGCGGGGACGTGTGGACGGATCTGCCCAATCCCCTGCGTTCGTGGTGACGTCGCGGCGTCCACGGGGGTCTCGTTTTGGATCACGGCAGTCCCGGTCAATAGGATCCGCCGATGATCACAAGAAAACGGCTGGCGGCGGGCGTGTGCGCCCTGCTCGCCGCGCTGACGGCCGGGATCGCCCTGCCGGCCGGTGCTGCCGCCGGTGAACCCACGGGCGAGGACGCGCCGAAGGTCGACCTCGTGCTCGACGTCAGCGGTTCGATGCGCACCCGGGACATCGACGGCGGCACGCGGATGGCCGCGGCGAAGCAGGCGTTCAACGAGGTGCTCGACGCGACGCCCGAGGAGGTGCGGCTGGGCATCCGGACCCTCGGCGCCGACTACCCCGGCGACGACCGCAGGACGGGCTGCAAGGACACCGCGCAGCTCTACCCGGTGGGCCCGCTGGACCGCACCGAGGCCAAGACGGCGGTGGCGACCCTGTCGCCCACCGGCTGGACGCCGATCGGACCCGCACTGCTCGAGGCGGCCGACGACCTCGACGGCGGGAACGGTTCCAAGCGGATCGTGCTGATCAGCGACGGCGAGGACACCTGCGCCCCGCTCGACCCGTGCGAGGTGGCCCGGGAGATCGCCGCCAAGGGCATCGGGCTGACCATCGACACCCTCGGCCTGGTCCCCAACACCAAGATGCGGCAGCAGCTCAGCTGCATCGCCGAGGCCACCGGCGGCACCTACACCTCCGTGGAGCACACCGACGAACTCACCGACAAGGTGAACCAGTTGGTCGACCGCGCGGCCGACCCGGTGGTGACGCCGGTCGCCGTCGGGGGCGCGGACGCGTGCGCGAAGGCGCCGACGCTGAAGTCGGGGCTGTACACCGACCGCGAGGAGTTCGGCAAGCAGCGCTGGTACCGGGTGGACGTGCTGCCCGGCGAGGAGCTGCGCGCCTCCGTGAGCGTGTCCGCCGACCGGGCCGTGAACCCGTCCTACGGCGTGCTGCTGCGGGCGGTCACGGTGCACGGCCGGGAGATCGTGCGCGGCGAGGCCGCGGACAACGGCCGTACGGACGTGATCTCGACCGGTCTGCGCTACCCGAAGCCGGAGAGCGACGACGCGGACGCGGACAAGCCGGCCGCGGAGACCGTCTGCCTCCAGGTCACCAACTCCTTCTCCGTCGCGTCCGGCGTGAAGACCACCCCCGGTCTGCCGCTGGAGCTGACGGTCGACGTCGTGGACGGTCCGAGCCAGGCCGACGACGTGGCCGCGTTCGGCCTCGGGCGCGGCTGGTGGCTGCTGGGCGTGCTGGTGCTCGTCGGTTTCCTCGCCGGTCTGCTGTGGGGCTGGCTGTCGCGCTGGCGGTTCGCGGTCTGGAGGACCAACTGATGCGTATCACCCGAGCGTTGAGTGCCGCCGTGCTGCTGGCCGGCCTCGCCGCGGCACCCGCGGCGGCCGACTCCTCGCCCTCCGCGAGCCCGTCGGAGAAGGGCGGCGCGCCGACCGCGGCGGGCACGTCCTTCCGTACGGCGACGGAGATCGAGCAGGGGCAGCGGGCCACGGCGAACGCCTCCGCGGGCGACTACCTGTACTGGTCGTTCCCGGCGGACGCGCAGCAGCGGCCGACCGTGCGGGCCACGGTGAAGCTGCCCGGGACGCACGCCGCCGAGACCTGGCGGATCGACGTGTACGACGGCCTGCGCCGCCGCCAGGCCTGCCAGTGGGGCGCGCAGACCCGCACGGCGGCCGAGGGCGCGCCCTCCGTGGAGCTGGCGTGCGTGCTGCGCACGGTCCGCGCCTGGTCCGAGCCGTGGGCGAACGACCCGCTGCCGGGCACCTACTACGTCCGGCTGACGGCGGTGGACCTGCCGACGCCCGACCTCGGCATACCGGTCGGCGCCGAGATCCGGGTCGACTCCAGGGACATGGGCGGAGCGGCCGCCGTCGACGGCTCGCTGGCCGAGCCGCTGGTGCCGGGCACCGCGATGACGTCCGGGCGGGACGAGGACTCCGGGCGGGGCGCCGTGCTGTCCGCGATCGAGCCCGAGGACGGCTGGGCGTCGGGCTGGTGGTCCGACCGGTGGGTGTGGACCGGCATCGGTGCCGTGCTGGCGGCGCTGGCGGGCATCGGCGGGTACGCGCTGACGCGGGGTTCCGGACGCCCGTCGCGGGTGCCGCCGGGCGCCTGAGCACCGGTCAGGAGGCCCGTCCCCCCCGGGGGACGGGCCTCCTGCCGTTTCAAGCGGCCCCGCCGAGCGCCTTGGCCGCCGCGCCGTCGCCGGTCACCCCGACGCGCCCGTCCCGCACCGCGTCCCGCAGGTCCAGCTCCCCGCGGCTGAGGGCCGCGCACGTGCCGGCGTCCAGCACCAGCCGGGCGTCGGGCTCCCCGGGCGCGGGCCCGTCACCGTACACCGGGCCCTCGTCCGCGCCGGCGTACAGGTGGAAGTCGCCTTCCTCCAGCCGGACCTCGACGGTCCCCTCCGCCGCTCCCGCCGCCCGCAGGGCCCGCAGCAGGGGCAGCGCGAACCAGTGGGCCCGCACCGCGTCCGTGGGCCGGCGCTCCCCCAGCTCACCGGCGCCCCACGCCCCGAGCGCCTCCAGGACGGGCAGCAACGCGCGCCCCCGGGGCGTGAGTTCGTAGACGTACGCCGCGCCGGGCGGCGGCAGCCGGCGCCGGGTCGTGAGCCCCTCGCGCTCCATGTCCTTCAGCCGCGAGGCCAGTACGTCCGTGCTGACGCCGGGCAGGTCGGCGTGCAGGTCGGTGTAGCGCCGCGGTCCGGCGAGGAGCTCGCGGACGATCAGCAGGGTCCAGCGGTCGCCGACGGTGTCGAGCGCGCGGGCGGCGGAACAGTACTGGTCGTAGCTTCGGCGAGGTGACATGCGACGCAGTGTAGACATGTTGTTGGACTTTCCAAGCTCCCACTTGGTAAAACCAAGCAACACCAGATACCGGAGGGGAAGCCGCGCATGGAGTTCCGGCAGTCGAACAAGCTCAGCGAGGTCTGTTACGAGATCCGCGGCCCGGTGATCGAGCACGCCGACGCGCTGGAGGCGGCGGGGCACAGCGTGCTGCGCCTGAACACCGGCAACCCGGCCCTCTTCGGTTTCGAGGCGCCGGAGGAGATCCTCCAGGACATGATCCGGATGCTGCCGCGGGCGCACGGCTACACCGACTCGCGCGGCGTCCTCTCCGCCCGCCGCGCCGTCGCCCAGCGCTACCAGGCCCTCGGCCTGGAGGTCGGCGTGGACGACGTGTTCCTCGGCAACGGCGTCTCCGAACTGGTCTCCATGGCCGTACAGGCCCTGCTGGAGGACGGCGACGAGGTCCTGATCCCCGCCCCCGACTTCCCCCTGTGGACGGCGGTGACGACCCTCGCCGGCGGCAAGGCGGTCCACTACCTGTGCGACGAGCAGGCCGAGTGGTACCCCGACCTGGCCGACATGGAGTCGAAGATCACCGACCGCACCAAGGCGGTCGTCGTCATCAACCCGAACAACCCGACCGGCGCCGTCTACCCGAAGGAGATCGTCGAGGGCATCCTCGACCTCGCCCGCCGCCACGGACTGATGGTCTTCGCCGACGAGATCTACGACCAGATCCTCTACGACGACGCCGTCCACCACTCGGCCGCCGCCCTCGCCCCCGACCTGGTGGTCCTCACCTTCTGCGGCCTGTCCAAGACGTACCGGGTGGCGGGCTTCCGCTCCGGCTGGCTGGTCGTCACGGGCCCCAGGCAGCACGCGAAGGACTACCTGGAGGGCCTGACCATGCTGGCCTCCATGCGTCTGTGCGCCAACGCGCCCGCCCAGTACGCCATCCAGGCCGCGCTCGGCGGCCGCCAGTCCATCCGCGAGCTGACCGCCCCGGGCGGACGGCTGCGCGAACAGCGCGACGTGGCCTGGGAGAAGCTCAACGAGATCCCCGGCGTCTCCTGCGTCAAGCCCAAGGGCGCGCTGTACGCCTTCCCGCGCATCGACCCGAAGGTGCACCCGGTCCACGACGACGAGAAGTTCGTCCTGGACCTGCTGCTGCGCGAGAAGATCCAGGTGGTCCAGGGCACCGGCTTCAACTGGCCCTCCCCCGACCACTTCCGCATCCTCACCCTCCCCCACGCGGACGACCTGGAGGCGGCGATCGGCCGGATCGGCCGGTTCCTGAGCGGATACCGCCAGTAGGCGCGCCTCGAGGTCCCGGGGGAATGTCCGGCGGCCCCCGCGGGTTGGTGATCCCCGTACCGGATCGCCGACTTGGGGGCAGGGCATGACGCAGCAGGTGCACGGAACGGTGGCCGACGGGTTCGAAGGCGTCCGGGAGGAGTTCGCCGCGTTCCTCGAGGGTGAACGGGACGATCCCGGGGCGCAGTTGGCCGTGTACCGGCGCGGACGGCGGGTGGTGGACCTGTGGGCCGGGGAAGGGGTCGACGGGGACACGGTGACCAGCCTGTTCTCCATCACCAAGGGGGCCGCGCACCTGGTCGTGGCGTTGCTGGTGCAGGAGGGGGCGCTCGACCTCGACCGCGAAGTGGCGCACTACTGGCCCGAGTTCGCGGTCGAGGGCAAGGGGCGGGTGACGCTGCGCGAGCTGATCACGCACCGGGCGGGACTCATCGGCGCGGACGGCGGGTTCACCGCCGCGGAGCTGGCCGACGACCGGGCGATGGCCGCGCGGCTGGCGGGGCAGAAGCCGTGGTGGGAGCCGGGGACGGGGTACGGCTACCACGCGTTCGTCATCGGCGCGCTCACCGGGGAGGTGGTGCGGCGGGCGACCGGGCGGACCATCGCCGAGCTGTACGAGGAGCGGGTGCGCGCACCGTACGGTCTGGACTTCTACGTGGGCTTCCCGGAGGAACTGGAGCCGCGGTGGCGGGAGGTGCTGCCGTTGGTGCCCACCCCGGAGGAGACGGAGGCGCTGGCGGCCCGGGCGGCGGCGCCCGACAGCCTCCGGGGCGTCGCCTTCAACGTCCACGCCCCGCAGACCACCGATCTGGTCGACTTCGCCAACACCCGCACGGTGCGGGCGCTCGGCCCCACCTCCTCCGGCGGTGTGGGCAGCGCGCGGGGCGTGGCCGGCATGTACGCGGCCGCGATCGGCGCGGTCGACGGCGGGGGACCGCTGCTCACCTCCGCGACGGTCGCCGAGTTCGCCGGGCTGCGCACGCCCGGCACGGACCTGGTGACCGGCCAGGAGAACCACTTCGGCCTCGGCTTCGAGTACCTCGCCGAGCAGTACCCGTTCCTCGGCGAGAACTCCTTCGGGCACAGCGGGGCCACCGGATCGCTCGCCTTCGCGGACCCGGCGAGCGGGGTGGCGTACGCCTACACGCGCCGCCGCTTCGCGTTCCCGTCGGGTCAGGGCGCGTCCCCGGAGAACGGCCGTCTGGCCGGGTCGGTCCTGCGGGCCGCGGCGCGCGCGTGACGGCCGTGCCGGTGAGCCGTTCGGGCGTGCCCGGTGGCCGCCCCGCCGCGACCCGGCCCGCCGGCCGGTGCGCGAAGTCCGGCGGCATGGCGGGAAAGTCCTCCTCCGGCACCGCCCGGGTGCGAAGGTGAAAGTGATCGCACCGACTCCGACGGAAGGACCTTCGACGTGTCCGTCATCCACCGCACCACGCTCCGGCCGACCAAGCTGGAACTGCTCGCCTCCTGGCTGCCTTCCCGGCCGTGGTACCGCGGCGGGGCGGCGGAACCCTCCTTGGCCAGGGCCGGCGGCTTCCGGCTGGACGATCCGCAGGGCGAGGTGGGGATCGAGTTCATCGTGGTCACCGACGCCTCCGGGTCCCGCCCGGCCGCCTACCTGGTGCCGCTCACCTATCGGAGCGCCCCGCTCGACGGGGCGGAGGACGCGCTCGTCGGCACCACGGAGCACGGCGTGCTGGGGAAGCGCTGGGTCTACGACGGCTGCCACGACCCCGTGCTGGTCGAGCGGTTCGCGGCCCTCGCCGAGGGGCGGGCCCAGGCCCAGTCCCAGGACGTCAGCGACACGCCCGACCGGGACGTCGCCGTCTCCCACGGCGGCGAGGACCCCCTCCTGGGCGACTTCGCGCACTTCACCGTCGCGGAGGACCGGGACGGCACCGAGCTGACCGCACCGCACGGAGCGGCCCTGCGCCTGCACCGGGTCCTGCGGCCCGCCCCGGACGGCCCCTCCCCCGCGCGGCCGGGGACCGCCGGCCGCGTCACCGGCTCCTGGCAGGCCCAGGACGGCACCCGCGTCCGGGGCGTGTTCGCCGTCTCCCGCGTCGCCGGCCGGGCGTAGCCCGCGTCCGCGGCGGTCACCGCGCGGCGGACTCCGGGGAACGGCCCGTAGCCTGGGGGTATGGGTGATCTTTTTCTGGTCCGGCACGGTGAGACCGAGTGGTCGCGGTCCGGACGGCACACCGGGCTGACGGACGTCCCGTTGACCGAGAACGGGCGGGAGCAGGCCCGGCGCCTGGTGCCGTTGATCCGGTCGCACCGGATCGGGGCCTCGTTCGTCAGCCCGTCCCAGCGGGCGCGGGAGACGGCCGAGCTGATCGGGCTGCACGCGCCCCGCGTCGACGCCGACCTGCACGAGTGGGACTACGGCGGGTACGAGGGCGTCACGACGGTCGAGATCCAGCGGACCCGGCCCGACTGGTTCCTGTTCACGGACGGGGTCGCGCCCGGGCCGCCCGGGCGTCCCGGGGAGACGCCGGAGCAGGTCGGCGAGCGGGCCGACCGGGTGCTGGCCACGGTGGAGGCCGCGTTCGCCGACACCGAGGGGTGCGTGGTGCTGGTGGCGCACGGGCACTTCCTGCGGGTGCTCACCGCACGGCACCTGGGGCTTCCGCCGTCCCACGGAGCGCTGTTCCAGCTGGGGACGGGGACGCTGTGCCGGCTGGGCACCGAGCACGGGCGGCCGGTGATCGCCGCGTGGAATGTCAGACCCCCGTCGTAGTCTTCGACGGTGTCGACCGGCGAGGGACCGGTGAGGAAGGGGGACGCCGTGGTACGGCCGCTCACCGCCGCGCAGCGGCGTGTCGTCGACGCCGCCGATCCCGTCACCGGACGGTTGCGGGGGACGGAGGCGCAGCTCGCGGCGCTGGTGAAGCGGGGGCTGGCCTTCCGGCATCCGCGGCCTCCGCACGACTGCTTCCTGACACCGGCCGGGCACCGGACACGGGAGACCCCCGACGAGTCCGGGACGGCGCCGGAGGCGGCCCGGGCCGCGGGGCCCGCCGCTTCCGCCACCGCCGACGGCGTGTTCGCCGCGCGGGTCGGTGGTGAGGAGAGCGTGCCGGACGAGGCCGGGCCGGCGCGGCTGCGGGAGGTGCGCGGGGCCTGGGAGGGACTGCTGGAACTGCGCCGGATGACCCGTCCGGACGGTGCCGTGGACCGGCCGTGCGGATGGGAGCGGGCGCATCTCGTGCGGGCCGCCGCGCTCGCGCTCGAGGCCGCCGGGCACCGCCCCGCGGGCCCGGCCGGCGACGACGGGTACCGGGTGCGCGCGACGCCGCAGCCGGAGGCGGTCGCCGTGCACGCGGCCGACGGCACGGCGCTGGGAGCCTGCGCGGCGACGCTGGAGGCGGCGGGCTGGCAGGTCGGGGAGCACACCGAGCCGCGCACCCGGGCCCGTTATCTGCTGGCCTCCCCGCGCAAGGTGTGACGCTCGCCCGTGTCAGGATCGGTCGGTCGGTACGTCCACGAGGAGAGGCAGTGGTGGTGAGCGAGCCGTTTTCCGTTCCGGTGACCGTCCGCGGGTACGAGACGGACACGCAGGGGCATCTGAACCAGGCCGTGTACCTCAACTACGCCGAGCACGCCCGTTGGTCGCTGCTCCGGGCGGCCGGTGTGCGGCAGACCGATCTGGTGGCCCGGGGGATCGGGCCGGTGGCGCTGGAGACGACCATCCGCTTCCGGCGGGAGCTGCTCGCCGGTGACGAGGTCGAGGTGACGTGCGCCTTCGAGTGGGGCGAGGGGAAGACGTTCCGGATCCGGCAGACCGTCCGCAAGGCCGACGGCACCGTGGCGGCGGAGATCGATGCGGTCGGCGGGCTCATGGACCTGCGCGAGCGCAGGCTGGTGGCCGATCCGCGGCAGCGGTTCGAGGAACTGGCGGCGGAGCCGGAGCTGTTCGGGCCGTAGCCGACGCCCCCGCCCGGCACGAAGGTGTGCGGGCCGGCGCCCTTCTCCGGGCGCCGGCCCGCTGTAATGCCCCGGGCGTCCCGGGCCCCGTCGTCACTGCGCGACGGCGGTGCGGGACGTTTCGCTGATCTCCTCCCCCGCCTCCATCGGGTGGGTCACGTCCTCCGCGTCCCGGCCCTTGCCGCCGATGTGGTTGAAGACCAGGTTGAGCAGGACGGCGGCCATACAGCCCGTCGAGATGCCCGAGTCCAGGATGATCTTCGCGTTCTCCGGGAAGGAGTGGTAGAACTCCGGCGCCGCGATCGGGATGATGCCGACGGCCAGGGAGACCGCCACGATCAGGACGTTGTTGTCCTTGTCCAGGCTCGCCCGGACCAGGGTCTGGATGCCGCTGGCCGCGACCGAGCCGAACAGCACGACGCCGGCGCCGCCGAGCACCGGGCGGGGGACGACGGCGATCAGCGAGGCGGCCATCGGGCACAGGCCCATCAGGACCAGGAAGCCGCCGCCCGCGGCCACCACGAAGCGGCTGCGGATCTTCGTCATCGCGACGAGGCCGATGTTCTGCGCGAAGGCGCTGCACATGAAGCCGTTGAAGACCGGGCTGAGTGCCGAGCCGAGGGTGTCGGCGCGCAGGCCGGCCGCGATGGTCTTCTCGTCCGCCGGACGCTCGACGATCTCACCGAGGGCGAGCATGTCGGCGGTGGACTCGGTCATCGAGACCACCATCACCACGCACATGGACAGGATCGCGGCGACCTGGAACTGCGGGGCGCCGAAGTGGAACGGCGTCGGGAAGCCGACGACGTCCGCGTCGGCGACCGGCCCGAAGTCCGTGACGCCGAACGGGATGGCGATGAGCGTGCCCGCGACCAGGCCGAGCAGCACCGCGATCTGCTTCACGAAGCCCCGGGTGAAGCGGCGCAGGAGCAGGACGATGACGAGCGTGATCGCCGCCAGGCCCAGGTTGGTCGACGAGCCGTAGTCGTCGGCCGTGGGACTGGGGCCCTGTGCCCAGCCGAAGGCGACCGGGAGCAGGGAAATGCCGATGAGGGTGATCACGGTGCCGGTGACGACCGGCGGGAAGAAGCGGATCGCCTTGCAGAAGACGGGTGCGGCCAGGAAGCCGAGCAGGCCGGCGACGATGACCGCGCCGAAGATGATCGGCAGGGCGTCGGACTTGTCCTCGGTGGAGGCGACGACGGCGGTCATGGGGGCGACACCGGCGAAGGTGACGCCGTTGACGAAGGGGAGGCGGGCTCCGATCTTCCAGATCCCGAGGGTCTGGAGGAAGGTGGCGAGGCCCGCGGTGAACAGGCAGGCGCCGGTGAGGAAGGTGAGCTCGGTGGCGCTCAGGCCGATGGCCGCGCCGACGATCAGGGGCGGGGCGACGACCCCGGCGTACATGGCGGCCACGTGCTGCAGGCCGGTCGTCGCCATCTTGAGCGGCGGGAGTTTCTCGTCAACAGGGTGGTCGGCCACGGCGGCGTTCCTCCGGTCGGGTACACGTCGACTCTGACGTGGGTGTCAGGGAGGTGGTGCGGGTGGTCGTGCGGGACCGGGACGGCCCGTTCGGGGAGAACGGCACCGTTCCGGGGTGCGCGCGGGTGCGCGCACCCCGGAGACGGCCACCGTGGACCCCGCTCGGGTCCACGGCTACCGGCGGGAGCCGTCCCTCCCGCCGGAGATCATGTGGTGTTCGGCCGTACGGCGTTCAGCCCTGTGCGGCGATCCTGGCCAGTCGGCGCGCCTCGTCCCGCGTGGAGCGGGCGACGGCGTCCTCGTCGACGGTGAGCAGCCTGCCGTCCTCGACGATCCGGCGGCCGTTCACGAACGACGCCGTGACCGGGGCGGCGGCGCCGAGGACCAGGGCGGTCACCGGGTCGGCGATCGAGGAGTGGGCCAGGGTGTCCATCCGCCACAGCACCAGGTCGGCGAGCTTGCCCGCCTCCAGGGAGCCGGTCTCGGCGGCGCGGCCCAGGACCTGGGCGCCGCCGTAGGTGCCCAGGCGCAGCGCCTTGCGGGCGTTCAGCGCGCCCTCGCGGTGGGCGCCGAGGCGGTTGACGAGCAGGGCGTTGCGCAGCTCGGTGTGGAGTTCGCCCGACTCGTTGGAGGCGGTGCCGTCGACGCCGAGGCCGACGGGAACGCCGGCGGCGAGCATGTCGGGGACGCGGGCGATGCCGGCGGCGAGGCGCGCGTTGGAGGACGGGCAGTGGGCGACGCCGGTTCCCGTGCGGGCGAAGGCGGCGATGTCGGAGTCGTTCATGTGGACGCAGTGCGCCATCCACACGTCCTCGCCGAGCCAGCCCGTCGACTCGAAGTAGTCGGTCGGGCCCATGCCGAACAGCTCGTGGCAGAACTTCTCCTCCTCCACGGTCTCCGAACCGTGGGTGTGCAGCCGCACGCCGAGCCGGCGGGCCAGCTCGGCGCCCTGCCGCATCAGTTCGGTGGAGACGGAGAAGGGCGAGCAGGGCGCGACGGCGACCTGGGTCATCGCGTCGAAGGAGGCGTCGTGGTGCTCCTCGACGGTGGCCTCGGTGGCGGCGAGCGCGTCGTCCAGGCTCTCCACCGCGAAGTCCGGCGGCAGCCCGCCGTCCGACTCGCCGCGGTCCATGGAGCCGCGGGCGAGGGTGAAGCGGACGCCCGTCTCGCGGGCGGCGCGGATGATCGCGCCGGACAGGTCGCCGGAGCCCCGCGGGAAGACGTAGTGGTGGTCCGTGGCGGTGGTGACGCCGCCGCGGGCCATCATCGCGAGCGAGCCCTGGGCCGCCGCGTACACCATCGGCTCGTCGATGCGCGCCCAGGTCGGGTACAGCGCGACCAGCCAGTCGAACAGGTTGTGGTCGGTGGCCAGGCCCCGGGTGATCCACTGGTAGAAGTGGTGGTGGGTGTTGATCAGACCGGGCGTGACCAGGTGACCGGTCGCGTCGATCCGGTGGACCACGTTCTCCAGGCCCTCGGGTGCCCGTCCCGCGCCGACGGACTCGATCCGGTTGCCGGCGATCACCACGTGGCCGCGGGCGTACTCGGTGTCGTGCGCGTCCACGGTGGCGACCGCGCAGTTCTCGATGACCGTGCGCTCGGCCGGCGATGCTGCTGCCATGCTTCTTCCTTGTCTTTCGGTGCGGCCCGTGGGCGGGGTGGGTACCCACGAGGGGGGCACGGCAGGACCCTAGGAGGATTTGAGTGCCGGAACCGTACTGCCGCTCCGGGTGCCGAGGTGGTGGAAGAACAGGTTGAGGACGACCGCGACGAGCGCGCCGGCGCTGATGCCGGAGCCGAGCACGGTCTGCGCCCAGGCCGGGAAGTCGGCGTAGAAGGTCGGGGCGGCCAGCGGGATGATGCCCGCGCCGAGCGCCACGGCGACCAGGATGATGTTGGAGCTGTCGTCCAGTCCGGCCTCGGACAGCGTGCGGATGCCGCTGACGGCGATGGAGCCGAAGAGGACGATGCCCGCGCCGCCGAGGACCGGCATGGGGACCAGGGAGACGACCGCGCCGAGGACCGGGAAGGCGCCCAGGACCAGCAGGGTGGCGCCGGCGACGGCGACGACGTAGCGGCTGCGGACCCGGGTCAGGGAGACGACGCCGACGTTCTGGGCGAAGGCGGAGGTGGGGAAGCCGCCGAAGACGGGGCCGAGCAGGGTGGCGAGGCCGTCGGTGCGCAGGCCGCGGGTGATGATCTTGGCGTCGGCGCGGCGGTCGCAGATCTCGCCGAGGGCGAGCATGCCGGCGCTGGACTCGGTCATCAGGACCAGCATCACGATGCACAGCGACAGGATGGCCGCGGGCTGGAACTCGGGGGCGCCGAAGGCGAAGGGCGTCGGCAGCGCGGCGACCGGTGCGGTCCTCAGGGCGCTGAAGTCGGCCATGCCGAAGGGGATGGCGGCCAGGGTGCCGATCAACAGGCCGAAGAGCAGAGCGACTTGCTTGAAGAAGCCCTTGCCGAAGCGCTGCATCACGAGGATGACGCCGAGGGTGAAGGCGGCGAGCGCGAGGTTGTGCATGGCGCCGAAGTCGGCGGCGTCCTTGTCGCCGCCCTGGGCCCAGCCGACCGGGACCGGCATCAGCGTGACGCCGATCAGGGTGATGACCACACCGGTGACCAGGGGCGGGAAGAACCTGAGCAGCCGCCCGAAGAAGGGGCCGACGGCGAGGCAGAAGACGCCCGCGACCATCACCGCGCCGTAGATGGCGGGGAGTTGGTCACTCTTGTCGTTGGTCTCGGCGATGGCGAGGATCGGGGCGATGCCGGCCGACGAGGCGGCGTTGACGAAGGGCAGCCGGTTGCCGACCAAGCCCTTGACGCCGAGGGTCTGCAGCAGCGTCGCCACGCCGGCGATGAGCAGCGAGGCGGCGATCAGCCGGGTGCGTGCCTCGAGGTCGAGTCCGCAGGCCTGGCCGATGATGAGCGGAGGAGTGACAACGCCCGCGTACATGGCGGCGATGTGCTGAAGCGCGGCGGGGACGAGCCGCGAGGGGTGGAGCTTCTCGTCCACCGGGTGCACGGACGTGACGGCGTCCTCGATGTGCTCCGGCGGGGTGGAACTCGGGCCCGTGACCGGCCCTTTCGCAGGCAGTGCCATGTTGTTCCCTCCGGTGTGGCGCGCCCCCGGGTCCGGATGCCCGGCCGGGGGCGCGCTTCCCGCGTCAGAGGTTGGTCATGTCGACCGGGATGAGTTGCTCGGCGCCGTCGCGCAGGATGGTGGCCTCGATCAGGCCGTAGGGGCGGTCGGCGGCGTAGTAGACGGCGCCGTCCTTGGCCTCGTTGTCGATCCCGAAGGGCGACAGGTCCGAGCGGAAGTGGTGCTTGTTCGGCATCGAGAAGCGGATCTCGTCGACCTCGTCGCGGGAGTTCAGCACCCGCACACCCATCTCGAAGAGGGTCTGCTGGAGCGAGTACGAGTAGGTCTCGGCGAACGCCTGGAGCGCGTGCTTGCGCACCCCGTTGTACGAGCGCTCCCAGTCGGGAGCGTGCGAGTCGATGCCGTCCCAGTTGTGCCGCCACCAGGTGGAGACGGTGGTGGCGAGGATACGGTCGTAGTCCTCCTTGAGGGTGGTGTACTTGTCCTTCAGGTAGCCCCAGAACTCGGAGTTGGTCGTGTTCAGGACGGTCAGGTCCTTGAACCCGGAGAGCACCTGGATGCCGTGGCCGTCGTAGGTGATCTGCGCGACGCGGGTCTCCTGGCCCTTGCGGACGAAGGAGTGGGCGATCTCGTCGGAGCCGACGAAGCGGGCGCCGCCCTTCGAGGTCTCGATCCGCTCCCAGCCGTACTCCTCGACGCGGATGCGGGCCCGGGTGATGGACTCGGTGTTGTCCACGAAGTGGCGGGCGAGCTTGACGCCGAAGTCCTCGGCGCTCTCGATCCCGTGCTCCTTGGCGAAGGCGTACACCGTGTTCTTGGTGGTGTCGGTGGGCAGGACGTTCGCGTTCGAACCGCTGCGGTGGACCTCCTCCATGTCGCCGGAGAGGGCGACGGAGACGTTCAGGTCCTTGATGTGGTGCGTGTCGCCGTCACGCGTGATCTTGACAACGCGGTTCTCTGCCTTGCCGTACTGGTTCTGTCCCAGGACGAAACGGGTCATGTGTCGGTCAGCTCCCTCGGTAAACGGAGTAGCCGAACGGGTTGAGCAGCAGCGGAACGTGGTAGTGCTCGCCGGGCACCACCGCGAAGGTGATGGTGACCTCGGGGAAGAACACGGGCCGGCCGTTCTCGCTGTCCCGGAGCGCGGGGGCGTCCTGCTGGGCCGCGGCTTGTTTCTTGGCGAAGTACGTCTCGGTGTCGAAGTCGAGCCGTACGTGTGTGGTGCCCTCCGGCAGTGCCGGCAGGTCCTTGCACCGCCCGTCCGCGTCGGTCGCGGAGCCGCCGAGCGCCTGCCAGTCCGCCTCGGATCCGCCGCGGGCGGAGAGGTGGACGGCGACGCCCTCGGCGGGGCGGCCGACGCTGGTGTCCAGGATGTGCGTGGACACGGAAGCGGTGGTATCGGTGCTCATGCGATGTCCTCTTGCGGTGTGCAGCGACGTCGGTCGGCTTGCGGCGGGTCAGGCGGCGTCGAGCAGCCGGGCCAGCCGGATACGGTTGATCTTCCCCAGTTCGGTGCGGACGATCTCCCGTTCCTGTTCGGGCGAGTTGCCGATCCGCTCCTTGACCGCGTCCCGCATCTGCTCGCCGGTCCGGCCGGTGGCGCAGATGAGGAACACGTGGCCGAACTTCTCCTGGTAGGCCAGGTTCAGTTCGAGCATCTCCGCCTTGAGTTCGGCGGAGGCGCCGGCCATCCCCGCCTGCTCGCGGGAGGAGGTGGGATCGCCGGGCTTGGGGCGGCCGATCGGCGGGTGCCCGGCCATCGCCTCCCCGAGGTCCGCCGCGGTCAGCCCGGCCATGGCGGCGTCGGACGCGGCGTAGAGGTCCTCGGGGGTGGTGAAGGGACGGGCGGTGATCAGTTGCCGGGCCCACGCCGTGGAGGCACACGCCTCGTGGAGTTCCGCGAGCGCCGCGGTCTCCTCGAGAGCGTTGAAACGGGCCAGGCCCGACGCGGAAGTGGACGTCACGGGAGCCTCCGTGGCCTTGTGCTGAACGGGCGTGCCGATAGCTAACGCCCTTGGAAACAACGCGTCAACACTTTGTTGAAAATTCGGGGTAACAAAAGCCGCCGCCCGGTTACCGGACGGCGGCTCGTCGCGCGGGGCTCCCGCCCAGGTCAGGAGTCCTTCTCGCGGTTGAGGTAGTTGTAGACGGTGAAGCGGCTGACGCCCAGCGCGCTCGCGACGGTCTCGACGCCGTGCCGCACGGAGAAGGCGCCGCGTGCCTCCAGGGTACGCACGACCTCCTGCTTGGCCCTGCGGTCCAGTTCGGACAGCGGCCTGCCCTGCCGGCGCTCCATGGCGGCGAGGATGTGGTCCAGGGAGTCGGCGAGCTGGGGCAGGCGCACGGCGACGACGTCGGCGCCCTCCCAGGTGAGCACGACGTCGTCCCCTCCCGCCTCGTCCGGCGGGAGCATCTCGCCGCCGATGGCGTCGACCAGGGGCTTCACGGCCGCGATGAAGGGCTCCTCGCCGGGGCCGGTCACCGCTCGCCCTCCTCGACGACGTTGACCTGGAGCGAGATCCGGGTGGCGCCGGCCGCCAGGGAGCGGCGCAGCAGCGCGTCCACGGCGGTGAGGACCGCGTCGGCGCCGCCCTCGGCGGTGTTGCCGAAGGGGCCGACGTCGACCTCGTCCAGCTCCGCGGCCTCGACGACCTCCCGGGCGACGACCGCGTGGGCGGGCGCCTCGTCGAGATCGAAGGGCTCGGTCGTGAACTCCACTCTCAATCGCACCCGGTCAACTTAACCCGCGGTGACCGTTTTCCGCCGCCCCCTCTTGACAACCTCCGCCCGGCTTCGGCAATCTTCCGTTAAGCAGAAACGAACTTCCGTAATACGGAAAGACCCTCGCAACGGAAGGGAGCGCGGCACCCGATGGGATTCGCAGACCAGCGCTTCAACGTCAACCTGTCGATCCTCTTCACGGAACTCCCGCTCCTGGAGCGCCCCGCGGCCGCCGCCGCGGCCGGCTTCACCGCGGTCGAGCTGTGGTGGCCCTGGATCGACTCCCCCACCCCCGAGCGGTCCGAGCTCGACGCCCTGAAGAAGGCGATCGAGGACGCGGGCGTCCAGCTCACCGGGCTGAACTTCTACGCCGGGCAGCTGCCGGGCCCCGACCGCGGCGCCCTGTCGGTCCCCGGTGAGGAGTCGGACCGCTTCCGCGCCAACATCGACGTGGCGGCCGACTTCGCGAAGTCGCTGGGCTGCACGGCGCTCAACGCCCTGTACGGCAACCGCGTCGAGGGTGTGGACCCGGCCGAGCAGGACAGGCTCGCGCTGGAGAACCTGGTCCTCGCCGCCCGCGCGGCCGACCGGATCGGCGCGGTCCTGCTGATCGAGGCGCTCAACGAGCCCGAGTCGCCGCTGTACCCGCTGGTGTCGGCGCCGGCCGCGATCGAGGTCGTCGACAAGGTCAACGAGGCCACGGGACTCGGCAACGCCAGGTTCCTCATGGACCTCTACCACCTGTCCATGAACGGCGAGGACCTCCCGCAGGTGATCGACGCGTACGCCGCGAAGACCGGCCACGTGCAGATCGCCGACAACCCCGGCCGCGGCGCCCCGGGCACGGGCTCGCTCCCCCTGGAGGAGCTGCTCGACCGGCTGGCGAAGGCCGGTTACGAGGGCTGGGTCGGCCTGGAGTACAAGCCCGGCGACCGTCCGAGCGCGGAGGCCTTCGACTGGCTGCCCCGCGAAGCCCGCGCCGCCCGCTGACACCCCCTGATTCTTTTCGAGAGGCACCCATCATGAGCAACCCCGCCGACTCCTCCCGCCCCGCCCGCCCGACGATCGCCTGGATCGGCCTCGGCATCATGGGCTCCCCCATGTCCGAGAACCTGATCAAGGCGGGTTACCAGGTCACGGGCTTCACGCTGGAGCAGGAGAAGCTGGACCGCCTGGCCGCCGCCGGCGGCACCGCGGCCGGCTCGATCGCCGAGGCCGTGCGCGACGCCGACGTCGTCATCACCATGGTGCCCGCGTCGCCGCAGGTCGAGGCCATCGCCTACGGCCCCGACGGCATCCTGGAGAACGCGAGGTCCGGCGCGCTGCTGATCGACATGTCCTCGATCACCCCGCAGACCTCCGTGGACCTCGCGAAGGCCGGCAAGGACAAGGGCATCCGCGTCCTGGACGCCCCCGTCTCCGGTGGCGAGGCCGGTGCGATCGAGGCCGTCCTGTCCATCATGGTCGGCGGCGAGCAGGCCGACTTCGACGAGGCCAAGCCGATCCTGGAGGCCCTCGGCAAGACCATCGTGCTGTGCGGTCCGCACGGCTCGGGCCAGACCGTGAAGGCCGCCAACCAGCTCATCGTCGCCGTGAACATCCAGGCGTGCGCCGAGGCCGTGGTCTTCCTGGAGAAGTCGGGCGTGGACCTGAAGGCCGCCCTCGACGTCCTCAACGGCGGTCTGGCCGGCTCGACCGTGCTGACCCGGAAGAAGGACAACTTCCTGGCCCGCGACTTCAAGCCGGGCTTCCGCATCGACCTGCACCACAAGGACATGGGCATCGTCACCGACGCCGCCCGCAACGTCGGCGCCGCGCTGCCGGTGGGCGCCGTGGTCGCCCAGCTGGTCGCCTCGCTGCGCGCCCAGGGCGACGGCGGCCTGGACCACTCGGCCCTGCTGCGGGCCGTGGAGCGCCTCTCCGGCGCCCAGGTCTGACGCACCCTCCCGAGACCTCCGGGCGGCGCCGCCGCTGACACCTGTCCTGTCGCGCCCGAGCGGCGGCGCCGCCCGGAAACCCCTCTTCAACAAAGTGTTGACGTGCTCAGCACCCCAAATCTAGGCTCCACGAAGCGGAAACAGTTTTCCGCTGACCCCTCGCACGGAAGGTCCCCGATGTCGCAGCGCGTGCTCACGACAGAGTCCGGCGCCCCGGTCGCCGACAATCAGAACTCCGCCTCCGCCGGCATCGGCGGCCCGCTCCTGATCCAGGACCAGCACCTGCTGGAGAAGCTCGCCCGCTTCAACCGCGAGCGCATCCCGGAGCGCGTCGTGCACGCCCGCGGCTCCGGCGCCTACGGCCACTTCGAGGTGACCGACGACGTCACCGACTACACGCACGCCGACTTCCTGAGCACCGTCGGCAAGCGCACCGAGGTCTTCCTGCGCTTCTCCACCGTGGCCGACTCGCTCGGCGGCGCGGACGCGGTCCGCGACCCGCGCGGCTTCGCGGTGAAGTTCTACACCGAGGAGGGCAACTACGACCTCGTCGGCAACAACACCCCGGTGTTCTTCATCAAGGACCCGATCAAGTTCCCCGACTTCATCCACTCGCAGAAGCGCGACCCCTTCTCGGGCCGGCAGGAGCCGGACAACGTCTGGGACTTCTGGGCGCACTCCCCCGAGGCCACGCACCAGGTGACCTGGCTGATGGGCGACCGCGGCATCCCGGCGTCCTACCGCCACATGGACGGCTTCGGCTCGCACACCTACCAGTGGACGAACGCCAAGGGCGAGTCCTTCTTCGTCAAGTACCACTTCAAGACGGACCAGGGCATCCGCTGCCTGACCGCCGACGAGGCCGCGAAGCTCGCGGGCGAGGACCCGACCTCGCACCAGACCGACCTGGTGCAGGCCATCGAGCGGGGCGTGTACCCGTCCTGGACGCTGCACGTGCAGCTGATGCCGGTGGCCGAGGCGGCGAACTACCGCTTCAACCCGTTCGACGTGACCAAGGTGTGGCCGCACGGCGACTACCCGCTGCGCCGCGTGGGCCGGCTGGTCCTCGACCGCAACCCGGACAACGTCTTCGCCGAGGTCGAGCAGGCCGCTTTCTCCCCGAACAACTTCGTTCCGGGCATCGGCCCCTCCCCCGACAAGATGCTCCAGGGCCGCCTGTTCGCCTACGCGGACGCGCACCGCTACCGCCTGGGCGTCAACCACACCCAGCTCGCGGTGAACGCCCCGAAGGCCGTGCCCGGCGGCGCGAACAACTACGGCCGCGACGGCTTCATGGCGTCCAACTCCCAGGGCCGCGCCGCCAAGAACTACGAGCCGAACTCGTACGACGGCCCGGTCGAGACCGGCCGCCCGCTGGCCGCGCCGCTCGCGGTCTCCGGCCACACCGGCACCCACGAGGCGCCGCTGCACACCAAGGACGACGACTTCTTCCAAGCCGGTGAGCTGTACCGCCTGATGTCCGAGGACGAGAAGAAGCGCCTGATCGCGAACATCGCCGGCGGCCTGTCCCAGGTCTCCCGCAATGACGTGGTCGAGAAGAACCTCGCGCACTTCCACGCCGCCGACACGGAGTACGGCAAGCGCGTGGAGGAGGCGGTCCGCGCCCTGCGCGAGGACTGACCCACCAGCTCGCCCACGGGACTTGACGGGGAGGTCAAGACCGTGTGGGCGGCCCGCGCAGGCATCGGAACGGCCCGGATGAGGGGTGGCCGCCCGGTGCCGGCGCGGGCAGGGCGAGGACCGCGGCGGCCTGCGAGCCAGTGCGGTGGTGAAGGGCCCGGGACTTCTCCTACGACCTGAGGGGAGGAGTCACCCGGACCCGTCGTGAGCCGCCGCGGTCCCAGCCACTCGCCTCCGGCGGCCCGAAGGGCCGCCAGGCACCACAGACTCCGTCCGGCGGCGCGAACGACCTGTCGCGCCCAGCCTCGCGCCGTCGGACGGGAACCACCCGGAAAAACCCTCCCCACCCAGAAAACCCTCACCGGGCCGAGAGGCGCCGGATGCGGACGGTCCCGCATCCGGCGCCTTTCCGTGTCCGGTGCTTCCGCGCGTCCGGTGCGTTCGCGTGCCTCCGCCACGGCCCCGGGGTGCGGGTGTCCCCCGGGCGCAGCAGGCTGGAGTCATGGCACATCCACCGGAGCATCCCCCCGTCGTGGTCCGCCCCGCGGCCCTGGACGGCTCCCGCCGGGTCACCTCGGGCGAGGAGACGCTCGGGGTCGCCTCGCACCTCGACGACGTCGCCGAGATCCTGCGGCTGGCCGACCTGTACGTGACCGACGTCGCGACCAGCGACCTCGTCGAGTGGCAGGGCGGCGGCCCCGACGACTGGCCGGGACTGCACGAGCATCACGAGCCCCACGGGAGCTGAAGGCGGGGAGGTTTCCCTCAAGTCTTCCTCCGAGAACGCGGCCGCACGCTTGAACCACCCCCCGCGCCGGGCACATCCCCGGGCACACGGGGGGTGAGCCGATGGACAGGGGCACGGACATCGGGTGGGAGCCGCACGAGATCGCGCTGCTCGGCGGCGGGCCGCGAGCCGCCGTCACGGTGGCGGTGGTCGCCCTGCACCTGCGGGGCGCCGTCGAGACCGGCCCGCGCAGGACGCTGTGCGCGACGGGGCCGGAGCCGGAGGGGCTGGGCCCGTTCGAGGGGACCGTCCTGGACTGTCTGTGCGAGCCGCTCACCGTTCGCGAGCTGGTCCGGCATCCGGACGTGCGCCTGGCGCTGGCCCTGGCGCGCATCCCGCTCGCGGAGGACGGGCTGCTGCGCTACCCCCGGCTGGGACCGACCCGCGGCGCCCGCCGCCGCGTGGCGTTCTGGCGGGAGCGGTACCCGCTGCCGGCGGCCAGGCACGGGCTGTCGGACCAGGACACGCTGCTCGCGGTCGCCCTGCACGGCGATGCCGCCCTGCGCCTGCTCCTGCCGCGCTTCGCGCTGCGGGCCGGGCTGACGGACCCGGGCGCCCCGGCCGAGGGGGTGCGCTTCCCGCTCGGCCGGGGCCGGTTCCTCCGGTGGCGCGACGAGTACGAGGACTCGGTCCCGGACGACCGGTCCGCGGACCACGTGGACCCTGCGGGCGGCTGCGGCTCGGGGGGCGGCGGGGACTGAACGGCCCCGGACACGCGCGAGGGCGGTCCGTCGGGATGACGGACCGCCCTCGGCCGACGGCCGTGCAGGTCGTACGGGTCAGACCTTCAGCGTCCGGATCGCCGTCGGGGCGTGCCCCGGCTCGGTCGCCAGCTCCTCGAACTCCACGACGTTGCTGATGTCGTTGGTGCCCGACATGGAGATGTTGGTGACGCGCTCCAGGATCGCCTCGACGATCACCGGCACCTGGTGCTCGGCGGCGAGCTTCTTGGCCTGCTCCAGGGCGGCGCCCAGCTCGTTCGGGTCGGTCACCCGGATCGCCTTGCAGCCCAGGCCCTCGGCGACCTTGACGTGGTCGACGCCGTAGACGCCGAGCTCGGGCGAGTTGATGTTCTCGAACTCCAGCTTGACCTGGAAGTCGATGTCGAACGCCCGCTGCGCCTGGCGGATCAGGCCGAGGTAGGAGTTGTTCACCAGGACGTGGACGTAGGGGATCTTGTGCTGCGCGCCGACGGCCAGTTCCTCGATCATGAACTGGAAGTCGTAGTCGCCGGAGAGCGCCACGACCTGGGCCTCGGGGTCGGCCTTGGCGACGCCGAGCGCGGCCGGAACGGTCCAGCCGAGGGGGCCGGCCTGACCGCAGTTGATCCAGTGCCGCGGCCGGTAGACGTGCAGCATCTGGGCGCCGGCGATCTGGGAGAGGCCGATGGTGGAGACGTACCGGGTCTCCGGGCCGAAGGCCTTGTTCATCTCCTCGTAGACGCGCTGCGGCTTGATCGGGATGTCGTCGAAGTGCGTACGGCGCTGGAGGCTCGCCTTGCGCTCCTGCGCGGAGGCGGCCCACGCGGAGCGGTCGGGCAGCTTCCCGGCCGCCTTCAGCTCCTTGGCGACCTCGACGAACAGCTCCAGCGCGGCCTTGGCGTCGGAGGCGATGCCGTAGTCCGGGGCGAAGATCTTGCCGATCTGGGTGGGCTCGACGTCGACGTGGACGAACTTCCGCCCGGCCGTGTAGACGTCCAGCTTGCCGGTGTGGCGGTTGGCCCAGCGGTTGCCGATGCCGAGGACGAAGTCCGACTCCAGGAAGGTCGCGTTGCCGTAGCGGTGCGAGGTCTGCAGGCCGACCATGCCCGCGTTCAGCTCGTGGTCGTCGGGCAGCAGGCCCCAGCCCATCAGGGTCGGCACGACCGGGGTGCCGGTCAGCTCGGCGAACTCCACGAGGAGGTCGGCGGCGTCGGCGTTGATGACACCGCCGCCGGCCACGATCAGCGGGCGCTCGGCGGCGTTGAGCATGCCGATCGCCTTCTCGATCTGGGCGCGGGACGCGGCCGGCTTGTAGACCGGGAGCGGCTCGTAGGTCTCGGGGTCGAACTCGATCTCCGTCAGCTGGACGTCGATCGGCAGGTCGATCAGGACCGGGCCGGGACGGCCGGAGCGCATGAGGTGGAACGCCTGCTGGAAGACGCCGGGGACCTGCGCGGCCTCCAGGACGGTGACCGCCATCTTGGTCACCGGCTTGGCGATGGAGGCGATGTCGACGGCCTGGAAGTCCTCCTTGTGGATCACCGCGGTCGGCGCCTGGCCGGTGATGCACAGGATCGGGATCGAGTCGCCGATCGCCGAGTACAGGCCGGTGATCATGTCGGTGCCGGCCGGCCCGGAGGTGCCGATGCAGACGCCGATGTTGCCGGCGTGGGTGCGGGTGTAGCCCTCGGCCATGTGCGAGGCGCCCTCGACGTGCCGGGCGAGGGTGTGGTTGACGCCGCCGGATGCCTTGAGCGCCGCGTAGAAGGGGTTGATCGCCGCGCCCGGCACACCGAACGCGTCGGTGACGCCCTCGCGCTTGAGGATCTCAACTGCCGCTCGGGCAGCGGTCATACGAGCCATCGAGTACTCCTGCTCCGGCTGCCGGATTCGCACTCCCGTCGCGCCCCGCGGTGAGTCGTTCCGTAGCTTTTCCGTATAGCGAAATATGATTTCTACGATCTGGAAGTAATCTAAGGGGGCGGCAGGGGGCCGTCAAGAGACCGGGATCGCCAAGACGCGGACAGGACGGGGGTGTCCGGAGGACGATGGGGGTCATGTCCGGGACCATCTCGGTGTGCTGCGCCGCCTGCGGGCGCCGGCACCGCTACACGGCACCGTCCTATCCGTGCGCGTGCGGCACGCCCGTCGCCCCGGTGCTGGATCCCCGCGGGAGCCCGACGGTGGTCACCCACCGGGTCTGGGACGAGGAGTGGATCGGCGTGCGCTGCACGGCCTGCGGGACCGAGGGCCGGTGGCCGCGCCCGGAACTGGGCTGTCCGTGCGGGACGGTGCTGTGCGTACCGCTGGACCGGACGGCCGCGGGCCGCGCCGGGCGGCCGCCCGGCTCACGGGTCCCGGCCCACCGGGCCGTCCCGGTCCGCACGGCCCGCGACGCGGTCACCGCCACCGTCCTGTACCTGCGCGGCCTCGGCCACCGGGACGTGCGCCGCGCCGGCCGGCGGCCGCCGTCCGGGACCGGGCCGGCCGCGCCGGGGATCGTGGTCCGGGTGGACCCGACGACGGTCCCGGTCCCGGTGCGGGACGTGGAGTGCCTGTGGCTGACGGCCATGGCGGAGTCCGCGCGGGGCCTGTGCTTCTCCCTCGCCGGCTACACCGACGACGCCCTCGCCCGCGCCGGGCTCCTGGAGCTCGCGCTGTTCGTCCTCGACCCCTCGGGCACGGCCCGCCCCGTCAACGCGCCGGCCGTGGCGCTGGACGCCACGGCCGGCTGAACTCCGTTCGCGCGGTACCTAGTCGCCGTAGGTCTCCCGCAGCTCGATCTTGCGCACCTTCCCGGAGACGGTCATCGGGAAGGCGTCCATGTTCCGCACCCGGCTCGGCACCTTGTAATGGGCCAGCCGCCCCTCGCAGTAGGCGCGCAGCTCCTCCGGGGTGAGCGGGTCGGCCGCGTCGCGCGGGATGACGCAGGCGAGGACCTCCTCGCCGTAGCGCTCGTGCGGTACGCCGACGACCTGGACGTCCGCGATCTTCGGGTGGCCGTGGAGGAACTCCTCGACCTCGCGCGGGTAGATGTTCTCGCCACCCCGGATGATCATGTCCTTGATGCGGCCGACGATCTCCACGTAGCCGTCCTCGCGCATCACCGCGAGGTCCCCGGTGTGCATCCAGCGGCCCCGGTCGATCGCCTCGGCGGTCCTCTCCGGCTCGTCCCAGTAGCCGAGCATCACGCTGTAGCCGCGGGTGCGCAGCTCGCCGGCCTCACCGCGGGGAACGGTCACGCCGGTCACCGGGTCGACGACCTTCACCTCGATGTGCGGCAGCACCCGGCCCACGGTGCCGGTGCGGTGTTCGAGGTCGTCGTCCATGCGGGTCTGCAGGGAGACCGGGGACGTCTCGGTCATGCCGTAGCAGATGGAGACCTGTTCCATGTGCATCTCGGCGACCACCCGCTTCATCACCTCCACCGGACAGGGCGAGCCCGCCATGATGCCGGTGCGGAGGGAGGAGAGGTCGTACGAGGCGAAGTCCGGGTGGTTCAGCTCCGCGATGAACATCGTCGGGACGCCGTACAGGGACGTGCACCGCTCCTGCCGCACCGCCTCCAGCGTCGCCGCCGGCTCGAAGGACGGGGCCGGGATGACGATGCAGGCGCCGTGGGAGGTGGCGCCCAGGTTTCCCATGACCATGCCGAAGCAGTGGTAGAAGGGGACGGGCAGGCAGATCCGGTCCTGCTCCGTGTAGCCGACCGTACGGCCCACCCAGTAGCCGTTGTTGAGGATGTTGTGGTGGGAGAGGGTGGCGCCCTTGGGGAAACCGGTCGTGCCCGAGGTGTACTGGATGTTGACCGGGTCGTCGCAGCTCAGCTCGGCGGCCACCGCGGCCGCTCGCTCCCGCGGCACCGAGGCGGCACCCGCGGTCAGCGCGTCCCAGGACCGGTCGCCGATGTAGACGGTCTCGCGCAGCGCGGGGCACCGGCCGCGGACCTCGTCCACGATCGCCCGGTAGTCGCTGCTCTTGTGGGCGAGCGAGGCGACGAGCACGCTGATCCCGGACTGCTTGAGCACGTACTCCAGCTCGTGGGCGCGGTACGCCGGATTGACGTTCACCATGATGGCGCCGATGCGGGCGGTGGCGTACTGCACGAGGACCCACTCGGGGCAGTTGACCGCCCAGATGCCGACCCGGTCGCCCTTGGCGACGCCCTTCGCCAGCAGCCCGCGCGCCACCTCGTCGACGGCGGCGCCGAACTCGGCGTAGGTCCAGCGCCGTCCGGACGGCACGTCGACCAGGGCCTCGCGGCCGGGGTGGGCGGCGATCGTCCGGTCGAGGTTGGCGCCGATGGTGTCGCCGAGGAGGGGGATCTCGCTGGTGCCGTGGGCGTAGGACAGCGCGGTCGCGGTCACCGGAAGTCCTCCTCGCGGTACTCGTCCCGCGAGCCGGCCGCCGTGGCCTCGCGCAGCTCGATGCGGCGGATCTTGCCGGACACGGTCTTGGGCAGCTCGCCGAACTCCAGGCGGCGGACGCGCTTGTAGGGGGCGAGGACCTCGCGGGAGTGCTCGAAGAGGACCTTCGCGGTGTCCGGGCCCGGCTCCCAGCCCGCCGCCAGGACGACGTACGCCTTCGGCACCGCGAGCCGCAGTTCGTCGGGGGCCGGCACGACCGCCGCCTCGGCGACCGCCTCGTGCTCCAGCAGGGCGCTCTCCAGCTCGAAGGGACTGATCTTGTAGTCGCTGGCCTTGAACACGTCGTCGGCCCGGCCCACGTAGGTGAGGTAGCCGTCGGCGTCGCGGGCGCCGATGTCGCCGGTGCGGTAGTAGCCGCCGGCCATGGCCTCGGCGGTGCGGCCGGGGTCGCCGTGGTAGCCGGTCATCAGGCCGACGGGGCGTTCGGACAGGTCGAGGGCGATCTCGCCCTCGTCGGCGCCGGGGGCGCCGGTGACCGGGTCGAGGAGTTCGACGCGGTAGCCGGGGCTGGGACGGCCCATGGAACCGGTCTTCAGCACCTGGCCCGGGCTGTTGGACACCTGCACGGCGGTCTCGGTCTGGCCGAAGCCGTCCCGGATGGTCACGCCCCAGGCCCGGCGGACCTGCTCGATGACCTCCGGGTTCAGCGGCTCACCGGCCGCGACGACCTCGCGCGGCGGGGTGGCGAGCTGGGACAGGTCGGCCTGGATGAGCATGCGCCACACCGTCGGCGGCGCGCAGAACGTCGTCACCCCGGCCCGGTCCATCTCGGCCATCAGCCGGGCCGCGTCGAACCGGGTGTAGTTGTGCAGGAAGACGGTCGCCTCGGCGTTCCACGGCGCGAACAGGTTCGACCAGGCGTGCTTGGCCCAGCCGGGCGAGGAGATGTTCAGGTGCACGTCACCCGGCTTCAGGCCGATCCAGTACATGGTCGCCAGGTGCCCGACGGGGTACGACACGTGGGTGTGCTCGACCAGCTTGGGGCGGGCGGTCGTGCCCGAGGTGAAGTACAGCATCAGCGGGTCGTCGGCGGCGGTGGGGCCGTCCGGGACGAACCCGGCGGCGGCCGCGGAGGCGTCCTCGTACGCCTGCCAGCCGGGGGCCGCGCCGCCGCCGACCGCGACGCGCGTGTAATCGCCGGGCACGTCGTCGAACTTGCCGGTGTCCCCGGCCCGCGCGATCACGTGCCGCACCCGGCCGCGGTCGACGCGGTCGCGCAGGTCGGCCGGGCCCAGCAGGGTGGTGGCCGGGATGACCACGGCGCGCAGCTTCATCGCCGCCAGGGCGGTCTCCCACAGCTCGACCTGGTTGCCGAGCATCACGAGGATGCGGTCCTCGGCGCGGACGCCCCGCTCGCGCAGCCAGTTCGCGACGCGGTCGGACCGGGCGGACATCTCCGCGAAGGAGACGCGGACCTCGGAGCCGTCCTCCTCCACGATGTGCAGCGCCGTGCGCTCGTTGCCCTCGGCGATGACGTCGAACCAGTCCAGCGCCCAGTTGAAGTACTGGGGGCGGGGCCAGGTGAAGCCCTCGTAGGCGGTGGCGTAGTCCTCACGGTGTTCCAGCAGGAAATCACGGGCGCTGCGGAACAGCTCGGTCGCCGTCGTCATCTGTCCTCCTCGGTGCCGGACCATTGCCGGGCGGCTCTCTGCCATCGTTTACTCCGTGATACAGGTCTCACCACCCCCGAACGGGGGTGGGCGCGACGGAACCGGCCGCGAAGGGGTGGGCGCAGTGGCGGTGGAGGTGGCCGAGACGGCGGAGATCCGTGGCGCGCTGGTACGGCTGCGGCGCGCCACCGGACTGCCGGTCGCCTTCGGCGGACTGGTGGAGTCCGGCCGGCGACAGGTGCGCATCAGCGAGCTGAGCGGCACCGCGACGGCCGCGCTCAGCGCCCTCGCGGTGACCTCCGGCAACGGCCTGGGCGGCAAGGCCGTCGCGCTGTCCCGGCCGTGCGCCGTCACGGACTACTCCGTCTCCCGGCAGATCAGCCACGAGTACGACCTCCCCGTCGCCGCCGAGGGCCTGCGCTCGGTGGTGGCGGTGCCGGTGGTCGTACGCCGCCGGGTGCGCGGGGTGCTCTACGGCGCCCTGCGCACGGCCCGGCCGCTGGGCGACCGGACCCTGAGCGCGGCCGTGGAGGCGGCACGGGACGTGGAACAGGCGCTGTTGCTGCGGGACGAGGCGGGCGAGCTGCTGGCCGCGGCCCGGCGGCCGGAGCCGGCGCGCGGCCCGGCGGACCCCGCGGCGTGGGAGCAGGTGCGGGAGGCGCACGCGGCGCTGCGGGCGCTGGCGCCGAGGATCACGGACCCGGCACTGCGGGAGGAGCTGCTGCGCGCGTGCGGGATGCTCGCCGCGGGCGGAGGGTCCGCCGGCGGGGTGCGGCTGGCTCCGCGCGAGGTGGACGTCCTGGCGTGCGTGGCCGCCGGGGCGACGAACGCCGCGGCGGCGGAGCGGCTGGGGGTGGGCCCGGAGACGGTGAAGGGGTACCTGCGGTCGGCCATGCGCAAGCTGGGCGCCCGCACCCGCGGCGAGGCGGTCGTCGCCGCGCGCCGGGCGGGATGGCTGCCGTAGCCGTCCGGCACCGGCGAGGGGCGTGCGGGGACGTTCCCGGGGCCCGCACGGCGTCGTGCGTCCGCGGGTCCGCCGTGGCCGGTCGCGCGGCCCCCGCCTTCCCGGTGCACGGGTACGGGCTCCCGGCGGAGCGGAGCGGGAACCGGCCCGCCCGGCGGCGGGCATTCCGGGGCCTTTTGTATTCTGTGTTCACCGCCTTGTCGTTTTCCTCACTTTCCCGCCCTCCCTTCGTTCATTGCCCCGATGCCTAATATTGGCCGGGACACGACACTCTGAGGGGAGCGGTCACCGTGCGACGGGACTTCACGGAGCCTGCCGGGTGCCGCTCCGACCTGGTCATCGGCCGGGAGGCACCGTTCGGCGCGGCCCGTGAGCAGCTCGCCCGAGGGGGCAGCGTGCTCCTGCACGGCCCCGCCGGAATCGGAAAGTCGACCGTGCTGCGGACACTGGCCGCCGAATGTGCCCGCACGACGCGCACCGTGTTGCGCTGTTCGGCCACGGAGTCCGAATCCCACCTTCCCTTCCTCGCCCTCGCCGACCTCCTCGGCCCGGTGCTGGACGAGGTGTCCGGCGCCCTGCCCGCCGCGCAGCGCACCGCGCTGGAGTCGGCGCTCACGGGCCGCGGCGAGTCCACGCTCCAGCGCGACGGGCTCGCGCTGCGCCTGGCCGTGCTGTCCGCGCTGCGCGCGCTCGCCGCCGAGGGCCCCGTCCTCGTCGTCGCCGACGACCGGCAGTGGCTGGACCCGGCCAGCACCGAGCTGCTCGGCTTCGCCGCCCGCCGCCTGGGCGACACGCCGGTGCGGCTGCTGTGCGCGGTGCGGACCGACGGCCAGGAGTACGGCCACGAGTACGACCGCCACCTGCGGGCCTCCCCGCCGGACACGCGGGCGGTACGCCTGGAGCCGCTGACCCTGGCCCAGGTGACGGCACTGCTCGGCCGGCGCGGCTTCTCCGGCCTGCCCCGTTCCACGGTCCGCGAGATCCACCGCACCAGCGGCGGCAACCCGCTGTTCGCGCTGGAGCTGGGCCGCGCCCTGGCCGAGAGCCCGACCCCGCCCCGGCCGGGCGAGCCGCTGCCGGTGCCGACCTCGCTGCGCGCGCTGGTGCTCAACCGCCTGGAGATGCTGTCGGAGGAGGCCCGCCGCACCCTGCTGGTGGCCAGCGCGGGCGCCCGGCCCACCCCGGCCCTGCTGCACGCGGCCGGCCGGACCGACGCGGAGGCCGAGACCGCGCAGGCCGCCGAGCTGGGTCTGCTGGCGAGCGACCCGGAGGACCCGGCCGTACGGTTCGCGCATCCGCTGATCTCGGCCGCGCTGTACGCCGAGGCCCCGGCGCCGGAACGGCGGGCCGCGCACGCCGCGCTGTCCACGGCGGCGTCCGACCCGATCGAGCGCGCCCGGCACCTGGCCCTGGCGACCACCGGCACCGACCCGGAGGTGGCGGCGCGGCTCGCCGAGGCCGCCGCGCTGGCCCGGGACCGCGGTGCGCCGTCGGTGGCCGCCTCGCTGGGTCTGCTGGCGGCCCGGCACACCCCGGCGGACGGCGGGCCGGGGCCGGACGAGCACCGGCTCCGGGCCGCCGAGGACGCGATCACCGCGGGCGAGGTGGACCTCGCCCGGGACGTCGCCCGCGAGGTGCTGACCCGGGCCACCGGACCGGGTGAGCGCGTGCGGGCCTGGATGGTGGTCATCGAGGCGGCGGGGCAGGCCATCGGCGACGTCGACGCCGTCTTCCCGCAGGCCCTCGCCGACGCGGGCGACGACCCCCGGCTGCTGGCCCTGGTCCACTACCAGCTGGCCTGGCGCGGCCTGGTGGTGCAGGGAGACTTCGCCCAGGGCCGCCAGGAGGCGGCGCACGCGGCCCGGCTGGCGGCGCGGGCCGGGGACCGCTCCACCGAGCTGCTCGCGCTCGCGTTCCAGGCCCAGGCCGAGACCCTGATGGGGCACCCGGACGCCCCCGTGACGATCGAACGGGCGCGGCAGGAGCCGCAGGACCCGCGGGTGGCGTGCCATCACAACGGGGCGGGTTCGACGCGGTTCCGCTGGCTGGTGATGAGCGACCGGCTCGCCGAGGCGCGCAGCACCGTCACCGCGCTGCTGCGCGAGGTGCGGCGGCGCGGCATGGCCGAGAGCGAGGTGCACTACCTGCGCTTCCTGTCCGAGACCGAACTGCACGCCGGGCACTGCGGCCGGGCCCTGGAACTGGCCCGGGAGAGCCTGACGCTGGCGCGGGACGCGGGCATCGGCGAGGGCGCGGGGGCGATGCAGGCGGCGCTCGCCGAGGCCGCGGGCGGGGACGTGGAGCGGGCGCTGTCGCTGGCGCGGGAGGCGGTGCGACGGGCCGAGGAGGACGGCGACGCCGTGTACCTCTCGCGCGCCCTGGCCGCGCTCGGCCACGCCCACCTGGTGGCGGGCGACGCCCCCGCGGCCGTGGAAGCGCTGCGCCGGGTACGGGGGCTGGAGGCCGGGGCGGGCATCACCGACCCGGCGCGCGGCCGGTGGCAGGGCGATCTCGCGGAGGCGCTGGTGCGGACCGGGCAGCCGGACGAGGCGCAGGAGGTCATCGAGGTGACGCGCGCGCACGCGCTGCGGCTGGGCCGCGGGAGCGTGCTGGCGGTGCTGGACCGGTCGGAGGCGCGGCTGCGGGCGGCGCGGGGCGAACACCGGGCGGCCGTCACGCGGTTGGTGTCGGCACGGGAACGGCTGGCCGAGCTCGGGTTCGGCCTGGAGGAGGCGCGGGCGGCGTTCGCACTGGCCCAGCTGCGGGCTCAGCGGCCGGGTCCGGTGTCGTACGACGAGGCGGCGCGGCTCTTCCGGCGCTGCCGGGCGCTGCCCTGGCTGCGGCGGGTGGAGGCGGCCGCCGCGGCGCGGACGGCCGCGGCCGCACCGGCCCCCGCACGGCCGGCCGCCGCTTTGGACTGCCTGGCGGGTCTGGCGTCGATGGAGCGTCAGGTGGCGTCGCTCGTCATGGAGGGCTCCACCAACCGGGAGATCGCCGCCCGTCTGTTCGTCAGCGTCAAGACGGTCGAGGCGACGCTCACCCGGGTCTACCGCAAGCTCGGGATCCGGTCCCGGGTCGACATCGTGAGACTGGCGGCGGGCGGGAAGGCCTAGCGGTGCTTCGGCATGCCGGGGGGACGGCCCGGGAGGGCGGCCCGTGCCAGGGCATGTTCACCGCCCTGGCCGCCCGGTACGGGCTCGCGAACACCTCCCGGGTGTGAGCGGCCCGGACGAACGCCCGCCCCCGCACCACCGCGTTCGCGGCCCTCGCCGTCCGGTTCCGGCCCTCACAGCCGGCATGT
Organism: Streptomyces sp. NPDC029152; assembly: GCF_055564355.1. Classification (NCBI taxonomy): domain Bacteria; kingdom Bacillati; phylum Actinomycetota; class Actinomycetes; order Kitasatosporales; family Streptomycetaceae; genus Streptomyces; species Streptomyces sp. NPDC029152. The sequence goes on along the minus strand of NZ_JBVHWR010000009.1, from coordinate 242,426 downwards.
CCCGCCTCCGTCCCGCCGGTCGGCGCCGGGGCTACGCGCGGGCGGCGTCCGAGCGGAGGAAGGCGAGGACGAGCTCCACCACCCGGTCGGGGAACTGGTCGTGGGGGTAGTGTCCGGCACCCTCGATCATCTCGAGGCGGCCGAGGCCGGGCGGCAGGGCGTCGACGATCGCCGAGCCCTCGGCGTGCGGATCGGCCCAGTCGGGGTCGAGCGTGCCCATCACGACCAGGACCGGGCAGCGGACGGCCGCGAGCCGTGCGCCGGCGTCGACCGGGGCGCTGCGGCCCATGGCCTGCATGGCCTTCATCCGGCCGGGCTCGCGCAGCAGGGCGTCGATGCGGTCGAGCCGCTCGGCCCAGTCCGCCGGCCTGACGCCGGGGTAGGCCACCTCGAGGTACGAGCGCCACAGCGGCAGGCTGCCGAGCGCGCCCGCGCCGAGCAGCCGCAGCATGCCCCGCCTGAAGCGCTCGACCCGCAGGTCGCCGAGGCGGACCGACTGCTTGCGGGTGAAGGGCGCCAGCTCGACGACCGCGGTGACCAGCGAGGGCTCCTGCGCGGCGGCGATGGTGGCGGCGCCGCCGGAGACCGAGTGGCCGACGACGACGGCCGGCCCGCCCAGGTGCCGGATCACGGCGAGCAGGTCGCCGGCGATGTCGGTGCGGCTCCAGGCCGGCCAGCCGACGCTGGACTCGCCGCAGCCGCGCAGGTCGACGGCGGCGACCCGGTGGCCCGCCTCGACCAGGGCGGGGACCACGGCGCGGTAGGCGGCGCGGCTGTCGCCCATGCCGTGGGCGAGGACGACGAGGGGGCCGGTGCCCGCCACCTCGTATGCGATCGTGCCGCCGTCGACGGCAAGGTACTCGGTCATGGCATCCCCCGGCTCCGAATGGCTAACGTTGTTAGCTTGAAGCTAATGTCGTTAGCCGACCCTGTCAAGGAGGTCCTCCCAGCCCGTCGGCGCGTCCGGGCACGCGGCGGATCCGGATGCCGGGCAGGGGGTTCGGCCGGGGCCGATCGAGGGTTTTCCCTGTCCGGTTCCCCTAGGGGCTTCCCCCATTGGGCCGCCGACGCCGCCGGTCCTAGCGTGAGGACGTGCCGCTCGCCCGGGCATACGGGGGTCTGTCCCGAGACCCCCGTGCTCACCCCCCACGCCCGCGCGACCCCCCACCGGCGATCTTGAGGAGGCTCATGTCCGGGTCCACCCGCGCCAGACCGGCCACCGCCGCACCGCCGGTCGCGCCCGGCGCCGGACGCGCCTTTGGCGACATGGACACCTGCCAGGGCGTCAGCGGCGGGCCCCTGCTCAACGGGGGACGCCCTGGCAGGGATCACTTCCCGGGGCGAGGGCCGCGCCCGAGCCGGCCGCCCGGGGTCTGCTCCCGGCCGGCCGCCTCCTCGGACCCGGTGACCGCGCGGGTCACCGCCTGACCCCGCCCCAGCAGGACTCCTGAGTGGCCCTCAGGAGCGAGACCGGGGGGCGTTGCGAGCCACCACGAGCGGCCCGCAGCGCCCCCTCTCCATGCCCGGCGGTCGCCGGACGGCGCCGCCGGTCAGCCGCGCACGGTCCCGAACCGGATGTCGTACGCCTCCCCCGGGTGCATCGTCGTCAGCATCCGCTCCCCCTCGGCCACGACCTCGGCCCGCTGCGCCCTGGTGAGCCGGCCGAACGCCTCGACGACGAGGGCGCCGTCCCCGAGCTTCCACAGTCCGGCCACGAAGCCGTCGACGAGGAGGACGCGGTACGCCAGGTTCCCCCGCCAGGTGCGGCCCTTGTGCTCCGGCGGGACCAGGCGGGTGCGGTCGGCGTGGGAGAGGAGCAGGTTGTCGAACTCGGGCAGGAAGCGCGGCGGGGCCGGGACGTCCGGGCCGGGGCGGGGCGCGTCGGGCAGGTCGAACAGTTCGGTGCCGTCCGGGGCCCGGAAGGTGAGGAGCCGGGGGCGGAGCCGTTCGAAGGCGTCCCGCAGCCGGGTCAGCCCGGCCCAGGTCTGCATGTCCTTCACGGATGCCGGTCCGAAGGCGGCGAGGTAGCGCAGCACGGTGCCGTCCGGTGCCGGCACCGGCTGCGCGGAGCGCCCGAACCAGTGCTCGGCGGTGGTGAGCGTGACCTGGCCGCCGCGGCCCCACAGTCCGCGCGGGGTCACCTGCACGAGCGGGAGCCGGCAGCGCGCGGCGACGGCCAGGGCCTGCGGGTCGGCGTCGGGCCACTCGGTGAGCAGTGCCCGGCGCAACTGCCCCATGGTGTGCGGCTCTGCCTCCACCAGCTCGCGTGCGACGACGGCGAGCCGGTCCAGGTCGACACCCGCCAGTCCCTTGCGGAAGGCCCCCAGCTCGCGGTCCCGGGCGGCCTGCACCAGCGGGCGCAGGGTCAGGCAGTCGTCGGCGGTGTGGGTGTGGATGGTCGAGCGCAGGGTGACGATGCGGGCGACCCGGCGGCCGGCCATCGGAGCGGAGAGGTCCTCGGGGCCGAAGCCGTCGAGGCGGGCGGCGAGCGCGTAGTACGGGGGCTTCACGTTCTGGGCCTGGAGTCCGACGAGGTGCGCGACCGCGTCCTCGGCGGACACCGGCGCGCGGCGCAGCAGCAACTGCCGGGCGAGCGTGGCGCGGTTGAGCGCGCGGATGCCGAGCACGGGGGCCGTCGTGGGTGCCTTGGGCGTCATGCCGTGCACGGTAGCGGCGTCGCGGCCGGCCCCCCTCCCCCCCAGCGGGCCCCCCCCCGGCACCCCGGAGACAGACGGGGGGGCGGAAGGGGGCCCAGTTGGGCGGGGGAGCGGTCCTGGGGGGGGGGTGTGGTGTGGGGGAGAGGGCGGGTGCGGGGAAGGGGGGCTGGTGTGGTTTCTTGGGGCGCCATCTCGTACACGGCGCCCCCCCCCCCCCCCCCCCCCCCCCGCGCCCCCGGGCCCGCGCCGGGCACCCGGGGGCCGGACGGCGGGCCGGACGGGTGCCCGGTGGGCCGGCGGAGCGGTCCTGGGGGATGATCGCGAAGAGGGCCGGCCCGTGCGGGAACGACGGGATCGCGAGCGAGGGAGGCCGCGGATGCGTGAGCTGGCGGTGTCGCTGTGGGACGTGGGCAACGGGCAGGGGCTGCGTCAGCTGGCCGAGCTGGGACTGGCCCTGCTGCTGTCCAGCCTGATCGGCTGGGAGCGCGAGGCCCAGCAGAAGAGCGCGGGGCTGCGTACCCACACCCTGGTCGGCGTGGCCAGCGCGCTGATGATGGAGATCTCCCAGCACGGCTTCTCCGGCGTGCTGGGCATGGACGGCGTCTCCCTCGACCCGTCCCGGGTGGCGGCCCAGATCGTCTCCGGGATCGGCTTCATCGGCGGCGGCCTGATCTTCGTACGGCGCGACGCGGTGCGGGGGCTGACGACCGCGGCGACCATCTGGCTGACCTGCGCGGTCGGCATGGCCTGCGGCGGGGGGCTGCCGGTCCTGGCCCTGGCGACCACCGCGCTGCACTTCGTGGTCGTGCGCGGCTATCCGGCCCTGGCCTCCCGCATCGCGAAGGAGACGGCCACCACGGTGGAGATCCGGCTGACCTACCTGACCGGCCGGGCGCTGCTGCCGCAGCTGATGGAGACGTGCACGCGGCGCGGGTTCCGCATCCTGCGGGTGACCGCCGACCGGCTGCCGGGCCGTACGGACCCGGCCGCCCGGGTCCTGCTGCGGCTGGAGGGGACCGGGGACGCGGTGCGGCTGACCTCCGACCTGTTCCACGCCGAGGGCGTGATCGACGCCGACATGAACGCGGCCGCCGAGGAGGAGTAGCCGAACGGGGGACACGACGGTTCCCCTCCGGCCGGGCGGGCACCCGGTGCCACTGTGCAGCGACCACACGCACCGAACGGACGTGACGGCCGGGTCCGGCGGGACCGCGCGCTGGTGACCGGCTGGTTCAGCTTCCCGGACGGGGAGGCGACCGCCGGGGACGTACTCGCCCTGCGCCGGGTGGAGGAGGTGCTGCGGGGCGCGGGACTGCCCCACGACGTCGTGTGGAGCCCAGGATTCCGGGCGGACGCGCTGCACTTCGCGGACGTGGACCCGGCGCACTGGACGCACCTGGTGTTCGTGTGCGGGCCGGCGCACGGGCCGCAGGTCGAGGAGTTGCACCGGCGGTTCGCCCACTGCGTGCGGATCGCGGTCGGCGTCTCCGTCGTGGACCCCGGCTCCCCGGCCGTCACCGGCTTCGACCGCGTCCTGGCCCGGGACGCCGCCGGCACCACGCCGACCCCGGACCTCGCGGCCCGCGCCCCCGCCCTGCCCGCCCGGCCCGTCGTCGGCGTGGTGCTCACGCACGGCCAGCACGAGTACGGGGCCCGGCGGCGGCACGGACGGGTCGCCGCCGGGGTGACGCGCTGGCTGGCCGACAAGGACTGCGCGCGCCTGGAGCTGGAGACCCGGCTGGACGCGCACGACTGGCGGCTGTGCGGCACGCCGGCCCAGCTGGAGGCCGTCCTGTCCCGGCTGGACCTGGTCGTCACCGACCGGCTGCACGGGCTGGTGCTGGCACTGCGGGCCGGGACGCCGGCGCTGGCGGTGGACCCGGTCGCGGGCGGCGCGAAGGTGACGGCGCAGGCCCGCACCTGCGGCTGGCCCGCGCTGGTGGCCGCCGAGCGGCTGGAGACGGACGTGCTGGAACGCTGGTGGCAGTGGTGCCTGGCCGACGGGCGGGAGGCCGCGCGGCGGATCGGCGCCGGGTTCCGGGCCGGGGCGCGACCGGACGGCGCCGACGGCCTCGTGGCGGCCCTGGGACTGCGGCCGGCCGGTTGACCCCGCCCGCGGGCGGGCACCCGGTGGTGGTCGGTCCGCGCCCAGGAGGAGACACCATGACCATCGACCGCCTCCCCGATCACGAACAGCGCATACTCGACCAGGTGGAACGGGCGTTGCGCCGCGACCGCCGGCTCGACCGGCAGCTGCGCACCCTGCGCCTGCGCCGCGGTCCCGACCTCACGCGTCTGGCGTCCTACCGCCCGCGCGCCCTGACGGTCGCTCTGCTGCTCACGCTGTCCGTCACCCTCATGGTGACCGGCATCGTCACCTCGGAACCCGCCGTGATCTGGGCGTTCGCCGTCGTATGGCCGCCCACGCTGTTCGCGGCGTTCCGGCTGCTGTGCCGGTGGTCACAGGGCTGAGGGTCCCTTCCCCCGTACGGCGCCGCACACGTGCCCGGCCTCCCGTCCCCTCGGCGGGGGGCCGGGCGCGTGCGGTTCCTCAGCCCGTGTAGCTGCGCGCCGTCGACGCGCGCTGGGCCGGCTCCAGGGCGCGCAGGCGCGCCTCCACCTCCGCGGGCAGCACCCGGCGCTCGCGCAGGATCCACGGCAGGGCGGCCGCCGCCTCGGCGAAGGCCCGCAGGGACGCGGTGTCGCGCGGGACGGTCCGGGCCAGGTGCAGGGTGCGGCGCAGGGCGTGTCCGGCCGGGCGGCGCAGCCAGGTGAACCACAGGGTGTTGCGGATGCCGTGCGCCCGCCGCAGCGTCGGGTCGCGCACGGTGGAGGGGTGGTGATGGATCGCCAGGTCGTCGTCGTACGTCAGCCACCAGCCGTCGGCGGCCAGGTCCGCGGCGAGGAGCTCCTCCTCGCCGCCCAGCCACAGCCGGGGGTGGAAGCCGCCCGCGGCCCGGAAGGCGTCGGTGCGCAGGACGGTCGCGGCGGCCAGGAACGAGCCGAGCGCGGGTCCCGGCAGCCAGTCCGGGCGGGGCACGGGGGAGTCGCGCAGCTCCGCGACGATCGGGTCCTCGGTGCCGTCCGGTTCGACGACGATGCGGGCGGTGACCGAGCCGACCGCGGGATGGCGGTCGAGCAGGTCGGCGGCCCCCGACAGCGAGCCCGGCGCCCACCAGGAGTCGTCGTCGCAGAAGGCCACGTACGGCGTGGTGACCTGTCGGACCGCCAGGTTCCGGCCGACGGCGCCGAGGTTGCGGCCGGGGCGCAGCAGCGTCACGTCCGGGTGGTGCCGGGCGACGGCGTCGGCCGTGCCGTCGGTGGAGCCGTTGTCGGTGACGATCACCGGGGGCCTCTCCGGCAGCTCGGTGAGACGGTCCAGCGTGCGCAGGAGTTCGGGGCGCCGGTTGTGGGTGATGACGACGACGGTCGTGCGGGGGTCCGTCATGAGGTCGCCTCCTCCAGGAGGCGGGCGCCCCGCTCCACGTGCGGGGGCAGGGGCCTGCGGGCGCGCAGGGCGGAGGGCAGGCGGGTGAGGGCCTCGTACAGGGCGCGGCGGGCGTGCGGGTCCCGGCGGGCCTCGGCGGCGAGGGCGCGGGTGCGGGCGAGGGCGTGCGGCAGGGGGCGGCGCAGCCAGGCGGTGAGGAGTTCGTTGCGCCGGACGACGGCCGGGCGGCCGGTGCGCGGGCCGGGGTCCGGGTGGTGGTGGGCGACGACCTCGGGGCAGTGCGCGACGCCCCAGCCGCGGGCGGCGAGGTCGTAGGCGAGGAGGGTCTCCTCGGCGCCGAAGAACAGCAGCGGGTGGTAGCCGCCGGCGTCGAGGTAGGCCTCGCGGCGGGCGACGGCGGCGCAGCCGAGGAAGCCGAGCACCTGGGTGCCGGGCAGGTCGGCGGCGGGGCCGAGGGGAGAGCCGGCGAGCACGTCGTTGAGCGGGTCGGGGTCCTCGGCGGGGCCGACGAGGGTGCGGGCGGAGAGCAGGCCGAGCCGCGGGTGCTCGTCGAACAGGCGGGCCGCCGCGGCGAGCGCGCCGGGGGCCCACCAGGAGTCGTCGTCGCTGAACGCCACGTAGGGCGTGCCGAGCGCGCGGACGCCGTGGGTGCGGGCGAGGGCTCCGCGGTTGAGGGGCAGGGCGAGGACGCGGACCCGGGGGAAGTCGCGGGCGAGCATCGCGCGGGTGTCGTCGGTGGAGGCGTTGTCGGCGACGAGGACCTCGGGCCGCTCGGGCAGCGCGAGCAGGTGGCGCAGGGTCACGGCGAGGCTCGCGGAGCGGTTGCGGGTGGCGATGACGATGCCGACGGGGGCGTGCCCCGCGGGGCCGGTGCGCGGTCGTTCGCGGGTGGCCGTCGCGGCGCGGCCGGCGCCGGCGGCCCGGTGCGCCGCGGGGCCGGGGCCGTGGGGGGTGCCGTGGTTCACGGTGCCTCGCAGAGGGCGTCCAGGGCGTCGAGCGCCGCGAGGACCTCGTCGGTGCCGATCCGCAGCAGCGCGGGGTCGGTCTCGCGGCCGTGCGGGTCGCCGTCCGGCCCGGGGTGCCACAGGGCGCGGTGGCGGGGGTGGTCCGGCGGGCCCCAGCGGCTGGGCGGGACGGGGCCGAAGAGGGTGACGGAGGGTACGGCGTGGGCGACGGCGAGGTGGGCGATGCCGGTGTCGCCGCTGACCACGGCGCGGGCGCCGGCCACCAGGGCGGAGAGCCGGTCGTGGGGCAGGCCGCCGGCGAACACGTCCGTGTCGGGGAGGTCGGCGAGCTTGGCGAGGCGGGCCACGAGGTCGCCCTCGTCCGCTCCCCCGGTGGCCACGACCCGCCGGCCGCGGGTGCGCAGGACGGCGGCGACGGCGGCGTACCGCTCGACGGGCCAGCACCGGGAGGGGGCACCCGCGCCCGGGTGCAGGACGATCGCGCCGGGCGCCGGGGAGGGCGTGTCCGGTCGGGGCAGGAGCAGGTCGGCGGGGTCGGCGTCGATGCCGTAGGCCGTCAGGAGCCGGCACCAGCGGTCGCGTTCGTGCTCGTCCGCGTACCAGGGCGGGCCGTCGACCTCCGGGGTCTCCGGGTGGGCGAACGCCATCAGCCTCAGCGGGCGCAGAGCCGTCAGCAGGCGGTGGCTGGGCGGTCCGTTGCCGTGCAGGTCGACGGCGACGTCGGGGGGCGGGCCGGTCCAGTCGAGGGTGCGGGGCACGGCCCGGCCGGGCTCGGCGGCGGGCAGCACCCGGTCCACGGCACCGGTCGCCGCGGCCACGGGCGCCAGCTCGGCGGGGGTGGCCAGCACCAGCTCGTGACCGGGGTACGCCCGGCGCAGGGCACGCAGCGCGGGCACGCCGGCGAGCAGGTCCCCGAGCCCGAGAGCGCGCAGGACGAGAACGCGGGGACGTGTCCCCGCCCCGGCCCCCCGGGACACCGGTCCGGCGGCGGGCGGGGGCGTGGACGCCCCGGGCACGGAACCGGCGGACGGCGGATGCACCGGATCCCCCGTCACCGGACCGCCCGCCGACGGCGAAGGCGCGAGACCTCCGGACGGCCGGGACCCCGGACCGC
>NZ_JBVHWR010000009.1:0-234144 GCF_055564355.1 Streptomyces sp. NPDC029152 | reverse complement strand
GGCCGGCTGCCGACGCGCGACACCGCCACCGGAGGACGGAGCCGCAGGACGTCCGGCCCGCCCCGGCACGGAACCGGCGGACGGCGGATGCACCGGATCCCCCGTCACCGGACCGCCCGCCGACGGCGAAGGCGCGGAACCTCCGGACGGCCGGGACCCCGGACCGGCCGGCTGCCGACGCGCGACACCGCCACCGGAGGACGGAGCCGCAGGACGTCCGGCCCGCCCCGGCACGGAACCGGCGGACGGCGGATGCACCGGGTCCCCCGTCACCGGACCGCCCGCCGACGGAGGCGGGGCGTCGTCCTCGGGGGGCGGGTTCCCGTGGGTCATCGGACGCCCTCCGCCGCGCGGGCCATCAGGGCCGTCGAGGAACGGCCGTCGAGGTAGGGCAGTAGCACCGCCTGGCCGCCCCATTCCTGGAGCAGGGCGGCCTCGGGGAGGTCGGCGCCCGCGTAGTCGCCGCCCTTGACCCACACGTCGGGGCGCAGGTCGCCCAGGAGGCGTTCCGGGGTGTCCTCGTCGAAGACGGCGACCGCGTCGACACAGGCCAGGGCGCGCAGGACGCGGACGCGGTCGGCGAGGGGGTTGACGGGGCGGCCGTCGCCCTTGCGGCGCCGCACCGAGGCGTCGGAGTTGACGCACACCACCAGGCAGTCTCCGAGCCGCCGCGCGGCCTGGAGGAGGCCGACGTGGCCGGCGTGCAGCAGGTCGAAGCAGCCGCCCGCGGCGACGACGGTGCCGTGTTGGGCGCGCACGCGGGCGGCCAGGGCGTGCGGGTCGTCGGTGTCGGGCCGCGGGGCCGGCTCCGGGCCCGGGCCGGCGGGCGGCAGGGCGCCGGCACCGCCCGCCGCGACGAACGCCGTCGCCGCGCTCACCGCGCCCTCGACGGCCTCCCCCACCAGCGCGCCGTCGGCGAGCAGCCCGGCGGCGGTCGCGGCGAACCGGTCGCCCGCCCCGCACGAGTCGCCGTGGTGGGAGGCGGGCGCGGGGACGAGCAGCGGGTGTTCCCCGTACGACAGCAGGGCGCCGCGCGCGCCGAGGGTCACCGTCACCGCGGCCACCCGCCAGTCGCGCACCAGCGCGGCGGCGTGGTGCGCGGCCGCGCGCAGGCCGCCGCCGGCCGCGCCGTCCTGGGGGGCGAAGCCGTGCGCCTCCTTCTCGGCGGGCGTCACCAGCCGGGTGCCGGGCACCGGGGCGCCCCCGCGCGGGTGCGGGTCCCAGACCAGGGGCGGGCGGGCGGCCAGGACGTCCCGCAGGGCGTCCGCCGCGCCGCGGCCGTAGTCGGAGACCAGGACGGCCCGGGCGGAGCGCAGCGCGGTCCGGGCCTCGTCGGTGGCCTCGCGGACCCGGCCGCCGCCGCGGTCGAGGCGGACGACGGGCCGGTCCCGGGCGAGGACGCGGGTCTTCTCGGGCAGCGTGCCGGTCAGCGGCAGCGCGACCAACGTCAGCCACGGGCCGAGCAGTTCGCGCAGGACCCGGCTCGCCGGGTCGTCGCCGACGCCCGCGATCAGCGTGACCTCGCGGCCGTCCCGGGCGGCGAGGTAGGCGGCGAGCGCGGCGCCGCCGGGCCGTACGCGTTCGGCGCACCCGGACACGACCGGCACGGGCGCGTCGGGGGCGAGGCGGTCGGCGGAGCCGGTCAGGTCGCGGTCCAGCAGGGCGTCGCCGACCACCACCAGCGGGGTCCTGTCAGCCGTGCGGCGCGTCACTTCCGCGTCCTCCTGCCCGGCGCGCCCCGGTCCAGGGCGGCGTCGAAGGCCGCGCAGATCATGTGCACGGCGACCAGGTGGATCTCCTGGACGGTGGCCGTCGAGGGGGCGTCCACGCACAGGGACTCGTCGCTGCCCGCCATGAGCGGGTTGGGTTCGCAGCCGGTGAGCGCCCACACCTGCATGCCGATCGCGCGCGCGGCGTCGGCGGCGGACAGCAGGTTGGCGCTGGCGCCGGACGTGGACAGCAGCATCAGCACGTCGCCCTCGCGGCCGTGGGCGCGCACCTGGCGGGCGAACACCTCGTCGACGCCGTAGTCGTTGGCGATGGCGGTGGTGCTGGAGGTGTCGGCGTGCAGGGCGATCGCGGAGAACGGCGGCCGGTCGTCGCGGTAGCGGCCGACGAGTTCGGCGGTCAGGTGCTGGGCCTGGGCGGCGCTGCCGCCGTTGCCCGCGGCCAGCAGCCTGCCGCCGCCGGACAGGACGGCCGCGAGCCGCTCGCCCCAGCCTTCGGTGACGTGCGCGGAGGCGCGGAACGCCCTCAGCGCCTCCTGGAGTTCGTCGCAGTGTCCGACGACGGGCGGGTGCACGGTCATCACGCCACCTCCTTCGACAGGGCGTGGTCGGCGAGCGTCAGGCGGTAGACCTGCTCGGCGCCGTCGGCGACGCGCCGCCACGTGTAGTGCTCGAGGACGCGTTCGCGGCCGGCCGCGCCGTAGCGGCGGCGCAGCTCCTCGTCCGCGAGGAGTTCGCAGGCGGCCTCGGCGATCGCGTCCGGGTCCTGCGGGGCGACGAGGCGGCCCGTGACCCCGTCGGCGACGGAGTCGCGGTGGCCGCCGACGTCGGTGGCGAGGACGGGCACGCCGCAGGCCATGGCCTCCAGCGGGACAATGCCGAAGGGCTCGTAGAGCGGGGTGCACAGCACCAGGTCGGCGCTGCCGAGCAGGGCGGGCATGTCGCGCGGGTCGACCGCGCCGAGCAGCCGGACCCGGTCGGCGACGCCGGCGCGGCGGGCGAGCGCGGTCAGGCGCTGTGCCTCGGGATCGGCGTCCACGGCGTCGGACGGCGGGCCGCCCGCGACGAGCAGTTCGGTGTCGGGGACGTCGGCGAGGGCCTGGATCGCCTGGTCGTAGCCCTTGCGGGGCACCAGCCGGCCGCAGGCCAGCAGGCGGTGCCGCTGCCGCCGGGCGGGGGTGCGGCCGGAGGCGGCGCCGGGGCGGAAGTGCCCGGCGTCGACGCCGCAGGGCACGACGGACACCTGCCGGGGCGGTACGCCCATGTCGCCGAGTTCGACGACCTCGTCGGTGCAGGTGGCCAGCACCCGTTCGCAGGTGCGGCCGATCTGCCGCTCGATGCCGATGCGTTCGTACGGGCTGGTGTCCCGCATGCCCTGGTGGCGCCGCTTGACGGTGCCGAGGGCGTGGAAGGTCTGCACGAGGGGGATGCCGTGCGGTCCGGCGCCGATCTGGGAGGCCATGCCGGACATCCAGAAGTGGGCGTGGACCACGTCGGGCCGCTCGCGGCTCCACGCGCGCGCCAGGTACGCGCCGAAGGTCGGCATGTGCGGGAACAGCTCGTCCTTGGGGAGGACTTCGGCCGGTCCGGCCGGCACGTGCTCGACGATGCCGCCGCCGGGCAGCGGCACCCGGTCGGGCAGGTCCAGCGTGTCACGGCGGGTGTAGACCGTGACGTCGTGGCCGCGCCGGGCCAACTCCTCGGTGAGACGGGCCACGTAGACGTTCTGTCCACCGGCGTCGACGCCGCCGAGCGCGGCGAGGGGGCTCGCGTGCTCGGACACCATGGCGATCCTCATCGGGTCACCTCCTTCAGCAGCCGCTCCCAGTCGTCCAGGAAGCGGGACAGCCCGTAGCGGGACAGGGCCGCCGCACGGGCCGCCTCGCCGACGGTCCGCGCGTGCGGCGGATCGGCGAGGAAGTCGCGTACGGCGTCGGTCAGTACGTCGATGCGGTTGGAGACGACCCCGGCGCCCGGGGGCACGGCCTCGGTCACCTCCGTGGTGGCGAGCGCGACCACGGGCATGCCCAGGTGCATGGCCTCCAGCAGGGACAGGCCCAGCGAGGTCCAGCGCACGGGGTGGACGTAGACGCGGCGGCGGGCCAGCTCGGCGTGCAGGTCGCTCTGGACGACGTCCTGGGTGCGGCAGCGCCCGGGGTCGACGCCGATGTGCTCGGCGAGCGACTCGGTGCGCATGCCGAACACGTCGAGCGGGGCGGCGCGGGCGAACTCGGGCAGCAGGTCGGTGCCGGTGGTGCGGCCGCGCCGGACCGGCTCGTTGACGACGACGGCCGCCCGCTCCAGCTCGCCGGTCCAGCGGTGGCCGGGGTCGACGATGCCGTGCTCGATGACGGTGGTGTCCGTCGGACCGGCGTCCCACATCAGCCGGTTGAAGTGGGTGACGTGGACGAGGGTGACGCCGGGGACGCCGGCGGCGGGGTGGCGGGTGTCGGGCACGTCGCCGCCGGGGGCGTTGTGCTCCAGGTAGACCAGGGGCGGGCGGCGGCCCAGCCACCGGTCGACCAGGGCGAGTTCGTGGGGGCGCTGGAGGATCACGAGGTCGATGTCCTCGTCCCGCAGCTTCTCCGGCGGGACCTCGATCACCGACTCGGGCCAGTCCCAGGTGCGGGCGCGGCCGAGGCCGTCGGGTCCGCGGTCCGGGGTGACCGGGACGAGGTAGGTGTGGGGGCCCTGCACGAAGGCCGTGGTCCACGACCCGTGCACGTGCCAGACGAGGATCCTCATGCCTCCCCCAGGAGTTTCTCGACGGCGGCGGCCACGTCGGTGCCGGTGACGGTGTTCAGGCAGGGGTGGCCGGGGACGGGGCAGTCCCGGGCCCTGCTGTCGGCGCAGGGCGCGTCCTGGTCGCCGAGCAGGATGTGGGGGACGCCGTAGGGCCGCCAGCGCTCGGCCGGTACGACCGGGGCGAACAGGGACACCACGGGGGTGCCGACGGCGGCGGCGAGGTGGGCGGGCGCGGTGTTGCCGGTGACGACGACGCCCGCGCCCGCGAGGACGCCGGCCAGTTCGGGCGCCCCGGTGCGGCCGCCGAGGTCGGTGCCGTGGGCGCCCGCGACGTACGCGGTCAGGTCGCGCTCGTCGGGGCCGCCGGTGACCAGCACGCGGTGCCCGGCGGCGGCCAGTTCGCGCACCGCCTCGGCGCTGCGCCCGGGGCTCCAGGCGCGGGCGGGGACGCTGGCGCCCGGGTGCAGGACGACGTACGGGCCGGGGCCGGTGAGGTCGTCGGCGCAGGGCGGCGGGTGCACCCGCAGGCGCCCGTCGTCGGGCCGCGGGAACCCGGCCGCCTCGGCGAGGCCGAGCGCGGCCTCCGCCTCGTGGGCGTGCGGGGCGCGCCGGTGGCGCAGGTCGAGCAGGGAGCCGGGGTAGTCCGCGCTGTCCGCGGCGATGTACCGGACGCCGGCCAGGCGCAGCACCAGGGCGGTGGGCAGCGGGGACTGGTGGAAGGAGGTGAGGATCAGCGCGGTGTCGGCGTCGATCCGGTCCACGAGGGCGTCGATGTCCTCCCGGCTGACGTCGGGCGGCTCGAACCCGCCCCACGGCGCGTCCCACACCAGGACCTCGTCCACCCCGGGCAGCAGCCGGGCCGCGGGCGCGCCGCGCGGTCCGCACAGCAGGGTGACGTGGTCGGCGCGGGCGGCGACGGCACGCACGGCGGGCCCGGCGAGCAGCACGTCGCCGAAACTGTCGAGCCGGGTGACCAGTGCCTTCATCGCGGCCTCCCGCGGTTGTCGACGGCACGCGGCGCGACGTCGCCGTGGCCGGGGGTGCTCCCGCCGGAGCCGGCGGCCGGGCGGCCGTGGCCGGTGCCGGTGCCGGGTCCGTCCTGTCGCGGGCCGGCGCCGTCCGCGCCGCGGCGTGCGCCGTCCCGGCCCGGGCCGGGCGCGTCCCGGTCCGGCGTGAACCGGGTGCGGCGGCCCCCGGGCCCGGCTGGCCCCTGCGGGACGTCGCCGGGCGCGGGGCGGCCGGCTGCCGCGGGGCCGGCCGGGGCGGGCACGGTGGCTCCCGGGGTGCCGCCGCCCGTGCCGAACGCCGCCCTGACGGGCCGTTCGTCCACCAGGACACGGCCCTTCGGCGGGCCGGCGAGGAGCGCGCGTACGGCGGTCAGGACGTCGGGGGCGACATGGTCCGCGGCGGCCGTCTCCTCGGGCCGGGTCCGGTCGTTCGGGACGAGGATGCCGCGGGCGCCCGCCCGGCGCGCGGCCTCGACGTCGGCGCCGATGTCGCCGATGACGACGCAGTCGGCGGGGGCGGTGCGCAGGCGTCCGGCCGCCCGCAGGACCAGTCCGGGCCGCGGCTTGCGGCAGGGGCAGCCCTCGTCGGGGCCGTGCGGGCAGACCGCCCAGACGTCGAAGGGGCCGATCAGTTCGTCGACGCGCCGGTTGACGCGGCGGACGTCGACGTCGCTGATCAGGCCGCGGGCGACGCCGGACTGGTTGGTGACGACGCCGACGCGGATCCCGTGTGCGCGCAGCAGCGCGACCGCCTCGCGGGCGCCGTCGACGGGCCGGACCCGCTCGGGGTCGCCGTTGTAGGGGACGTCGTGGACGAGGGTGCCGTCGCGGTCGAAGAGCACGGCCTTGACGGGGTTCATGCGGTCACCTCCCGCCACGCGGGGGCGCCGCGGTGCCGCCACAGCCCGCGCAGCCGGTGCCAGGTCGCGGCGGGCGGGATGAGCGCGCTGGTGACCAGCATGGTCGTCACCTCGTCGCGGGTGCGCGGCCCGGGGGCGATGCGAGCCCAGGCGAACTCGGCGGTGCCGGCGGCCCAGCCGAGCCCGGCGAGCGCGGCGGCCCGGGGCCGGCCGGCGACCGCGAGGGCGAGGGCGGCGGCACCGGCGGCGGTGATCGCGACGTGGCGGCGGATGCGCCCTCGGGGCGCCATCGCCTTGGACCACCAGTCGGGGCCGTGCAGGCGCCGCATCAGGGCGTCGTCGGCGTTGCCGCGCTGCTGCTCGAGCGACGCCCAGCGGGAGGCGGGGCGTACGGGGTGGCGGGTGGTGCGGCGGCCCCGCTGGATGCGCCAGCCGGCGTCGAGGACGCGCAGCGCGAGGTCGGCGTCCTCGCGGAAGGCGCGCGGGAAGCGTTCGTCGAAGCCGTGGACCCGCTTGAGCACGTCGGTGCGGTAGGCCATGTCGGCGGTGATCCAGCGGGCCTGCGCGAGCCCGGCGGTGCCGCGCTCCCAGTCGGTGGGGCGGCGTTCGCCGGGCAGGGGGACGGCGATGACGCCCTGGACGGCGCCGGTGTCGGGGGCGGCCTCGGCGAGGTCCTGGACCAGCTGGTCGCACCAGTGCGGGCCCACCTGGACGTCGTCGTCGAGGAAGGCGGTCCACGGCGAGGTGACCGCGCGGATGCCGGTGTTGCGGGCGGCGGCGGGCCCCCGGCCTCCGCTGCGCAGCACGACGGTGCGGGCGCGCAGGTCGCCGAGGACGCTCAGCGGGTGTTCCAGGGCCGCCGGGTCGGCGTCGGGGTCGGGCCGGTCGTCGACGAGGACGATCTCGTCGGGCCCGGGGCCGGTCGCGGCGGCCAGCGCGGCCAGGCAGTCGGCCAGCGTGCCGCGGACGAGCGTGGGGATGACGACGGCGTAGCCGGTCATGGGGGCGCCGGTCATGCGAACGCCTTCCCCCGGCGCACCGCGAACGGGCCGATGGCCAGCAGGTCCACGGGTGCGGAGCCGAAGCACTCCAGCGCGTCGCGCGGGTCGTCGACCATGGGCCGCCCGGCGGTGTTGAGGCTGGTGTTGACGACGACGGGCAGTCCGGTGCGCTTCTCGAAGGACGCCAGCATCCGTGCGACGAGCGGCTCGCGGCGTTCCTCGACGGTCTGGATGCGGGCGGTGCCGTCGACGTGGACGACGGCCGGGATGCGGTCGCGCCAGGCGGGGGCGACGTCGTGCACGAAGAGCATGTACGGGCTCGGGACCGGCCCGGTGAAGATGCCGGCGGCGCGGTCGGCCAGCACCATGGGCGCGACGGGGCGGAACTCCTCGCGGCCCTTGACGTGGTTGAGGCGTTCCAGGTTCTCCGCGCGGCCCGGGTGGGCCAGCAGGGAGCGGTGGCCGAGGGCGCGCGGACCGAACTCGCTGCGGCCCTGGAACCAGGCGACGATCCCGTCCCGGGCGAGTTCCTCGGCGACCGTCTCGGCGATGTCGTCCGGTTCCTCGTAGGGGATCGCGGCGGTCTCCAGCCAGACGCGGATCTCCTCGTCGCTCCAGCCGCGGCCGAGGTCGGCTCCCGGCATCGGCTCGGGGGCGGCGCCCTCCCGGGCGGCGGCCACGTGCAGGGCGCCGCCGAGGGCGGTGCCCGCGTCGCCGGCGGCGGGCTGCACCCACACGTGCCGGTACGGGCCGCGGGCGGCGATCTTCGAGTTGGCGACGCAGTTGAGGGCGACGCCGCCCGCCATCGTCAGGGCCTCTCCCCCGGCCTCGCGGTGCAGCCAGTGGACGAGGTCGAGGAGCAGTTCCTCCAGCACGGCCTGGGTGCTCGCGGCGAGGTCCGCGTGGTCCTTCGTCCAGTCCTCGCCCTCGGCGCGGGCGGGGGCGAGGGCCGCCCAGTCGACGCCGTGGGCGCGGAAGCCGCCGTCGCCGGTGGCGTGGACGTGCTCGCGCAGCCGGTCCAGGTGGCGGGGGGTGCCGTAGGAGGCGAGGGCCATCACCTTGTACTCGTCGCTGCTGCGCAGGAAGCCGAGGTGCTCGGTCAGTTCCTCGTAGACCAGGCCCAGCGAGTGCGGGAGCGCCTGGGTGGCGAGGGTGTCGAGCTTGCCGTCGCGGTAGCGGCCGGCCAGGTGGGAGGCGCACTCGCCGCGTCCGTCGAGGACGAGGACGTCGTTGTCGGGGTGCGGTGAGGCCGGTCCGGCGGAGGCGGCGTGCGCCACGTGGTGCGGGACGAAGACGACCTGGTCGGGGTCGAGCCCGGGCAGCGCGTCGGCGAGGAACCGGGGGGCGCGGCGGGCGTATTCCAGGCGCAGCGGGTCCCAGGGGTCGTCCAGGCCCATGTCGCGGGCGGGCCGGGCGAGCCGGGGGTCGAAGGAGTACGCGACGGCGTCGAGTTCCTCGGGCCGCACCCCCGCGTGTTCCAGGCACCACCGCGCCGACAGCTCCGGGACCTCCCACGCGGAGAACGGGACGGGCCGCTTGCCGTGCTTGCGGCGGCTGAAGCGCTCTTCCTCGGCGGCCGCAACGGTCCGGCCGTCGACGACGAGCGCGGCGGCCGGGTCGTGGAACAGGGCGTTGATACCGAGGATGCGCATGGGGTGTGCTCCGTCCCGGGGGACTGCTGGGGCTGTCTGGGCTCGCGGGTGCCGCGGTGCTGTCGACTCAAACACTTAAAGACAACTCAATTCCGGAAATGAGTCGACTTGTCACGTTTTGTGATGCCGTGCGGTCACCCCGCCGGAGGCCTACGCGGCGGCGGAGTGCGCGAACCAGCCGATGGTCCGTTCCAGTCCCTCGCTCCAGCCGACCCGTGGCCACCAGCCGAGTCGCTCCCGGGCCAGGGTGGTGTCGGGCCTGCGCCGGCCCGGGTCGTCGACGGGCCGTTCGACGAAGCGGATGCGGGAGCCGGAGCCGGTGAGGCCGACGATGCGCCGGGCCAGTTCCAGCACGGTGATCTCGTCGGAGCCGCCGATGTTCACGGGGCCGCTCTCGCCGGAGGCGGCCAGGGCGAGGACGCCGTCGACGGTGTCGTCGACGTAGCACAGGGAGCGGGTCTGGCCGCCGTCGCCGGCGACGGTGAGGGGCACGCCGTCCAGGGCCTGCGCGATGAAGGTCGGCACGGCGCGGCCGTCACCGGTGCGCATCCGGGGGCCGTACGTGTTGAAGATGCGGACGATGGCGGTGTCGGTGCCGTGCACCTGGCGGTGGGCGGTGACCAGGGCCTCGGCGAAGCGCTTGGACTCGTCGTAGACGCTGCGCGGGCCGATCGGGTTGACGTTGCCCCAGTAGCTCTCGCGCTGCGGGTGCTCGAGGGGGTCGCCGTAGACCTCGGAGGTGGAGGCGAGCAGGAAGCGGGCGCCGTCGGCGCGGGCCCGTTCCAGGGCGTTGCGGGTGCCGGTGCTGCCGACGTCGAGGGTCTGGAGGGGCAGCCTGAGGTAGTCGGCGGGCGAGGCCGGGCAGGCGAAGTGCAGGACGAGGTCGAAGCGGCCGGGCAGGCCGCGCAGGGCCGCCGGGTCGGTCGCGTCGGCCCGGACGAACCGGAAGCCGCGGTGCCGTTCCAGGTCGGCCACGTTGCTCCGGGAGCCGGTGGCCAGGTTGTCGAGGCAGACGACGTCGGCGCCGGCCTCCAGCAGCCGGCCGCACAGGTGGGATCCCACGAACCCGGCTCCGCCGGTCACCAGGGCCCGGCGCCAGACGCGTCCGCCCACGGGACTCTCGCTCACGGGTCTCTCCTCACTCTCGCCGACACATACGTGCCGGCTGAGTAACCCGGACAAAGCGCCCACTACCTCGAACAAACGGACGAGGGAGCACTATACACTGCATATATACTCGCTGTGTATAGTCCTCGCATGCCTTCGCTGACCAGCAAGATGACGAAAACGGGGAACAGGTTGCGCGGAGCCGCGATTCTCGCGGCGGCCGCCTCGCTGACACTGGCGCTGAGCGGCTGCACGAAGCTCGAGACGAGCTCGCCCAGCTCCGTCCGGGGCGCGGCCGGCGCCCAGGCACGGGCGGCCGGGTTCGGCACCGTCGACTGCCGCAGGGCCAAGTGCATCGCCCTGACCTTCGACGCCGGGCCGAGCGAGCACTCCGCCCGGCTGCTCGACATACTCAAGGACAAGCAGGTCCCAGCGACCTTCTTCCTGCTCGGCAAGCGGCACATCGACACGTATCCGGACCTGGTCGAGCGCATGGCCGCCGAGGGGCACGAGGTGGCCAACCACACCTGGACGCACAAGATCCTCACGGACGCCGGTCCGGACGAGATACGCGAGGAGCTGGAGCGCCCGAACAAGGAGATAGAGCGCCTGACCGGGCAGCGCCCCACGCTGATGCGTCCGCCGCAGGGCCGCACCGACGACACGGTGCACGACATCTCCCGCGAGCTGGGCCTGGCGGAGGTGCTGTGGACCGTGACCGCCAAGGACTACACGACGGACGACTCCGACCTGATCACGAAGCGCGTCCTGGAGCAGTCGTCGCGGGACGGCATCATCCTGCTGCACGACATCTACGACGGCACCGTCCCCGCCGTCCCCGGCATCATCGACGCGCTCAAGCAGCGGGGCTACGTCTTCGTGACGGTGCCGCAGCTGCTGGCACCGGGGAAGGCGGAGCCGGGCGAGGTGTACCGCTAGGCACCGTCGCCGAACCCCCGCCGTCCGCCCGGAGGGCGGGCCTCGCGGCGTCGGGCACGCGCCCTCGGCGTGCCGGGCCCCGGCCCTCGTCACCGCTCCGCCCGCCTACGATCGTGACGTGGCCACCTTCTCGCTCGAACGCACCGCCCCCCTCTCCCCGGACGAGGCATGGCGGCGGCTCACCGCCTGGCACCGGCACGGCGACGCGGTACCGCTGACCCGGGTCACCGTGCCCACTCCCCCGCCCACGGCCGTGGGCACCCTGGTCGTCGCCCGCACGGGAGTCGGCCCCCTCGCCTTCGACGACACCATGGAGGTGACCGTCTGGGAGCCGCCGGAGGACGGCGCGCCCGGCCGGTGCCGGCTGGACAAGCGGGGCCGGCTGGTCGGCGGGTGGGCCGAGATCGAGGTCCGGCCGGGCCCCGGCGGCCGGGCGCGTGTCGTCTGGCGCGAGGAGCTGCGCGTCCGCCCGCTGCCGTCCCTCTTCGACGGCGCGCTGGAACGGTCGGGCCGCTACGTGTTCGGACGGGCGGTGAACCGGCTGCTGCGGCGCCCCTGAGCGGCCCCGCCGGACCTCAGCGCCGGATCCCGGGCCGGGCCAGGTCCAGCAGGCTCAGGCCGAACATCAGGACGCCCAGGGGGAGGTGGACCGACGGGACGTGCGCGATGCCGAGCACGACCTGGACCGAGGCGAGGACGAGGAAGCCCGAGGCGTGCCAGAGGGGGCGTACCGGGCCGCCGCCCGGCTTCCACGCCAGCACCGCCGCGAGCACGTACAGCATCGACGCCCCGTACATCACCCGGGCCCCGGCACCGTGCAGCGTCTCCCCGTAGGACGAGGTCAGCAACAGGCCCGCGGAGACCGCCTGGAGGAAGACGGTCAGGGTCTGCAGGGCGATCGCGGCCCGCAGGAACGAGGCGGTGCGCCGCGTGTTCGCCGTCGTCGTCGCCGTCACCTGAGTGGTCATGTGGCACTCCTCTTTTCCCGCCCTCGGGCAGTGGATCGGTAAGGTCTCGTCAGTCCGACGACGCGGGCCCGCGAAAGGTAAGGCGAGGGGGGCGGCCGGAATCATGGGGACTGTCGGGACCGGCGCGGACGGGACGGCGGGCGAGCGGCGTCGGCTGATCAACGTCGCCTACCGGCTGCTCGGTTCGGTGACCGAGGCCGAGGACGCCGTGCAGGACGCCTACGCGCGCTGGTACGGGCTGCCACCGGGCCGGCGGGAGGAGGTCCTCTCCCCCGGCGCCTGGCTGACGACGGTGACCAGCCGCATCTGCCTGGACCGGCTCGGCTCGGCCCGGGCCCGCCGGGAGCGCTACGTCGGCGCCTGGCTGCCCGAGCCGCTGCCCGACCGCACCGAGTGGGGCCGCGCGGTCGGCGCCGGCTCCCCGGACCGTGCCGATCCCGCCGACCAGATCGTCGTGGACGAGTCGGTGACCATGGCCTTCCTCGTCGTCCTGGAGTCGATGACGCCGGCCGAGCGGGTGGCGTTCGTCCTGCACGACGTCTTCCGGTACCCGTTCGCCGAGATCGCCGACGTCCTCGGCCGGACCCCCGCGGCCTGCAAGCAGCTGGCGGCCTCCGCCCGCCGGCGGGCGGGCGCCGCGCGCGCCCCGGCGACGGCGACCGGCCGGGCCGACGTGGTGCGGCACGTCAAGGAGGCGTGGCGGACCCAGGACATCGCGGCGCTCGTCGGTCTCCTGGACCCGGCCGCCGTGATGGCCGCCGACGGCGGCGGCGTGGTCAGCACCGCCCTGCGTCCGGTCCAGGGCGCCGCGCGCATCGCCCGGTACATGGCCGCCATCGCCGACAGGGCGCCGGATCTCGAGCTCCTGGAGCGGTCGGTCAGCGGTGCGCCCGGTCTGGTGGCCCTGCGGGCCGGCGTCGTCGTGACCGTGGCCGCGTTCGACGTCCGCGACGGGCACGTCAGCCGGATCTGGGTGGTCCGCAACCCGGAGAAGCTGCGGTGCTGGGTACGGGAGGAGGACCCGCGCCCGCCCGCCCGGCGGAGCACGCAGCCGCCGCCGGGAGAGGCACGCGGGACACGGGGCGCGTGAGGGCGCCCCGCACCCCGCGCACCCGTCGTCAGCCCCGCGCCGGTGGTGCGGTGCTCTGGCGGACCACCAGGTGGGTGGCGAGTTCGATGCGCGGGGCGCTCCTCGCCGGGCCCCCGGGGCGCAGCAGCATCCGGGCCGCCTCCTCCGCCATGCGCTGGAGCGGCTGCTGAACGGTCGTCAGCGGGGGGCTGGACCACTGGGCGAGCGGCACGTCGTCGTAACCCACCACCGACAGCTCGCCGGGGACGCTGATGCCGAGCACCCGTGCCGCCTCCAGGACGCCCAGTGCCTGCAGGTCGCTGCCGGCGAAGACCGCCGTCGGCCGGTCCGGCCGCCGCAGCAGGTCCATGGCGTGCTCGAAGCCGCCCTGCACGTGGAAGTCGCCGAACCGGACCAGGCCGGGGCCCGCGTCGAGGTCCGCCGTCGCCAGCGCCGAGCGGTACCCGTCCAGTCGGGCCAGCGAGCACATCATGTCCTCGGGGCCGGTGACGATCGCGATGCGCCGGTGCCCCAGGCCGACGAGGTGGCGGGTGGCGGCCAGTCCGCCGGCCCAGTTGGCGGATCCGACGGACGGGACGTCGGGGTCGGGGTCGCCGGCCGGGTCCACGATGACGAACGGGACGGCCCGCGACGCCAGTCGCCGCTTCACCTCCTCGGGCAGGGTGGAGAAGACCAGCAGCACGCCCAGCGGACGGCGGCGCAGCACGCCCTCGATCCACTCGGGTCCGGGTGCGTGCCGGGTCCCGCTCTCGGTGACCGCGACGGTCGCGTTGCTCTGCTTCGCGACGTTCTCCACACCGCGGATGAGCTCCATCGCCCAGACGCTCTCCAGTTCGTGGAAGACGATCTCGATGAGGGGCGCCCTGGGCGGGCCCTGCGTACGGCGGCGGTAGCCGTGGACCTCGAGAAGGTGCTCGACCTTGGCCCGGGTGGCACGGGAGACATCCGAACGACCGTTGAGCACCTTCGAAACTGTCGGAAGCGAAACACCGACCTCTCGGGCCACGGCCGCCAGGGTCACCCTGGGCCCCACCCCGTCTTCTTCGTGCATGGCCGCAGCATAGGCCACACCGGGGCCGTAACGGTTTGACCGCGTGCGTGCACGACCGTTGACCGGCTCTTCCCTTTGCGCCTACTGTCCAGCCGCAGGACTTTCGGTGCTTTCACCGAAACTTTCGGAAGGCTGATGAGCATGCGTACACGGTTGGCCCGGGCGATCGCCTGCGGCGCGACGCTCGTCCTGGCGGCAAGCCTCGCCGCCTGCGGGAACGGCGGCGGTGGGGGGTCCTCGGACGACGGCAGCATCCATGTGCTGGTCTACGGCGACGCCACCAACAAGGTCGAGAAGCAGATCGTCGACACCTTCAACAAGACGTCGGACGTCAAGGTCGTCCTCGACACCATCCCCGGCGCCGACTACCAGCAGAAGCTGCAGACGATCATCAACACGCCGCAGGCACCGGACGTCTTCTTCAACTGGGGCGGCGGCAGCATCCGGCCGTTCGTCGAGGCGGACCTGCTGATGCCGCTGGACGACTTCGTCGCCAAGGACCGGAACCTCAAGGACAAGTTCCTGCCCAACGTCGTCGACAGCGCGGTGATCGACGGCAAGACGTACGGCGTTCCGATGCGCGGCACCCAGCCGGTCCTGCTGTTCCACAACAAGAACGTGCTCGACGAGGCGGGCGTGAAGCCGCCCGGCACCTGGGACCAGCTGCTCGACGCCGTGAAGAAGCTCAAGTCCGACGGCGTCACCCCCATCGCCCTCGGCGGCGGCGACCAGTGGACGACGATGATGTGGTTCGAGTACCTCTACGACCGCGTCGCCGGGCCGGATCTGTTCAAGAAGGCCCTCGCCGGCGACAAGGACGCCTGGGCGAGCGCGGACAGCAGGAAGGCGCTCGGTATGCTCCGCGAACTCGTCGACGCCGGTGCCTTCGGCAGCAACTACGACTCGGTGAAGTACACCAACGGCGGCACCCCGGCGCTGATCGCCTCGGGCAAGGCCGGCTTCGAGCTGATGGGCTCCTGGTACTACGCGCAGCAGCTGAACGACGCGAAGGAGTTCGCCGCCGACGGCCTGGGCTACGGCCCGTTCCCCACCGTCGCGGGCGGCAAGGGCGACCCCTCCGACGTCGTCGGCAACACCAACAACTTCTACTCGGTGCTGAAGAAGACCAAGCACCCCGAGGCCGTCGCCGAGTTCCTGAAGCTCATGTACTCCGACGAGTTCGTCAAGGCGCAGCTCGCCATCGGCAACCTGCCGACCACCACCAACACCCCGCAGTTCCTCGACACGTCGACCAGCCCCGAGTACGCGCGTTTCCAGTACGACCTCGTGGCCGGGGCCGAGAACTTCCAGCTCTCGTGGGACCAGGCCTACACACCGGCCGCCATGACGCCCATCTACCAGGCCGTCCAGCAGTTCTTCAACGGACAGCTCGACGAGGACGGCTTCATCAAGGCCATGCAGGCCCTCCCGACCGAGTGAACGGCTCATGACCACTGAGACCACGAGCGTTCCGGCCGCCGCCCCGACCCCCGCAAAGGTCCGGCGGCGGCCGGAAGGCCCCTACACCGCCCACGGCACGCGCCCGAGTTTCCTCTGGGCGCTGCCCGCCACCGTGTTCTTCGCCCTCTTCGCCATCGCCCCGCTGATCATGGTGGCGGTGCTGTCCTTCATGAGCTGGAACGGCCTGGGCTCACCCGAGTTCGTCGGGCTGGACAACTGGAACCGCATCCTCGACGACCCGGTGATGGTCAAGAGCATCTGGCTCACCCTGCTGCTCACCGCGCTGGGCGTGGCGCTCCAGACGCCGCTGAGCATCGTGCTCGGCGTGTGGGCCGCCGGACCGCAGCGCAACCGCGCCGTGCTGTCGGTGATCTACTTCGTGCCGCTGCTGCTGTCCGCCACCGCCGTGTCGGTGCTCTGGCGGGCGCTGCTCGACCCGAACTTCGGCATTCCCGCCCGGCTGACCTGGCTGTTCGGGGACGGCAACCTGTTCGGTGAACAGGCCACGGCCATCGGCGTGCTGGCCTTCGTGAGCACCTGGCAGTTCACCCCGTTCCACACGCTGATCTACCAGGGTGCCGCGCGGGCCGTCCCGCAGGTGCTGTACCAGGCGGCGGCCATCGACGGGGCGGGGCGCTACCGCCAGTTCTTCCACATCACCCTGCCGCAGCTGCGCACCTCGGTGATCACCTCGATGATCCTGATGATCGTCGGAGGGCTCACCACCTTCGAGACGGTGCTCATCCTCACCCAGGGCGGACCGGGCACCGACACCACGATCAGCGCCTACTACATGTACCAGAAGGCCTTCAAGGGCTTCGACTTCGGCGCCGGCTCGGCCGTCGCCCTGTGCCTGGTCGTCGCGGCCACGGTCGTCTCGCTGATCGTGGTCCGCGTCTCCGGCTACGACAAGATGCGCAGCACCATGGAGGGGGTCTCATGAGGCGGCGCCCCAACTACCTGGCCGGAGCGGGCTCGATCGTCTGGCTGGTCCTGGTGGGCCTGCCGCTGTACGTCATGCTCGCGGCGACCCTGCGCACCCGGCAGGACTACGCGAAGAACGGCCCGCTGTCCTTCCCCGACGCCCTCACCCTCGACAACTACACGAACGCCTTCGACTCGGGCTTCGGCCAGTACTTCCTCAACACCGTCGTCGTCACCGTCTGCGTCGTCGGCGTGGTGCTGCTGCTGGTGCCGCCGCTGGCCTACGCGATCGTCCGCAACCGCAGCCGGGTCACCTCGCAGATCTTCCGGCTGTTCCTGCTGGGCCTCGCCATCCCCGCCCAGGCCGTCATCGTCCCGATGTTCTACCTGATCAGCGAGGCCGGCCTGTACGACAACCTCCTCGGCGTCGTCCTGCCCACGGCGGCGTTCTGCCTGCCGATGTCGGCGCTCATCCTCTCCGGGGCCATGCGCGACATCTCCCCGGAGCTGTTCGAGGCGATGACGATGGACGGGGCGAGCCCGAGGCGGATGTTCTTCCAGCTCGTCGTTCCGCTCTCGCGCGGGGGTCTGTCCACCATCGTGGTGTTCTCCGCGCTCCAGGCCTGGAACGGCTTCCTGTTCCCGCTGGTCCTGACCCAGTCCGACTCGACCAAGGTCGTCACCCTGGGTCTGTACGACTTCCAGACCGAGCACGGCATCGACATCCCCGGCCTGCTGGGGGCCGTGACGCTGTCGATGGTGCCCGTGCTGCTCGTCTACCTGTTCGCACGCCGGGCCCTGGTCCAGGGCCTGATGGGCGTGGGAGGAAAGTGACCGTCAACGTGGCCGAAGAGCCCAACCGCGACCTGCCCCTGTGGAACGACCCCGCCCAGGACACCGGCACCCGTGTCTCCGCGCTCGTCGACGCGATGAGCCTCGAGGAGAAGATCGCCCAACTGTACGGCGTGTGGGTCGGCGCCTCCGACGAGGGCGGCGAGGTCGCCCCGCACCAGCACGACATGGAGGAGAAGGTCGACCTCGACGCCCTCCTGCCGGCCGGTCTGGGGCAGCTGACCCGTCCCTTCGGCACGGCCCCCGTCGATCCCGCGCTCGGCGCGCTGTCCCTGCTGCGCACGCAGACCCGGATCACCGCGGCGAACCGCTTCGGGATCCCCGCGCTGGCGCACGAGGAGTGCCTGGCCGGATTCGCCGCCTGGGGCGCCACCGCCTACCCGGTGCCCCTGTCCTGGGGCGCCACCTTCGATCCCGCCCTGATCCGCCGGATGGCCGCCGCCATCGGCCGCGACATGCGCTCCGTCGGCGTCCACCAGGGCCTCGCGCCCGTCCTGGACGTGGTGCGCGACGCCCGCTGGGGCCGCGTCGAGGAGACCATCGGCGAGGACCCCTACCTCGTCGGCAGCATCGGCACCGCCTACGTGCAGGGCCTGCAGTCCGCGGGCGTCGTCGCCACCCTCAAGCACTTCGCCGGTTACTCCGCCTCCCGCGCCGGCCGCAACCTGGCGCCCGTCGGCATGGGCCCGCGCGAGCGGGCGGACGTGCTCCTGCCGCCGTTCGAGATGGCCCTGCGCGAGGGCGGTGCGGGCTCCGTCATGCACGCCTACACCGACACCGACGGGGTTCCCTCGGCGGCCGACGAGGAGCTCCTCACCGGGCTGCTGCGCGACACGTGGGGCTTCGACGGCACGGTCGTCGCCGACTACTTCGGCATCGCCTTCCTCAAGGTCCTGCACGGGATCGCCGGGGACTGGGCCGGGGCGGCGGACGCGGCCCTGCGCGCGGGGGTCGACGTGGAGCTGCCCACCGTCAAGACGTTCGGGGCGCCCCTCGCCGACGCCGTCGCCGCGGGCCGGACGCCCGAGGCGCTGATCGACCGCGCCCTGCGCCGCGTGCTCACCCAGAAGGTGCGCCTCGGCCTGCTCGACCCCGGCTGGGACCCGGTCCCGGACGCGCTGCGGGGGGCCGACCTGGACGATCCGGACGCGCTGCGCGGCACCGTGGACCTGGACTCCCCCGCCAACCGGGAGCTGGCCCGGGCCGTCGCCGACGAGGCGGTCGTGCTGCTCACCAACGACGGCACGCTGCCGCTGGACGGGCCGCGCCGCATCGCGCTGATCGGCCCGAACGCCGCCGAGCCGACGGCCGTGCTCGGCTGCTACTCCTTCCCCCAGCACGTCGGCGTGCTTCATCCGCAGACGCCCGTGGGCATCGACCTGCCCACGCTGCACGACGCGCTGCGGGCCGAGTTCCCCGACGCGGAGCTGACCACGGCACGCGGCACGGGCGTCGACGACGGTGACGTGAGCGGCCTGGCGGAGGCCGTCTCCACCGCGCGGGAGGCCGACGTCGTCGTGGTGGCCCTCGGCGACCGGGCGGGCCTGTTCGGGCGCGGCACCAGCGGTGAGGGCTGCGACACCGAGTCGCTGGCCCTGCCGGGGGCCCAGCAGGAGCTGCTCGACGCGCTGCTCGACACGGGCAGGCCGGTGGTGGTGGTCATGCTCGCCGGCCGGCCCTACGCGCTCGGCCGGGCCGTGGACGAGGCCGCCGCGATCGTGCAGTCCTTCTTCCCCGGCTCCGAGGGGACCGGTGCCGTCGCCGGTGTGCTCAGCGGCCGTACCGGCCCGTCCGGGCGGCTGCCCGTCAGCGTGCCGCGCGGCCCGGGCGCCCAGCCCGCCACGTACCTGGCCGCCCGGCTCGCGCAGGCCAGCGACGTCTCCAGCATCGACCCCACCGCGGCGTTCCCGTTCGGGCACGGCCTGTCGTACACGTCCTTCGAGTGGAGCGACCTCGTGGTGGACAGGCCCGAGACGGACACCGCGGGCGAGTGCTCCCTCGCCTTCACCGTGCGCAACACCGGGGAACGGCACGGCACCGAGGTGGTCCAGCTCTACCTGCACGACCCCGTCGCCTCCGTCGTCCAGCCGGTGCAGCGCCTCGTCGGCTACACCAGGGTCGCGCTGGAGGCGGGCGAGTCCCGCCGTCTGCGCGTGAGCGTCCCGGCCGACGTCGCCTCGTTCACCGGCCGCGACGGGCGGCGGGTGGTCGAACCGGGCGAGCTGCGGCTGCGGCTGGCGGCCTCGAGCGCCGACGTGCGCCTGACGGCGACGGTCACCCTGACCGGCCCGGAGCGCCGGCTGGACCACACCCGGCGCTTCCACGCCCGTTTCGAGGAGGAGGCCGGCCGGGACGCGGGGACGGGGGCGCGGACCGCCGCCTGAGCCGGGTCCGGCATGGCGTGGCCCGCGTCCCCGTCGGGACGCGGGCCCCGGCGTGGCGGACCGGTCGTGCCCCGCACGGCGCGGTCGTCGCCGGAAAAGCCCTTGAGGCACCGCCGCGTGTCGGCGAGGGTCGGTGACCATGGAGTTCTTCTGCTACCACCGCGATCGCCCCGGCTCCCTCGCTCTGCGTGAGGAGCTGACGGAGGCCCACTGGGCGTACATGGACGGATTCGCCGCGCAGCTGATCGCCCGGGGGCCCACCTTCGCGGACGACGGGAAGACGCCCACCGGCAGCGTGCACATCGTCGACCTGCCGGGTCCCGCGGCCGCCCGCGCGTTCGCCTTCGACGAGCCCAACCACCGGGCGGGCGTCTACCGGGACGTGCTGCTGCGCCGGTGGCGCAACGTGCTCGGACGCACGATGTGGGACTTCCCCGGCGGCCGTGGCGGCGGCGACCTCCACCTGGTGCTCGGCCTGGGCTCGGGAGAGCCGGCCGACCTCGATCCGGCCGGCCGGGACGAGCTCGTCGCCTACGGCCCCCTGCTGTCCGACGACGGCACCGCCTGGCTGGGCACGGCGGCACTGCTGCGGGCTGCGGACCCGGACGCGGCACGCGCGGTCCTGACCCCGGGCCGTTACGCCGCCGTCGAGGTCCACGACTGGGAGTTCGGCGGACGACGGTGACCGTGCCGGCCCCCGGGGGCGGGACGCTCAGGCCACGGAGCCGATCCGTCCGCCGGGGGCCGGGGTGCCGTCGTGGTGGATCGGGGTGTGCGCGCCGGTCAGCGGGGCGCCGCTGCCGCCGCGCCGGGCGGCGACGATCTCCGCCGCGATCGACAGGGCCGTCTCCTCGGGCGTACGGGCGCCGAGGTCCAGGCCGATGGGCGACCTGAGCCGGGCCAGCTCCGGATCCGTGACGCCGGCCTCGCGCAGGCGCTCGTTGCGGTCCAGGTGGGTGCGGCGGGAGCCCATCGCGCCGACGTACGCGACGGGCAGGCGCAGGGCCAGTTCGAGGAGCGGCACGTCGAACTTGGCCTCGTGGGTCAGGACGCACAGCACCGTGCGGGCGTCGACGTCCGTGCGCTCCAGGTACGCGTGGGGCCACTCGGCCACGACCTCGTCGGCCTCCGGGAAGCGGGCCCGCGTCGCGAAGACGGGGCGCGCGTCGCACACCGTCACGTGGTAGCCGAGGAACTTGCCGGCGCGCGCCAGTGCCGCGGCGAAGTCGATCGCACCGAAGACGATCATGCGGGGGGCCGGGGCGGAGGTCTCGACCAGCAGCGTCAGCGGTGCTCCGCACCGCGAGCCCCGCTCTCCGACCTCCATCGTGCCCGTGCGGCCCGCGTCCAGGAAGGCGCCCGCCTCGGCGGCCACCGTGCGGTCCAGTCCGGGGCCGGCACCGAAGCCGCCGGTGCGGGAGCCGTCCGGGCCGACGGCCAGAGCACGGCCCACCAGCTCCGCCGGGCCGCTCACGATCCGCGCCAGCGCCGTCGCCCCGCCCCGCGCGGCGGAGGCGAGAGCGGCGGCGACGGCCGGGCGGGCGGGGTCGTCCGCCCGTACCGGCGTGACGAGGACGTCGATGACTCCGCCGCAGGTCAGACCCACGGCGAAGGCGTCCTCGTCGCTGTGGCCGAAGCGCTCCCGGACGACCCGGCCGTCCCGGAGCGCCTGCCGGCACAGCTCGTAGACGGCCCCCTCCACACAGCCGCCGGAGACCGAGCCGATCACCGCGCCCCCGGCGTCCACCGCGAGGGCGGCGCCGGGCGGACGGGGGGCGCTGCCGCCGACGGCCACGACGGTGGCCACGGCGACGTCGCGTCCCTGCTCGACCCACCGGTGCAGCTCTTCGGCGATGTCCAGCATGATCGGTCTCCTTGCCCGCGGTGGTACGGAAGGGGTTCCCCCGGGAAGGGGCTAGTGCACGCCCATCCAGCTCTCGATGGGGTTGAGGGCGAAGTAGACGACGAAGATCACCGTCAGTGCCCACATGAACGCGCCGATCTCCCGGGCCCTGCCCTGCGCGACCTTGATGGCGACGTAGGAGATGACGCCGGCGGCGACACCCGCCGTGATGGAGTACGTGAACGGCATCAGGACGACGGTCAGGAAGACCGGGATCGCGGTGGCCCGGTCGGCCCAGTCCACGTGCCGGGCGTTCATCATCATCATCGCGCCGATGACCACCAGCGCGGCCGAGGCGACCTCCTGCGGCACGATCGCGGTGATCGGCGTGAAGAAGAGGCAGGCCGCGAAGAACGCGCCGGTGACGACCGAGGCGAGTCCGGTGCGGGCGCCTTCGCCGACGCCGGTCGCGGACTCGACGAAGACGGTCTGGCCGGAGCCGCCCGCCACACCG
This sequence comes from Streptomyces sp. NPDC029152, assembly GCF_055564355.1. Taxonomy (NCBI): domain Bacteria; kingdom Bacillati; phylum Actinomycetota; class Actinomycetes; order Kitasatosporales; family Streptomycetaceae; genus Streptomyces; species Streptomyces sp. NPDC029152. The sequence goes on along the minus strand of NZ_JBVHWR010000009.1, from coordinate 212,019 downwards.
CCGATGGCGCCGCCGGCGCCGTCGATGAACAGCGCCTTCGACAGACCCGGCATACGGCCCTTGTCGTCGGCGAGCTTGGCCTCGGTGCCGACGCCGATGATGGTGGCCATCGCGTCGAAGAACCCGGCCAGCACCAGCGTGAAGACGATCATGCCGACGGTCATCGCGCCGACCTCGCCCCAGCCGCCGAACTCCAGGCTGCCGAAGAGCGAGAAGTCGGGCATGGACACCGCGCTGCCGTGCAGTTCCGGAGCGCCGTTGGCCCACTGCTTCGGGTCGATGACCCCGACGGCGTTCAGCACGGCGGCGACGACGGTGCCGGTGACGATGCCGATCAGGATCGCGCCGGGGGTGTTGCGCGCCTGGAGCATGAAGATCAGGAGCAGCGTGCACGCGAAGAGGAGGACGGGCCAGCCCGCGAGTTCACCGGCGGGGCCGAGGGTGAGCGGCGTGGACTCGCCCTTGTGGACGAACCCGCCCTTCACCAGGCCGATGATGGCGATGAACAGGCCGATGCCCATGGTGATGCCGTGCTTGAGGGCGAGCGGGATCGCGTTCATGATCATCTCGCGGAGCCCGGTGACCACGAGCAGCATGATCACCACGCCGTACATGACACACATGCCCATGGCCTGCGGCCAGGTCATCTGGGGAGCGACCTGGCCGGCGATCACGCCGGACACCGAGAGCCCGGCGGCCAGGGCGAGCGGCACCTTGCCGACGAAGCCCATGAGGAGCGTGGTGACCGCCGCGGCGAGCGCCGTCGCGGTGATCAGGGCCTTCTGGCCCAGGGTGTCCCCCGCGGCGTCCTTGCCGGACAGGATCACGGGGTTGAGCAGAACGATGTACGCCATCGCCATGAAGGTGGTGATGCCGCCGCGCACCTCACGCGCCACCGTGGAGCCGCGGTGGGTTATGTGGAAGTAGCGGTCGAGCCAGGACCGGCCGGCGGGAACGCGGGAGCCCGCGCCCGCGTCCTCGGCTGTGGTCCTGGGTTCGACTGACTGCTGGGTCATGGGGTCGTCTCCCAAGGTTCATAGGGGCACCCGTCAACCGCTGGGGCGGCTGCGGGATGTGGGACGTGCACGACCCGGGGGACGGCCCGAGACGAACGCATGGGTGGTGGTGCTCCGGGCCCGCGGGGCCCGGGTGTGCTCCGGGCGGCGCGGAGTGTGTGACGTTCCGTGCGCCGCCCGGAGGGTCGTGTCACGCCGTGCCGGTGAGGTGTTCCGGCCGTACCGGCGTGCGGTCCAGCGCCAGCCCCGTCGCGTTCCGGATGGCCGCGAGGACCGCCGGTGTGGACGACAGGGTGGGTGCCTCGCCGACGCCGCGCAGCCCGTACGGGGCGTGGTCATCGGCGAGTTCGAGCACGTCGACGGGGATGGTCGGCGTGTCGAGGATCGTGGGGAGCAGGTAGTCCGTGAAGGACGGGTTCCTGACCTTGGCCGTCTTCGGGTCGACGACGATCTCCTCCATCACCGCGATGCCCAGGCCCTGGACGGTGCCGCCCTGGATCTGGCCGACGACGGAGAGCGGGTTGAGCGCCTTCCCGACGTCCTGCGCGCAGGCCAGTTCGATGACCTTGACCAGGCCGAGCTCGGTGTCGACCTCGACGACGGCGCGGTGCGCGGCGAAGGAGTACTGGACGTGGCCGTCGCCCTGGCCGGTGCGCAGGTCGAAGGGCTCGGTCGGCCGGTGCCGCCACTCCTCCTCGACCTCCACGGCCTCGTCCCCCAGCACGTCCGCCAGGCCGGCGAGGACCTCGCCGCCATCGGTGACGACCTTGCCGCCCTCCAGCAGGAGTTCGGCGGTGGCCCAGGCGGGGTGGTACGTGCCGAACTTGCGGCGGCCGATCTCCAGGACCTTCTCGCGGACCAGCTCGCAGGCGTTCTTCACGGCGCCGCCGGTGACGTACGTCTGCCGGGAGGCCGAGGTGGAGCCCGCGGAGCCCACCTGCGTGTCGGCGGGGTGGATGGTGACCTGGGCGACGCCCAGCTCGGTACGGGCGATCTGCGCGTGGACGGTGACGCCGCCCTGGCCGACCTCCGCCATCGCCGTGTGCACGGTGGCGACCGGCCGGCCGCCGACGACCTCCATGCGGACCCGGGCGGTGGAGTAGTCGTCGAAACCCTCGGAGAAGCCGACGTTCTTGATGCCGACCGCGTAGCCGACGCCCCGCACGACGCCCTCGCCGTGCGTGGTGTTGGACAGACCTCCGGGCAGCTGGCGCACGTCGGCGCCCTCGCTGGACTCCCACTGGCGCTCCGGCGGCATCGGCATCGCCTTGACGCGGCGCAGGAGTTCGGCGACCGGCGCCGGGGAGTCGACCGGCTGGCCGGTGGGCATGACAGTGCCCTGCTCCATGGCGTTGATCCGGCGGAACTCCACCGGGTCCATGCCGAGTTCCGCGGCCACCTTGTCCATCTGCGCCTCGTAGGCGAAGCACGCCTGGACCGCGCCGAAGCCGCGCATGGCGCCGCAGGGCGGGTTGTTGGTGTAGAGCGCGAGGGCCTCGATGTCGACGTCGTCGATCACGTACGGGCCCGCGGACAGCGAGGAGGCGTTGCCGACGACGGCCGGGGAGGCGGAGGCGTAGGCGCCGCCGTCCAGGACGATCCGGCACTTCATGTGGGTCAGCCTGCCGTCGCGCGTGGCCCCGTGCTCGTAGTGGAGCTTCGCCGGGTGGCGGTGCACGTGCCCGAAGAAGGACTCGAAGCGGTTGTAGACGATCTTGACGGGTTTGCCGGTGCGCAGGGCCAGCAGGCAGGCGTGGATCTGCATCGACAGGTCCTCGCGCCCGCCGAACGCGCCGCCGACGCCGGACAGCGTCATGCGCACCTTGTCCTCGGGCAGGCCGAGCACGGGCGCGATCTGGCGCAGGTCGGAGTGGAGCCACTGGGTGGCGACGTACAGGTCGACGCCGCCGTCCTCGGCGGGCACCGCGAGGCCGGACTCCGGGCCGAGGAAGGCCTGGTCCTGCATGCCGAACCAGTAGTCGCCCTTGACGATCACGTCGGCCCGCTCGGCGGCGGCGTCGGCGTCGCCGCGGACGATCGGCTGACGGTGCAGGACGTTGGGGTGCGGGACGTGGGCGAGGTGGCGGTCGTCGCGGTTCTCGTGGACGAGGACCGCGTCCGGGGCGGTGGCGGAGGCCTCGTCGGTGACGACGGGCAGCTCCCGGTACTCGACCTTGATCCTGGCGGCGGCGCGGCGCGCGGTCTCGGGGTGGTCGGCGGCGACGATCGCGACCGGCTCGCCGTGGTGGCGCACCTTGCCGTGGGCGAGGACCGGGGTGTCCCGGATCTCCAGGCCGTAGTGCCGTACGCCGGTGGGCAGGTCGTCGTACGTCATGACCGCGTACACGCCGGCCTGGGCGAGGGCCTCGCTCGTGTCGATGGAGACGATCTCGGCGTGCGCGACCGTGGAGCGCAGGATCTGGCCCCAGAGCATGTCCTCGTGCCACATGTCGGACGAGTACGCGAACTCGCCGGTGACCTTGAGGACGCCGTCCGGGCGGAGCGTGGACTCGCCGATGCCGCCCCTGGTCCGCGAACCCTGGGTGATCTCGGTCGGTACGCCGTCGACAGTCATGCTCACGCCCCCTCGGACTGGCGGGCGGCCGCCAGGCGGACGGCGTCCATGATCTTCTCGTAGCCCGTGCAGCGGCACAGGTTGCCCGACAGCGCCTCGCGGATGTCCGCGTCGGTCGGGTCGGGGTTGCGCTCCAGCATCTCGTCGGCGGCGACCAGCAGGCCGGGCGTGCAGAAACCGCACTGGACGGCGCCGGCGTCGATGAACGCCTGCTGGACCGGGGCCAGTCCGGCGCCCTCGCCGGCGTGCGGGTCGGCGCCCCGGGCCCGCCACCGCCCGGCCTCGTCGAGCGTGGTGCCCCGGCCGCCCCCGGCGTCGGCGGCGCGTTTTCCGGCGCGCTCCTCGGCGAAGTCCGCCAGCCCTTCGACGGTGACGACCTCGCGGCCCTCCGCCTGACCGGCCGCGACCAGACAGGCGCACACCGGGACTCCGTCCAGGCGGACCGTGCAGGAGCCGCACTCGCCCTGCTCGCAGGCGTTCTTGGAGCCGGGCAGGCCGAGCCGCTCGCGCAGCACGTAGAGCAGGGACTCGCCCTCCCACACGTCGTCGGCTTCCTGCGGGCGTCCGTTGACGGTGAAGTTGACCCGCATCACGCTGCTCCCTCCGTGGCGCGGCCGGCGCCGCGGTACGCCTCCCAGGTCCAGGTGAGCGTCCGGCGGGCCATGACGCCGACCGCGTGGCGGCGGTAGCTCGCGGTGCCCCGTACGTCGTCGATCGGGTTGCAGGCGGCGGAGCACAGGTCCGCGAACCGCTTGACGGCCGACGGCGTGATGATCTTTCCGTTGTCCCAGAAGCCGCCCTCTTCGAGCGCCGCGTTCAGGAAGTCCTCGGCGGCCGTGGCGCGCACGGGGGTGGGCGCGGCCGAGCCGATGCCGGTGCGGACCGTGCGGGTCCCGGGGTGCAGGGCCAGGCCGAACGCGCACACGGCGATGACCATGGCGTTGCGGGTGCCGACCTTGGAGAACTGCTGCGGGCCGTCGGCCTTCTCGATGTGCACGGCGCGGATCAGCTCGTCGGGCTCCAGCGCGTTGCGCTTCACGCCGGTGTAGAACGCGTCGATCGGGATGCGGCGGGCGCCGCGCACCGACTCGGCCTCCACCTCGGCGCCGGCGGCGAGCAGCGCGGGGTGGGCGTCGCCGGCCGGGGAGGCGGTGCCGAGGTTCCCGCCCACGCCGCCGCGGTTGCGGATCTGCGGGGAGGCGACCGTGTGCGAGGCGAGGGCGAGACCCGGCAGCTCGGCGCTCAGGTTCTCCATGATCTTCGTGTAGGGCACGGAGGCGCCGAGCCGTACGGACCCCTCCCGGACCTCCCACTCGGTCAGCTCGCCGATGCGGTTCAGGTCCATGAGGTACTCGGGCCGCCGGTGGTCGAAGTTGATCTCGACCATCACGTCGGTGCCACCCGCAAGCGGCACAGCGGTGGGGTGCTCCGCCTTCGCGGCGAGCGCCTCCTCCCAGCTGGCGGGGCGAAGGAAGTCCATGGCCGGCTCTCTTCATCGTCTTGTGGGGCGTACGTCCGGTGGGGCGTACAGATCGAGCCAATCCGGATGCGGCGGGCCCGGTTCGTTCATGTGCTGTTCACGTGGAGTGGGCTCAGTACACCGCCCGGTGCTCCACCTGGGTCAGTCGCAGAAACCATGAAGGAGTTGGCTGGCCACGGCAGGCATCTTGTAGATTCGTATGAACGGAGGTCCCCAGTAACCTCCTCGTCTTCCTCTGGAAACGCGCGAAACAGCCGCGTGACCTGGAACACGGCTCGGAAGCGGACGAGCGGCGCTCGTCGGCCCGCCGACCGGTCCCTTGACCCGGACCCACCACGACCGAACGAACATGTCGAGACAAAAGAACGGCGGCGACGAGAATGCGGCTGCGCGCACTGCTGGACACCGACGCGCTGGGCCTCAAGCTGCTCGGCGGCGAGGACGAACTGGACCGCTCCGTCCGGGGCGTGATGACCACCGACCTGCGGGACCCCAGCCGTTACCTCTCGGGCGGGGAGCTGGTCCTCACCGGCCTGGCCTGGCGCCGGGACGCCGCCGACTCCGAACCGTTCGTCCGGATCCTGGTGCAGGCCGGGGTGACGGCCCTCGCCGCCGGTGAGGCGGAGCTGGGGAGCGTGCCGGAGGACCTGGTGGTGGCGTGCGCGCGGCACCGGCTGCCGTTGTTCGCGGTGAACGAGTCGGTGGCCTTCGCCACCGTCACCGAACACGTCGTGCGTCAGGTGTCCGGCGAGCGGGCCGGGGACCTGGCGGCCGTGGTGGACCGGCACCGGCGGATGATGACCTCCGGACCGGCGGGCGGCGGCCCCGACGTGGTCCTGGACCTGCTCGGCTCCGACCTCGACCTGCGGGCCTGGGTGCTGTCCCCGACCGGGCGGCCGGTCGCCCACCCCAAGGACTCGGGGGCGGCGCTGCCCGCCGAGGTGTGCGCACGGCTGGCGGCGGAGCACCTGGCGGCGACCCGCGCGGGCCGCCGGGCCCCGCACCGGGTGACGCTGGGCGCGGCGACGTACAGCCTCTTCCCCGTGCGCAGCGCCGGGCGCGCCCCCCAGACCGCGGGGGACGTGCGCGAGAGCGTGCTGTCCGACTGGCTGCTGGCCGTGGAGGCGGACGCCGGGGAGTGGGCCGAGGAGCGGCTCGACCTGCTGTACGGCGTCACCCAGCTGATAGCGGTCGAGCGGGACCGGCGGGACGCGGCGCGCACGGTGCGGCGGCGGCTCGCGCAGGAGGTGCTGGAGCTGGTGCAGACGGGCGCCGCGCCCGCCGAGATCGCGGCCCGGCTGCGGGTCGCGGCACCGGTGCTGCTGCCGGGCCTCGGCGCGGCCCCGCACTGGCAGGTCGTCGTGGCCCGCGTTGAGTGGGAGGACGGCGACGTCGAGTCCGGACCGGTCGCCCAGCGGCTCCTGGAGGAGGTCCTCGTCGACCCGCTGGTGGCGGGCCCCGAACCCTCCGACCGCATCGCCGTGGCGCACACCGGCGAGGAGGCCATCGCGCTGGTGCCGCTGCCGGCGGTCGCCAGCGAGCACGACGGCTCCGAGGCCGGGATCCTCGCCGACGCGCTGCTGGCGTCCGTACGGGACCCGCTGTCGGCCGGACTGGACGGCGACGGGCGGCTCACGCTCGGCGTCAGCGCGGCCGTGCACTCGGCGGAGGGGCTGCGCGGCGCGCTGGAGGAGGCCCGGCACGCGCGCCGGGTGGCCGCGGCCCGGCCCGGCCGGGTGTGCGCGGCCGGCCACCAGGAACTGGCCTCGCACGTGCTGCTGCTCCCCTTCGTCCCGGACGACGTGCGCCGCGCCTTCACGGCCCGGCTGCTGGACCCGCTGCGGGACTACGACCGCCGCCACCGCGCCGAGCTGATCCCGACCCTGGAGGCCTTCCTCGACTGCGACGGCTCCTGGACGCGCTGCGCGACCCGGCTCCACCTGCACGTCAACACGCTGCGCTACCGCGTCGGACGGATCGAGCAGTTGACGGGGCGTGACCTGTCGCGCCTCGAGGACAAGCTCGACTTCTTCCTGGCACTGCGCATGAGCTGAGGCGCGGGGCGCGAAGCGCCCCGGACCCCGGCGGCCGAATGCCCCACGACTTTGTGAAAACTTTCACCCACCCTCTTGGCCGGGCCCCCCGATCCGTGCTGAGATGCCGCCACCACTCGACGGCTCGACGGCGTGCTTGAGGAGGGCGACGTGGCGCATTCCGCCATGGCTGGTTCTGGTTGGGGAACGACCGAGGGTGACGATCCGCTCCAGACCGCGGTGTGGCGGCTGCGCTCGCGCGCCTGCTGGGCCGACGCGGTGGCCCTGCTGCAGCCGGTCACCGCGGCCGCCGCGCTGCAGCGGGCCGCGCTGCTGGTGGAGCGGTGCCTGTACGCCGAGCAGGGCTGGGCGGAGGCGGAGGACGCGCTGCGCACGGCCGAGGCGCTGGCCCACACCGACGACGAGCGCGGGGCCGCCGCCTGTGAACGCGGTCAGCTCGCCTACGCCGCCACCGTGCACGGGGTGCGCGACCGGGCCGACGAGGCGCGGGCCGCGCTGGGGCGGGCGGCGGCGCTGATCGCGCCGGGGGCGCCGGGGCGGGCGCTGCTGGACTTCCGGCGCGGACTGGTCGCGGAGAACCTGACCCGCTCGCCGCAGGCCGCCCGCGCGGCGTACCGGCGGGCGCACGCCGGGGCGACGGCGCAGGGGGATCCGCTGCTCCAGTCGTCCACCTGGCGGCACCTGGCCGGTCTGGCCCTCAGGGAGGGCGAGCTGGCGGAAGCACGGCACGGGTTCACCGAGTCGCTCCGCATCCGCGAGGAGCTGGGATACCTCGTCGGTACGGCCCCGGCGCTGGTGTCGCTCGCGGACGCGGAGTCGGAGCCGGAGGCCTCACGGCTGCGGGAGGAGGCGCGACGGCTCCTGCGCCTGCTGGGCGGCGTACCGACCTGGCTGGCCCGCCGGCTGACCCCGCCGGCCACGGGCGCGGCGGCGACGGCCTGACGGCGGGACCGGTGGCCCGGCACCGGCGGGCGAGGGCCGGAGGACGGGTGCGGCGACGGCCGGACCGCGAGCCGGGCCCACCCGGACCACGGCGGCCCCCCGGGTCGGTACGGCCGTCGCGCCGGTCAGGGGGACCTGCTCCAGCGCGGTGACGTCGCCGCCCACGCCGTGTCCCACCCGGCGAGGTTGCGCCGGTGCAGGACCAGGCCGGTGATCGCGTGCGCCGCGAGGCCGGCGAGGGCGACGCCGAGGAAGGCGAGGATCGCCCAGCCCATGGTGCGGCTGCGGATCTGGCCGGCGTCCAGCGGCGGTTCGGTGATCCCTCCCGCCGGGTCCACCCACACCAGGACGGTGCTGTCCGCCGGCAGCCCGGGCGCCACGTCGGTCCTCCCGGTCCTCGTCGCGCCGTCCGGCGCGGTGAAGCGGACCTCGACGGGATAGCGGGTCCTGCGCGCCTCGTCCGACCCGGGTTCCGGGTGGCGCGGGGCGTCGTGGACGAGGACGGCCCGGACGTGGTCCCGGGTGCGTTCCTGGTGCGCGGCGGTGTCGCGGTAGTGCCGGTACGCCGCGTCGCCGACCGCGAACATCGCCGCCGGGGCCGCCGCCAGCACGGCGAGCAGCAGCCCGAGGGCGATCCACGCCTGCAGCCGGTCGGTGGGGCGCCGCAGGGGGTTGCGGCGCCACCGCCACAGCAGGACGTACGGGTGCCGGGGCGCGGGAGCCGGAGGTGGCTGCGCTCGCGGTACGTCGCCGGCCACGGTGTGCCTCCTTCCAGGGTCCGGGCGGCCGGTGCGGCCCGGGCGCCCGTGTGCCGGGCGCGGTGCGGGCGCGCGGCGTCGGTCCCCGATCAGGTCGTACGCCGCCCTCTCGGGCCGGTCGTGGGGACGGGCGGAGCCGGTGCCGGCCGCGGCGACGGGGGACGGGGGCGTCGCCGCGGCCGACTCCGGGGGTGGGGCCGTGGCCGTGGTCAGTGGGGGCACCGGTCCGGCGGATCCGCGTCCGCGCCGGGGCCCGTGGTCGACGGGTGGGCGTGGGCGGCCTCCAGGAGCCTGGCGGCCCCGCGGACGGCGGCCGTGTGCGGCGCCGGCACGGCCCGCAGGGGTGCGTGCAGCCTGGCGGTGAGGTGGCAGGTGATCTCGGGACGCAGGGCGCCGCCGCCGGCCAGCAGCGGTCCCCTGCCCAGGGCGTCGACGGTCAGGGACGTACGATCCTGGCGCAGCATCGACGTCACCATGTCGACCACCGCCTCCGCTATCCGCGTCGCCGGGGTGGCGGCGTCCAGGTCGCCCGTGCCCAGCGCGGCGCGGCGCGCGTCGAAGACGGCGCCGTCCACCAGCAGCACCACCTCGGTGAGACGGGCGCCGAGGTCCACCACCAGCAGCGGCAGGGACAGGTCCGCCCCGGCCGCCAGGGCGACGGCCCGCGCGCTGGGAAGGGTCAGCACGCTGCGCGGACGCAGCACCTCCACCGCCGTACGGGCCTTCGTGCGGTAGGCGAACCCGTCCAGGACGGGTGCGGTCACCACGACCAGCGGGCGGGAGAAGCGGGGCAGGCGGTGGCCGAGCAGCCGCTCGAGCATCCGGGCCGTGCCCTGGGTGTCGACGATGGAGCCGCGCTGGATGGGGTACACCGCGCCGGCGCCGGGGAAGGTCACCGTCGGCACGTCGAGGATCATGCCCCGCCCGGCGACCCAGGCGCGGGTGCGGGCGCTGCCCATGTCGAGGGCGACTCCGCTGCACTGCCGGCACAGGGGCCACGGCCGGTGCCGGGACAGGGCGGCACGGGGCCGCCGGACCACGGTCATCGTCCGGCCTCCCGCACCTGCTGGCAGCGGGCGCAGTAGCGGGCCTGCGGCACGATCATCAGGCGCTCGCGGGCGATGGGGCGCCGGCACAGGTGACAGGGGCCGTAGCGGCCCTCGGCCATGCGGTCGAGGGCCGCCTCCACGTCGGCGAGGACCATGCGCGCGGAGGCCGCGAGCTGGACGCGGACCTCGGTCTGCCCGGCCGAGTGCCGTCGGAGCCGGTCGTCGGCGCGGGACGGGACGGTCGCGATCTGCCGCAGCTGCTCCTCGCGGAACAGCCGCTGCTCCAGGAGGCTGTCCCGGAGCGCGGCGAGGTCCTCGGGCGACAGACGCGTTTCGTGGTCGCCGACGATCTGGTGATTCACCATTCACCCCTTAGCAGGGCGGGAGAGGAAGGCTGGACGGACGGTGCTCAGGCGGCGGCGCGGCGCTGGCAGGCGACGCAGTACCGCGTGTAGGGAAGGATCTCCAGGCGCTCGCCCGGGACGGACTTGCCGCAGCCCAGGCAGGTGCCGTAGGTGCCGTTCTCGACGCGCCCGAAGGCCTCCTCGATCTCCTTGAGCACCCGCTCGATGGCCGTCTTCTGCGCGGACATCAGCTGGTCGTCCTGGCTGCTCTCGCCGAGGGCCTGGAGCTGGGTCATCCGGGTGTTGCGCGCGTGTTCGAGGCGCTGACGGGCCTCGTGCGCGGTCAGCCGCTCGGGGCGGGGTTCGATGCGGGAGGCGTCGAGCGACACGGTGAGTCCTTTTCTCTGGGTTCTCTGGGTTCTCAGGGTTCTCTGGGTTCTCTGGTGTTCCCAGGAGTACTGCGGGCGCCGTGGGCCGGCCGCCGGGAGTACGGGGAAGTCCTGGTCACCCTCAACCCTGGCCGGACCGGCGGCGGTTTCCCATCGGGCGCAGACCCCATTTGGCCGGGGGCGGAGCATCCACTCCGCCGTGTCCCGGGACGGCCGTATGGGTGCGGCACGCCGGGGAAATGGGGGTCGGACCCCATCGACCCGGCGGGACGGAAGGGGCAGGCTGGGCGCAGGCTCGGTCGTGATCAAGGGCCGCAGCTCCGACGGGGTGGGCGATGACCGAAAGTAGAGGCTTGCCACGTCGCAGAAGGAGGCGTACCCCCGGTGTCCCTGTTCTGGCGGATCTTCGGGCTCAACGCGGTGGTGCTGGGCTTTGCCACGGCACTGCTGCTGTGGGCTCCGGTGACCGTCTCCGTACCGGTCCTGTTGACCGAGGCCGTCGTCCTGGTGGGCGGCATGGCCGTCATGCTGGTCGCCAACGGCGCCCTGCTGCGCTGGGGTCTGTCGCCGCTGGACCGGCTCACGAAGCTGATGACCACGGTCGACCTCCTGCGCCCCGGCCAGCGGCTCCCGGTGTCCGGCGGTGGTGAGGTGCCCGAGCTGATCCGCACCTTCAACGCCATGCTCGACCGCCTGGAGCACGAACGCGCCACCAGCAGCGCCCGCGTCCTGCTCGCCCAGGAGGCGGAGCGGCGCCGTATCGCGCAGGAGCTGCACGACGAGGTCGGACAGAGCATGACCGCCATCCTGCTGGTGCTGGGACGCGCGGCGGACGACGCCGACGAGCCGCTGCGCGGCGAACTGCACCAGGCGCAGGAGATCACCCGGGAGAGCCTGGACGAGGTCCGCCGCCTGGTGCGCCGGCTGCGGCCCGGGGTCCTCGACGACCTCGGCCTGATCAGCGCGCTGACCTCGCTCACGCACGACTTCGCCACCCACACCGGCCTGCGGGTCGTCCGCCGCTTCGACACCGATCTGCCGGCCCTGGACCACGAGACGGAGCTGGTCCTCTACCGCGTCGCGCAGGAGAGCCTGACCAACGCCGCCCGCCACGCGGACGCCGAACGCCTGGAGGTGGGCCTCGGCCGGGCCGAGGGCGCGGTGGTGCTCACGATCACCGACGACGGCCGCGGCATCGAGGCGGCGTGCGAGGGCGCGGGGATCCGCGGCATGCGCGAACGGGCCCTGCTGATCGGGGCCGCCCTCGACATCACCTCGGCGCCCGGGACCGGCACCCGGATCCGGCTCACCGCACCCGTTCCCGCACCCAGGAAGAAGCAGCCCTGACCATGTCCGACCCGTCCCTGCCCGCCCCGTCCGCTCCCGAGGCGACCGCGTCCGCGCCGGCCGCGTCCGGGCCGCCCGCCCGTGACCCGTCCCGGATCCGCATCCTGCTCGCCGACGACCACGCGCTGGTACGCCGCGGTGTGCGCCTCATCCTCGACCGGGAGCCGGACCTCGAAGTGGTCGCCGAGGCCGGGGACGGTGCCGAGGCCATCGACATGGCCCGCGCGCACGCCGTGGACCTCGCCGTGCTGGACATCGCGATGCCCCGGCTGACCGGTCTCCAGGCGGCCCGGGAGCTGTCCGCGCTCGCACCGGGTCTGCGCATCCTGATGCTGACGATGCACGACAACGAGCAGTACCTGTTCCAGGCGCTGAAGTCGGGCGCCTGCGGATACGTCCTGAAGTCCGTCGCCGACCGCGACCTGGTCGCCGCCTGCCGGGCCGCGATGCGCGACGAGCCGTTCCTCTACCCGGGCGCGGTCACCGCCCTGATCCGCAACTACCTCGACCGGGTCCGGCACGGCGAGGAGACCGCCGACCACATCCTCACCCCCCGCGAGGAGGAGGTCCTCAAGCTCGTCGCCGAGGGCCACTCGTCGAAGGAGATCGCCGAGATCCTCTTCATCAGCGTCAAGACCGTGCAGCGGCACCGGGCGAACCTGCTGCAGAAGCTCGGCCTGCGCGACCGGCTGGAGCTGACCCGGTACGCCATCCGCGCCGGTCTCATCGAACCCTGACGCCTCCCCGAACCGCCCGGGGTCCCGGCCGCCACTCCCCGGCCGGGGCCCCGGGCCCGCCCGCACCCCGCCCGCGCACCCACCACGAAAGGGGACGGCGCATGTGCCCCGCGCCCTGGGCCCGTCACCCGGACGATTCCGGGGCCGCGGGGTCCGGCGTGCGCTCCCCCGGGCCGCGCGGGCGGGCGGCCGGCACGCCGTGCGCCGCCCCGCGGCCGGGCGCCCGCGCCGGCGGGCGAGGCCTTCCGGTGACGCTCACCGCACTGCTGGCCGTCCTGCTGGTCCTGCTCCCGGCCCGGCCCGCGCCGGGCGCACGCGTCGCGCCCGAGGGGCCGCTCCCGGCCCACTCGGTCACCGCCGTCCCCCGCCCGGACGCAGGCCTCCACGCCGACGACGGCTGTCCGGGCACCTGCGCCGCCCAGGCCAGGCCCCGCCACGACCACCTCGGCGAACGTCCCTCGGCACCGGACCACCTCGCCGTCACCGCGCACGGGGCCGGCGCCGTCCCGTCCGCCCGCGGACGGCGGTCCCCGGCGACGCCCGGCTCCCCGTCCGTCTCCCCCGGCCGCGCGCACCACGACCGCGGGCGGGCGCCTCCCGCACCTTCCGGCACCTGACGATCCGTCCTTCCCCTTCCTTCTTCCGCCGCGGCCGCGCAGGCCGCCGCCGCGGCGTGCCCGCCGGAGGCCCGTGTGAAACGTTCCCGTCCCCGCTCCCGTTCCCGTGCGCAGGCGCAAGCGCTCCGCGTACGCGCGTTGGTCGCCCTGGCCGTGATCGCCGTGTCGGTGGCCATCGCCGCGACCATGCCGGTCCGCCTCGGACTCGATCTGCGCGGCGGCACCCAGATCGTGCTGGAGACCAGGTCCACGTCCACCACCAAGGCCGGCCGCGAGGCCACCGACCGCACCGTGGAGGTGCTGCGCGGCCGGATCGACGCGCTCGGCGTCGCCGAGCCGACCATCGTCCGCTCCGGCGACGACCGCATCGTCGTCGAGCTGCCGGGCGTGCAGGACCCGAAGAAGGCGGCCGACGTGCTGGGCCGCACCGCGCAGCTCACCGTCCACGCGGTGCTCGGCGCCGCCGAGACGCCGGCCGGCCCCGCCGAGCAGCCGGCCGACCCGTCGAAGGAGCGCGTCCTGCCGGACGAGTCCGGCCAGTCGCTGCGGCTGGCGGCGGCCGGTCTGACCGGTCAGGACGTCAAGGGCGCCGACGCCCGGTTCGACCAGCAGAACGGCGCCGGCTGGCACGTCACCGTCGACTTCAAGGACAAGGGCAGCGACCGCTGGGCCGAGGTGACCGGCGAGGCCGCCTGCAACCCGGCCGGAGACCCCAAGCGCCGGGTCGCCATCGTCCTCGACAACAAGATCATCTCGGCGCCGCAGGTCGACCCCTCGGTGGCCTGCGGCACGGGCATCGCGGGCGGTTCCACGCAGATCACCGGCTCTTTCGACGACGCCGAGGCCCGCGAACTGGCCCTGCTCATCAAGGGCGGCGCCCTGCCCGTGCCGGTGGAGACCGTGGAGCAGCGCACCATCGGCGCCACCCTGGGCGACGAGGCCATCTCGGCCGGCGCCTGGGCCGCCGTCATCGGCACCGCGCTGACCGCGCTGTTCATCATCGTCGTCTACCGGCTCATGGGCGCCCTCTCCACGGTCGCCCTGCTCTGCTACGGCCTCATCTCCTACGCCGCCCTGGCCGCGATCGGCGCGACGCTGACCCTGCCGGGCCTGGCCGGATTCGTCCTGGCGATCGGCATGGCGGTGGACGCCAACGTCCTGGTGTTCGAACGGGCGCGGGAGGAACAGGCCCTGCGCACCCGGCCCAGTACGCGTTCGGCGCTGACGACCGGTTTCCGCAGCGCCTTCAGCGCGATCGCCGACTCCAACATCACCACGCTGATCGCCGCCGCCCTGCTGTTCTTCCTGGCCTCCGGCCCGGTGAAGGGCTTCGGCGTCACCCTCGGCATCGGCGTCCTCGCCTCCATGGTCAGCGCCCTGGTGATCACCCGGGTGCTCGCCGAGTTCGCCGCGAGCCGCCCGTCGGTCCACCGCCGGCCGCACATCACCGGCATCTCCACCACCGGCCCGGTCCGCGACGCACTGCTGCGCCGCGACCCCTTCCTGATGCGCCGGCCGCGCCGCTGGCTGGCCGCCTCCGGCATCGTCCTGGTGCTGGCCGGCTCGGGCATCGCCGTCCGCGGCCTCGACTTCGGCATCGAGTTCACCGGCGGCCGGCTCATCGAGTACTCCACCGCGACCGAGGTCGACCCCGACCGGGCCCGCACCGCGCTCGCCGACGCGGGCTTCCCGCGCGCGGTCGTGCAGTCCTCCGGCGACAACGACCTGACGGTGCGCACCGAGGAGCTGACCGACGCGGAGGCGGCCACGGTCACCAGGACCGTCGGCGAGCTCGGCGGCGAGACGAAGAAGGTCCGCGACGAGCTGATCGGCCCCAGCCTCGGCGAGGAGCTGCGCCGGAACGCCCTCATCGCCCTCGGCCTGGCCCTCGGCGCCCAGCTGCTCTACCTCGCCGCCCGCTTCCGCCTGCTGTTCGGCGCCGCCGCGGTCGGCGCGCTCGCGCACGACGTGGTCATCCTGGTCGGGGCGTTCGCCTGGCTCGGCAAGCCCGTCGACGGGGTCTTCCTGGCGGCGCTGCTGACCGTCATCGGCTACTCGGTCAACGACTCGGTGGTCCTGTTCGACCGCATCCGGGAGCTGCTCGGGAAGGACCGCGGGACGCCGTTCGCCCGGCTCACCAACCGGGCGATCCTGCAGACGCTGCCGCGCACGGTCAACACCGGCATGGGCGCGGTGCTGATCCTCGCCTCGCTGGCGGTGCTCGCCCAGGACTCGCTCACCGACTTCGCCGTCGCCCTGCTGATCGGCGTGGTGGTCGGCACCTACTCCTCGGTGTTCACCGCCGCCCCGCTCGCCGTCGAGCTGCACGACCGCGGGAGCGGTCCCCGCGCCCGGCGCCGCCCGGGCCGGACCGGCGGGAAACCGGCGGCGCGGCAGCGCACGCGGGAGAGCGAGCCGCGGGAGGTGTCGCAGGAAGTCCCGTAGCGGACCGGGCGGGCCGCGCGCCGCGACGTGCCGGGGCGTCCGGCGCGGCGATGCGCCGGGTCCGCTCAGGGCGTCGCGGCGAAGTGCTCCGCCACCAGGGTCCGCACCACGTCCTGGTCGCCGGCGATCAGCGCGTCCAGCAGTGCCGTGTGCTCGTGCGCGTCGGCGATCAGGTCGGCCCGTCCCCGCGTCGCGGGGGCGCCGGCCGGCGGCCACTGCGCGCGGCGGTGCAGGTCGCCGGCGACACGCACGAGCTGGTCGTTGCCGGCGAGCGCGAGCAGCTCGCGGTGGAAGGCCCGGTCGGCCTCGGCGTAGGCGGCCGGGCAGCCCGCGGACGCGGCCCGGACGGTGGCCTCGGCGACGGGGCGCAGCCGGGCCCAGCGCTCGGCGGGCACCGTGCGGGCCAGCCGCAGCAGCACCGGGACCTCGAGCAGGGCGCGGACCTCGGCGAGCTCGGCCAGTTCCCGGGCGTCCCGCTCGACGACGCGGAACCCGCGGTTGGGGACGACCTCGACGGCGCCCTCCAGGGCGAGCTGCTGCATCGCCTCGCGCACGGGGGTGGCGGAGACGCCGAACCGTTCGCCGAGCGCGGGAGCCGAGTGGACCTCGCCGGGACGCAGCTCTCCGGCGACCAGTGCGGTGCGCAGGGCGTCGAGGACCTGCCCGCGCACGGAGGAACGCCGCACGAGGGCGCGGGGATCACCGAGGGGCCGTCCGCCGTGCGGGGGTTCGCCGCGCGCGGTCCCGGCCGCGTCCGGGGCGCCGTCCCGGTCCCGGAGGCGGTCCCGGTCCGCGGCGCCGGGCTGGGCCGGCACCCGGACCCGCCCGGCGGCGCCCGGGCGCGGGCCGTCCGTCCCGGCGGGGCCCTGCGTGCTCTGCTCCACGGGGTCCTCCTCCAGGACGTCATCGGTGCGTGAGGGCGTTTCGGGGCCGTACGGCGGGGTGCCGTCCGGTCCGTCAAGCACCCTAAGGGCACAACCCGCCGGTTCCCATATCAGGGATCTTCGGTAAGGTAAGGCTTACCTATAAGCAATCCGTCGCCCTGACGTGGATCGGTGGTCCCGCATGCCTGTCTCCCACCCGGCCGTCGCGGATTCCTACGCGCGCCTGTCCGAGGTACTGCCGGGCCTGGGCGTCACCGTGCCGGAGGCCGGGGAGGCGCTGCCCCGCGGGGGCGGCTGGGTCGCCGCCTCCTCGCTCGCGGCGGGCGGGGCGGAGCTGGACGCCTTCCTCGCCTGGGACGACGCCCAGGTGGTGCGGGACTACGGGCAGCGGGCCCGGCCTGACGTGATCGCGAGCTTCGGTCTGCACCGGTACGCCTGGCCGGCCTGCCTGCTGATCACGGTGCCGTGGTTCCTGCACCGCAGGGTGCCCCGCTACCCGGCCGCGCACGTCGCCTACGACCGCACCGCCGCGGGACTGCCGCTGGGCCGCATGGCCGCCCGGCCCGCCGGCTTCGCCTGCCTGCCCGGCGATCCCGCCGCCGCGCTGCCCGGCGCGCTGGTGGTCGCCGACGAGGAGGCCCTGCGGGCCGAGGTGCGGGCCGCGGTCGCCGAGCACCTGGAGCCGGTGCTGGCCGGCTTCGGACCGCGCATGCGGCGGCGCGGGCGGGCCCTGTGGGGCATGGCGACCGACGAGGTCGTCGAAGGGCTGTGGTACGTCGCCCATCTGTTCGGCGAACAGGAGCGGGCGCGGCGGGAACTGGAGCTGCTGCTGCCGGGGGCGACCGAGCCGTACGTCGGCAGGGCCGCGTTCCGGGAGCTGACCGGACCCGACGGCGAACCGCTGCACACCCGGGACCGGGCGAGCTGCTGCATGTTCTACACGCTGCGCCCCGAGGACACGTGCGCCACCTGCCCGCGCACCTGCGACACGGACCGCGTCGGCAAGCTGCTCGCCACCGCCGGCTGAGCCACCCGCGGGTACGACCGTCCGGCGCCGCCCGCCGGGACCGCGCGGCGCCCGCCCGCCGCCGCACACCTCCCCCTCACCCCACGGGAATTCTCCGCGGAGCCCCCGTACGGTCCTTCTCGTTCGAACTCGATTCGCTCGCCCCGAGCGTGCGTTCGAGCGGATCGCCACCCCCGGGCGTCTCCCCTCACCCCCTGGCGGGCTCTTGCCCCGAAACCCCCAGAGGACCACCGGGTCTGGGCCACCATGGCGGGCGTCACGCCCCATCCCAAGACAAGGGATCCCAGATGAGACTGACCGACATATCGCTGAACTGGCTGCTTCCGGGCGCCGTGCTGCTCCTGGGCATGCTGGCGGCGGTGGCGGTGCTCGCGCGCGGCAGGCGTTCCCCGGGGAAGGACGCGGGCGCGGACGACTCCTGGGAGCGTGCCGAGGAGCGCCGCAGGCGCAAGGAGGCCCTCTACGGCACCTTCTCCTACGTGCTGCTGTTCTGCTGTGCCGCGGTCGCCGCGGCCCTCTCCTTCCACGGGCTGGTCGGCTTCGGCGAGCAGAACCTCGGTCTGAGCGACGGCTGGCAGTACCTGGTCCCGTTCGGGCTCGACGGGGCGGCGATGTTCTGCTCCGTGCTCGCGGTGCGCGAGGCCAGCCACGGTGACGCGGCGCTCGGTTCCCGGATACTCGTGTGGGCCTTCGCGTTCGCGGCCGCCTGGTTCAACTGGGTGCACGCGCCGCGGGGCATCGGCCACGCGGGCGCCCCGCACTTCTTCGCGGGCATGTCCCTGTCGGCGGCGGTGCTGTTCGACCGGGCCCTGAAGCAGACCCGCCGGGCCGCGCTGCGCGAGCAGGGCCTGGTGCCGCGTCCGCTGCCGCAGATCCGCACGGTCCGCTGGCTGCGGGCCCCCCGGGAGACCTACCGCGCCTGGTCGCTGATGCTCCTGGAGGGTGTGCGCAGCCTCGACGAGGCGGTCGAGGAGGTGCGCGACGACAAGCGCCGGAAGGAGGAGAACCGCCGGCACCGGCGCGAGCAGGAGCGCCTGGAGCGGGCCCGGTTGAAGGCGATCAGCCGGGGCCACGGCCACCGGGGGTTCTCCGGCGGCGACCAGCAGGCCGAGGTGGACGTGCAGCAGGTGGAACGCGGTTCGGACCGGGCGGCCGCGGAGCCTGCCATATCCGCACCGGAGCAGCTGCCCGTACGCCGGCTTCCCTCGCTGCAGCCCGTGCGCGGCGGAGCTGACCAGGTCACCGTCGACCTCACCGCGGAGGACGACACCCAGGCCCTGCCGCGCCTGGACTCCCTGGAGCGCAAGCTCAAGGACCTGGAGCAGCAGTTCGGCTAGGACGACCGGCCCGGACCTGCGTACCACCGGGACGGACCCGCGTACCGCGGGAGGGGCGTGACCGCGCGTCACGCCCCTCCCGCGTTCACGCGGCCTCGTCCCCCAGCTCGAACCAGACCGACTTGCCCACGTCGTGCGACCGCACGCCCCACGCGTCCGCCAGGGAACGCACCAGGAGCAGGCCCCTGCCGTGGGTGCTCTCGTCCGGTTCCGGGGCACGCTGCCGGGGCAGCCGGGCGACGCGGTCCCGCACCTCCACCCGCAGTCCGCGCTCCGAGACCGTGGCGGTCAGCACCGCGTCGTCGTCGGTGTGGACGAGCGCGTTGGTGACGAGCTCGCTGGTGAGCAGCTCCGCGATCTCCGACCGTCCCGGTCCGCCCCAGTGCCGCAGCAGCTCGCGCAGCGCCCGGCGGGCCTCGGGCACCGCCCGCAGATCCGCCCGGCCCAGTCTGCGTCTGAGCTGTGGCACCGCCTGCCTCTCCCTGTCCCCCGTCCGCGTGGCGATGTCGGTCCCCTTCTCCTTCTACTCCTCGAACACGTTCACGGGGGGATTCTTGCCCGGCGAGGACCCAGCCAGTCATGCCGGACGGCCTGCCGGTGCCCGTCCGGCCACGACAGCGGCCGGAACGGCCGGATTCCGCCGCTCCCCGGCCGGGACCGCGCCTACGGCCGCGGCACGTTGCGCAGGTTCGAACGGGCCATCTGGAGCATCCGGCCCACGCCGCCGTCCAGGACGATCTTCGAGGCGGACAGGGCGAAGCCGGTGACCATGTCGGCGCTGATCTTCGGCGGGATGGACAGGGCGTTGGGGTCGGTGACGACGTCGACCAGGGCCGGCCCCTTGTGCTTGAAGGCCGCCTTCAGCGCCCCGGCCAGCTCCTTCGGCTTCTCCACCCGCACCCCGAAGGCACCGCACGCCTCGGCGACGGCGGCGAAGTCGGGGTTGCGGTTGGCCACGCCGTGGGAGGGCAGGCCCGCGACCAGCATCTCCAGCTCGACCATGCCGAGGGAGGAGTTGTTGAACAGGACGACCTTCACCGGCAGGTCCTGCTGGACGAGGGTGAGGAAGTCGCCCATGAGCATGGTGAAGCCACCGTCGCCGGACATGGAGACGACCTGCCGGCGCCGGTCGGGGAGCTGGGCGCCGATCGCCATCGGCAGCGCGTTGGCCATCGAGCCGTGCGAGAAGGAACCGATGATGCGGCGGCGGCCGTTGGGCGTGATGTAACGGGCCGCCCAGACGTTGCACATGCCGGTGTCGACGGTGAACACCGCGTCGTCGTCGGCGACCTCGTCGAGCACGGCGGCGACGTACTCCGGATGGATCGGCACGTGCTTGTCGACCTTGCGGGTGTACGCCTTGACGACGCCCTCCAGCGCGTCCGCGTGCTTCTTCAGCATGCGGTCGAGGAAGCGGCGGTTCTTCTTCTCCTTCACCCGGGGGATCAGGCAGCGCAGGGTCTCCCTGGCGTCGCCCCACACCGCGAGGTCCAGCTTGGACCGCCGGCCGAGGTTCTCGGGACGGACGTCGACCTGGGCGATCCGCACGTCGTCGGGCAGGAAGGCGTTGTACGGGAAGTCCGTGCCGAGCAGGATCAGCAGGTCGCACTCGTGGGTGGCCTCGTAGACGGCGCCGTAGCCGAGCAGTCCGCTCATGCCGACGTCGTACGGGTTGTCGTACTGGATCCACTCCTTGCCGCGCAGCGCGTGCCCCACCGGGGACTTGATCTTCCCGGCGAACTCCATGACCTCGGCGTGCGCGCCCGCCGTGCCGCTGCCGCAGAACAGGGTGACCTTGTCGGCGTCGTCGATCAGCCGCACCAGCCGGTCGATCTCCTCGTCGCCGGGGCGGACGGTCGGCCGGGAGGTGACCAGGGCGGTCTCGACGGCCTTCTCCGGGGCGGGCTCGCCGGCGATGTCGCCGGGCAGCACGACCACGCTGACACCGGAGCGGCCGATCGCGTTCTGGATGGCGGTGTCGAGCAGCCGGGGCATCTGCCGGGGGCTGGAGATCAGCTCGCAGTAGTGACTGCACTCGCGGAACAGCTGTTCGGGGTGGGTCTCCTGGAAGTAGCCGAGGCCGATCTCGCTGGAGGGGATCTGCGAGGCGAGGGCGAGGACCGGCGCCATGGAGCGGTGGGCGTCGTACAGACCGTTGATGAGGTGGAGGTTGCCGGGGCCGCAGGAGCCGGCGCAGGCGGTCAGCTTCCCGGTGATCTGGGCCTCCGCGCCGGCGGCGAAGGCGGCGGTCTCCTCGTGCCGCACGTGCACCCAGTCGATGCCGGCGTGGCGGCGCACCGCGTCCACGATCGGGTTGAGGCTGTCGCCCACGACTCCGTAGAGGCGTTTCACTCCGGCACGGGTGAGGATGTCGACGAACTGTTCCGCGACGTTCTGTTTGGCCATGGGTCCATGGAGGCACAGCGCGCGGCGTCACGCCTCCCAAACGGCGGCGGCCGTACGGTCGTCGGCGTAACCCTTGACCCGGACCCCGCTGTCGGCGAGGAACGCGGCGAGGCCGGGCGGCCCGGCGTGGGCCCATCGCCGCGCGAGGAG
Source organism: Streptomyces sp. NPDC029152 (assembly GCF_055564355.1). Classification (NCBI taxonomy): domain Bacteria; kingdom Bacillati; phylum Actinomycetota; class Actinomycetes; order Kitasatosporales; family Streptomycetaceae; genus Streptomyces; species Streptomyces sp. NPDC029152. The sequence goes on along the minus strand of NZ_JBVHWR010000009.1, from coordinate 190,462 downwards.
TCCGCCCAGCTCGGGCTCGCCGAGCAGCGGCTCGGCCAGGCCCGCGCTGCACATCAGCAGCACATCACCCGGGCGGGCTACGGAGGCGCGGAAGCGGAAGGGTTCGCGGGACGGCTCGCCGGGCGGCCCGGCGTACGGGCCGGCCGGCGCGGTGGCGCCCGGGTCCACGGGGAGCCGGTCGCCCTCGGGCGTCCCGCCCGGCGCGGAGCCGAAGCCGACGACGGGCTCGCCGGTGACGTCGCCCGGGCGCGGTTCGAGGTCCTGCCAGGCGCCGTCCCGCAGCCGGAACAGTCCGCCGGCGCCGACGCCGAAGAACACGCGGGTGCGGCACCCGGGGTCGGCGGGCAGCAGCAGGCAGCGCAGGGTGGCCGCGTACTCGTGCGGGGCGAGGCCCTGTTCGGCGGCCTCGGCCCGGAGCCGGCCGAGGCTGCGGCCGGTGAGACGGTGCAGACCGGACTTCAGGTCGCCGCGCCGGGCGGCGCGCAGGTCCTCGGCGAGCCGGGCGTGGCTGCGGCCCACGGCCCGGCCGATCCACCGGCAGGCCTGGGCGGCGGCGCGGTGCGTCCCGGCCGTCCCGCGGGCGCCGGTCGCCGTCGCCACCAGGACCAGCGCCTGCTCCCCCGCGCCGAACCGGGCGACGAGCAGCGCGTCACGGCGCGGTTCGCCCCGGTAGCGCGCGGAGTCGCCCCGCGTCGAGACGGCCCGCAGGGTGCAGGCCCCGTACCGGGCCCCCTCCAGCACGGTGTCCGCCACCAGGCCGTCCAGCGCGTCGGGGTCGGCGGGCGGCAGCGCGGTGGGTTCGGCGTCGTAGGTGGGCGGTCCCGAGCCGACGTGGCCGCGGGTGGGGGCGGGCGGGTCCGCGGCGGGCCGGGGGCCGCCGGCCCGCGGCGGCCCGTCGTCGGGGGGCCGCGGTGACGGGGACTGCGGCCGGGGCGGCGACGAGGGGAGGAACGGCGGCGGGGGCGGAGGCGGGGCGGAGGCGCCGGCCGGCGGCGGGGACGGAGGCGAGGCGGAGGGCGGGGACGCGGGCGGGGCGGGGGCGGGGGCGGGGGCCGTCCGTCGGGCGGGCGGTTCCGTGCGGGCCCGCTGTCCGGTCCCCGCGGTCCGCCGGGTCCCGCCGGGCGGGAAGGCCGCCGGCCCGGCGGGGGCGCCGGACGGCGGCTCCCAGGGGGCACGCGGCAAGGGTGTTCCGGACCGCTCCGGGGCCGGCGGGCGCCGCACCTCTCGCGGGGCCTGTGCGTCGGGCGGGGCCTGCGCGCCCGTCGGGGCCTGCGGATCCGGCCGGGCCTCCATGTCGGGCGGTCCCTCCACGCCGGGCCGGTCCCCCACGCCGGGCGGTTCGGGCGGGTCCTGCGGTGTCCTCGCGGCGACGTCGCCGGTGCGGGGGCCGGGGACGCCCCGTTGCCCGCGGGCGCCGCGTCGCCCCGGGAAGGCCTGCGGCTCCGGTGACGTCCACCGGGGGGACCGTTCGTCGGGTGGGGCGCCGTCCGGGCCGCCCACCGCCCCCGCCGCCGAGGCGAACCGGTCGTCCAGGGAATCGGGCGCGGCCGTGGGGCCGGTGTCGCCGGTGGAGTCGTCGTACAACTGCCCCCACCAGTCGTCCTCGGGACCGGTGGGCCTTCCCCCCTGCTGACTCATGTTCCTGATTGTCCACCGCGGGGGCCGGATGGGAACGGGGCATCCGGGAAATCCGCCGGACCGCCGCGCGCCGGACGGTGTGCCGGGTGACAGGATCGAACGGTGGTGCGGACGGGGTGGCCGGGCGGTCCCACCCCCCACGGGAGAACCGCCCGGTGACGCCACCTTGGCAGAGTGACCGACGGTACGGCGATGATGTCCCGAGGCGGGTTTGTGCCGTGGCCGTTTTCCGCCACGGCGCGGACCGCGCGGAAACCGGTGATCTTCGGGGAGGGACGGCGCCTGATGCTGGGAGTGCTGGGGCTGGAGGACACGCACGAGTCGGCCTACCGGGCGCTGGTGTCCGTGGGGGCGGCCGACGTCCCGGACCTGGCGCGGAGGCTGGCGCTCGGCGAACAGGAGACGGAGCGCGCGCTGCGGCGGCTGGAACACAACGGTCTGGCGGCCCAGTCCTCGGCCCGGCCCGGCCGCTGGGTCGCCGCGCCGCCGGGCGTGGCGCTGGGCGCGCTGCTCACCCAGCAGCGGCACGAGCTGGAGAAGGCGGAGCTGGCGGCGGCGATGCTGGCCGAGGAGTACCGGGCGACGGCGGGCGAACCGGCGGTGCACGACCTGGTGGAGGTGGTGATCGGCGCGGCGGCGGTGGCGCGGCGTTTCCTGCAGCTCCAGCTGGGCGCGAGCGAGGAGGTGTGCGCGCTGGTCACCGGCAACCCGGTCGCCGTCACCGGCATGGAGAACGACGCGGAGGAACAGGCCGCCGAACGCGGGGTCCGCTACCGGGTGGTGGTCGAGCGGTCGGTGCTGGACCTGCCGACCGGCATCACCGAGCTGACCGCCGCGCTGGGCCGTGACGAGCAGGTGCGGGTGACGGACCGGGTGCCGACCAAGCTGGTGATCGCCGACCGGTCGCTCGCCCTGGTGCCGCTCACCGCGCACTCCGCGGAACCGGCCGCGCTGGTCGTGCACGCCAGCGGGCTGCTGGAGCTGCTGTCGGGCCTGTTCGACGCGGTGTGGCGGGATGCGCTGCCGTTGCGGCTGGGCGTGTCGGGTGTGACGGAGCAGGGCCCGGACGGGCCCGACGGCACCGATCTGGAGATCCTCTCCCTGCTGCTGGCCGGCCTGACCGACGCGAGCGTCGCCAAGCAGCTCGACCTGGGTCTGCGGACCGTGCAGCGCCGGGTCAAGCGGCTGATGGAGCTGACCGGGGTGACGACCCGGCTGCAACTGGGCTGGCACGCGTACGAGCGGGGCTGGGTGTCCCGGACCCGCTGACGGGCCGGCCGCGCTCCTCGCGGAGTTCTGCGGACCACGACGGCCTCCGCACCCTGGACGGACGGGAGCGTGGGACCTCCTGCTGTCCGGCCCGGTCGTCCTGCTCGGGCCGTGCGGCGTCCTGCTGCCCGGCGTGCCGGGGTCGTGGCCGGTGCGGGCCGGGGTGCCGTGGTGGTCGCTGAAGGACCCGCGGCCGCTCTCCTGGTTCGTCCTGGTGGGCTCGACGGCCGTGCGGCTCGTGGCCGGGGCGGTGCGCCGGACGCTGCCGCCCCGGTGGCCGCGCTCGGACGAGGTCACCCACCGGATGGCGGCGTACGCGGGCGCCGGGGCCTTCCTCGGCTTCGGGGTGGTCCCGGTGGTCGGGGCCGTCCCGGGCTTCATGGGCGGGATCCACCTGGCCGAACGGCTGCGGCTCGGCCGGCACGGCGAGGCGGTGGCGGACCGCGATGCGCTCGGGCGACTCGAGCGTGCTGACGGAGCTGTTCGCCTGCCTGCTGGTGAGCGGGGTGTGGCTCGGGGGTGCCGGCCGTCTGATGCGCCGGCCGTGAGCGGCCTAGAGCCGGACGCCCTCCAGGCCGAGCAGCCGCGTCTTGCGTTCCAGGCCGCCCGCGTACCCGGTCAGGGAGCCGTCGGCGCCGATCACGCGGTGGCAGGGACGCAGGATGAGCAGCGGGTTGGCGCCGATCGCGCCGCCGACGGCGCGTACCGCCGGGCGGGAGGCGCCGATGCGCGCGGCGATCTCGCCGTACGTCGTGGTCGCCCCGTAGGGCACGGCGTCCAGGGCGGCCCACACGCGCTCCCGGAAGGCGGTGCCCTCGGCGCGCAACGGCAGCCGGAACTCCGTCAGCTCCCCGGCGAAGTAGGCGGCGAGCTGCGCCTCGGCCTCCCGGAACGGTCCGGCGTCGTGCCGCCAGCCGTCCTGGACGCCGCGGCCGCCCTTCTGCCCGGGCACGGACAGGGAGGTGAGCGCCCCGTCGTGGCCGGCGGTGAGCAGGAGCGTGCCGACGGGGCTGTCGATCTCGCTCCAGTACGTCACGGAGGTGGTGGTCGTGGTGGTCATCGGTGCTGCTCCCACTCTCCTGCTGCGCGCAGGTGGTTCAAAGCGTACGAGCGCCAGGGGCGCCAGGTGTCGGGCACGGCGGGGCCGGGCGGGGCGACGTCGGGGTCGCCGAGGGCGCGGGCGCGGACGACGGCGGCCGTACGGGCGTCCAGTCCGGGCAGGGCGAGCAGCGCGCGCTCGGCGTCGTCCCGGTCGGCGCCCGGGTCCAGGCGCACGGCGCCGTCGGCGAGGGCGGCGGCGAGGGCGCCGAGGGTGCCGTGCGGCTCGGCCCCGGCGAGGACGGCCGGTTCGGGGAAGAGGTGGGTCAGGGTGCCGCAGGGCGCGTCGAGGGCCTTGCCGTACCGCTGGACCAGCCGCTCGGCCTCCGTCCGCCCCACGAGGGCGCGCACGGCGAGTTCGTCGGGATCGGCGGCGCCCGGTGAGCGCAGCCCGGGGCGGGCGGCGACCAGCGGGGCGAGCCGGGGGTCGGCGCCGAGCCGCTCGTCGACGGCGTACGGGTCGGCGTCCAGGTCGAACAGGCGCCGCAGCCGCTGCACGGAGGTGGTCAGGTCGCGCAGGTCGGTGAGGTGCAGGCGGGCGTCGAGCCAGCCGCCGCTGCCGGTCCTCGGCCGGCCCGGCCGTTCCTCGACGGCGACGATGCCGGTGCCGTACGGCAGGCGCAGGGTGCGCCGGTAGACGCGGCGGCCGGGCGGGCCGCTCACCTCCTCGACCCCGGCGACCGCCTCCCGCCGGAGCAGGTCGAAGACGGGTCCGGCCAGGTAGGGGCCGCGGTGGGCGAGCCGCAGCGGGATGCCGGCGGACGGGGCCGCCGTCCGCCGGGAGGCCCGGTCGCGGGCCGGTGCGGCGGCGCGCACCTCGCTCGGGGTGGCCGCGTACACGGCCTTGATCGTGTCGTTGAACTGCCGGACGCTGGCGAAGCCCGACGCGAACGCGATCTCGGTGACCGGCAGGCCCGTGGTCTGCAGCAGGATGCGCGCGGTGTGCGCCCGCTGGGCGCGGGCGAGGGCCACGGGTCCGGCGCCGAGCTCGGCGGTGAGCTGTCGCTGCACCTGGCGGGCGCTGTAGCCGAGCCGGCCGGCGAGCCCGGCGACGCCCTCGCGGTCGACGACGCCGTCGCCGATGAGCCGCACGGCCCGGCCGACGACGTCGGCGCGCGCGTTCCAGTCGGCCGAGCCGGGCACGGCGTCCGGGCGGCACCGCCGGCAGGCCCGGAAGCCCGAGCCCTGCGCGGCGGCGGCCGTCGCGAAGAACCGCACGTTGCGCCGCTTCGGCGTGACGGCCGGGCAGCTGGGCCGGCAGTAGATGCCGGTGGTCTCGACGGCGAAGAAGAACACCCCGTCGAACCGGGCGTCCCGGCTGCGGACGGCCTCGTACCTGCTGTCCTCGTGCTCGGCGGTCTGCCTCACGTTCTCCATCACGCCGTCCAGTCTCCGCCGGCCCGGCGGGCCGGGCTGGCGGAAATCGGACATCACGTCGGAGACCGTGACGGTGGCCGCGCGGGTGCCGCTACCGCGCGCGGCCCCGCTTCGCCTCCATCGCCGCCTTGCCGATGGCGCCCCGGCGCTTCCACTCCTTGCGGATCTCGGCGCGCAGCCTGGCGTCGGTCTTGGCGACGATGCGCTGGTTCTCCCGCATGAGCTTGCGGTAGCTCTCCAGCCGCCGCTCGGGCAGCTCGCCGTCGTCGATGGCGGCGAGGACGGCGCAGCCCGGCTCGCTCTCGTGGGCGCAGTCGTGGAACCGGCACCGCCGCGCCAGCTCCTCGATCTCGGCGAAGACCTGCCCGACCCCGTCGCCCGCGTCGAAGAGCCCGACGCCGCGCAGTCCCGGGGTGTCGATCAGCACTCCCCCGCCGGGCAGGACGAGGAGGTTGCGGGTGGTGGTGGTGTGGCGGCCCTTGCCGTCGACGTCGCGGACGGCCCGTACGTCCATGACGTCCTCGCCGAGCAGCGCGTTGGCGAGGGTGGACTTGCCGGCGCCGGACTGTCCGAGCAGCACCGTCGTACCGCCGCCGACGACGGCGGCGAGGACGTCGAGTCCCTCGCCGCGCGCGGCGCTGACGGACAGCACCGGCACGCCGGGCGCGGCCGTCTCCACGTCCCGGACGAGGTGGGACAGGGTCACCGGGTCGGGGACCAGGTCGGCCTTGGTGAGCACGACCACGGGCTGCGCCCCGGACTCCCAGGCGAGCGCGAGGAAGCGTTCGATCCGGGCGAGGTCGAGCTCGGCGGCCAGGGACACGGCGACGACGGCGTGGTCGACGTTGGCGGCGAGGATCTGCCCCTCGGAACGCTTGGAGGAGGTGGAGCGCACGAAGGCGGTGCGGCGCGGCAGGTACGTGCGCACGTAGCGCGGATTGCCGTCCGGTTCGACGGCGACCCAGTCACCGGTGCAGACGACGCGCAGCGGGTCGTGCGGGGTGACGAACGCGGTGTCGGCGCGCAGGACGCCGTCGGCGGTGACGACGCCGCACTGGCCGCGGTCGACGCGGACGACGCGGCCCGGCAACAGCCCTTCGGCGTCGTGGGGGGCGAACGCGTCGGCCCAGTCCTCGTCCCAGCCGTAGGGAGCGAGGGCGGAGTGAGCGGTGAAGACGGAGCTGGAAGTCAACGGTATGACCCTTCACAAGGGCGGCCCCGGCGGCACGCGTTCACGGACGCGTGCGAGGAATGCGAGGAAGAGGTGTCAGCCGGCGGCCACGGAGGTGGGATGAACGGACGTCGTCTGGATGCGGACAGCACCCCTCACAAAGACGGTCATCGGTCACACCTCCTCTTCGGCTCGGCCGACAGCACGGCGAAGGCCACTGCCGGGTCACTCGACGACCCTAGAGCGGCACGGCCGCGGGCACCACCGGTTTTTTCCTTCCCTGCCCTTCGGCCCTTCCGGCGGCGGGTCGGGGAGCGCACGCCGGCCGCTCACGAGTGACGCAGTGGGGCGAAAAGCGTTCACCAGGATGCGGGCCGCGGCTAACGTCTCATGACGCGACCCACGACGCCGACGCTCGAACGGGAGGGACCCGATGCGGCGAACCGTCATCGTTTTCATTCACGGACTCTTCTCCTCCGGCGCCACATGGGACAAACTGATCGAACAGTTGGGTCATATCTCCGACATCAAAAGCCGATGCGGCATGGAAAGGTTCACTTATCCCACCTCGCGCATATCGTGGAACCCGCTTCGACGGACTCCCGACTTCGACACGCTGGCCGAGAATCTGCGCAGCCTCGTGACCGAACTGTCCGAGAAGCACGAGCGCATCGTCCTGGTGACCCACAGTCAGGGGGACTGATCGCCCAGCGCTTCCTCTCCAGGGTGATCTCCGACGGCAGGGCAAGAGAACTGGCGAAGATCCGGCGCATCGTCATGTTCGCCTGCCCGAACAGCGGGTCGGAACTCATGCTGCTCATGCGAAGGGTTCTGATCCCTTTCACGCGGAACACCCAGGAGCGTGAGCTCCGGCCGCTGCACATCTCCGTGGTCGACGCCCAGCGGAGGATCCTCACCGGAGTCGTCCAGGCCACGGAACTCTCCGACAACAAGTGCCCGATCCCCATCGTCTCCTATGCCGGAGATTCAGACAACGTGGTGATTCCGGCATCCGCACTGAGCATCTTCCCCCACGGCGCGGTCCTTCCGGGAGACCATTTCTCCGTCATCAAGCCGAAAGCCGACGGCAGGCTCGTATCGGCACTGCACAGGGAAATTTTACGAGCATTGGCGGAGCATCACCGAGTACTTCCGCCACCTGTCACCCCTGCGGACCGACGGCATTCGTTTCCACTCCGCCCAGAACAACGGCGTGAACTACGTCATGTTCGTCGGTCCCGAGGGCTGCACGGACTCCCCGGCCCCGTCGCCCCCGGCCCTGCTCCGACCGGTGCCGCACACAGAACATGTACGCGGCCGCGCGGGCGTGTCGCGGTGAGGCCGTGACCCATGGCGGCCGGCGGTTCCGCGCCGGGCGAGAGGCACGCGGCGGGCCGCCCGGCGCGGATCCCGGCGGCCGCGCTCACGCCTGGACGGGCTCGTCCGCCGGCAGGCTGTCCATGAAGGAGCTGACGGAGAAGACCGCGTTGCCGGCGCCGGGCGGGCCGTAGCCGGGGGGCGAGGACAGGCCGAAGTCCTCCATGGTCTGCCGGTACGCCTGGAGCAGTCGGATGTGGTACTCCAGCGGCGCGCCCTGCGGGTTGGCCTTGCCGAGCGGGGTGGTGGGCTCGGGGCACCAGGTGGTGAAGCGGGGCGTGATGCCGTGCGACATGAAGAAGCGCAGGCCCTCGGTGGTGGAGGCGATGGCCTCGTCGACCGTCTTGAAGCCGAAGGGCTCGGCCATCTCGACGCCGGCGACGAAGTTGGGGATCACGTTGCGCGCGCCGAAGATCTCGGCGGAGTCCAGGATGCGCCTGTGCCACTCGTCGCGGCCGACGTAGCGCTCCTTGCCGGGGCAGTACATCTTGAACAGGTACTCGTCCCACACCTCGAAGTTGGGGTGGTAGATCTGCACGCCGTAGTCCTTGAAGCGCTGCACGTCGTCCTTGGGCAGCGCCTGGGCGACGACCTTGCCGATCCAGCGGCCGGGGAAGCGCTCCTCGATGGCCTTGGCGTAGTGGCCGTAGAAGTCGGCCTCGTCGCGTCCGGAGACCGTCTTGGTGATGGCGCCGCCGGTGAGGGTGTAGGCGGTGGAGGCCTTCTGGGTGTCGTAGCGGTCGATGATCTCCAGGGCCTCCAGCACCTCCTCGACGTCCTTCACGCCCGTGTAGGGGCGGCCGGCCGCCTTGTGCTGGCGCCAGTTGTGGTTGATGTCGCAGTACTGGCACTCCTCCTTGGCGCCGAAGTACTGGCAGACCCGGAAGACGGTCAGGTAGATCAGGTAGCCCCACTGGATGGTCGGGGCCACCTCCATGACCGACTTCCCGTTGGAGAGGGTGTGCCGGTAGTACTCGGGCATCGGGGGGACACCGACGTCGGCGATGCGCCTGCCGTCCAGGTAGAGGCCGAGCACGCCGTCCTCGTTCGCGGCGACGCGGTAGGGGGAGGACGGGTTCACGCGCACCGAGACGACGGTGCGGCGCAGGTCGTAGGGGCCGCCGGTGAGGATGATCTCCTCGGGCGGGCGGCGCAGCGCGGCCTCGCCCAGCTCGGGCAGGGTGCCGTGGTCGAAGGAGAAGATGAAGTACGACTTCGGCTTGACCTCGCCGTCCTCGTTGTCGCTCAGCGCGGAGGGGTCGAAGGCCACACCGCCCCGCAGGAGGTCCTCCTTGAAGACGGCCTCGCGCGGCACGTGCGGGAACCGCTCCATCAGATCCTCGACCAGCGCGGTACGGCTGTCCATCCCGTTGTCTCCTCCCGGCTCAGGCGTTCGACTTCTCACGGTATGCCCCCGCCCTCGCGGCTTCCCGCCCGGGTCCCCTCCCGGCGTGCCAGGTAGGTTCTCCGGCGGAGGACTCCTGGTCCTCACGGACATCGAGGAGGGGCTGCGGCATGGGCGACGCCACCGTGACCAATTGGGCCGGCAACATCACCTACACGGCCGGGGAGGTGCTGCGGCCGCACTCGCTGGACGCGCTGCGGGCCGCCGTGGCGCGGAGCCGGGCGGTGCGGGTGCTGGGCAGCGGTCACTCCTTCAACGAGATCGCCGAGCCCGGCCCCGGGGGCGTCCTGCTGTCGCTGGCCTCGCTGCCGGCCGAGGTGGACGTGGACACGGCCGCCCGCACGGTGCGGGTGGGCGGCGGCGTCCGGTACGCGGAGCTGGCCCGGCTGGTGCACGCGCGGGGGCTGGCACTGTCGAACATGGCGTCGCTGCCGCACATCTCGGTCGCCGGGTCGGTGGCGACCGGCACGCACGGCTCGGGCGTGGGCAACGGCTCGCTGGCGTCGGCGGTGCGCGAGGTGGAGCTGGTCACGGCGGACGGCTCGACGGTGACCGTCGCACGCGGGGAGAAACGGTTCGGCGGCGCGGTCACCTCGCTCGGCGCGCTCGGCGTCGTGACCGCGCTCACCCTCGACCTGGAGCCCGCCTACGAGGTCGAGCAGCACGTCTTCACCGAGCTGCCGTCGGACGGGCTGGACGCGGCGACGTTCGAGAAGGTGATGGCGGCGGCGTACAGCGTGAGCCTGTTCACCGACTGGCGAGCACCCGGTTTCCGGCAGGTGTGGCTCAAGCGGCGCACGGACCGGCCGCTGCCCGGCTTCCCGTACGCCGCCCCGGCCACGGAGAAGATGCACCCGGTGCCGGGCATGCCGGCGGTGAACTGCACCGAACAGTTCGGGGTGCCGGGGCCGTGGCACGAGCGGCTGCCGCACTTCCGCGCCGATTTCATGCCCAGCAGCGGCGCCGAGCTCCAGTCCGAGTACCTGATGCCGCGCGAGCACGCCGCGGACGCGCTGCGCGCGCTGGACGCGGTACGGGACGTCGTCGCGCCGGTGCTGCAGACCTGCGAGGTGCGCACGGTCGCCGCGGACGAGCAGTGGCTGAGCCCCTCCTACGGGCGGGACACGGTGGCGGTGCACTTCACCTGGGTCGAGGACACCGCTGCGGTGCTGCCGGTGGTGCGGCGGCTGGAGGAGGCGCTGGACGCCTTCGACGCGCGGCCGCACTGGGGGAAGGTGTTCACCACTCCGGCGGCGGTCCTGCGCGCCCGGTACCCGCGGCTCGACGACTTCGGGGCGCTGGTGAGGTCGCTGGATCCGCGGGGCACGTTCACCAACGCGTTCGTGCGCGGGGTACTGGCCGGCTGAGGCGGGCGGGCGGCCGGCCGGGCCGGAGGGCGCGGGCCCGCACCCGTCCCAGGATGCGCGCCGGAGATCCCGCGCATGCGAGCGCACCCGCCGAAGAGGTGGACCCGTGCCCCGAGCCGGTCCCACGACCGAGCGCGTCGTCGCGGCCGCCGCGGACCTCGCCGACGAGGCGGGGTCCGAGAGCGTCACTGTCTCCGCGCCGGCCCGGTGGCTGGGGGTGAAGGACGCGAGCCTGTACACGCACGTCCGCGGCCTGCGCGACCTGCGCGTGCGGATGGCGCTGCCGGCGGGCGGCGAGTCGACCGGGCGGATCGAGGCGGCGGTCGCCGGACGGGCCGGGAAGGCGGCGCCGGCCGCCTTCGCCGACGCCTGCCGGGCGTACGCGCTGCGCCGTCCCGGCCGGTACGCCGCGACCCGGGTCCGTGTCGACCGCTCCCTCCTCGCCGGCTCCCCGCGCTGCGCCGCACCGCGCAGATCACCTACGGGATGCTGCGCGCGTACGGCCTCGTCGAGCCCTACTCATCGATGCCGTACGCCTGTTGCGCAGCGCGTCCACGGCTGCTGCGCCCTGGAGGCCGCCGGGGCCTTCGGCGCCCCACGGGACGTCCAGGCGTCGTGGGACAGGGCCGTGGACGCGCTGTACGTCGCGCTGGAGCACCGGCCGGCCGGCGGCTGCTCCGCGCCCCGCGCCGTTGCGCTCAGGCCTTGCGCGCGACCCCGCAGACGGAGACCTCGGCCGTGGACTCCGGGGGCACGGTGCCGTCCGGGCGCCAGGCGGCGGTCGCCACCACGCCGGGTTCGACGAGGTCGAGCCCGGCGAACCAGCCGGCGATCTCCTGCGGGGACCGGAGGTGGTAGGTGTTGGCCGACTGCCCGTTGTAGGTCTCGACGGCCGTGTTGAGGGCGGCGTTGCTGTTCGTGCCGTCGCTCAGGGCGAGGTAGCTGCCCGGCGGCAGTGCCGACACCAGCCGGGCGACCAGGTCCGCGGGCCGGTCCTCGTCGGAGACCTGCCCCATGATGCCCAGCATGGTCAGCGCGACCGGCCGGTCGAGGTCCAGGGTCGCGGCGGCCTCGGCGAGGATCCGGTCGGGGTCGCGCACGTCGGCGTCGATGTAGGCGCAGGCCCCCTCCTCGCTGCTGGTGAGCAGCGCCTCGGCGTGCGTCAGGACCAGGGGGTCGTTGTCGACGTAGACGATGCGGCTCTCCGGCGCGATGCGCTGGGCCAGCTCGTGCGTGTTGTCCGCGGTGGGCAGACCGGTGCCGATGTCGAGGAACTGGCGGATGCCCGCCTCCCCGGCCAGGAAGCGCACGGCGCGCGCCAGGAACTTCCGTTGCAGCCGCGCGACCTCCGCGAACTCCGGGAAGGTGGACAGGATGACGTCGCCGACCTGACTGTCGACGGGGTAGTTGTCCTTGCCGCCCAGCAGGTAGTTCCAGACACGGGCGGAGTGCGGGCGGTCGGTCTGCAGCCGGGCCCTGACTTCATCACGCGGGTGATCCATGGGGGTAGCTTCACACAGAGCGATACTTCAAGGGGTCAACTACCCAGTTCCCGTACGTCGTCGTAGGCCGGCACCGTCCCTCCGGGGGCCCGCCCGGACCGGATGCCGGCCGCGGCCTCCAGCGCGGCGCCCAGCGCGCGCCGGTACAGCAGGGAGCCGAGGCTCACCCGGCGCACACCCAGGTCGGCGAGGTGGTCCGGGGTGGGACCGGCCGGTGTGTACAGGATGTTGAGGGGGGTGTCGTCCAACTGCCGGACCAGGGAGGCGATCACGCGGGGGTCGTCCAGGCCGGGGACGAAGACGCCGTGGGCGCCCGCCTCCCGGTAGGCGTCGAGGCGCCGTGACGTTCCCTCGCCGTCGCCCAGCCAGTACGTGTCGGTGCGGGCGTTGACGAAGAGGCCGGGGGCCGCCGATCTCACCGCGGCGATCTTCGCGGCGTGCAGGTCGACGGGGCCGAGTCCGTCCTCCAGGTTGATGCCGACGGCTCCGGCCGCCGCGAGCTGCCGCGCGAACTCCGCGACCTCGTCGGGGTCGTCGCTGAAGCCGCCCTCCGCGTCGACGGAGAGGAGGAAGGGCCGCGGGCCCAGCGCGAGGGCCAGCCGGAGCGTCTCGTCGCGGGTCGCCGACGCCCCGTCGGGCAGCCCGGCCGCGGCCGCGACGCCCAGGCTGGTCGTGCCGATCGCGGCGAAGCCCCGGCCGGCGAGGAGGAGCGCGGAGGCGTGGTCCCAGGCGCACGGCAGCAGCAGGGGCTCCCCCGCGCGGTGCAGGTCGGCGAAGGCGGTCACGACAGGTCCCCCACGGCATCGGCGTAGTACGCGGACTCCGTGACGTGCCGGGCGAGTTCGCGGAAGCTCCAGCCCTCCCCGGGCGAGTGGTCGAGCTGTTCGCCGGTGAGGGAGCCGAGGCGGACCGCCCAGATCCGGGCGAGCCGGGTGAGGCGGCTGCGGGCCTCGTCGAGGTCCTCCTGGGTGAACGGCGCGCGGTCCGCGTCCGTCGTGATCGCGGAGGCGTGCCAGTGGTCGGGCTGCGGCCGCTCCCCCGCCAGCCGCGCCTCCAGTTCCGCGAGGTGGTCGATCAGGTGGTCGGCGACGCGCCGGACGGCTTTGTGCGGGGTGTAGACCCGGCCGTCCACGTGGGCGGGTTCCCCGTCCCAGGCGGTCCAGGTGGCGGCCAGGGCGAGGACGTGGTCGACCATGCCGGTGACGGCGTCGGCGGGCGTGGGGCCGGTGGCGGTGGTGATGTGCGTGTCGCTCATGTCCCCGACGCTAGGCGCGGGTTGCTTCGGCCGTCGCCGAAGTGTTCCGGCCCCTGGGACGGGTATCCGGACGAACACCCCGGGCCCTCGGGCCTCTTCGACCGACCGGAAGGCGGACATGGTGAGCACCGGGCGACGCGACGGCCGTCCCGAGCGGCGGTGGCAGGACAGGTTGTGGGTGATCGGGTTGTTCGTCCTGGCCGTCGGGCTCCTGACCCGCCTGGCCTTCCCCGGGACGACGGGGGTGTTGCCGGCCCTGGTGGGCGCCGCGCTGACGAGCCTCTACACCGTGTGGCTGGTGCGCCGCCGCCGGCGGCACGACGCGCGGACCACCGGCGCCGAACCGGACGACGTACCCGCCATGGAGCGGCAGATCCTCCAGGGCGCGCCGCCGCCCGGGGAACCCGGCCGGCGGCGGGCGATGGCGGCGCTGGTCGACTCCCGCCAACAGCGGCTGCGGCGCCACCGCTGGTGGGCGCTCCCCCTCCTCGCCGTGATCTCCTTCGGCACCGCGGGCCTGTGGTTCGCCTCCGGCTCGGTGGTCACGGGCGGCTGGCTGCTGGCGGTCGCGGTCGTCTTCATGACGTGGATGGTCCGGCACCACTTCCGCTACGACCGCCGCCTGTCGCAGATGCGCCGCCGCCTCCAGGACTGAGCCGCGCGCCTCGCCCCACGCTGCCCGTGGGCACCAGCCGCCGGCGACGAGCCCGTCCCGCACCGGGCCCGCGTGGACGGTGGCGCCGTACGCGCAGGTGTGGGTGCCGTCCCGCTCCTCGTCGTAGGGGCGGAGCGCCTTGGAGCCCTCCACGCCGAGGGACTCCACGGCCGCCTTCGTGCCCGGCGGGACGCCGAAGCGGCAGGCGGTGGCGGTGCGGTTCCCCGGGAGGCGGGGCGCCGCCCGTGCCGCCCGGGCGGTGGCGACGGCACCGGGACGGCCGGGCGGAGGGCGGCACCGGCCGCGTGCACGCATCGCCCCGTCTCAGGCGCCCGCCTTCGCCGTGTCGGCGACCGGGACGCCGAAGTCCGGGGTGCCGTCCGGCCTCCAGCCGAGTTCCTGGACGCGGGTGTGGCGGTTGGGGTCGTCGAGCGGGTCGCCGGTGATCTCCCGGTACTGGCGGGCGTGGTAGACGAGGACGTCGGTGCGGCCGTCCTCGGCGACGGTGAAGCTGTTGTGGCCGGGGCCGTACTGCCCGGTGGCGTCGCTGCTGGTGAAGACGGGCGTCGGCGACTTCGACCAGCTGGCGGGGTTCATGAGGTCGGCGTCCGCGTCGGCCGTCAGCAGGCCCATGCAGTAGTGGGCGTCGGTCGCGGCGGCCGAGTACGTCATGAACAGCCGGCCGTTGCGGGCGATGACCGACGCGCCCTCGTTGACCTTGAAGCCGACGCACTCCCAGTCGTACTCCGGGGTGGACAACCGCACCTGAGGGCCCGTCAGGGTCCACGGGTTCGCCATCCGCGACAGCCACAGGGCGGTGTTGTTGTCCATGCCGGGCTCGTGCTGTGCCCAGGCGAGGTAGCGGGTGCCCCGGTGGGTGAAGGTGGTGGCGTCCAGCGAGAAGGTCTCCCACGCCGTCCTCACCTGGCCGCGCTCCACCCAGGTGCCCCGCAGGGGGTTCGGGTGGGAGTTCTCCAGCACCCAGATGCGGATGTCCCAGACGCTCTCGGCGGGCGCGGCGGCGAAGTAGACGTACCACTTGCCGTCGATGCGGTGGAGCTCCGGGGCCCAGATGTGCGCGCCCATCGCGCCGGTGGCGTGCTTGCGCCAGACGACGGACTCGTCGGCGGTCGCCAGGCCGTTGATCGTGCGGGAGCGGCGCAGGACGATCCGGTCGTACTCGGGGACGGTCGCCGTGAAGTAGTAGTGGCCGTCGGTGTGACGGTGGATGTGCGGGTCGGCGCGGTTGCGGACGAGCGGGTTCACGTACGGGGCGGCCTTCCGCGGGACGGCGGAGGCGGTGCCGGGGACGGCCGTCAGGGCGCCCGCGGCGGCGGCGCCCTTCAACAGCAGGCGTCGGCCGGGGGCGGGCTGGACGGGCGCATCGTCGGCGCGGCTCATGCGGGCTGCCTCTCGACGGGGGTTCGGCACGTACCGGTGGTTCGGCATGCCGAACGCCATCTGTGATGACGAACGCCGAAAAGGTAAGGGTGGGGCGGGGGAAGGTCAACGGGTCCGACGCCGGGAGCTCGCGCGGGGTCTCAGACGACCAGGCCGTGCCGGTAGGCGTAGACGACGGCCTGGACGCGGTCGCGCAGGCCGAGCTTGGTGAGGATGCGGGACACGAAGGTCTTGACGGTCTCGTGGCTGATCACGAGGGCCGCGGCGATCTCGCTGTTGGACAGGCCGTCCGCGATGAGGCGCAGGACCTCCAGTTCACGGGGCGTCAGCGGGATGTCCCGCGCGCTTCCCGGCGCGGGCCGGATGCGGGCGGCGTACCGGCCCACGAGCCGGCGCGTCACCTCGGGGTCCAGCAGCGCCGCGCCCAGGGCCACGGTCCGGATGCCGTGCAGCAGCCGGTCCGGCGGCGCGTCCTTGAGCAGGAACCCGCTCGCTCCGGCCCGCAGCGCCTCGTAGACGTACTCGTCCAGGTTGAAGGTCGTCACCACGAGCACCTTCACGGGGTGCTCCACCCCGGCTCCGGCCAGCAGACGGGTGGCCTCGATGCCGTCGAGCACCGGCATGCGCACGTCCATCACCACGACGTCCGGGCGCAGCCGCCCGGCCAGTTCGACCGCGGTCCGCCCGTCCCCGCACTCGCCCGCCACCTCCATGTCGGGCTGCGCGCCGATGATCGTCGACAGCCCGGTGCGGATCAGCGCCTGGTCGTCGCAGACCAGGACCCGGACCGGCGCGCTCACACCGGGCTCCCCGTGGGTATCCGCGCCCGGACCAGGAAGCCCCCGCCCGTGCGGGGGCCCGCGCTGAAGTCGCCGCCCAGGACGCCGACGCGTTCGCGCAGGCCCTCCAGGCCCCGCCCGCCGCCGCCGGGGGAGGCGTCCCGCGCCCCGGAACCGTCCGTGCCGACCTCCACGGCGATCTCCCTCTCGTCATGGCGCACCAGGACCGAGGTCCGGCTGCCGTGGTCGTGCTTGAGCGCGTTCGTCAGGGCCTCCTGCACGACCCGGTAGGCCACGAGGTCGGCGCTGCCGGTCGAGGCCGGCGGGGTGCCCTCCTCGGTGAACTCCACCGGCTGTCCGGCCCGCCGCGTCTGCTCGACGAGCGTGAGCACCCTGCCGACGGGCGGTGTCCGGTCCTCGCCGCCCCGGCCGGTGCCGTGGTCGGGGTTGAGCAGGTCCAGCAGGTGCCGCAGGTCGGTGATGGCCCGCCGGCCGGTGTCGCTGACGGCGGTCAGGGCCTCGTCGAGGCGGTCGGGGGCGGCGGTCAGGTACCGGGCCGCCTCGGACTGCACGACCATCGCCGTCACGTGGTGGGTCACGACGTCGTGGAGCTCGCGGGCGATCCGGGTGCGTTCGGCGCTGCGGGCGTCCTCGGCGACGCGGCGGCGGCGTTCGGCCTCCGCGGCACGGGCGGAGCGCATCCACGCGCCGATGCCCCACACGAGGGCCAGCACCAGGTAGAACGTCACGAACTCGACCGCCGGTTCGCCCGGCCCGCGCTCGTGGAGCGCCACCGCCAGGGCCGCGAACGCCGCGGAGGAAGCGACGAGGGCGGTGCGCCGGTAGCGCTCCTGCCAGGACCCCGCGCTCAGCAGGGCGACGGGCAGCGCGGTGCCCGCGACGAGGTGGTAACCGCGCAGCTGGTCGAGGGCGAAGCCGAGCGACACCAGGGCGAGGCAGACGAGCGGCCACCGCCGGCGCACGGCGAGCGGAAGGCACTGCAGGGCGGCCGCGAGGCCCGCCCACGCGTCGGCGGGCCGGGTCGGCAGGCCGCCGACCTGCGTGCCGTCGCCGTGGAATACGGGCATGACCGACGCGACGAGGAGCAGCACCCCGAGCGGCAGGTCCCGGACCGTGACATCGAGGCGGTGCCACGACTCCGGGAACCGTCGACGATCGATCACCGGGGCAGTGTAGCGGCGGAGTCGATCTTGGAGGCACGCCGGGCGCCGAACGGCACGATGTTCCCGCGCCGGTGGGCCAGCCACAGGAACACGAGGGTCAGCAGCGCCCCGAAGCCCACCGAGTACACGCTGCCCTCCGGGCCGAACCCGCCGCCGGTGAGCAGCTTTGGGCCCGACGTCGTGGTGTCCAGCAGCCCCTGGTCGGTGCCGTTGCCGGAGACCTCCGAGCTGAAGATGCCGGCCACGGAGAAGTTCCAGCCGAAGTGCACGCCGATCGTCAGCCACAGGCTGCGGGTGGCGGCGTACGCGGCGGCGAGCATGAAGCCGGCCTCGACGGCGATGGCCAGGGCGCCCCACAGGGTCGCGTGTTCGTTGAACAGGTGGGAGAGGCCGAACAGGAGGCCGGTCGCGCCCAGCGCGAGGTAGGTGCCGATGTGCTCCTCGACGATCCGGAACAGCACCCCGCGGTACACCACCTCCTCCGTCGCGGCGGCGCCGGCCATGAAGCCGGCCAGCCCCAGCGCGCCCGTCACCGAGCCGAGGCCGTCGACCTCGGTGTACCCGGCGGCGAGGAGGTTCGTGATGACGGCGCTGAACATCCCGGCGCCGATCAGGACGCCCCAGGCGGTCCTGGACACGGCGCCTTCCCGCGCCACGTCCCGGGCGGGCCGGTGCTCGGTCCGCCGGACCACCCACGCGTACACCAGCACCGCCAGCGCGGCCGTCACGAAGCCGAGGACCAGCGTGAGCCCGTCATCGTCCTTCACCGCGTTGACGGCGTTGCCGGTGACGGCGTACATCGCCAGGACGACCAGGAACTGCAGGACGAACCTCACGGGAACCCCTTCCTCGGGCCCGCGGCCGAGTGCCGCGCGCTGCACCGGACGCTACGGATCCGGCGGCCGGAGGTCGTCACCTCACAGGGGACACCTGGCCGTAGCTCGCACGGGGGACAAGCTCCCCGGGGACGCCCGTGAGCACTGGCTAACCTCGTCCCATGACCCCTGACTTCGCCGACGCCCTCGTCCGTGGCCGGCCCCTCGTGCTCGACGGCGGCATGTCCAACCAGCTGGAGTCGGCGGGTCACGACCTGAGCGACGCCCTGTGGTCGGCGCGGCTGCTGGCCGAACGGCCGGAGGCGGTCACCGAGGCGCACCTCGCCTACTTCGAGGCGGGCGCGGACGTGGCGATCACGGCGAGTTACCAGGCGACCTTCGAGGGGTTCGCGGCACGCGGCATCGGCCGGGAGCGGGCCGCCGGGCTGATGGCGCTCGGCGTGGACCTGGCGCGCGAGGCCGCCCGCCGGTGCGGCGCCGCCCGGCCGCTGTGGGTGGCGGCGTCGGCCGGACCGTACGGGGCGATGCTCGCGGACGGCTCCGAGTACCGGGGCCGGTACGGGCTCACCGTCGCCGAGCTGGAGCGCTTCCACCGTCCCCGCCTGGAGGTGCTGGCCGCCGCCCGCCCCGACGTGCTCGCGCTGGAGACCGTCCCCGACGCCGACGAGGCCGCGGCGCTGCTGCGGGCGGTGCGCGGACTGGGCGTGCCGGCCTGGCTGTCGTACACCGTCGCGGGCGGCCGCACCCGCGCCGGCCAGCCGCTGGAGGAGGCGTTCGGGCCGGCGGCGGAGGCGGAGGAGGTGATCGCGGTCGGCGTGAACTGCTGCGCGCCCCAGGACGTGGCGGGCGCGGTCGAGATCGCCTCCCGGGTCACCGGCAAGCCGGTCGTCGTCTACCCCAACAGCGGCGAGTCCTGGGACGCCGCCGCCCGCCGCTGGACCGGCCGCTCCGCCTTCACCCCCGAGGAGGTGGAGAGCTGGCGGGCCGCCGGGGCCCGGCTGATCGGCGGTTGCTGCCGGGTGGGCCCGGAGGCGATCGCGTCGGTCGCGGCGGCACCGGGCCGGTCCTGACGCGGTACCGCAGGCCGCCCGCCCTCACCGTCGTACCGGACGCCCGACCCGTGTCCCCCGCGTGGCGGCGTCGGCCTTCCACAGGTCGTACTCGGCGTCGCGCGGGCCGTGCACCGTGTGCGGGGCGCCGTCGCCGAAGACCCGCACGGGATGCGTGGCGTCCCACGCCTCCCAGCCCGGGTCCCCGGACTCGGCGAACCGGACCCACGCCCCGTGCATCGCGTCGGCCAGTTCCCGCGGAGCACCCTCGCCCGCGAGCCTGCGCGCGTCCGGCCCGTCCCCGGAGTCGAAGACGAAGCCCAGCTCCAGGGCATGGCAGGCGCCGAGGCCGGGCAGGCCGGACGGCCAGGCGAACTCGTAGACGTGGGACGGTCCCGGCCGCGCGTCGGCCAGGCGGTGCACCGGTACGCGCAGCAGGTGGTCGGTGACGAGCTGGCCGACGGTCTCGGCGGTGCCGGCGTCGGGGTGCAGGGCGCGGTAGCCGCGCACCACCTCGTTGCCGCAGTGGCAGCGGGCCCGCGCGCCCGCCAGGGCGACGGCGCCGAGCCGGTCGACACGTTCGACCAGGCCGCCGGGGACCAGCCAGAGCCGGTACTCGTCACGGGTCCAGCCCATCATCAGGTCGACGTCGCGGGCCGCCTCGCCGTCGACGAGCGCCTCCAGGGGGTCGCCCGGCACCACGTCGCCGTCGACGACGATGCCGAAGGCGGGGCCGCCGAGCACGGGGCTGCCGAGCCTGCCCACCTCGGCCTGCACGCGCAGCAGCTGCTCGCGGTCGGCGGCGGCGAAGGCCTCCGCGGTCGCCGGGATCCTCAGCCGGGCGGCCATGCGGCGCACCATGCGGCGCACCTTGTCGCGGTCGGACGCCTCCGGTGCCCCGCTCTGCAGCACCGCGCGCCGCATCAGGCCGCGGGCCCGCGGCGCGGCGAGGAGGACTCCGGTGCTGATCGCCCCGGCCGACTGACCGGCGACGGTGACCCGGTCGGGGTCGCCGCCGAAGGCCGCGATCGCGTCCCGCACCCACTCCAGCGCGGCGATCTGGTCGCGCAGCCCGGCGTTGGCGGGGGCGTCCGGGAACAGCCCGTAGCCCTCGACGCCCAGTCGGTAGTTGACCGACACGCAGACCACGCCGTCGCGGGCGAAGGTGCGGCCGTCGTAGACGGGCACCGCGGAGGAACCCCTGGTCAGGGCGCCGCCGTGCAGCCACACCAGCACCGGCAGGCGAGCTCCGGGGCCCGGCTGCGGCGTCCAGACGTTGAGGTTGAGGCAGTCGTCGCCGGGGATCGACGGGTCGGACAGATAACGGGCGAACGCCTCGGAGTACGGCGGTTTCGGTGCCGTGGGCCCGAAGGCGCCGACGTCGCGCACTCCGTCCCAGGGCTCGGGCGGCACGGGGGGCCGGAACCGGCGGGGACCGAAGGGGGGCGCCGCGTAGGGGATGCCCCGGAACACGGCGATCCCGTCCTCGTGTCTGCCGCGCACCGCCCCGTGAGGCGTGCTGACCACGGGGTCCGTCCGGCCTGCCGACATGCGCTCACCAGTCCTTCGCCGCGCTGACGCACCGTTGTACCGCCGCACTGCGCACCGCTCACATCAGAGCACCGCACCGCCCGGACGTATTCCGCCCTCCCCCCACGATCCCGTCACCCGGGTGCCGTCGCCCGCCGGGTCCTTCGGGGCCACGGTGGGCGAGGCGCCGCCCGCGGGGCGTCACCGGCCGGCGTTTAGCCGGGCGGCCCGCCGTGTCAGGTGGTCGCGCTCGGCGAGGTCGCGGGCCTTGTGGGCCGCCTCGGCGTACAGCCGTGCCGCCGTCGCCCGGTCGCCGTCGCGCTCGTGGAGGTACGCGGCCACGGCGGTGTGGCGGGGCAGTGAGTCGTCCAGCGCCGCGAGCGCCGCCAGGCCGGCGCGCGGTCCGTCGGCCTCGCCGACGGCCACCGCGCGGTTGAGCCGGACGACCGGGCTGTCGGTCAGGCGGACGAGTTCGTCGTACCACTCGACGATCTGCACCCAGTCGGTCTCCTCGGCGGTGGGCGCGTCGGCGTGGAGGGCCGCGACGGCGGCCTGTGCCTGGAACTCGCCGAGGCGGTCGCGGGCGAGGGCCGCCTGCAGGATGCGGACGCCCTCGGCGATCGACGCGGTGTCCCACCGGGTCCGGTCCTGCTCGGCGAGCGGCACCAGGCCGCCGTCGGG
The DNA here is from genome assembly GCF_055564355.1 of Streptomyces sp. NPDC029152. Lineage (NCBI taxonomy): Bacteria > Bacillati > Actinomycetota > Actinomycetes > Kitasatosporales > Streptomycetaceae > Streptomyces > Streptomyces sp. NPDC029152. Next base: position 168,888 of record NZ_JBVHWR010000009.1, on the reverse strand, counting down.
CCCGGTCCGGGTGGCGCGCCGGGCGTGGTGGAGCAGCATGAGGGCGAGCAGTCCCGCCACCTCGGGGTGGTCGACGTGGGCCGCGAGCTGCCGGGTGAGCCGGATGGCCTCGGCGGCGAGGTCGACGTCGCCGGAGTAGCCCTCGTTGAAGACCAGGTAGAGGACGCGCAGCACGGTGGCGACGTCGCCGGGCCGGTCGAACCGCACTCCGGAGACGGTGCGCTTGGCCCTGCTGATCCGCTGCGCCATGGTCGCCTCGGGCACCAGGTAGGCCTCGGCGATCTGGCGGGTGGTGAGCCCGCCGACGGCGCGCAGGGTGAGCGCGACCGCTGACGCCGGCGTCAGCGACGGGTGGGCGCACAGGAAGTAGAGCCGGAGCGTGTCGTCCACCGCGGACGCGGGCCCGGGCGGCGGCTCCTCGTCGACGAGGTCCTCGCGCCGGCGGCGGGCGGCGTCCGAGCGGGCCGCGTCGAGGAACCGGCGCCAGGCGACGGTGACCAGCCAGCCCTTCGCGTCGCGCGGTGGGTCGGCCGGCCAGACGCGGACCGCCTCGAGCAGCGCGTCCTGCACGGCGTCCTCGGCCGCCGCGAAGTCGGCTCCGCGGCGGACGAGGATGCCGAGGACGCTCGGCGTGAGGCTCCGGAGCAGGGCCTCGTTCATCCGTGAGGACATTCCGGGACGGTGGGCGGCGCCGCCAGGAACGGGCGCAGTTCGAGCCACTCGTGGATCGGCTTCCCGCCTGCTCCGGGCGCCGCCGACAGCTCCCCGGCCAGCTCGACGGCGCGCTCGTAGCTGTCGACGTCGATCACCATCCAGCCGGCGATGAGGTCCTTGGTCTCGGCGAACGGCCCGTCGGTGACCGGCGGGCGTCCCTCGCCGTCGTAGCGGACCCACGTCCCCTCGGGGGCGAGCGCCTGCCCGTCGACGAACTCGCCGGTCCTCTCGAGCCGGGCCGCGAAGTCGTTCATGTACCGCACGTGGGCCGAGATCTCCTCCGGCGTCCACCGGTCCATGGGGACGTCGTTGACCGCGGCCGGGGCGCCCCGGTAGTGCTTGAGCATCAGGTACTTGGCCATGGTGACTCTCCTCGGTGCTGTGCGGCCCATTGTGGTCGCGTTCGCCCCGGGGACGGAGCCGGACGCGGGTTCTCGACATCGCCGGCGGGACTTCTTCCGGCTCGGTGTTCAGCCGCCCGCGTCCACGCTGTTGTCGGGTGCCCCGTCGCCGAACGGGGGCAGGTCGCCGCGTTCCACGGGGGCGGTGGCGGCGGGCCGGGGCGAGGGCAGGGTGGCCGCGGCCTCGGCGGCGTCGGGCCGGTGGACGGCCCCGGCGGCCCTGTCCAGGACCTCGCGCGGTACGGCCTCCCCGGCGGACAGCCGGACCACGTGCCCGTTCTTCGGCAGGGCGTACTCGTGCTGTCCGCCGCCGGTGCGGTACCAGCCCTCGGCGTCGCGCTCGCACACGGCCCGCCCGCCGGTGCCGTCTCCGACCGGCAGGCCGCGGCAGGTGTCCCCGGTCATCGATCCCCGCTCGACGGACAGACGCAGCAGCGCGCCCGAGCCGTCGACGACGTAGGTGGCGGAGAAGCCGTCGTCGCCGAGCACGCCGACGGACTGCCGGGCCAGGGTGAGGTCGGGCGTTCCGGTGACGTACACCAGTTCGGGGTCGATCCCGAGTGCCTCCGCCCGGTTCCGCAGCTCGTTCGGGGTGAGGAGTGCCTCCTCGGCGGCGGAGGCCGCCCCGGCGGACGCGGAGGCAGCGGCGGAGGCAGCAGCGGAAGCCGCCCCGGCGGACGCGGTCGCGGAAGCCGCCCCGGCGGACGCGGTCGCGGAGGCGGCGACCGGATCGCCGGCCGGCTTCTCCGTACCGCAGGCGGTGAGCAGCAGCGGAGTCAGCAACAGCGGCGGCAGGACGCGCACATGACGGATCATGCGGTCATCCTGCCGTACGGGTGCCCTCCGGCCGGCCGTCGTCCGGAAGGTGCCGTGCGGTGCTCCGCCAGAACCCCGACAGGGCCTCGGCGAGTGCCTCGGGCGCCTCTTCGGCGATGTGGTGGCCGGAGTCGATCGGGCCGCCGTGCGGCGGGCCGGCCGTCCAGTCGCGCCAGACGGCCGGCACGTCGCCGTAGAGGCCGGCCATGTCGTCACGGGTGGCCCACAGCACCTGGACCGGGCAGCCGATGCGCCGGCCCGCCCGCCGGTCGGCGTCGTCGTGCTCCCGGTCGACGCCGAGTCCGGCCCGGTAGTCCTCGCACATGGCGTGCACGGTGTCCGGGTCGTGGATCGCGCGCCGGTAGTCGGCGTACGCCTCGGCGCCCATCTGCTCGGCGGTGGCCCGGTACCAGGCGTCGGGGTCGGCGTTGATGACGCGTTCGGCGGGCTTGTCGGTCTGCCCGAGGAAGAACCAGTGCCACCAGCTCGCGGCGAACCCGGCGTCGCAGCGCCGCAGCGCCTCCCCGAGGGGGACGGCGTCCAGCACGCTGAGCGCGGACACGGACCGCGGGTGGTCCAGGGCGAGCCGGGTGGCCACGTACGCGCCCCGGTCGTGGCCGACCACGGCGAACCGTTCGTGGCCGAGGCGGCGCATGACCGCCAGGCAGTCGCCGGCCATGGCGCGCTTGGAGTACGGGGTGTGCCGCTCGTCGGTCGGGGGCTTGTCGGACTCGCCGTAGCCGCGCAGGTCCGGGCAGACCACCGTGTGGCCGGCCGAGGCGAGCAGCGGGGCGACGCGGTGCCAGGTCGCGTGCGTGCGCGGATGGCCGTGCAGGAGCAGCACCGCCGGTCCGCTGCCGCCGTGCCGCACCCGCAGGCGGACCCCGTCCCCCTCGCACCGCGTCAGTGCGAAACCGTCGAACACGTGGCCTCCCGCTCCTCGGACGTCGCGGCTCGCCTGCCCCGGACCGCCGCGTCCACGCGTCGCCGCGGCCGCCCGCGCCCGCGGGGCTCAGCCCTTCGGCGTACCGGACCCGTGCGCCGCCGCCTCCCTGGAGAGCCGGACGGCCGACAGCAGGCTCATGCCGGGGGCCGCCTCGCGCAGGGCCTTGACGGCGTGGACGGAGTCGGCCGGGCCCTCGTACCCGGCGGCGGCGAGGCGCTCGCGGACCCAGCGGGCGCGCAGGTCGGCGTCGGAGGCGGCGGCCGCCTGTTCCGCCAGGGCGACGGCGCGCTCCAGACCGGGCCGTTGTTCCGGGGGCGCGTCGGCGAGCGCCTCGCGAAGGCTCTCGGTGACCGCCTCCGCGTCCCGCAGGAACAGGATGTCGAGTTCCGCTCTTCCGCGTCCGAACATGGCGCCATGGTCGGCGCCTCGCACCGCGCAGATCAAGGGACTTGAGGCCTTTCTGAGCTGCGCGGCCCGGCGGCCGGGGCGTCCGTTTCCTTCAAGACGGCCCCCGCCGCCGGGCCTACGGTGGCGCCATGACCGCACGATTCGACGCCATCGGCCTGGTCGTCTCCGACATGGCCGCCTCCGTGACCTTCTACCGCCGGCTCGGTTTCGCCTTCCCCGAGGGGGCCGAGAAGCAGCCGCACGCCGAGGCCGTGCTGCCGGGCGGGACCCGGCTGCTGCTCGACACCGAGGAGACCGTCCGCTCCTTCCACCCCGGGTGGCGGCCGCCGGCCGGCGGCGGACGGGCCTCGCTCGCGCTGCTGTGCGACGCGCCCGAGGAGGTGGACGCGCTGTACGGGGAGCTGACCGCCGCCGGACACCACGGTGAGCTGCGGCCCTGGGACGCCTTCTGGGGGCAGCGGTACGCCGTCGTGCACGACCCGGACGGCAACGGCGTCGACCTGTTCGCCCCGCTGGCGTCCCAGTAGCGCGGCCGGGGACAGGCCGGTCAGCTCCCGTACGTCCCGCGTCAGATGCGGCTGGTCCGCGTACCCGGCCCGGGCGGCCGTCTCCGCGAGGGGCGTGCCGGCCCGGGCGAGGGCCAGGGCGCGTTGCAGCCGCAGTACGCGGGCCAGCGTCTTGGGGCCGTAGCCGAAGGCGGCCAGTGAGAGACGGTGCAGCCGGCGCGCCCCGACGCCGAGTTCGTCGGCGGTGGCGGCGACCGGGCGGCCCGCGTCGAGGGCGGCCACGATCCGGCGCAGCAGCGGGTCGGGGGCCTCGGCGCTGGCCGCCCGGGACAGCACCGCCTCCTCCAGGCCCCGCACCGGGCCGGAGGCCGCGTTCACCCGCGCGGTCAGGCGCCGCGCCTCGGCGGCCGGCCAGAGGTCGGCCAGGTCGACGCGCCGGTCGCGCAGTTCGTGCGCGGGGACGCCGAGGAGGGCGGGCGCGGTGCCGGGGAAGAGGCGGACGCCCGCCCAGCGGCCGGGCGAGCCGTCGGTGAGGTACGCGCGGGTGTCGGGGCCCGCGACCAGCAGCCGGCCCTCGTGCCACAGCAGGTCCATGCAGCCGTCGGGCAGGACACGTCCCGGGCCGGCCCCGGTGGGCGTGCTGGTCCACACCACCGCGCCGGGCAGCCGGGAGGCGCGTTCGGCGTACACACCGGCCACGCTACCCCGCCGGGGCCCGGGACTCCCGCGGGCTGACGCCGTACGCCCGCTCGAAGGCGGTGGACAGCGCGAACGCGGTGCCGTGGCCGGCCTGGCGCGCTGCGGCGCCGGGGTGTCGCCGGTGTCGCGCGGCCGGTCGGCGGCGAGGGCGGGGCGCCGTCCGGTGAGGTACGTCATCGGTGGTCCGCCCTCCGGTTCGGTGAAGCGCCGGGCGAGCGCGGCGCGGGAGACGCCGGCCCCGGCGGCGGGGACGCGACCGTCCAGGGGCGGGCCGGGTCGTCCTGGAGCAGCCGCGGCGCCCGGCCCGCGACCGGGTCGCCCGGCGCCCGGTACCAGGCGGGCGCCTCGGCCCGCGGCCCGGCGGACCAGGCCCGCGGCGCGGCGATGACCAGCAGGCCGAGGAGACGGCCGAGGACGGCCTCCCGGCCGGGCCCGTCCCGCGCGACCCCGTTCACGAGCACGGGCGTCAGCGGGCACTCCCCTTCCCCGGAGGTGAGGGAGAGCAGCGGCGGCAGGACGTCCGGCAGCCGGCCGCCGATCTCGCCGCGCACCAGGTCTCACGGTGCGCGCGGCGTCCCGGGAGACCCGACCGGGGCTACGAGGCCTCCGGCTTGTCGTGGTCCGTGGGGGGCGTGTGCTTCGGGTGGGAGCGGAGGCGGGCCGTGACGTCCTCCGGGGGCAGGAACCGGGACCAGCGTTCCGGGAACTCGGACGGCATGTCGGGGTCCGCCTCGCCGCTCGCGGCGGCCCGGGCGACGTACTCGGCGACCTGCGCCTGCCGCAGCCGCTCGTTGGCCTCGCGGGCCGCGGCGGTGGCGGCGGCCGGCCAGACCCGGTCGATGGCCGCGTTGACCGCGGCCCCGACGAGCACGGCGAAAGCGGACACACCGATCCACAGCAGCACGGCCACGGGCGCGGCGAGCGAGCCGTAGATGGTCGGGCCCTCGACGGTGCTGGTGAGGTAGATCCGCAGCAGGAAGCTGCCCAGCACCCACATGGCGAGGGCGACCAGCGCGCCGGGCACGTCCTCGATCCACGGCGAGCGCACGGGCACCGACACGTGGTACAGCGTGGTCAGGAAGGCGATGGACAGGATGATCACGACCGGCCAGTACAGGACCTGCACGACGGTCGTCGACCACGGCACGACCCGCACCACGGCGTCCGGCCCGGCCACCATCAGCGGCAGCGCCACCGATCCGATCAGCAGGGCCACGATGAACAGCAGGAAGGCCATCAGACGGGTCTTGACGATCCCCCGGACGCCGTCGAGGCCGTACATCACGGTGATGGTGTCGATGAAGACGTTGACCGCGCGGGAGCCCGACCACAGGGCGAACAGGAAGCCGATGGAGATGACGTCGGGCCGTCCGCCCTTCATCACGTCGTCCAGGATCGGCTCGGTGATCTGCTTGACGCCCCGCTCCGAGAGCACCGTGCGGGAGGCGTCCAGGATGTTGGTGCGCAGGCTCTCGGTGGTGTCGGCGCCGATCCACAGGTCGACGTAGCCGAGCAGTCCGAGGACGCTCAGCAGCAGCGGCGGCACCGACAGCAGGGTGAAGAACGCGGCCTCGGCGGCGAGGCCGAGGATGCGGTACTCCATGCACGAGTTGACGGTGTCCTTGAGCAGCAGCCAGGCGGTCCTGCGTTTGGAGACGTTCCGGTAGAGGACCCGGGCACGGTGGAGCCGGCCCGAGGGCCGTTCGGAGGATTCACTTGCTGGCTGCACGACCTAAAGGTATCCGTCGCGGGCACCCGCACTCATCCGCGGACGGCCGTGGAGGCGGACGGGGCCCTGTCCGGTTCCCGGGCGCGGTAGGTTCGCCGTCATGGCAGGCAGCACCCACACCGTGACGAACCAGCCCCCGCCGCTGGCCGGCTACGACGCCTTCACCACCGACCGGGCCCTCGTGGCGGCGGTCGGACGTCACCTGGCGCCGGAGCTGCGCGAGGAGGCGCTGGCCGAACTGTCCGGCCTCGGGAACAGCTGCGGTTCCGCCCAGGTGCTGGAGTGGGGCGCGCAGGCCGAGGCGAACCCGCCGGTCCTGCGCACGCACGACCGCCACGGCCACCGCGTCGACGAGGTCGACTTCCACCCGGCCTGGCACCGGCTGCTGGGCAAGGGCGTCTCGGCCGGCCTCACCGCGGCCTGGACCCGGCCGGGCGGGCACGTGCGGCGCGCCGCCGCCTTCCTGCTGTGGACGCAGGCCGAGGCGGGCATCGGCGGTCCGCTGTCGACGACCCACGCCGCGGTGCCCGCCCTGCGCGCCGACCCGGACCTCGCCGCCGAGTGGGAGCCGCGGCTGACCTCGCGGGTGTACGACCGTGGGCTGCGGCCGGCGCACCTCAAGGCGGGCGTGCTGTTCGGGACGGGCATGACGGAGAGGCAGGGCGGCAGCGGCGTCCGGGCGGGCACGACCTCCGCGCGGCCGCTGGCTCAGGACGGGACGTACGAGCTGACCGGGCACACGTGGTTCTGCTCGGCGCCCATGTCCGACGCCTTCCTGGTGCTGGCGCGGGCCCCGGGAGGACCGACCTGCTTCCTGGTGCCGCGCGTGCTGGCGGACGGCTCCCGCAACGTGTTCCTGATCCAGCGGCTCAAGGACAAGCTGGGCAACCGGTCCAACGCCTCCGCCGAGGTCGAGTTCGCCGGGACCTGGGCGCGCCGGGTCGGCGAGGAGGGGCGCGGGGTGCGCACCGTCGTCGGCACGGTGGCGGCGGCCCGGCTGGACCGCGTACTGGGGTCGGCGGGGCTGATGCGGCAGGCCGTGGCGCAGGCGGTGCACCACTGCGCGCACCGGGAGGCGTCCGGCGGGAAGCTGGTCGACAAGCCGTTGATGCGCAACGTCCTGGCCGATCTCGCGATCGAGTCCGAGGCGGCGACCACGCTCGCGCTGCGGCTGGCGGCGGCGTACGACGACGGGGGCGAGCGGGAGCGGGCGCTGCTGGGGCTGGCGGTGCCGGCGGCGAAGTACTGGGTGACCAAGCGCTGCGCGCCGGTGGCGTTGGAGGCCGCCGAGTGCCTGGGCGGCGACGGGTACGTCGAGGAGTCCGGGCTGCCGCGGCTGGTGCGCGAGTCGCCGCTGAACTCCGTCTGGGAGGGCGCCGGCAACGTGCAGGCGCTGGACGTGCTGCGCGCGCTCGGACGGGAGCCGTCGGCCCTGGAGGCGTATCTGACGGAGGTGGGCCTCGCCCGGGGCGCCGACCACCGCCTGGACGCGGCGATCAGGGGCCTGCTGACGGAACTCGCCGACCTGGAGGCCGCCGAGGGGCGGGCACGACGGCTGGTGGAGCGGCTGGCGCTGGTGCTCCAGGGGTCGCTGCTGGTGCGGTACGCGCCGCCGGAGGTCGCCGACGCGTTCTGCGCCTCGCGGCTGGGCGGCGACGGGGGCGCGGCCTTCGGCACGCTGCCGCCGACCCTGGATCTGGCGTCGGTCGTGGAGCGGGCCCGTCCGGTGGCCTGATCCGGTCCCGGTGGTCCCGCCTCATCGCGGGACACGGCCGCGCGGCACGGGGGTGATGCTGCGCCGACACGGCACCACCCCCGCCACACGGGCCTGTTCGGGCCGCGTACGCCGCTCGGGACGGCGTGGCTTCGATTTTCGGACACCGGCACGGCCGTCCACCAGAGTTGCAAGGGGTTGCAACTCGCTGCCGTCTGTGTGCGGACTGTGTCCGTCCGCCAGGGGAAGGGAGCCAGGATGGGACAGAACATCCGGGACGATCACGGACTCGCCGGCGGCCGGCCGGGCGCTCGTCCCGGTTCCTGCTTGCGGGAGGACGAGGACCAGTGGCGCTCTCGCCGATGGACGTGACGCGGTTCGCCGCCGCCGACACGGCGCGTGCGGCGCGGCTGCTCAGCGAGGTCCGCTCCGCCAGGCTCTCGGGCGGGCGCGCTCCGGCGGCGCCGCGCCCGGTGATCGAGCAGTCCTGGGAGCGGATGCTGCGCAGCGGCGTCGACCCGGACCGCGACGTCCGCTCCGGACTGCTGTCCTTGGAGGAGGTGCGCCGCCGGCGGGCGGCCTCGCCGCTGCGGCACGTGCTGCCGGTGCTGCGGGAGGGGCTGCTGTCGGTCGCGGACGTCGCCCACCACATCATGGTGGTCGCCGACGACGAGGGCCGTGTGCTGTGGCGGGAGGGCAGCACGCCGGTGCTGCGCAGGGCCGACGGGCTCGGTTTCGAACTCGGCGCGGACTGGCGGGAGGACGTGGTCGGCACCAACGGCGTGGGCACACCGGCGGTCACCCGGCGGCCGGTGCAGGTCTTCGCCTCCGAGCACTTCGTGCGGTCCCAGGCGACCTGGACCTGCGCCGGGGCGCCCATCACCGATCCGCGCAGCGGCCGCCTGCTCGGCGTGGTCGACGTGAGCGGACCGCTGGAGACGATGCATCCGGCCACGCTCGCCTGGGTCGACTCGGTGGCCAAGCTCGCCGAGGCCCGGCTGCGCGAGCTGCACGCCCGGTCGCTGGAGCGGCTGCGGGCGGTGGCGGCGCCGGTGCTGGCCCGGCTCGACGGGCGCGCGCTGGTGGTGGACCGGGACGGCTGGACGGCCGCGGTGACGGGGATGCCGTACCTGGAGCGGGTGGTGCTGCCCGGGGCCCCGGTGACGGGTCCGAGGTGGCTCCCGGCGTTCGGGGCGTGCGTGGTGGAACCGCTGGACGAGGGCTGGCTGGTGCGGGTCGCCGCGGAGCCGGTGCCCCACGGCGTCCCGCGGATCGTGCTCGACCTCGGGCAGCCGCGCCGCTGGTCGGTCCGGGTGCTGGACGGCGCGGGCTCCTGGGAGCGGGAGCTGAGCCCGCGGCACGCCGAGTTGCTGTACCTGCTGGCCGTCCGGCGCGCCGGCCGCGGCGCCGCGGGGCTGGCGGAGGACCTGTTCGGCGACCCGGCGCGCACGGTGACGGTGCGGGCCGAGATGTCCCGGGTCCGGCGGTACCTCGGGGCCTACCTGCGACACCGGCCGTACCGTTTCCGTGACGACGCCGAGGTCGAGGTGGTCCTCCCGGACGACCCCCGCGACCTGCTGCCCCACTCGACCGCGCCGGCGGTGGCCGAACGCCGGGCCGGGGCCCCCGCCCGGCCGCCGGCACAGGCCCCGGCACCGTCTCCCTGAGCGGCGGACGGCCCCACGGCTTCTCCCCCCGAAAGGGGGGCCGTGTCCGCATATTTGCAAGGTCCGGCTCCACGGGCCCCTCCGCCTGTCGTAGCATCCTCCCCGGACCGCCCCCTCCGCTCCTCGGTCGACGCACGGAACGACGGGCGCAGTCGGACCGGGGCCCGTGGAGGTGCTATGAAGCAGCGCGGCAGACACCGCCGGCGCAGTCGGGGCAGGGCGTTGCGCGCGGCCCTGACCGGGGCGGCCCTCGCGCTGACCGGCGCCGCCACGATGATCAGCGCCTCGCAGGCCACGGTCGCCGGCGACCCCGGCGCCCTGAAACCGCTCGCCGCGACCGACGCGCTGCGGCTGACGGAACACCGGGTGCCACAGCCCTGGCTCGACCGGCTCTCCGCCGCGATGGGCGGCCGGGTGGGCATCGACACCGTCCTCGCCTCCGCCGACCGCACCCTGCGCGACGCCGCCGACTGCACGGCCGAGGAGCGCGAGGCGCTGCCGGTCTCCCCCGCGGCCACGCGCGCCTACTGCTGGGACGCCGAGGACACGCGGGGCTGGCGGCCGGGGGCGGTCACCACCTCGGGGGACGCCGGCGCGGGCGGCCGCTGGGGCGCCCACCGGGTCGTCCTGTCCGCCTGGAGCCGCGACGACGGCGCGGCCGGGGACGGGCTCGCCCGGGTCTCCTTCGTCGACGCCGGCGATCCCGGCCGTCTCGGCTACGCCTCGGCGCTCCTCGCCGTCCCGGTGGACGGCGGACGCGACTACCGGGCGCTCGCCTCCCCTGTCTCCGGCATGGTCTGGTACCAGGACAAGCTGCTGGTCACCACGGGCGCCGGGGACCGCAACGCGTTGTACGTGTACGACGTGGACCGCATCCAGCGCGCCACCGCCGACACCGACGCGGTCGGCCGGGTGCCCGGCGGCTGGGCGGCGCACGGCCACCGGTACGTGCTGCCCGCCGTCGCCTCCTACCGCCTCGCCGACACGCCGGACGCCGCGCGCCCCGCCGCGCTCTCCCTGGACCGCGGCACGGTCCCCGCCGGTCTGGTGGCGAGCGAGTACGTGCCCGCCGGCGCCGACCGGCCCACCCGCCTGTGGCGCTACGCGCTCGGCACGGACCCGGCCCGCACCGGGCTGCCGGTCACCGACTCCGCCGGGCACGTGGAGGCGCGGGAGGCGTACGAGACCGAGGCGGCCGAGGTCGCGGGCGTGCTGTCGCACCGCCCGGCCGGCGCCGGACACGCCGACTGGTACCTGGGCCGGCCGGCCGGCGACGGGGGCGGGCACGGGACGCTGTGGCGGCAGGACGCGGAGGGCGCGCGGGCCGCGGAGTGCGGTGCCGACGGGTCGCGCCAGTGCTGGAGCGGACCGCCGGGTTCCCTGTCGTACTGGGCGGGGACCGGTGAGGTCTGGTCCCAGTCGGGCCGCATGCTCTTCGCGCTGCCGCTGACCTCGATGGACGAGGCGCTCGGCTGACGGCCGCGCCCCGCGGCGGCGGCTTCGCGGCCGGGGCCGTGTGGGCGCGGGGCCGGGATCGACAGATCTCGCGGCCGGATGATTCCCTGACCGGCATGACCAACATCGTCGTGACCACCTGGTCCCTGGAGCAGACCGCGCCGACCGATCTGCTGCCGGCCGCCGCCCCGGAGGGGGACGTGCGGATCGTCCGCGCCGAGGTGCCCTCGCCCGAGTTCAGCCGCTTCCTGTACGCCTCCGTCGGCGGCGACATCCGCTGGACGGACCGGCTGGGCTGGACCTACGCGCGGTGGCAGGAGCACCTCCGGCGGCCCGGTGTGGAGACCTGGGTGGCCTACGACCGCGGCACGCCCGCCGGGTACGTGGAGCTGACGCCCGGGGACGACGGCGTCGTGGAGATCGAGTACTTCGGCCTGATCCCGACCTTCCGCGGCCGGCGCATCGGCGGTCACCTGCTGTCGTACGGGACCGCACGCGCCTGGGACCTCGCGGACCGCTGGCCGGGGCTGGCCACGACCAAGCGGGTGTGGCTGCACACGTGCAGCAAGGACGGCGAGTTCGCCATGGACAACTACCGGCGCCGCGGCTTCCGCCTCTTCGACACCAAGGTCGAGGAAGAACCGGAGGTTGACACTCCGGGACCCTGGCCCGGCGCCTTCCCGTCCTGACCTGCTCCGAAGCGTCCGTTTTCGGCCCGTGTGATCCACGACACCCCTGTCTCGCGCTACGGGACAGGGGCGTCCGCATCTTGGACGAAGCTGGACTGTGTCCAGATCGCCATGCCACGCTTCCGTCATGTCCGGAACTGGAATTGCCTTGGTGAGTCGGCGGCACGTCGACCTCGGCCGCATGTCCAGCGCCATCTGTCCGGCGCGCTGAGAGTCCCCTCCAGCACCACCGGATTTCTGCGTTTCCCTCCTCCCGCGCAACGAAGCGCACGCATGCCCATGCGCCGTAAGCGCAGGTCAGAGCCGCATTCCGCCTGTATTGAAGGACGTGTCCACCATGGCCGCCACCCCGCCGAAGCCTGCCGCCACGACTCCCCGCCGCAAGGCGGGCCGTCACCGTGGCGAGGGTCAGTGGGCTATGGGTCACTTCACCCCGCTCAACGGCAACGAGCAGACCAAGAAGGATGACGACGGTCTCAACGTACGGACACGTATTGAGACGATCTACTCCAAGCGGGGGTTCGACTCCATCGACCCCGGCGACCTGCGCGGACGGATGCGCTGGTGGGGCCTGTACACCCAGCGCAGGCAGGGCATCGACGGCGGCAAGACCGCGATCCTCGAGCCCGAGGAGCTGGACGACAGCTACTTCATGCTGCGCGTGCGCATCGACGGCGGCGCCCTGACCACCGCTCAGCTCCGTGTCATCGGTGAGATCTCCCAGGAGTTCGCGCGCGGCACGGCCGACATCACCGACCGGCAGAACGTCCAGTACCACTGGATCCGGATCGAGGACGTGCCCGAGATCTGGAACCGCCTGGAGGCCGTCGGCCTGTCCACCGTCACCGCCTGCGGCGACACGCCCCGCGTGATGATCGGCTCCCCGGTCGCGGGCATCGCCGAGGACGAGATCATCGACGGCACGCCGGCGCTGGAGGAGATGAAGCGCCGGGTCCTGAACAACCCGGCGTACTCGAACCTGCCGCGCAAGTTCAAGACCGCGATCTCCGGCTCGCCGGTGCAGGACGTCGTGCACGAGATCAACGACGTGGCGTTCGTCGGCGTCGAACACCCCGAGCACGGGCCGGGCTTCGACCTGTGGGTCGGCGGCGGCCTGTCCACCAACCCCAAGCTCGGTGTGCGCCTGGGCGCCTGGGTGCCGATCGAGGACGTGCCGGACGTCTACGAGGGCGTCATCTCGATCTTCCGCGACTACGGCTACCGGCGCCTGCGCAACCGCGCCCGCCTGAAGTTCCTGGTCGCCGACTGGGGCGCGGAGAAGTTCCGCCAGGTGCTGGAGGACGAGTACCTGAAGCGCGAGCTGACCGACGGACCGGCGCCCGCCGAGCCGGCGAGCCGCTGGCGCGACCACGTCGGCGTGCACCGGCAGAAGGACGGCCGCTACTACGTCGGCTTCGCCCCGCGCGTCGGCCGCGTCGACGGCACCACCCTGACGAAGGTCGCCGATCTCGCGGAGGCGCACGGCTCGGGCCGGGTCCGCACCACCGTCGAGCAGAAGATGATCATCCTCGACGTCGAGGAGGGGCAGGTCGACTCCCTGGTGGAGTCCCTGGAGGCGCTGGACCTCAGCGCCAGGCCCTCCTCGTTCCGGCGCGGCACCATGGCGTGCACCGGCATCGAGTTCTGCAAGCTCGCCATCGTCGAGACCAAGGCGCGCGGCGCCTCGCTCATCGACGAACTGGAGCGCCGCCTCCCGGACTTCGACGAGCCGATCAGCATCAACCTCAACGGCTGCCCGAACGCCTGCGCCCGCATCCAGACCGCGGACATCGGTCTCAAGGGCCAGCTGGTCCTGGACGACCGGGGCGAGCAGGTCGAGGGCTACCAGGTGCACCTCGGCGGGGCCCTGGGGCTGGAGGCCGGCTTCGGCCGCAAGGTGCGCGGCCTGAAGGTGACGGCGGCCGAGCTGCCGGACTACGTGGAGCGCGTGCTGAAGCGCTACCAGGCCGAGCGCGAGGACGGCGAGCGCTTCGCCACCTGGGCGGCCCGCGCCTCGGAGGAGGCACTGTCGTGAGCGAGCGCGCCGCGCCCTTCTACTGCCCCTACTGCGGCGACGAGGACCTGCGCCCCGGCGAGGAGAGTCACGGCGCCTGGGAATGCGCGGGGTGCAACCGCGCATTCCAGTTGAGGTTCCTCGGGCTGATGGCCCGGGGACTTCGACCCAACTCCACGGGAGGGGAAGCGATATGACGACCACTCAGGAAGAGCGGACGACCGACGAGCTGAAGGCGCTGGCCGAGCGGGCGGGCCGCGAGCTGGAGGACGCCTCGGCACTGGAGATCCTCCGGTGGGCCGCGGAGACCTTCGGCGACCGCTTCTGCGTGACCTCGTCCATGGAGGACGCGGTCGTCGCCCACCTCGCCTCCCGCGCCCTGCCCGGCGTGGACGTGGTGTTCCTCGACACCGGCTACCACTTCCCGGAGACCATCGGCACCCGGGACGCGGTGGAGGCCGTGATGGACGTGAACGTCATCACGCTCACCCCGCGCCAGACGGTGGCCGAGCAGGACGCCGAGTACGGCCCGAGGCTGCACGACCGCGATCCCGACCTGTGCTGCGCGCTGCGCAAGGTGAAGCCGCTCGAGGAGGGCCTCAAGGGCTACCAGGCCTGGGCGACCGGCCTGCGCCGCGACGAGTCCGAGACCCGGGCGAACACCCCCGTGGTCGGCTGGGACGAGAAGCGCCGCAAGGTGAAGATCTCCCCCATCGCGAAGTGGTCCCAGGAAGACGTGCAGACGTACGTCGCCGAGCACGGGGTCCTCACCAACCCGCTGCTGACGGACGGCTACGCCTCCGTGGGCTGCGCGCCCTGCACCCGCCGCGTGCTGGAGGGCGAGGACGCGCGGGCCGGCCGCTGGGCGGGCCGCTCCAAGACCGAGTGCGGACTGCACGGCTGACATGACGACGACCACCGAGACCCAGGAGAACCACGTGACGACCGGAGCCACCGTCTGGCTCACGGGTCTGCCGAGCGCCGGCAAGACCACCATCGCGCACGAGCTGGCCGGCCGGCTGCGCCAGGAGGGCCGGCGTGTCGAGGTGCTCGACGGCGACGAGATCCGCGAGTTCCTCTCGGCGGGCCTCGGCTTCGGCCGCGAGGACCGGCACACCAACGTGCAGCGCATCGGCTTCGTCGCCGAACTGCTCGCCCGCAACGGCGTCACGGCGCTGGTCCCGGTGATCGCGCCGTACGCGGACAGCCGGGACGCCGTGCGCAAGCGGCACGAGGCGAACGGCACCGCGTACGTGGAGGTGCACGTGGCCACCCCGGTGGAGGTGTGCTCCGTACGCGACGTGAAGGGCCTGTACGCCAAGCAGGCCGCGGGCGAGCTGACGGGGCTCACCGGGGTCGACGACCCCTACGAGGAGCCCGTCTCGCCCGACCTGCGCATCGAGTCGCAGGACCAGACCGTCCAGGAGTCCGCCGCGGCGGTGTACGCCCTGCTCAGCGAAAGGGGACTGGCATGACGACGACCGTCGCCACGGTCAAGGGGGGCGAGGGCGCCGCGAGCAGCCCGTACGCCCTCTCCCACCTCGACTCCCTCGAGTCCGAGGCGGTGCACATCTTCCGCGAGGTGGCGGGCGAGTTCGAGCGGCCGGTGATCCTGTTCTCCGGCGGCAAGGACTCCATCCTCATGCTGCACCTGGCGCTGAAGGCGTTCGCCCCCGCGGCCGTGCCGTTCTCCCTGCTGCACGTCGACACCGGGCACAACTTCCCCGAGGTCCTGGACTACCGCGACCGCACGGTGGAGAAGCACGGGCTGCGCCTGCACGTCGCCTCCGTGCAGGACTACATCGACCGGGGGGTGCTCAAGGAGCGCCCGGACGGCACGCGCAACCCGCTGCAGACGCTGCCGCTGACCGAGAAGATCCAGGCGGAGAGGTTCGACGCCGTCTTCGGCGGCGGGCGCCGCGACGAGGAGAAGGCCCGCGCCAAGGAGCGGGTGTTCTCGCTGCGCGACGAGTTCTCCCAGTGGGACCCGCGCCGCCAGCGCCCCGAGCTGTGGAACCTGTACAACGGCCGGCACGCCCCCGGCGAGCACGTCCGGGTCTTCCCGCTGTCCAACTGGACCGAGCTGGACGTGTGGCAGTACATCGCCCGCGAGGGCATCGAGCTGCCCGAGATCTACTACGCCCACGAGCGCGAGGTCTTCGCGCGCGCCGGCATGTGGCTGACCGCCGGCGAGTGGGGCGGTCCCAAGGACGGCGAGACGGTGGAGAAGCGGCGGGTCCGCTACCGCACCGTCGGCGACATGTCCTGCACCGGCGCGGTCGACTCCGACGCCGACACCATCGAGAAGGTGATCGCCGAGATCGCCGCCTCCCGGCTCACCGAGCGCGGCGCGACGCGTGCCGACGACAAGCTCTCCGAGGCCGCGATGGAAGACCGCAAGCGCGAGGGGTACTTCTAGACATGACCAGCACCACCGAGCCCACCGAGCCGCTGTCGGCCGCGCAGCTGTCGGAGACCACCCTGCTGCGGTTCGCCACCGCGGGGTCCGTCGACGACGGCAAGTCCACCCTGGTCGGCCGCCTGCTGCACGACTCCAAGTCGGTCCTGGTGGACCAGCTGGAGGCCGTGGAGCGCGCCTCCGCGAGCCGCGGCCAGGAGGCCCCGGACCTCGCGCTGCTCACCGACGGGCTGCGGGCCGAGCGCGAGCAGGGCATCACCATCGACGTGGCCTACCGCTACTTCGCGACCCCCCGGCGCCGGTTCATCCTGGCCGACACCCCCGGGCACGTGCAGTACACCCGGAACATGGTCACCGGCGCCTCCACGGCCGAGCTGACGGTGATCCTGGTCGACGCCCGCAACGGGGTCGTCGAGCAGACCCGCCGGCACGCCGCGATCGCCGCGCTGCTGCGGGTGCCGCACGTCGTGCTCGCCGTCAACAAGATGGACCTGGTCGAGTACGAGGAGTCCGTGTTCGCCGCCATCGCCGGGGAGTTCACGGCGTACGCGACCGAGCTGGGCGTCCCCGAGGTCACCGCGATCCCGATCTCGGCGCTCGCGGGCGACAACGTGGTGGAGCCGTCGGCGGTCATGGACTGGTACGGCGGCCCGACCGTCCTGGAGCACCTGGAGACCGTCCCGGTCAGCCACGACCTGGCGCACTGCCACGCCCGGCTGCCCGTGCAGTACGTGATCCGGCCGCAGACCGCCGAGCACCCCGACTACCGGGGCTACGCGGGCCAGATCGCCGCCGGCACCTTCCGCGTCGGCGACGAGGTCACCGTGCTGCCGTCGGGCCGCACCTCGAAGGTGTCCGGCATCGACCTGCTCGGCGAGCCGGTCGACGCGGCCTGGACGCCGCAGTCGGTGACGCTGCTGCTGGAGGACGACATCGACGTCTCCCGCGGCGACCTGATCGTGCCCAGCAAGGACGCGCCGGCCACCACCCAGGACGTCGAGGCCACCGTCTGCCACGTCGCCGACGCGCCGCTCACCGTCGGCCACCGCGTGCTGCTCAAGCACGGCACCCGCACGGTCAAGGCGATCGTCAAGGACATCCCGGCCCGGCTCACGCTGGACGACCTGTCCCTGCACCCGCACCCCGGGCGGCTCGTCGCCAACGACATCGGCCGCGTGAAGATCCGTACCGCCGAGCCGCTGCCCGCCGACTCCTACGCGGACTCCCGCCGCACCGGTTCGTTCATCCTGATCGACCCGAGCGACGGCACCACGCTCACCGCCGGGATGGTGGGCGAGTCCTTCGCCGCCCCGGAGCCGGTCAAGGACGCCGACGACGAGGGCGGCTGGGACTTCTGAGCATGAACTCATCCGACTTCTACTCCACGTTCGCCAAGGAGGGCGGCCGCGTCGGCAGCGGTGCTCTCGGCAGCGGGCAGGGCGGAGTGGCGCGATGTGCGCGCTGACGTACGCGCACCGCATGCGCGCCCGAAGGAGTGTGGTTCGGACCCGGCCGGCGCCGGGCGACGGCGCCTTCGTGCCGGACCCCGCGACCCCGGCAAGGTCCGAACGACACCCCCTGACCCCCCACCCGCACAGCCGAAGACCTGCCGACCTCCCGGCCACGACCTGACCCATCGGACGAACCGACAGGCGTGACCGCCGGGCCAACGAGAGGAACGCCTCCCGTGCCTGCCACCACCGCCCTGCGCCGCATCCTCGCGGTCACAGCCGCCCTGCCGCTCCTCACCCTCGCCGCCTGCGGGTACGGCTCCGAGGCGAAGGACGACGACACCGCCGAGGTCGCCGCGGGCGCCGAGAAGACCGACGGTCTCGACTCCGTCCGCATCGGCTACTTCGGCAACGTCACCCACGCCACCGCCCTGGTCGGGAACCAGAAGGGCTTCTTCCAGAAGGCGCTGGGCGCCACCGAGGCCAAGTACGCGACCTTCAACGCCGGCCCGTCCGAGATCGAGGCGCTGAACTCCGGCTCCATCGACATCGGCTGGATCGGCCCCTCCCCCTCGATCAACGGCTACACCAAGTCGAACGGCAAGAACCTGCGCATCATCGGCGGTTCGGCCTCCGGGGGCGTGAAGCTGGTGGTGAACCCGGACAGGATCAAGTCCCTGAAGGACGTCAAGGGCAAGCGCATCGCGACCCCGCAGCTCGGCAACACGCAGGACGTGGCGTTCCTCAACTGGATCGCCGACCAGGGCTGGAAGGTCGACGCCCAGAGCGGCAAGGGCGACGTCACGGTCGTCCGCAGCGACAACAAGGTCACCCCGGACGCCTACAAGGCCGGTTCCCTGGACGGCGCGTGGGTGCCCGAGCCGACCGCGTCCAAGCTGGTCGCCGAGGGCGGCAAGGTGCTGCTGGACGAGTCGACGCTGTGGCCCGACAAGAAGTTCGTGATCACGAACATCATCGTGTCGCAGAAGTTCCTCGCGGAGCACCCGAAGGCCGTCGAGGCCGTCCTGAAGGCCTCGGTCGACACCAACGCGTGGATCGAGGCCCACCCGGACGAGGCGAAGGCCGCGGCCAACAAGCAGCTGGAGAAGGACACCGGCAAGGCGCTGCCGGCCGAGGTCCTGGACCCGGCGTGGAAGTCGATCGAGGTGACCGACGACCCGCTGGCCGCCACCCTCGACGCCCAGGCGGAGCACGCCGTGAAGGCCGGTCTGCTGAAGAAGCCCGACCTCGACGGCATCTACGACCTCACGCTGCTCAACAAGGTCCTCGCGGCCAAGGGCGAGCCCGCGGTCGACGACGCCGGTCTCGGCGTCAAGTAAGCCCGGATCCGACCATTCCCAGGAGGTGACGACCATGGCCACGACACTCGCCAAGGCCGCCGACGGCACCGAGGCGGCCACGCACGCCGCCCGGATCGAGCACGTCTCGAAGTCGTTCGCGGGCCCCGCCGGACAGCAGCTCGTGCTGGACGACATCACCCTCGATGTCGCGCCCGGCGAGTTCGTCACCCTCCTGGGGGCCTCCGGCTGCGGCAAGTCCACGCTGCTGAACCTGGTGGCGGGCCTGGACGGGCCCAGCGCCGGCGCCATCACCACGGACGGGCGCCCGGCCCTGATGTTCCAGGAGCACGCCCTGTTCCCGTGGCTGACCGCGGGCAAGAACATCGAACTCGCCCTCAAGCTGCGCGGCGTGCCCAAGTCCGAACGCCGTGACAAGGCCGAGGAACTGCTCGAACTCGTCCGGCTGAAGGGCGCGTACGGCAAGCGGGTGCACGAGCTGTCGGGCGGCATGCGCCAGCGCGTCGCGCTGGCGCGCGCCCTCGCGCAGGAGAGCAGGCTGCTGCTGATGGACGAGCCGTTCGCGGCGCTGGACGCGATCACGCGGGACGTGCTGCACGACGAGCTGACCCGGATCTGGCGGGAGACGAAGCTGTCCGTCCTGTTCGTCACGCACAACGTGCGCGAGGCCGTGCGGCTCGCCGAGCGCGTGGTGCTGCTGTCCTCCCGCCCCGGGCGCGTCGCGCGCGAGTGGACGGTGGGCATCCCGCACCCGCGCCGCATCGAGGACACCGCCGTGGCGGAACTGTCCGTCGAGATCACCGAAGAACTGCGTGGGGAGATCCGCCGCCATGGCCAGCACTGAGACGACCAGCCCGGCGAAGGACGCCGGCGACCTCGCCGGTCTGGAGGCGGGCCTCGACGCACTGGAGACGGTGCAGCAGGGCCGCAAGCCCTTCCGGCAGACCTTCGTCGAGAAGATCCTGCCGCCCACCGTCGCGGTGCTCCTGGTGCTGGCGCTCTGGCAGGGGCTGGTCTCGTTCGACGTCGTCGACGACCCGACCAAGCTGCCCGCCCCGTCGGACGTGTGGGACGTCGTCCACCAGGCGTGGCTCCGGGGCGAACTGCTCGGCTACATCTGGACCAGCGTCTCGCGCGGCCTGCTCGGCTTCTGCCTCGCCCTGCTGATCGGCACCCCGCTGGGGCTGCTGGTGGCGCGGGTGAAGTTCGTGCGGGCGGCGATCGGCCCGATCCTGTCCGGCCTCCAGTCGCTGCCGTCGGTGGCCTGGGTGCCGCCGGCCGTGATCTGGCTGGGCCTGAACAACTCGATGATGTACGCCGTCATCCTGCTGGGCGCGGTGCCGTCCATCGCCAACGGTCTGGTCTCGGGCGTGGACCAGGTCCCCCCGCTGTTCCTGCGCGCGGGCCGCACGCTGGGCGCGACGGGGCTGAAGGGCACCTGGCACATCGTGCTGCCGGCCGCGCTGCCCGGCTACGTGGCGGGGCTGAAGCAGGGCTGGGCGTTCTCCTGGCGGTCGCTGATGGCCGCCGAGATCATCGCGTCCTTCCCCGACCTCGGCGTGGGCCTCGGCCAGTTGCTGGAGAACGGCCGCAACGCCAGCGACATGGCCATGGTCTTCGAGGCCATCCTGCTGATCCTGATCGTCGGCATCGCCATCGACCTGCTGATCTTCAGCCCGCTGGAGCGGTGGGTGCTGCGCAGCCGCGGTCTGCTGGTGAGGAGCTGAGGCACACCATGCACCGTCCGGTCCCTCCCGCCCGTCCCGTCCTCCTGGTCGTCGCCCACGGCAGCCGCGATCCGCGGCACGCCGCGACCGTGCACGCCCTGGTCCGCCGGGTCGGAGCGCTGCGTCCGGAGGTACGGGTGGAGACCGGCTTCCTGGACTTCAACGTGCCCTCCGTGCAGGGCGTGCTGGAGTCGCTGGCGACGGAGGGGATCCGGGACGTGGTGGCGCTGCCGCTGCTGCTGACCCGCGCCTTCCACGCCAAGGCCGACATCCCGGCCGTCCTCGCGGACGCGCCGGCCCGGCTGCGGATCCGGCAGGCGGAGGTGCTCGGCCCCTCCCCGCTGCTGCTGTCGGCGCTGGAACGGCGCCTGTACGAGGCGGGCCTCACGCCCGCCGACAAGCCCTCGACCGGGGTCGTGCTGGCCTCGGCGGGGTCCTCCGACCCGGAGGCGATCGCAGTGATCGCAGAAATCGCGCGGGAGTGGCGGCACACCGGTTGGTGCGCCGTGCGGCCTGCGTTCGCCTCCGCATCCCTTCCCCGCACCGAGGACGCGGTCCGCGACCTGCGCGCCGCCGGCTGCGCACGCGTCGCCGTCGCCCCGTACGTGCTGGCCCCCGGCTTCCTGCCGGACCGCATCGCGCGGGGCGCGGCCGGGGCGGACCTCCTGGCCGAGGTGCTGGGCCCGGCGCCCGAGGTGGCGCGGCTGCTGCTGGAGCGGTACGACGCGGCGCGGACACCGGTGCCGGTGGCGGCCGGGGCGGCCTGACGCCCGGACCGCCGCCCGCCGCTCAGCCGCGTGAACGACCCCCCGGGCCGGTACGGCTGGGCGCCCAGGCCGGGCAGGGCCACGTCCGGGGGCAGCGGGCGCCGGGACGGGAGGGGGCGGGGTTCCTCGCCGCGGCCGGTGTGGGTGGGCGGGACGGGGCGCAGGGCGCCGATGCCGTCGGCGGCCCAGGGCACGTCCGTGGACGGGAGCGACAGGGTGATCCGCCGCCCGTCGGCCCATGTCGCCCGTACCTTCGTCGAGTCGCTCGTCCGCATGACCACTCGCCTCCGTCGCGCCGTCCGGTGCTTCGGTCCTGTCCGTCGTGACGACTGCGGGCGCCGCGGGGTCCCCTCAGTCCGCCGGTGCGGTCAGCTCGACGAGCTTGACGACGGTGTTCCAGTTGCGGGTGGTGGCGGTCAGGCCCCGGGTGAGGCGCGGCCCGGCCAGCCGTTCGGCGAGCTTGGAGCGGCCGAGGCCGTCCGGCGCGTACAGGTACAGGGCGCGGTCGCCGAGGCGGAACTCCTCGGGGAGGAAGGCCGTCCGGTCGACCGGTGCGAAGCGCTCCTCGTCGACGGGCGCGGAGAAGTAGGTGACGTGGAGCTGTCTGGCCTCCAGGCCGGCGGCGGGGAAGGGGCACGCCTCGGCGACGGCCCGCAGGTAGGCGTGGTCGCGCACGATCACGTCCACCGGGAAGCCGAAGTGCTTCTCGATCGCCCGCGACAACTCGGCGGCCAGGGACTCCTCGTCGCCGTGGCCGGAGGTGAACACCGCCTGCCCGCTGCGGAGATGGGTGCGCACGGCGTCGTGACCGAGACCCTCCAGGAGGCTGCGCAGCTCGGCCATCGGGACCTTCTTGGCGCCGCCCACGTTGATCCCGCGCAGCAGCGCCGCGTACGTCGTCGTCATGCGCACACCCTAGGACGGCCGTCGCGCCCCGTGGGGGCGGGCGCGACGGCCGCGTCCGCCGGGCGGACGTGCGCGCCACTCTCGCCGATCCGACGGACGGGATTCAACCGCTGCGCACACCTGTGACGCGTTCGACGGCCCCCCGGGGGAAACCTGGCGGAATCCCGCCCTCCAACCGCACCCCGATCTCCGTCCCCGAGAGGCCCGGGTAGATGTAAGGGACCGCGGTCCTCCCCAGCGGTGAGACCGGGCGTCCGAGGGGATGAGCCGGACCCGTCCCGCTTCACCGGTCAGCACGACGTGACCGGCTCGTCCGGGCCATACCGTCGGGACGGAAGGTGGTGGCAGGGGGCCTCCACCGCGGACGAGGGGGCAAGCCCGTCATGGGGAACGGAGACACACGGGTGCGGGGCATCGCCGCCCGGGCTGGCGGCTGGAGCGCCCGGCACCGATGGGCTGCCGTCGGGATCTGGGTACTGTTCGTCGTCCTGGCGATGGGGCTCGGTTCGGCGGCCGGCCGGGTCGACGTCAAGGACAGCGAGCAGATGGGGGGCGAGACGCGCACCGCCGCCAGGATCGTCGAGGACGCCGGGATCGACGAACCGGCCGCCGAGACCGTCCTGGTCCAGGCGAAGGACGGGAAGCTGACGGCCACGGACGCCGAGTTCCGCGCCGCCGTCACCGCGGTCGTCGAGGCGGTGGAGGGCACCGGCGAGGTCACGGGCGTGACCTCGCCGTACGAGACGAAGACCATCTCGCGGGACGGCCGCAGCGCGCTGGTGCAGTTCGACATGCGCGGCGAGGCGGAGACCGCGGGCGAGCGGATCGAGCCGGTGCTGAAGGCCGTCGAGGGCGTCCAGAAGGACCACGGGTCGCTGCGGATCGAGGAGATCGGCGGCGCCAGCATGATGAAGACGTTCGACGACGCGTTCGGCGACGACTTCCAGAAGGCCGAGTACTCCGCGGTGCCGGTGGCCCTCGGCATCCTGCTCGTCGCGTTCGGGGCGCTGGTGGCGGCGCTGGTGCCGGTGGCACTGGCGATCACCGCGATCATGGCGACGATGGGCCTGATGGGCCTCGTCAGCCACTTCCAGCCGATGAGCGACACCGCCAACTCCGTGATGCTGCTGGTCGGTCTGGCCGTCGGCGTCGACTACTGCCTGTTCTACCTGCGCCGCGAGCGCGAGGAGCGCGCCGCGGGCCGGGACGCGCAGACCGCGCTGCGGATCGCCGCCGCCACCAGTGGCCGGGCGATCGTCGTCTCCGGCGTGACGGTGTGCGTGGCGATGGCGGGCATGCTGTTCACCGGCATCGCCGAGTTCGAGGCGATGGGCCTGGCCTCGCTGATGGTGGTCGCGGTCGCCATGGTCGGCTCCGTGACGGTGCTGCCGGCGCTGCTGTCACTGCTGGGCGAGCGGGTGGAGAAGGGGCGCGTCCCGTTCCTGCGCCGGCGTCCGCGCCGGGGCACCGAGGAGGGCAGCCGGTTCTGGACGGCGGTGCTGCGGCGCGTGCTCGCCAGGCCGGTGCTCGCCGCGGCCGTGGCGGTCGGCGCCCTGCTGGCCGTCGCCGCTCCCGCCGTCGGCATGAAGACGCAGAACCTCACCCTGGACCAGGAGTTCGGCGACTCGCTGCCCGTCGTGCAGACGTACAACCGGGTCAACGAGGCCTTCCCCGGCGGCTCCGACCCGGCCGAGGTCGTCGTCAGGGCCGACGACATCAACGCGCCCGAGGTACGGGCCGCGCTCGCCGACTTCCGGGAGCGGGCGGTCGGTTCGGGTGCCTCGCGCGGTCCGGTCGACATCACCGTGCACGACGAGCAGAACGTCGCCCTGATCCACGTCCCGCTGGTCGGCGGCTCCGACCAGGACGAGGCGGGCGAGAGCCTGGACAAGCTGCGCGACGAGGTGCGGCCCGCCACGCTCGGCAAGGTCGAGGGCGTCGAGGCCCCGATCACCGGTCAGGTGGCCGGCAACAAGGACTTCAACGACCAGCTCGTCGGCTCGGTCGTGCCGGTCTTCGCGTTCGTCGTGGTCTTCGCCTTCCTGCTGATGCTGCTGTCGTTCCGCTCCCTGACGGTCGCGATCACCTCGATCGTGCTGAACCTGCTGTCGGTGGGTGCGGCGTACGGCATCCTCGTCGCCGTCTTCCAGCACGGCTGGGGCGCCTCGCTGGTGGGCGCGGAGGGGGTCGGCGCCATCGTCACCTGGCTGCCGCTGTTCCTCTTCGTGATCCTCTTCGGCCTGTCGATGGACTACCACGTGTTCGTGGTCTCGCGGATCCGTGAGGCGCGGCTGCGCGGCCGGACGACCAGGGAGGCGATCCAGCACGGCGTGGTCACCACGGCCGGGGTCGTCACCAGCGCCGCGGTCATCATGGTCGCCGTGTTCGCCATCTTCGGCACCCTGTCCATGCAGTCCATGAAGCAGATGGGCGTGGGTCTGGCGGCGGCGGTGCTGATCGACGCGACGATCATCCGGGGCGTGCTGCTGCCGGCCGTGATGGCCCTGCTCGGCGAGCGGAACTGGTACCTGCCGAAGTGGATGCACCGGCTGCCCGATCTCACCCACGACGAGACGCCCGGGGCGGTCGCTCCGCCGGTCCGGGACGACGAGGGCGAGCGGGTCGGGGTCTGAGCGGCCCCACGAGGGCGGGGCCCGTCGGTTCCGGGGAACCGACGGGCCCTCTGCCGTCACCGGCGCGCGGTCAGGACCGCGCCGCCGCCAGCTCCGCCTCGATCAGGTCGGCGGCCCGCCGGGTGCCGCCCTCCCGGGCCATCTGCGCCTGGATCTCCTTCAGGCGCGCGGCCACCTCCGGGTCGTCGACCAGGGCGAGGGCGGCGGTGCGCAGCGCCTCGGCGGTGGCCTCCTCGGTGGGCAGGCGGCGGGCGACGCCGAGCCCCTGGAGCATGTCCGCGTTGCCGAACTGGTCCGCGGCCTGCGGAACGGTGATCATCGGCGTGGCGGTGGCCAGGCCCTCCTGGCTGCCGCCGGCGCCCGCGTGGGTGACGAACAGGTCGGCCTGCTGGAGGACCGACAACTGCGGCACCCAGGAGCGTACTTCGACGTTGTCCGGCACGTCGCCCAGCTCGGCGGGATCGACGTGCCGACCGATCTGGAGCACCGTGTGCCAGCCGGGCAGGTCGCCGAAGGCCCTGACGCATTCCCGGTAGAACGCGGGCTGCTTGGTGAAGGAGGAGCCGAGGGAGACGAGGACGACCTTCTCGGCCCCCTGGGGACGCTGCCAGTCGCCTTCGGCGGTGCGGTCGCCCTGGCAGGCGCCGACGAAGGTGTACGTCGTCTCGTCGACCCGGTCGGCGTTGGGCTGGAGCGCCTTGGGGATCAGCACCAGGGAGCGGCCGGGGCGGCCGGTGAACGGATCGGGGTGCGTCGTGATCCCGTTCTCCTCCAGCCAGGCCTGGAAACGGGCGTAGTACGCCTGACCGCGCTCGGTCTTCCGGGGCTCCTCCCACATCGGCTCGGCGACCTCCTGCTCGTACCCCTCCCAGGCGACCATGCACGGGGACAGGGAGATCACCGGCACGCCCCAGCGGTGGCCGAGGACGCGGGCCGGGTAGGAGGCGATGTCGTGCAGGACCAGGTCCGGCTCGTCCCCCTCGTAGGCCTCGACGAGCTGGGGCAGCGCCTGGATCGCGTCGTCCAGGAACGGCTCGACGTTGTCGAGCAGGGTGGTGCCCCACGCCTCCGGGTCGGCGTCGGGGCCGGGCAGCGTGCTGTTCCACAGCTTGGGTTCGGCGCCCGTCCCGGCGACCTTCTCCGCGAGGAGCGGCGGGATCGCGTAGGTCACCCGGTGTCCCCGTGCGACGAGTTCGCGGATCACCTCCAGGCTGGGGTTCACGTGGCCGTGCGCGGCGATGGAGAACATGGCGATGTGGGCGCGACTGGTCATGCGAGGACCGTACGCGAGACGATACGTCTCGTGCAAGTTTTTACCGGTCCGCCGCATCAGCGCTGGTAGCGGGCGAGTACGAGGTTGCCGTCCTCCTCCAGCCTCTCGCGGAGCTCGGCCGTGCCGATCGCCCCGCTGTAGTACTCCTGGAGCGCGGGGGTGGCCACCTTGTCCTTCCACTCGGCGTAGCCGCGCACGGACTGCGCGGGCGCCGGGCGCAGATGGGCGGCGAGGGCGGTGCCGGTGGCCCAGCCGTTCTCGGGGGTGCGCAGGGCGGGGTCCTCGAGGGCCCGGGTGCCGGTGGGCAGCATCCAGTCGCCGAGGGCGAGGCGGACCATGTTGTCCGGCTGGAGGAGGAAGTCGACGAACGCTGCGGCCTCCTTCTTGTGCGGGCTGTCCTCGGCGACGGACAGCGTCTGCGGGCTGACGCCCTGGGCGAGCCCGTCGGCGCCGGCCGGGGCGGGCAGGACCTGCCAGTCGAAGCCCTCGGGCGCCTGCTGCTCGATCTGCTGGCGGTAGGAGAACCCGAGCGGCACCATCGCGTACCTGCCCGCGAAGAAGCCGGGCAGGGTGTCGGAACCGCCGCTGCCCAGGGTGGACGCGGAGGCGCTGCGGTCGCGGCCGACCTGGTCGCGGATGGTGCGCGGCACCACCTGGTCGGCGTCCTCGAACCGGACGGTCACCCTGCCGTCCCCGTCGCGGTGGAACAGCCGGCCGCCGGTGGACAGCGACAGGTTGAGCGTGGCGGACACGGGTTCCTTGAGCGGCCAGGCCACGCCGTACGTGCCGTCGCCGCTCAGCCGCTTGGTCACCTGCCGGAACTCCGGCCAGGTCCAGGGGTGTTCCGGCGTCGGGATCCGGACACCGGACTTCTCGAGCAGGGCCGTGTTGGCGATCAGCACGCGGGGTTCCTGGAGGAACGGCACGCCGTAGACGCGGTCGCCGAAGGTGACCGTCTCCCAGGCGTGCCGCGGGATGTCGTCCTTCAGCCGCTGCGGCAGCAGGCCGGTGAGGTCGGCGAGGTGGCCGCCGTGGGCGAAGTCCGCGAGGTCGTCGGAGGCGTCGTGGATGACGTCCGGCGCCTCACCGCCCTCGAAGGAGGTGAGGAGCTGGTCGTGGACACTGTCCCAGCTGCCCTGGACGTACTCGACCCGCACGTCGGGATGGGCCTTGTTCCACTCCTCCACCAGTTCCTCGTTGACCTGCACGGACTCCTCCTGCCAGGCCAGGGACTGGAAGCGCAGGGTGATCCGGCCGTCGTCGGCGTCGCCGCCCGTGCCGGCGCAGGCCGTGAGCAGCAGGACGAGCGCGACGAGCAGGGGGGCGGGGGTTCTCGCGCGCATCAGCTCTTCACCGCCCCGGCGAGCATGCCGCCCGTGATCCGCCGCTGGACGAGCGCGAACACGACCAGCGAGGGCAGCGTCGCGAGGAAGGCCGCCGCCGCCAGGGGGCCGAGGTCCGCGACGCCCTCGGCGCCGATGAAGTGGGTGAGCACGACCGGCAGGGTCTGTTTCTCCGGGGTCTTCAGCAGCACCAGCGCGAAGAAGAACTCGTTCCAGGCGGTGACGAACGCGAACAGCGCCGTCGCCACGATCCCCGGCGCGAGCAGCGGCGCGGTCACCGAGACCAGGGTGCGCAGCCGCCCGGCCCCGTCGACCGCCGCGGCCTCCTCCAGCTCGGCCGGCACGGCCCGGACGTACCCGGCGAGCATCCACAGCGCGAACGGCAGCGACCACACGACGTACACCATCACCAGTCCGGGCACGGAGTTGATCAGCCGCAGGTTCTTCAGGACCAGGAAGAGCGGGATGATCAGCAGGACGAAGGGGAAGGCCTGGCTGACCACGACCCACCCGGTGACCGCCTTGGCGAGCCGGCCGCGGCGCCGGGCCATGACGTACGCCGTCGGGGTCGCGATCAGCACCGCGATCACCGCGGCGCCGAGGGCGGCCAGCAGGGAGTTGAGCGCGGCGTGCAGCAGCGGCTGCTCGTCGAAGGCCTGCCGGAAGTTGTCGAGGGTGGGATCCTCCGGGATCCAGGTGGGGTGGAGACTCGCCAGCTCGCGCGGCGGTTTGAACGCGGTGGAGAGCAGCCACAGGAGCGGGAAGGCCAGGAAGGCGAGATACGCGAGCAGCGCGGCGTACTGGCCGACGCGGGCTCCGGTCGAGGTCCTCACGCCTCGTCACCTCCCCTGAGCCGGCCGACGAGGAAGACGGCCAGCAGGACCGAGACCACGGCGACCAGGACACAGCCCATCGCCGCCGCGTAGCCGAACTGCCCGTAGCGAAAGGCCTCCTCGTAGGCGAAGAGCATGGGCAGCCGGGTCCGGCCGCCGGGGCCGCCGTTGGTCAGCACGTAGACCAGGGCGAAGGAGTTGAGGTTCCAGATGAGGTTGAGCGCGGTGACGGCGAGCGCGACCGGCTTCAGGGCGGGCCAGGTGACCGCGCGGAAGCGGCGCCAGGCTCCGGCGCCGTCGACCGCGGCGGCCTCGTGCAGCTCGCGCGGGGTGTTCTGGAGCCCGGCGAGCAGGGCGACCGTGGTCTGCGGCATGCCGGCCCAGACGCCGACGACGATCACGGCGGGCAGGGCGGTGGCGAGGCCGCTGAGCCAGTCGCGGCCGCCGCCGAGACCGAGGTCGCGCAGGGTCTCGTTGAGGATGCCGGCGTCCGGGTTGTAGACGAGCCGCCACATGATGCCGACGACGACCTCGGGCATCGCCCAGGGGATGATCGCCAGGGCGCGGGCCAGCCAGCGCAGCCGCAGGTCCTGGTCGAGCAGCAGGGCGAGGCCGAGCGCGAGCAGGAACTGCGGCACGGTCACGCCGACCGCCCACACCAGCCCGATGCGGAACGACTCCCAGAACAGCGTGTCGTGCAGCAGGTCCTGGAAGTTCAGGGTGCCGATCCACCGGGTGGGTTCGGTGCGGCCCGACTGGGCGTCGGTGAAGGCCAGCAGGATGCCGTGGAGCAGCGGCCCGACGCTGAACACCAGGATGGGGAGCAGCGCGGGCAGCACCAGGAACCAGGCGCCGTGGTCGGGGCCGCGCCGGGGCCGGTCCCCGCCGGGCGCGCGGCGCGCCGGTCTCCTCGCCTCGGTCACCGGTGTCACGTGGTCAGCCCCTTCGCGCGGATCGGACGGGCCCGGTCATGGTCGTGAAGGCGCTGTGCCCCGTCAAGGGGCCGCGCACACGCTCCCACCTGTGCGAATGCGACACTGGCCGACGGATGGCGGGATCCCGGCGGTGGGCGCGCGCGGTTGACGCGTGCCGCGCCCCCCGGCGAGGTCCCGGGCCGTCCCCGGCGAACGCACCGGCTCAGGCGCATCGGACCTGCCCGGGCGGCGGCGGGACGGCGACGACGGACCGGAACGGACACGGAGGGCGGACGATGGACGAGGCACGGGCGCGGGAGGTGCTGGCCGCGGCAAAGGTGCTGCCCGGCCCGGCGCGGGAGGCGCGGCTGCTCGCCCTCGGCGAGAACGCGGTCTTCGCCGCCGGCGACCTGGTGGTCAAGGTGGGCCGCGACGCCGGGCTCCTCGGGCGGGCGGACCGGGAACTGGCCGTCGCGGTGTGGCTGGAGGAGGCCGGTGTGCCGGCGGTGCGGGCGGCCCGGCCGGACGCGCTGACGGTCGACGGGCATCCCGTGACCGTGTGGCACCGGCTGCCCGACGCGGTGCGGCCCACCGAGCCGCGGGACGTGGCCGCACTGCTGCGGCTCGTCCACGCGCTGCCCTCCCCCTCCTTCGAGCTGCCGCCCCGCGAACTGCTGGGCGGGGTGGAACGCTGGCTGCGGCTCGCCGGCGACGCGATCGACCCCGCGGACGCGGCGTACCTGCGCGAGCGCCGGGACGGCTTCGCGACGGCCGCCGCCGCGCTCACCCCCCATCTGCCGCCGGGCCCGATCCACGGCGACGCGCTCCCCCGCAATGTGCACGTCGGCCCCGACGGGCCGGTCCTGGTCGACCTGGAGACCTTCTCGGCCGACCTGCGCGAGCACGACCTGGTGGTGATGGCGCTCAGCCGGGACCGCTACGGACTGCCCGCCGAGGCGTACGACGCCTTCACCGCGACCTACGGCTGGGACGTGCGCGAGTGGGAGGGCTGCGCGGTGCTGCGCGGGGCCCGTGAGACGGCGAGCTGCGCCTGGGTGGCCCAGCACGCGCCGAGCAACCCGAAGGCGCTGGCCGAGTTCGGACGCCGGGTGGCGTCGCTGCGGGACGGGGACCCGACGGTGCGCTGGTATCCGTTCTGACGGCCGGCCCGGCGGGGCCGGGTCAGACCGGCTCGCCGGCCGGTTCGCGGACCGGCCACGTCCCGTCGACGACCGCCGTGGCGTCGCCCTTGCGGCGCAGGAAGCTCTGGAAGTCGGCCGCCCACTCGGCGTACCACTCGATCTGGCGGCGGTGCAGCTCCGCCGGGCCGAGGGCGGCGACCGCGGGGTGGCGGCCGGCTATCGCGGAGGCCAGCCGGGCCGCGGCGAGGGCGTCGGCCGAGGCGTCGTGGGCGGCGTCGAGCGGGACGCCGTACTCCCGGCAGACCGCTTCCAGGTTGCGCTTGCCGCGCCGGTAGCGCTCCACGGAGCGGTCGATGGTGTACGGGTCTATGACGGGCGCGGGGTCCAGGCCGCCCAGGCGCTCCCGCAGGGACGGCAGCCCGTGGCGCCGCAGTTCGGCACTGAGCAGGGTGAGGTCGAAGGCCGCGTTGTAGGCGACGACGGGGACACCCGCCTTCCAGTGGCCGGCGAGGACGTCGGCGATGGCGTCGGCGACCTGGTCGGCGGGGCGGCCCTCGCCGGCCGCGCGCTCGTTGCTGATGCCGTGCACCGCGACCGCGTCCGCCGGGATCTCCACGCCGGGGTCGGCCAGCCATTCGCGGCGGCCGAGCGGCACCCCGCCCCTGACCTCGATCACGGCGCCGGTGACGATGCGCGCCTCGCGCGGATCGGTGCCCGTCGTCTCCAGGTCGAAGCCGATCAGCAGCTCCCGGTGCCAGCCCATGGGCGGTCCCCTCCTCGGTGGTGCGTTCCCCCAGTGCTCTCCACCTTCGCACGGGCCACTGACAATCAGGGGATCGCGTTCCGTCCGCGCCGGTGCCGGCCCCCGGCGGTGCTCAGGACACCGGCCGCGAATCCGCCCACATCAGCTCGAACTCCTCACGATAGGTGGGGAAGAGTCCGCCTTCCTCCGCCTGGTCCGACTGGCCCGGCTTCACGACCTTGCCGCCGTTGCGCCCGTTGCGCAGGACGAGCACCGGCGCCTCCATCCCCCGCGTCCGGCGCAGGTAGGACTGCACGACCGCGATGCCGTCGGCGCCGTCGCCGTCCACGAGGTAGGCCGTGAAGCGGGGGGTCTCGTCGAAG
Organism: Streptomyces sp. NPDC029152; assembly: GCF_055564355.1. Classification (NCBI taxonomy): domain Bacteria; kingdom Bacillati; phylum Actinomycetota; class Actinomycetes; order Kitasatosporales; family Streptomycetaceae; genus Streptomyces; species Streptomyces sp. NPDC029152. Next base: position 137,278 of record NZ_JBVHWR010000009.1, on the reverse strand, counting down.
ACCTGGATCTCGAAGGCGCCCGGGTCCCGCAGCCGGGAGCGCACCCGGCGCATGTGCAGGATGTTCGTCTCGACGGCACGGCTCAGCTCGCCGCGCTTGATGCCCAGTTCGCGCTCGCGGCGTTTGATCGCGCTGGAGGCGGGGTTCAGGAACAGCAGCCGCACCCGGCTGCCGGAGTCGGCCAGCCGCAGCAGGCGGCGGCCGGAGAAGTTCTGCACGAGCAGGTTGAGGCCGATGCCGAGGGCGTCCACGCGGCGGGCGCTGCCGAAGATGTCCTCCGCGGGGAACTGGCGCAGCAGCCGGACCCGGTCCGGGTGCACGGCGACCACGTCGGCGTACCGGTCGCCGACCAGGTCCTCCACCGCGTCGACCGGGAGCCGGCGCGTGGAGGGCAGGTCGCTGCCCGCGCCGAGGACCTCCAGCAGCCGCGCCGAGGCACGCTCGGCCTGGTTCAGGACCGCCTCGGACAGCGCCCGGTTGCGGGAGACGACGTTGCGGGTGACCTCCAGCTCGTCCAGGGCCAGTTCCACGTCGCGGCGGTCGTCGACGTAGGGCTCGAAGCAGGGCCAGTGCTGGACCATGAGCTCGCGCAGCTGCGGCAGAGTGAGGAAGCTGAGGACGTTGTCGTCGGCCGGGTCGAGGAGGTAGCCCTTGCGGCGGCTGACCTCGCGGACCGCGACGGCGCGCTGCACCCACTCCTGTCCGGCGGGGCCGGCCGCGGCGACCACCCAGTCGTCGCCGTGGACGGGCTCGTAGACCGGCCGCAGCACGGCGGCGACGACGGCGCGCAGCCGCTGCTCGACGAGGTTCAGCCAGATGTAGGCCCGGCCGGCCCGCTGCGCGCGCGTGCGCACCTCGTGCCAGGCGTCGGCGTCCCAGTCCAGTTCCGGACCGATCGCGCCCGCGTTCACGGGCCGCGCCAGGGACACCGCACCGGGCGGGACGTCCGTGGAGGTCCCCTCGTGACCCTCGTCACCAGGGGGCAGCTCCAGCCCTCCCGAGCCCACCCGCGCACCGCCTTCCGCTCCCCCGGAGCATCACCGGGGAGACCCCGTCCCAACGATCAAGGAAGGGTACTCCGCGAGTGGTGCGCGGTGCAGCCCGATGGGCAGGCTGGTTCCGCCAACACCCTTGGGCCACGGGGCCGTTCCGCCCCTCCCCCCTCCGGCGAGTGAGCCGTTTCATAGCGGTGACGCGGTACGGCGCGAAGCCGACGGCCGAGAACCCGGCGGGAACGGATCGGCGCGCGGTGGGTAAGAGGCACGTGAGTGCTAGGTGGTCGCCTCACTTTCGGGGAGACTCGGAGCCCAGGCGTCCGCACCGGCGCCGCACACCTGAGAGAGTCGTGTCCATGCAGGTCTGGCCTGGAGAGGCGTATCCGCTCGGCGCCACGTACGACGGCGCCGGCACCAACTTCGCGGTCTTCACGGAGGCCGCGGACCGAGTAGAGCTGTGTCTGCTGCACGACGACGGCTCGGAGACGGCGGTGGAACTGCGGGAGAGCGACGCGTTCGTCCGGCACGCGTACGTGCCGGGCGTGATGCCGGGGCAGCGGTACGGCTACCGCGTCCACGGCCCCTACGCGCCGGAGCGCGGGCTGCGCTGCAACTCCGCGAAGCTGCTCCTCGACCCGTACGCGCGTGCGATCAGCGGCTCGGTCCAGTGGGGGGAGGAGGTGTACGGCTACCACTTCGACGACCCCGGCCGGCGCAACGACCTGGACTCGGCGCCGCACACGATGTCGTCGGTCGTGGTCAACCCGTACTTCGACTGGGGCGACGACCGGCGCCCCCGGACGGAGTACCACCACACGGTGATCTACGAGGCCCACGTGAAGGGCCTCACCATGCGTCACCCCGGCCTCCCCGAGGAGCTGCGCGGCACCTACGCGGGGCTCGCGCACCCGGCGGTCATCGAGCACCTGACCGAACTGGGGGTGACGGCGCTGGAGCTGATGCCCGTCCACCAGTTCGTCAACGACCACCGCCTGGTCGACATGGGGCTGAACAACTACTGGGGCTACAACACGATCGGCTTCTTCGCCCCGCACAACGCGTACGCCTCCTGGGGCGACCGCGGCCAGCAGGTGCTGGAGTTCAAGTCGGCGGTGAAGGCGCTGCACGAGGCGGGCATCGAGGTCATCCTCGACGTGGTCTACAACCACACCGCCGAGGGCAACCACCTGGGCCCGACGTTGTCCTTCAAGGGCATCGACAACCCGTCGTACTACCGGCTGACCGACGACCCCCGGTACTACATGGACACCACGGGCACGGGGAACTCGCTGCTCATGCGGTCCCCGCACGTCCTGCAGATGATCATGGACTCGCTGCGGTACTGGGTCACCGAGATGCACGTCGACGGGTTCCGCTTCGACCTCGCGGCGACCCTGGCGCGGCAGTTCCACGAGGTGGACCGGCTGTCGTCGTTCTTCGACCTGGTGCAGCAGGACCCGGTGGTCTCGCAGGTGAAGCTGATCGCCGAGCCGTGGGACGTGGGCGAGGGCGGCTACCAGGTGGGCAACTTCCCGCCGCTGTGGACCGAGTGGAACGGCAAGTACCGGGACACGGTGCGGGACCTGTGGCGCGGCGAGCAGCGCACCCTGGCGGAGTTCGCGTCCCGGCTGACCGGTTCGTCCGACCTCTACCAGGACGACGGCCGCCGCCCGCTGGCCTCCATCAACTTCGTCACCTGCCACGACGGCTTCACCCTGCACGACCTGGTCTCCTACAACGACAAGCACAACGAGGCCAACGGCGAGGACAACCGGGACGGCGAGAGCCACAACCGGTCCTGGAACTGCGGCGCCGAGGGGGACACCGACGACCCCGCGGTGCGGGAGCTGCGGGCGCGGCAGATGCGGAACTTCATCGCCACGCTGCTGCTCTCCCAGGGCGTGCCGATGATCAGCCACGGCGACGAGTTCGCCCGCACCCAGCGGGGCAACAACAACGCCTACTGCCAGGACAACGAACTGGCGTGGGTGGCCTGGCCCGAGGGCGAGGACGCCGACACCGGGCTGCTGGACTTCACGCGCGCGATGGTGTGGCTCCGCAGGGACCACCCGGTCTTCCGCAGGCGGCGCTTCTTCCACGGCCGGCCCGTGGAGGGCACCCACGACGAGCTGTCGGACATCGCCTGGTTCACCCCGGAGGGCACGGAGATGACCCAGCAGGACTGGAACTCGGCGCGGGCGTCGGCCCTGACGGTGTTCCTCAACGGCAACGCGATCTCCGAGCCGGGCCCGCGCGGGGAGCGCATCGCCGACGACTCGTTCCTGCTGATGTTCAACGCCTCCCCGAAGACGCTGGACTTCGTGGTGCCGCTCGACCACGGCCGGCAGTGGGAGGTGGTGGTCGACACCGCCCGCACCGAGGGTGTACCGGCCCGGACGGGGACGAAGGTCCAGGCCGGGGACCGGCTGACGCTGGTGGACCGGAGCCTGACGGTGCTGCAGCGGCCCGTCTAGGACGCCGTGTCGCCAAAGCGGTCCTCCACGCGCGCGTGGAGGACCGCCCGGCTGCCCGCGGCGTACGGCCCGGGGCGTGCGGCCACGGCGATCGCGAAGGCCGCGGCCGCGGTCGCCACCGCGAAGGCCGCCACGGGGCCGTGGGACTCGGCGAGCCGGCCGGTGACGGCCACCGCCACGGCCTGACCGCCGACGATCGCGCTGGTCGCGTAGGCCATCGCCTCGGCGAGCCGGACGCGCGGCACCGTCCGCTCGGTGAGCGCCAGCACGGTGATCAGGTGGGGGGCGTAGGCGATGCCGAGGACGGTGACGACCGCGTACAGGGCGGGCAGGGTGTCCGTCCACAGCAGCGGCAGCGAGAGCACGCACGCCGCCGCGGTGGCCGCCCGCCGGCGGGCCCGCAGGCCGACCCGGGCGGGTACGGCGGCCATGGCGAGCCCCGCGCCCGCGCTCATCACCCCCATGGCGGCGTACACCAGCCCGGCCTGCTCGCCCTCGCCGAGCCGTTCGGTGAACGCGGTGATCCCCGCCTGGCAGGCCCCGAACATCGCGCCCTGGAGGGCGAGGGCGGCGTAGAGGGCGTACACGGGACGGGGCATGCGGACGCGGGCGCCGGCGGGTGGGGCGCCGGGCGCGGCCGGCACGGCGGTGCCCGGCGCCCGGGCGGTCGGGTGCAGCGCGAAGCCCGAGCCGCACAGGACCACCAGCAGGGCCGCGGCGCCCAGGGCGTGGGCGGGGTGGGCCAGCACCGCCGCCAGGCCCACCAGGGCCGGGCCGAGCACGAAGGAGATCTCGTCGAGGGTGCTCTCGAAGGACAGGGCGGCGCCCACGGTCGGCTCGGAAGCGCCCGCGCCCCGGGCGAGGGCGACCAGCCGGACCCGGGCCAGCGGGCCGATCAGCGGCACGGTGGCGCCCGCCGCCGCGCCGAGGACGGCCAGCGCGGGCGTCGGCAGCCGGGCGAGCGCACCGGCCACGAGCGCGGCGATCGCCACGGCGTTGACCAGGCTGAGGACGAGGACGACCGTGCGCTGGCCGTGCCGGTCCGCGAGCCGGCCCACCAGCGGGCCGCACGCCACCTGGCCGACGGCGAGCGCGCCGCCGGTCAGCCCGGCGGCGGCCAGGGAGCCGCTGGTGCGGGCGACGAGCAGCACACTGCCGAACTGGATGGTGGCCGTCGGCAGCCGCCCCAGGAAGGACACCACGGGCAGCAGCGGTCCGGACAGCCCGATGACCTCCCGGTACGTCCGCAGCGTGCGGTTCCGCCGCTCCGTGCCCGCCGTGCTCCGTGTGCTGCCCATCGCTCGAAGCTAGCCACGCGCGCGTACGCCCGGGGATGGGCCGATGACACGAAAGGCGGCGGGGCGGGTACGTAGGTTTCCATGACACCTGAGCGACCCGACCCGGTGCCCCCGTCCCCCCCGGCCCCGTCCGCGCCCCCGGCTCCCCTCGCCACGTACCGGCTGCAGCTGCAGCCCGGGTTCCCGTTCGCGGCCGCCGCGGCGGCCGTGCCGTACCTGTCCTCGCTCGGTGTGACCCATCTGCACCTGTCCCCCGTGCTGGAGGCGGTCCCGGGCTCGCTGCACGGCTACGACGTGGTCGACCCCGAGCGGGTGCGCGAGGAGCTGGGCGGCGAGGAGGGGCTGCGGGCCCTGGCGCGCACCGCGCGGGAGCACGGCCTCGGGCTGGTGGTGGACATCGTGCCGAACCACATGGCGATGTCCCCCCGTCACAACCGCGCCCTGTGGGAGGTGCTGCGGGAGGGGCCGAGGTCACCGTACGCGCGGTGGTTCGACATCGACTGGGAGGCGCAGGGCGGCCAGGTGCTGCTGCCCGTGCTCGGCGCACCCGTCGGCGAGGTGCTGGACGACCTGCGGGCCGACGGCGACGTGCTGCGCTACCACGACCACGTCTTCCCCCTCCGGGAGGGCACCGGGGACCTGCCGCTGCCGCAGCTGCTGGACGCGCAGTGGTACCGGCCGGTGTGGTGGCGGCTGGCCCGCACCGAGCTGAACTACCGGCGCTTCTTCAGCATCTCCGAGCTGATCGGGGTGCGGGTGGAGGACCCGGAGGTGTTCGAGGCGACACACGCCACGATCCTGCGGCTGCTGCGCGAGGGCGTGGTCGACGGGCTGCGCGTCGACCACCCCGACGGCCTCGCCGACCCCGACACCTACCTGGCGCGCCTGCACGAGGCCGGCGGCGGCCGGTGGACGGTCGTGGAGAAGATCCTGGCGGACGGGGAGCGGCTGCCCGCGGCCTGGCCCGTCGCGGGCACGACCGGCTACGACGCCCTGCGGCACGTCGACGGGCTCTTCACCGACCCGGTGGGGCACGGGGAACTCCTCGAGCGGTACCGCGCGTTCGCCGGACCGCGGCCGGACCGGGGCGGGGACTGGGCGGCCACGGCGCGGCGGGCGGCGTACGAGGTGCTCACGCACGAGCTGGCGACCGAGACGGACCGGCTGACCCGGGTGGCCCACCGGCTGTGCGTCGCCTCTCCGGACGCCGTGCTGCGCGACCGGGCGCCGTGGGCGCTGCGCACCGCGCTGCGGGAGCTGCTGGTCCGGCTGGAGGTGTACCGGCCCTACGCGTCGGTGGACGCGGAGTCGGTCGTCACCGAGGAGGCGGCGGCCGAGGCGCGGCGCGCGTTCACGGTGCCGGAGGAGGCCGGAGCGGTGGACGTGGTGCGGGACCTGGTGCTGGGGCGGTTCGGTGACGGGCCGGACCACGTGGAGTTCCGGACGCGGTTCGCCCAGACGGCGTCGGCGCTGCGCGCCAAGTCGGTGGAGGACACGGCGTTCTACCGCTACGTGCCGCTGCTGTCGGCGACCGAGGTGGGCGGGAACCCGGGCGCTCCGGCGGTGTCGCCGGAGCTGTTCCACGCGTACTGCGCGCGCGTGCAGCGCGACTGGCCCGTGACCGGCACGGTCGTGTCGACCCACGACACCAAGCGCAGCGCCGACGTGCGCGCCGCGCTGGCGGTGCTCACCGAGTGCCCGGAACGCTGGGCGGACGTCCTGACGGAGGTCACGGGCGCCGGTGAGCAAGCGCCGGACGCGCAGCTTGCGTGGGCGGCCTGGCAGACGGTGTTCGGGCTGGGACCGGCGGACGGGGAGCGCGTGGGGCAGGCGCTGCTGAAGCACGTGCGCGAGGCGAAGACGCGCACCAGCTGGACCGAGCAGGAGCCGGAGTACGAGGAGGCGGTGGCCCGGTTCGTGGCGAAGGGGCCGTGCGGTCCGCCCGGCGAGCGGGTGGCCGCCTTCCGGGCCTCTGTGGAGCCCCATGTCCGGGCCAACGTCCTCGGCACGGCCCTGACCCACCTCACGATGCCGGGCGTGCCGGACCTCTACCAGGGCACCGAGGGCGAGTACCGGGCGCTGGTGGACCCCGACAACCGGCGTCCCGTGGACTTCCCGCCCGCCGGCGCCGGGGACGCCGGGGACAAGGACGCGGTGACCCGGGCGGCGCTGGCGCTGCGGGCACGGCGGCCCGGCGCGTTCGGCGGCACGGCGACGTACGAGGCGCTGCGGGCCGAGGGCCCCGCGGCGGCGCACTGCGTGGCGTTCGTCCGCTCCGGCCAGGTCCTGACGGCCGTGACCCGGCTGTCCCTGCGGCTGGCCGAGTCGGGCGGCTGGCGCGGGACGACGCTCGCGCTGCCGCCGGGCCGCTGGACCGACGCGCTGGGTGCCGGCCGGGAGTTCGAGGGCCACGTGCGCGTGGAGGACCTGTTCGCGGACCTGCCGGTGGCACTGCTGGAGCGGACGGGGACACCGGCGGAGACCGGCTGACGGGGCCCGGACGCGGCGCCCGGCGTCCGGCACGTGGACGCCACCGCCCACGTGCCGGACGCCGCCGCTCACGACGGCCGGCCCCGGCGCCGCCGCGGGCACCCCCACCGGCCCGCGCCGCCCCCGGCCCGGGCCACGGCCCTGTGGTGCCGGTGCCGGTGCCGGACACGGCGGCGTGGTGTACCGCGCCCGGTGAGGCGCACGCCCGCCGCGGGGCGGCGCCGTCGGCCCGGGGCCCCGGCCGCGCGACGTCAGGTGCGGCCGCGCCCGGCGTGGCCGGTCCGCGGGGCGGCGTGGCCCGGGGCTCAGCCCGTCGCCGCACCCACCGGTGCGCGGGCGCCGGCCGGGTGTGCGGGGGCGCCCGGAACCGGCCACGCCGTGCGGAGCAGGTCGACGAAGGCCTCGGCGGCGCCGGTCGGGGGGACGCGGGAGAAGACCGTCAGCGGGCGCCGCCACGGCGGGTCGGGCGTCAGGACCACGCAGTCCTCGCCGACCGCCCCGCCCACGATGTACGAGGGCGCCGTGCACACCCCGACGCCGGCGGCGGCCATCCGCACGGCCGTCGACGTGTGCTCGGTGAAGACGGCGGTGCGCGGCCGGAAGCCGGCCCGTCCGCACACCCGGTCGAGGAAGCGCTCGCCCTCGACGAGGGGTTCCATGGCGCACCGCACCCAGGGCCGGTCCGCGAGCTCCGGCAGCGTCACCGTCGTACGGCCCGCGAACCGGTCGTCGAAGGGCACCACCAGGACGATCTCCTCCTCGCCGACCGGGACGACCGTGCCGGGCCAGGCGCCGGGCGCCGGACCGACGGCGAGGTCCGCGGTGCCGCGCTCGACCTCCTCCTCCAGCGCCTCGGTCGTCGCGTACTCGTGCAGGTGCAGCAGGACCCCGGGGTGCGCGGCCCGCCAGCGGGCGAAGACGTCGGGCAGGATCCCGACGGCGACCGAGTGCACGGCCGCGACGTGCAGTTCCCCGCCCTCGGCCCCGGCGGCGGCGCGGGCCGCGCGGCGGGCCTGGGCGGCGCTGCGGACGGCGAGTTCGGCGTGCGGACGGAAGGCGCGGCCCATCGGCGTCAGGCGCACCCCGCGCGGCATGCGCTCCAGCAGGGCGCCGCCGACCGACCTCTCCAGGGCCTTGATCTGGTGCGAGAGCGCGGACTGCGTGACGTGCAGGGTCTCGGCCGCCCGGGTGAACGACGCCTCGTCGACGACGGCCATGAAGTACTCCATCTGGCGCAGACTCATCCCCGCTCCTCCCCCGGCCCGGCCGCGGTCCCCACGCCACGCCGCCATGAACGTCCTGCATCGAACCCACAAGAACATTGCCTTGGACTCATGGCAAGGGCCGGACGGAGGCTGGGGCCATGAACACACACGACGTGATCGTCATCGGCGGTGGCACCGGCGGCTACAGCACCGCGCTGCGCGCCGCGGCCCTGGGTCTCGACGTCGCCCTGGTCGAACGCGACAAGGTCGGCGGGACGTGTCTGCACCGCGGCTGCATCCCGAGCAAGGCGATGCTGCACGCCGCCGAACTGGTGGACGGCGTCGCCGAGGCGCGTGAGCGCTGGGGGGTGAAGGCGAGCCTGGACGGTGTCGACTGGCCCGCGCTGGTCGCCACCCGCGACGACATCGTGGCGCGCAACCACCGGGGCGTCCAGGCGCATCTCGCGCACGCGGGCGTGACGGTGGTGCGGGGCAGCGCGCGGCTCACGGGACCGCGCTCCGTGCACGTGGACGACGGCTCCGGCCTCACCGCACGCCGGGGGATCGTGCTGGCCACCGGTTCGCGCCCGCGCACGCTTCCGGGGCTCGACCCGGACGGACGGCGCGTGGTGACGAGCGACGACGCGCTCTTCGCGCCCGGACTGCCGGCGGCCGTCCTGGTGCTGGGCGGCGGCGCGATCGGCGTCGAGTACGCCTCGTTCCACCGTTCGATGGGCGCCGAGGTCACCCTGGTGGAGGCCGCGGAGCGGATCGTGCCGCTGGAGGACGCGGACGTGAGCCGCCATCTGACGCGGGGTCTGAAGAAGCGCGGCGTCGACGTGCGGACGGGTGCGCGGCTGCTGGACGCCGAGGTGCTGGACGACGGCGTCCGCGCGCGGGTGCGCACCGCGCGGGGCGAGACCCTCGTGGTGGAGGCCGAGCGGCTGCTGGTGGCCGTCGGCCGGACGCCGGTCACCGACGGGCTCGGCCTGGAGGCGGCGGGCCTCGGCACCGACGGGCGCGGCTTCGTCGTACCGGCGGACTGGGACCGGCTGGAGACGGCCGTGCCCGGCGTCCACGTCGTGGGCGACCTGCTGCCGCCGCCGTCGCTCGGACTGGCCCACGCGTCCTTCGCGGAGGGCCTGCTGGTGGCCGAGACGCTGGCGGGCGTGCCGTCCGCGCCCGTCGACTACGCGGCCGTGCCCCGGGTGACGTACTCGGCGCCGCAGACCGCCGCCGTGGGACTGAGCGAGGCGGAGGCGCGTGCGCGCGGGTACGAGCCGGCCGTCGACGTGATGCCGCTGACGGCCGTGGCCAAGGGGATGGTGCACGGACAGGGCGGGATGGTGAAGGTCGTCGCCGAGCCCGGGGGCGGCCGGGTGCTCGGGGTGCATCTGGTGGGCCCGCACGTGTCGGAGATGATCGCCGAGAGCCAGCTGATCGTCGGCTGGGACGCCGAACCCGCCGACGTGGCCCGGCACGTCCACGCCCACCCCACCCTGTCGGAGGCGGTCGGCGAGGCGTTCTTGACCCTGGCGGGCCGCGGGCTGCACCAGCAGTGACGGCGGGTGCGCCCGGTCACCGGCCCGCCGGGCTCACCCCCGCGCCTCGTCCAGGGCGAACACCGCCCCCGTCCGCGCCGCCATGACGCAGGTGTTGGGGAAGGTCTGCGCGTACTCCACGGCCCGTCCCCGCCACTGCCCGTGGGCCTGCGCGGTCACCGGTGCGTGGACCATCGGGCAGTACGTCTCCCGCGACGGGACGCGGCCGGGGTCCCCGTCCGCCGCGGCCAGCTCCGCGCACGCCTCGGCCGCGCGGGCATGGCCCCGGGGCGGGTCGCACCGGAGCATGGCGCGGCGGGTGGTGCCGGAGGTGGCGTCGCCCTGGGTGAGTGTGACCTGGAGCCAGTCGTCCGCGGGCTCCGGCTGTGCGGCCGCCCGTGCGGGGGCCGTGCCGACGGCGAGGAGGGCGGCGGTCAGGAGGAGGCCCGTCCGGGCCGCCGCGGCGGTGATGATGTGGGTCATTCCCGGTGCATCGGCACGGCGGGCTCGGTGCCCCAGCCCGGCTCACCCGAACGGGAGACCGCGCTCGTGCGCCGCCCGGCCAGTTCGAACGCGGCGAGCACGACGCGGCTCTGGTACTCCACCTGGCGTGCGACCGGTATCCAGCGGGCCCCGCAGCCGTCGCGGTAGTCGGCGCACCACTCGTCGACGAGCCGGTCCAGCTCCGGCAGCACGTCTGCCGGATCGTTTCCGCCGCGGGTCACCAGCTGGTGCAGCAGACCCGCCGTGCGCAGGGCGAGGCGCCGGCCGGCGATGCGCAGGGCGACCAGGTGGGCGGTGCTCATGGGCGGCAGGGGACGGCCCGTTCCGTCGTCGGCGTCGGGGTCCCACGCGTCGGCGAGTCTGGGGCAGACCAGCAGGTAGTCGTCGACCGGCGCGAGCAGGCGGGCCGCGTCCGGGCCGCCCGCCGCGTGCGGCCGGAGCCGGGCGAGGAGGCGGTGCAGCCGGCGGGTGTCGTGGCGCAGGGTCCGGCTCACGGAGCGCAGCACGGCGTCCCGGTCGGCCGGGGGCGAGTCGTCCGCGACGGCCGCCACGCCCCACATGGGCGCCTCGACGACCGCGGTGACCGTGCCGTACCGCCGCGGGTGGCACCAGGTCGAGTCGACGGCGGCCTCGGTGATGGCCTGGGTGAGGTCGCCGTGGTGGGGCGGCGGTATCCGGTAGAGGGCGGGGCCGAGGCCGGGCCAGTACAGGGTGTCGTAGGAGCCGAGTTCACGGGGGATGCCGAGGCGGGCCGCGGCGTGGGCCATGCGCTGGGCGAGGCCCGGCAGGTCGTGGGTGAGTTCGGCGAAGCCGCCGCCGACGTCGACGCCGTGCAGGGAGCAGTGCAGGAAGGGCCGCAGCTCGTCCTGGAGGGCGAGCAGGGCCCGGGTCTCCGGCAGTGCGGCGCGGTCGGGGCCGTCGGGGAGCCACTCGGGCTGTTCCAGGAAGCCGGGCCGGAAGAAGTTCCGGGCGTAGCGGCCGAGGGTGTACGGGCCGGACAGCCAGCCCTCGTTGCGGCGCAGGCCGTCGGGGTCGGCGCACAGCAGCAGGTTCCAGGTGGCGTCGGCGCCCTCGGTGAGCCGGGGGTCGGCCAGGGCCCGCTCGGCCAGCCGCAGGACGGTGGCGCCGCCCACGGGCTCGTTGGCGTGCGGTCCGGCGACGACCAGGGCCTGCCGGGTGCCGTGGCCGACGGAGAGCAGCAGCAGGGGGGCGCCCGCGCGGGAGGTGCCGACGCGGCGCAGCCGGGCGCTGCGGGGGTGGCGGGTGACGAGCGCGGCGGCCCGGACGCCCAGTTCGTCCACGGTCGGGTAGCGCAGGAGGGGCGGCAGGGCACACCTCCTCGGTGGGGCTCGGTTCACCTGGCGTGCGCGGTGTACGCACAGTCAGTCACGACTTCAGGGGTACGTCAACACCAGCAGGAGCAAAGGAGTTTGACCCGCATCATGGCAGGCCACGCGGTGTGAAACCCAGGCCAGGACTGTGCGGGGGTTCAGTGGGCGGCGAGGCGGAACGACATCTGCCCGAAGCCGATCTGGTCGCCCTCGCGGACCAGGGCCGCGCCGATGACCCGACGTCCGTTGACCGTGGTGCCGTTGGTCGAGCCGAGGTCGCGCAGCACCCACGTGCCGCCCTGGCGGACGAGTTCGGCGTGCACGCGGGAGACCGTCTCGTGGGACAGCCGCAGCCCGCACGCCGGGTCGCGCCCTATGCGCAGCGGATGGCCGGTGCCGGGGTGCGGCAGCAGCAGCTTGGGCAGCCGCTCGGCCTGCCAGGCCCGACGCAGCCGGACGCCGAAACCGGACACCGCCTCGACGGTGCCGAACACCAGGCGCGAGACCCTGCCCTCGGTAGGCAGATCGGCGGTGAGCGCGGCGAGTTCGTGGGAATGGTGGGCGGTCAGCGCCAGTTCCATGCGGCGCACGAAGGTGTCGTGCGACAGACGGCCCAGGGCGACGCCGTCCCGGAGCGCCTTCAGCGCCTTGTCGCGCTCCGCGTCGGACAGCCGCGCGGGGTGTGTGGGGAACTCGAAGGACGACGTCACGCAGGTGATTGTCGGTCAGCCGGGACGGAGTGTCCAGAAAACCGGGAAACGGCCGCCGCGCGGGCGCGGGTCGCACGACACCCGCCGCGAACGGCGGCGTTCACCAGCGGATTGATCGCTTTTGCAGGACCATGGACGGGCTACGTCACGGTGAGCAGACGAAGGGGAACCGTCCGTGCAGTTCGAGGTGTGGGCACCGCAGGCCGACCGCGTGACGCTGACGTGCGACGGCGTCACGCACGCGATGGAGCGCGATCCGGAGCGGCGGGGGTGGTGGTGCGGCCGGGCCGAGGCGCGGGACGGCTCGCGCTACGGCTTCGCGGTGGACGACGGGCCGGTGCGGCCGGATCCGCGCTCGCGGCGCCAGCCGGACGGCCCGGACGGGCTGAGCGCGGTCGTCGACCACGGGCGCCACGCGTGGCGCACCGAGTGGGCCGGACGCCCGCTGCCCGGCGCGGTGCTGTACGAGCTGCACGTGGGCACGTACACGCGCGAGGGCACGCTCGACGCCGCCGCCGAACGGCTCGACCACTTGGCGGAACTGGGCGTCACCCACGTCGAGTTGATGCCGTTGTGCCCCTTCCCGGGCCGGCACGGCTGGGGGTACGAGGGCGTGTCGCTGTGGGCGGTGCACGAGCCGTACGGCGGGCCGGACGCACTGAAGCGGTTCGTCGACCGGGCCCACGAACTCGGCCTGGGCGTCGTCCTGGACGTGGTGCACAACCACCTGGGCCCGTCCGGCAACTTCCTTCCCGTCTTCGGCCCGTACTTCACGGACACCCACCACACGCCCTGGGGCGCCGCGGTCAACCTGGACGCGCCCGGCTCCGACGAGGTGCGGGCGTACCTCGTGGACAGCGCGCTGGCGTGGCTGCGCGACTACCGGCTCGACGGCCTGCGCCTGGACGCGGTGCACGCCCTGGCCGACACGCGCGCGTGCCACTTCCTGGAGCAGTTGTCGACGGCCGTGGACGGCCTGGCCGCCGACCTGGACCGGCCGCTGTTCCTGATCGCCGAGTCCGACCTGAACGACCCGCGGATCATCACCCCGCGCGCGGAGGGCGGCCTCGGCGTGCACGCGCAGTGGAACGACGACTTCCACCACGCCGTGCACACCGCGCTGACCGGGGAGTCGCAGGGCTACTACGCCGACTTCGCGCGCGACCCGCTGGCGGCGCTCGCCAAGACGCTCACGCGGGGCTGGTTCCACGACGGCACCTACTCCAGCTTCCGTGGCCGCGGCCACGGCCGGCCCCTGGACCGGCAGCGCACGGCGGCGCACCGGCTGACCGGCTACAGCCAGACCCACGACCAGATCGGCAACCGCGCCCGGGGGGACCGGCTGTCGTCCCTGGTCTCCCCGGGCCTCGCGGCCTGCGCGGCCACGCTGACGCTGACGGCGCCGTTCACGCCGATGCTGTTCATGGGCGAGGAGTGGGCGGCGGGAACGCCGTGGCAGTTCTTCACCGACCACACCGACCCGGAGCTCGCCGAGGCCGTACGGCGCGGCAGGCGTCGGGAGTTCGCCGCGCACGGCTGGAAGGAGGAGGACGTGCCCGATCCGCAGGACCCGGCGACGCGGGACCGTTCCTGCCTCGACTGGTCGGAGCCCGGGCGCGAGCCGCACGCGCGCGTGCTGGCCTGGTACCGCCGGCTGATCGCCCTGCGGCACGAGCAGCCGGACCTGACCGACCCCGACCTCGGCGACACCAGGGTGGCCTACGACCGCGAGGCGCGGTGGCTGGCCTTCCGGCGCGGCGACATCCGGGTGGCCGTCAACCTGGGCTCCGAAGAGGCGGCGATCCCGCTGGGGTCCCGCCCCGCGCGCGTGCTCGCGGCGTGGGAGCCCGTCCGCGGGCCGGGCGAGGACGGGGTGCTGCGCGTGCCGGGCGAGTCGAGTGTGGTGCTCGTCCAGGAGTGACGCGCCGGCGGGTGCCCTCAGGTGGCGTCGCCCGTGCCGCCCGGGCCGTCCTCGCGGAGCTCCGTCACCCGTTCCAGCAGGATCGGCTCCCAGGCGCGGCGCAGCCGGGTCCGCAGCAGCGGCAGGGACGTGTCCGACCGGCCGGCGAGGGCGTCGGTGAGCTGGACGACCGTGTCGCAGCGGGCCAGCCACAGGCCGCGCAGGCAGGGCCGGGCGCCGTAGCCGGCGAGGGTGGCGGCGCGCACGGCGGCGGGAGAGCCGACGGAGAGCGCGAGTCCGGCGATGTCCTCGGCCGGGTCGCCGAGGACCGCGTCGGCCCAGCCGAGCACCCCGCGCACCCGTCCGTCGGCGCCGACCACGAGGTGCTCGCCCGCCAGGCCGTGGTGGACGAGGACGGCGGCACCGGGCTGGGCGCCGAGCTGGGCCGTCGCCGCCGCCGTGAGCCGCTCCGGCCGGGCCGGGTCGAACTCGTCGGCCTCGGCGAGACGCCGGGCTGCGCGCTCGGCGGCCCGGCGCAGCGTCTCCAGGGACCGCGGGGCGGTCCGCGGCACGCCGAGGGTCTCGGCCTGGCGGAGGGGCACCTCGCGCAGCCCGGCGAGCAGCGCCGCCAGGTCGGCCTCGCCGACGGCGGACACGGCGTGCCGCTCGCCCGACCCGCCGGGCACCTTGGCGTCCAGCGTGTAGGTCAGTCCCGGCGCCCACTCGCCGTGCGCCACGCTCGTGGGCACCGCGACGGGGAGGTACGGACGGACCAGGTCGCGCAGGCGCAGCTCGCGGCGCTGGCGCACGGCGGTCTCACGGTCGGGGGCCAGCCGCAGCACGTGGCGGGCGCCGACCCACCAGGTGGCGGGCTCGGCGCTCTCCTCGACGGGCCGGACGTCCGGCGCCGCGCCCTCGCTGAGCAGGGTACGGACCAGTCGGCGGACCGTGTCCGCGGTGGGTGTCGGTGCCTGGGCCATGGTCGCGCCGTCGTCTTCCGGGTCTTCGTCTTCCGGGTTTTCCAGGTCTTCCAGCGGGTCCGGGGCCGTGCGGGGCGGCTCACTCCACCACGACCATCTCCCTGGTGGTGTCGTTGAGGCGCCGGCCGCCGTCCTCGGTGACCGTGACGATGTCCTCGATGCGCACCCCGAACCGGCCGGGCAGGTAGACGCCGGGCTCGACGGAGAAGCACATGCCGGGCACGAGGGGCTGTTCCTCGCCCTCGATCATGTAGGGCGGCTCGTGCGTGGTGACGCCGATGCCGTGCCCGGTGCGGTGGATGAAGTGCTCCCCGTACCCGGCGTCGGCGATGACGGAGCGCGCGGCCCGGTCGACCTCCTGGCAGGCCACGCCGGGCCGCACCGCCCGGAAACCGGCCTCCTGCGCCTCGCGCACCAGGTCGTGCACCCGGCGCTCCTCGTCGGTGGGCTCGCCGACGTGGACGGTGCGGGAGGTGTCGGACCCGTAGCCGTCCTTCAGCCCGCCGAAGTCGAGGACGACCATGTCGCCGTCCTCGATGACGCGGTCGCCGACCTCGTGGTGCGGGTTGGCGCCGTTCGGGCCGGAGGCGACGATCGTGAAGTCGACCTGGGAGTGGCCGGAACGCCGCAGCAGGTCTGCGAGGTCGGCGGCGACGTCGGACTCCCGGCGTCCGCCGAAGCGCGCCGTCCGGATCTCCTCGAACGCCGCGTCCGCCGCCGCGCCGGCCGCCGCGAGCAGCTCCAGCTCCGCCGCGTCCTTCACGGCGCGCAGCATCGGCAGCGCCTCGGTGAGGGAGGCGTACGAGGTGCCGGGCAGCGTCCGCTGGAGGCCGAGCAGGTGCATCGCCCAGGCGTTGTCGCTGACGCCGAACCTCCCCGAGCCGTCGAGGAGTGCGGCGGTGACGGCGTAGGGGTCCTTGCCGTCGGTCCAGTCGCGCAGGGTCAGGGCGGGCGCGCCGACGGCCTTCTCCGCGTCGGGGGCCTCCAGCGTCGGCACGACGAGGACGGGGTCCCGGCCCGCGGCGAGGACGAGCAGGGTGAGGCGTTCGGTGGCCGCGGTGGGCGCGTAGCCGGTGAGCCACACGAGGTCGGGACCCGGCGCCACCAGCAGCCCGGCCAGGCCGGCGTCGGCGGCCGTCCGCGCGGCGCGCTCCATGCGGGCCCTGTAGTCGTCGGCGGTGAAGGAAGCAGCGGGCGTACTGCCGGTCATCCGGGCCTCCTGGACGGACGAAGGGTACGGGCAGCATCCTGCCCGGGGCACGGGGGCGACGCGAGCCGGCCGGCGGGCTCGCCCCCGCCGGCATCGATCCTAGGGGGTGCCGTTCGGACCGTGCCGGGGCCGCGGGGGCCGGCACGCGCGTCCGCGGCGCTGCCGTCGGTCGCCGGGGCTGCGCACCGTCGCCCGGAGCCGGCCCGGTCCGAACGGCACCCCCCTGGTCGCCGCGCGCCGGCCGGCCGCCGCTCCGGCCGCTTCCGGACGGTCACGTGAGGACCCCCGGAACGGCCGTCAGCCGCTGGTGGCTCCCGCTCTCGTGGCGCACGGTCAGCTCGACCTCCTTGCCGGGCCGGGCGCGGGCGACGGCGTGCGCGAGGTCGGCGGCCGAGTCGACGCGGGTGGTGTCGAACGCCAGGAGCACGTCGCCCCTGACCAGGCCCGCCGTGTGGCCGGGGCCGGGCACGTGGACGCCGACGACCAGGGCGCCCGGCTTCTCGTGGTCCACGGCCTCCACGCCCAGGGTCGCGCCCGCCCGTGCCGGGGCCGGGCCGGGGGTGGCCGCCGGGTGCGCGGGGGCGGCCCGGCCGCCGGGCGGTGTTCCCGCGCCCGGCGCGCCGGTCTGACGTTGCAGGTCGGCGAGTCTGCTCATGCCGATCACGGTGGCGCCCACCGTGCCGAGCCCGACCCCCGCCAGGAGCAGGACGGTCGCGGCGAGCAGCGCGCACAGCAGGGTGGTGAGCCGCCGCCGGTGCCCGCGCGCGGCGTGCGGGCACCGGGCCGGGTCGGGTGCGGTGCCGGCCCCGGGTTCCCGGCCGGGCATCGGCTTGGGTCGCAGCGCACTCTGTTCCATGGTCCACCTCCGGCAGTGCTCTACCCGGCGCCCCGGCCCGTGACGAGTCACGAACGGGTGAGGCCGGCCGGCAGCCGCCCGCCCCGGGGGCGCCTGCGGCCGGGGTCAGCCGAGCGCGGGCAGCGCGGCTCCCCTCGGGACGGGTACGGCCGGGGGCCGGTCCGGGAGGAAGCCGTGGGTGCGTCGGCCCAGGTACTCCGCCTTGTAGCGCGGAACGTTCCGGTGCCAGTTGAGGATGCCGGCCATCCAGTTCTGCAGGTCCTTCACGTAACCCCGCATGACGGCCCGTGCCTCGTCCGACAGCTGGAAGTCGTCGTAGACGACGGGGAGTTCGTGCGCGACGACGTGCTCGAACTGGCGCATGCGCTGGTTCATCAGGTCCTGCACGACGGGGAGCGCGGTCGGATAGTCGATGCCGAAGAAGTTCTGCACGACGAGGACCGCGTTGTGGATCTCGCCCTCGTACTCGATCTCCTTCTGGTACGAGAAGACGTCGTTGAGGAGGCAGGCGTAGTCGATCGCCGCGTTCTCCAGGGAGCGGACGGGGCCGCTGCGGTAGACCTCGGGCGGCACGGCCGGGCCGTGTCCGGCGCGGCACAGTCCCAGGGTGAGGTCGGAGCCGAAGGTGGCGCGGCGCATCTCCAGGTAGTCGACCGGGTCGGGGACGCGGTTCTGGATCTGGTTGGACAGCTCCCAGACCCAGGCCTCGGTCATCGTGTCGACGGCCGTCTTGAGGGGGAGGCGCTCCTGGGGCGTCATGTGGACCGTGGTGCGCGCCCACAGGTCGATCAGGGCGCGTTCCATGGCGTTGGCCGGCGGGGGGACCGGCTCGCCGTCCAGCGGCATGCAGGCCGACAGCCGCGCCGTGGTCAGCCGGGCTGCGGCCAGGTCGCGCCGGTGGCCGTGGACGAGCGGGTAGTAGTCGTCGCCGTAGGTGCCGAAGGCCAGCCAGTCGGAGGCGAGGTCGAGCTGCTCCGGGGTGGCGTCCGGGTCGAGTCCCGCGGCGCACAGGGGCAGGTCGCAGCTCGCGAGCTTGTCCTCGTCCCAGACCCCCTCGCCGAGGAAGCCGATCGCCCGCGACCACTCGGACAGGTGCCGCCGCGCGGCGTCGAGGTGGGGGCTGAGCTCCAGCGGGAACGGCATCCGGATGTCGGGGATGACCGACGGACCGACCTTCCGGAACGGCACGTGCGTATAGGAGCGCAGTCTCTCGGCGCCGGCCGCGGCCAGCAGCGCGCCGACGTCGGCGGCGGAGGTGCCGGGTCCGGTGAGGGTCTGCCAGGGGCCGGTGGACCGGGCGCCCTCGTTCATGTAGCGGCTGGAGCGCAGGTGCCACTCGTGGCCGCCGGACTGCCAGTCCTGGAGGCCCTTCGCGTACGCCCCGACGGCCGCGACCTCGGCCGGGGTGAGCCCGTTCTCCAGGGCCACCGCGGGCACCTCGGTGAAGGCGGTGTGCTCGAACTGGTGGAGCCGGGAGGTGAGGACGTCGTTGACCATGTCGGCGGCCTGCTGGGTGGTGCAGCCGAAGAACGTCTCCAGGACGAGCACGCCGTTGCTGAGCTCGCCCTCGTCCTCGACCTCCCGCTGGTACGAGAACAGGTCGTTGCGCAGGTGCACGGCGTCGGAGAACGTCTCCATCAGGACCCGCAGCGGCCTGGTCCCGGCGACGGCGGCGGGCACCTCGGCGGTCGCGTACTCCACCAGCCCGGCGGACCAGGGGGCGCCGCCCACCTTGCGGCGCATCTCGATGTACTCGACGGGGTTGGCGATCCGCCCCTCGTTGATGTTGGACAGCTCCCACAGGGACTCGTTGAGGAGGTGCTCGGTGGCGACGGCGAAGCGGCGGCGCCAGCCGGCCGACATGGCGGGCACCGTGCGCCTCCACAGGTCGGCGAGACCGGCCTCGACCGGATTCTCCGGCTCGGGCGTCCCGGTGGCCGGGTCGAGCGGCATGAACAGGGGCAGCCGGTCCAGATGGGCCTTGCCGGCGACGCGGTCCTGGCTGCGCTTGAACTTCTCCAGGAAGTGGTCGTCGAAGAAGAAGACCCACACGTACCAGTCGGTGATGAGGGAGAGCGCGGGGCCGTCGCAGTCGGGGTGGGTGTAGGCGCAGAGCAGGCCGTAGTCGTGCGCGTCGAGGTCGGACCGCTCCCAGACCCCGGAGCCCTCCAGCATGCCCATCTCGCGCGCCCACGCCGTCGAGTGGGCGCGGGCCTCGTCGAGATGCGGATTGAGCCGCGCGGGATGCGGCATGTAGAAGTGCGGGAGTTCGAAGGGCTGTCGCGTCATGGCCGGGCCCTACCCAGGGGCCTTCGGAGGCATCCACGGGCCGGGACATGATCACACCATCGCGTGAATCGGGACGGAACGGGGGACCTTTCGCCGATGCCCCCTCCCGTGGCCGGCGTGTCCCGCCGGCGCCTTCCGGCGGCTCAGCCGCTGACCTGGATCAGCGCGTGCGTCCCGCCGGTCCGCCACCGTTGCCCCTCGCTCGCCACCAGGGCGGCCTCCGTGTCCGCGTCCAGCCCGGTGACCACGTCGGACTTCAGGGTGCGCAGCGCGGCGACCGGGCCGGGGAAGTACGCGGTGACGTCCGCGAAGGGCGTCGTCGGGGGCCACCACCGGTCGCCCACCAGGCGGCGGTAGTTCAGGTCGCCCTTGAGGACGGTGACCGTGGCCGCGGCGAAGTCCGCGCGCAGGTCGTCGGGCATGTCCGCGTAGGGCAGCGGGGCGCTGGAGAACGGGTGGGCGCGGACGGTGACACGGCCGTCGGTCAGCGCGGACCACAGAGTGCGGCCGTACTCCCCCGCCGCCCCGCCCGCCGCGATCAGCCGCCGCAGGGCGTCGAGCACGTCGGCGGTCGTGGCGTCGGAGACGTAGTACGGGTACGGCTTGACGTGCAGGACGGCTCGGCCGATGCGGCCGTGTCCGAGGAGGTGGGAGACGAGGAGCAGGTCGGGGACGAGCTCGCGGCCGGCGTTGTCGGCGACGAGGCAGAGGGTGGCCGCGCTCCCTTCGGTGGGCGGCAGCAGCGACAGGAGCGCGTCGCCGTCGTCGGCGACCAGCGCCCGCACGGCGTCTCCGGCGCCGGCGCCGGCCGTGGAGAGGCGGAAGCCTAGGTCGGCGCGGTTGCCCCAGAGGGAGCCGTGCAGCAGGGCCCGGAGCTGTTCGTCGGCGGGCCGGGCGGCGAGGCCGTCGAGCGCGGCGAGTTCCTCGGCCGTCTCCGGCGCGTCGAGCTCGGCGAGCTTGGCGGGCCGGAAGGGGTCGATGCCCTGCCAGGCCCCGGGGGCGAAGTAGCCGACGGCGTCGAGGAGCCGGCGGTAGAAGTGGCTCTCGGCCCACAGCCAGGGCACGTCGAACCAGGAGCGGCCGACGTACTCGTCCAGTCCCCAGGCCGCCCAGCGGTCCCGGTCGTGGGCGTCGGCGGGCAGGGGTCCGATCACGCCGTCGGCGCAGTTCGCCAGCAGCGCGTCCAGGGCACGGCGCCGGCCGGGGCCGTAGGGGAACGCCTCCCGGACCTGCCGGACGATGGCGGGGTGCCGGTCGGCCAGCACTCCGTGGGGGAAGGACCCCGGCTCGTCACCGACGATGACGGGGGCGGACTCGGAGGGGGTGTCGGGCATGCGCCTCACCGTAGCGCCCGGACCGGAGGACTCCACCGGGACGCGGACCGGGCTCGCGGGGGTGTCGCGCCGCGGGCGCCCGGCCTCCCCCTCCCCCCTCGCCCCTCACCGGCGCCCCGGCCGCCCGGCGGATCCGCGCCGTACACGCCGGGCGCCCGGTGGGGTCACGCCGCGCTCGCCTCGCGTTCCAGGCGGGCGGCGAGGCTGAGGTAGCGGGCGCGGCGGGTCACCGGCACCATGCCGCGGATCAGGACGTGCCACATCTCCGCCATCCGGCGGGGCTGCCGGGCGGCCGGTTCGAGGGTGAGTCCCACGACACGGGACCCCACGAAGGAGCAGACGATGGTGTGGGCGACCGACTCGACGTCTATCTCCGGATGGAGGTCTCCCTGCCCGACCGCGTCGAGGAGCCGGGAGGAGGCGATGTCCACCCACTCGGTGAAGGGGTGCGGCAGCGGCGGCCGTACCGGCGCTCCCGCGGTGGCCAGCCGCAGTCCGGCCCGCAGGACCGGCCCCTCGGCGGACAGCCGGGCCATGACGAACGTCAGGCGCATCAGGGCTTCCAGGGCGGTGTGGCCCCGGCCCTCCAGCTCCGTCGCGAGCCGGCGCCACGTTCTGGACTGGAGCTCCATGATGGCGTGGGCCAGGTCTTCCTTCGCCGCGAAGTGGAAGTACAGGGCACCTTTGGTGACGCCGGCGCGCTCGACGATCTCGGCCAGGCTGGTCGCTTCGTAACCGTGACGGTCGAACAGGTCGGCGGCGGCCTGGAGGATGGTCGCGCGGGTCTGCTCGGCGCGTAGCTGCCTCGCCATCGGCTGAACTCTCCTGGGCTGGAACTCGACGGGTCATGCCGTCTGCCTTAACCCCCAGTACACGATAACTCACGGGTCGGCGACCGGTCTTCGCCCCCCGCGGAACGGAACGCACCACCGCACGGCGGCGGGCCGGCCGGCGCACCCGCGCACACCGGCCGACTCGCCGCGTCACGGCGTACGCCCGCTCAGCCGA
The DNA here is from genome assembly GCF_055564355.1 of Streptomyces sp. NPDC029152. Lineage (NCBI taxonomy): Bacteria > Bacillati > Actinomycetota > Actinomycetes > Kitasatosporales > Streptomycetaceae > Streptomyces > Streptomyces sp. NPDC029152. Next base: position 115,153 of record NZ_JBVHWR010000009.1, on the reverse strand, counting down.
CGAAGACCGCCGCGCCCCCGTCGGTGACCGGGGCGCAGGCGGCGGTGAAGTACCCGTCGGCGAAACGGAGTCCGCAACCGGACACCTTGGTGAAGTGCCGGCCGGTGAAGGCGATCCCGTCGCCGGCGTGACCATGAAGGCGTCGCTGAAGGTCGTCCTGCACGTCGGCGTGCAGGGCGTGGCCGGCTACCTGCTGCCGGTCGTCATGCTGCTGTGCGGACTGCTCGCCCTCGTCACCCCGGCCCAGCGGCTCTTCTCCTCGCTCATCGGCGTGCTGGCCTCCCTGGGCACCTGGCTGACCTCCGACCCGGGCGGCTTCCTCGTCGGCCTTCTCCTCGGCTGCACCGGCAGCTGCCTCGTCTTCGGGTGGCTGCCGAACCAGGAGTCCCGGCGCGGACGGCGACGGCGCAGGAAGCGGGCGCGCGCCGCGCGGTCCGCGCGGCCGCTGGAGCAGCGGGCCGGCGAACCGGCCCGAGGACGACCGGGCGGACGGCGCCGCGGCCGAAGCCGCGGCGCCGTGGGCGTCAGACGAGACCTACGGACTTCAGCCACTCCTCAGCCACGTCGAGGGGGTCCTTCTTGTCCAGCTGGACCTGCGCGTCCAGGTCGAGGAGGGTCTTGGTGTCCAGCTCGGCGGAGACCGCGTTCAGCGCGGCGACGCCCTCCTGGGGCAGCCCCTCCTTGTGGACCAGCGGGGTCACGTTGGCGAACCCGAAGAGATTCTCCGGGTCCTTCAGGACGACGAACCCCTCCTTCACGATGGTCGGGTCCGTGGTGAAGACGTCCGCGGCCTGCACGGTGTTCTTGGCCAGCGCCGACTGGGTCAGCGGGCCGCCCGCGTCGAGGGCCTTGAAGGACTTGAACTTCAGCCCGTAGACGGACTCCAGGCCCTTGAGGCCCTGCTGCCGGGTCTGGAACTCGGGCGAACCGCCGATCGCCAGCTCGGGGGCCGCCTCCTTCAGGTCGGCGAGGGTGGACGCGGCGGTGAGGCCGTACTTCTTCGCGGTCTCGGCGTTGAGGGCGACCGAGTCCTTGTCCTCGGCCGGCGACGCCTCCAGCAGCGTGAGGCTCTTGTCGAGCCTGTCCTTCACCGCGGCGTTCACGGCGTCGGCGGACTTCTGTTCGGCTTTGGCGTCGAGGTAGGCCAGCAGGGAGCCGTTGTACTCCGGCAGCACCGTGACCGAGCCGTTCTTCATCAGGCCGTACGAGGTCTCGCGGCTGCCGATGTTGTGCTTGTAGGTGACCTTGAGGCCCTTGGCCTTGAGCGCCTCGCCGTAGATGTCGGCGAGCAGGGTGCTCTCGGCGAAGTTGTTCGAGCCGACGACGACGGTGCCGGCCTTCGCCTTCTCCCCGGCCAGCGGGTTGTCGGAGGTGTCGTCGGACGAGGAACAGCCCGCGAGGAGCGCCGCCGCGGCGGTGAGCGCGACGGCCGCCGCGCCGGTGTGCCTCGTCCTGGACCTGCTGCTCTTCGCGGTAGAAGTCATCCACTGATCCAAACGAGCCGCTTGTCGGTCAGTCAACCACGGCCGGGTCACGGTTTCTTGTACGTCCGTGTCCGGACGTCAGCGCCTGCGCACTCCCGGCGACACCGCGAGCCGGCCCGCGGCCCAGAACAGGGCGAGCGTGACCAGTGCCAGGAGGGCCACCAGGGTGGCGCCGCCGACCACCTTCTCGTAGTCGCGCTGGTAGAGCCCGTCGATGATGTACCGGCCGAGCCCGCCCAGGCTGACGTAGGCGGCGATGGTGGCCGTCGAGACGACCTGGATGGCCGCCGAGCGCAGTCCGCTGAGGACCAGCGGCAGGGCGACCGGCAGTTCGACCTGGAACAGGATGCCCGCCTCGTGCATGCCCAGGCCCCGCGCGGCGTCCACCGGTGCGGGGTCGACGGAGCGGACCGCCTCGTAGGTGGTGACCAGGATCGGCGGTACGGCGAGGACGACCAGCGGGATCATCACCGGCAGCAGGCCGATGCCCACCACGACGGCGATCAGCACCAGCAGGCCGAAGCTCGGCAGGGCCCGGGCGGCGGTGGCGACGAAGGCGACGGCGTTGCCGCCCCGCCCGGTGTGCCCGGTGATCAGCCCGACGGGCAGGCCGATCGCGGCGGCGAGGACGAGGGCGAGCAGCGTGTACTGGACGTGCTCCAGCAGGCGTTGCGGGATGCCGTCGTAGCCGTGCCAGTGGGCGCTGTCGCTGAAGAAGGCGTTGACGAAGTTCAGTACGTTCACCTGGTCGCCTCCTTCGCCGCGGGCTGCTCGGCCGGCGGGGCGGCGCCGTCCTTGGCGCGCCGGCGGGTGCCGCGCGGCATCCACGGGGTCAGCAGCGTCCGGGCCAGGACCAGCGCCGCGTCGCACAGGACGGCCAGGGCGGCCGTCGTGACCACGGAGTTGACCGCGAGTTCGGGCCGGTCGTACTTCTGGGCGTCCGCGAGCAGGTTGCCGAGGGCGCCCTGGTTGCCGATGAGGGCGCCGACGCTGACCAGGGAGATGCTGGAGGCGGTGGCCACCCGGAGCCCGGCGAGGATCGCGGGCACGGCGATCGGCAACTGCACCTGGAGGTAGCGCCGTACGGGCCCGAAGCCCATGGCGGTCGCGGCGGCCAGCGTCTCCTGCGGCACCGACCGCACGCCGTCGACGATGGCGGGGACGAGCACGACCAGGCTGTAGACGGCCAGCGGGATCATCACCGTCAGCTCGGTCTGGCCGGTGTAGTCGATGAGGACGACGAAGACCGCCAGCGACGGGATGGCGTAGAACACGGTCGTCAGGCCGAGCACGGGCGGGTACAGCCAGCGCAGGCGCACGCAGAGCTGGGCGACGGGCAGCGCGAGCAGCAGCCCGGCCAGGACCGGCAGCAGCGCCTCGCGCAGGTGCAGGCCGATCAGGCCGGAGTAGGTGTTCTGCAGGTCGCTCGGGATGTCGAAGAAGCCGCTCACGAGGCGACCTCGGCGTCGTCGGCGCGCCAGGCGCGGGCGGTGCGGATCGCCTCGCCGATGGTCTGCTGGGAGACGACGCCGGTCACCCGGCCGTCGGCGTCCACGGCGACGGCCCAGCCGGTGGGCGAGAGCACGGCACAGTCGAGGGCGGCCCGCAGCGAGTCGGTGCCGGGCACGAACGGCCGCCCGTACGGCAGGAGGGCGTCCGGCGCGATGTCCCCGGCGGTCAGGTCGCGCGGCTCGCCCCAGCCGAGGGGTCTGCCGTCGGCGTCGGTCACGAGGAGGTAGGGGGCGTCCGGCGCGGCGAGGCGTTCGGCGCCGGCGTCGATCGGCACGACGGCGTCGGTCGTCAGCTCCAGTGCGGCGGAAGGGAAGAGGGACAACCGCCGGATGCCGCGGTCGGCGCCGAGGAAGTCCTCGACGAAGGCGTCCGCGGGGTCGGAGAGCAGATCGGCGGGCGTAGCGAACTGGGCGAGCCGGCCGCCGGTGCGCATCACCGCGACCATGGTGCCGAGTTTGACGGCCTCGTCGATGTCGTGCGTGACGAAGACGATGGTCTTGCCCAACTCGTCCTGGATGCGCAGCAGTTCGTCCTGGAGACCCTTGCGCACCACAGGATCGACGGCCGAGAACGGCTCGTCCATGAGCAGCACCGGAGGGTCGGCGGCGAGAGCCCGCGCCACGCCGACGCGCTGCTGCTGTCCACCGGAGAGCTGGTACGGGTACCGCTTGCCGAGGGAGGTGTCGAGTCCGACCCGTTCCATCAACTCGGCCGCCCGGGCGCGGGACTTCTGCTTGCCCCAGCCGAGCATGCGGGGCACGGTGGCGATGTTGTCGAGGATCGTCCGGTGCTGGAAGAGGCCGGCGTTCTGGATGACGTACCCCATGGACCGGCGCAGTTCGGTGACCGGCCGGCGCTGGATGTCCGCGCCGTCGAGGAGGATGGTGCCCTCGGTGGGCTCGACCATCCTGTTGATCATGCGGAGGGTCGTCGTCTTGCCGCAGCCCGAGGGGCCGACGAGGACGGTGATCGACCCGTCGGGGATCTCCAGCGACAGCCGGTCGACCGCCACCGTGCCGTCCGGATACCGCTTGGTGACTGATTCCATCCGTATCAAAGCGCCGAATGCCCTTCGGGTCTGGCAGAAGCTGCCCGCTCCGGCCGCGGTCGGTGGGGCCGTCGCCGGTCGAGTGTAGACGGGGGTGTCGCGGGGCCCTTCGGTTCGGGGCGACTCCTTCCCCGTACGGGGGTGTTCACACCGGCGCCCGCCCCGGCCGGGCCACCGGTGGCGGCCGGGCGGCGACCGGCGCCGCCCGGCCCGGTCAGCCGTGCATCGCCACCCGGTACAGGGCCGCGAGCGCGTCGTCGATGGGGTGGGGCTGCGGCGTGCCGGAGGAGTCCAGCCTGTTCCACCTCTGCATGTTCACCGCGACCGCCATCCGCCGCCTGCCGTCGGCACGGGTCATGGCCAGCGCCCCACCGCCCCAGACCGTGCCGCCGTGGCCCCAGAAGGTGCTCCGTCCGGGCCCCTCCATCGGGTGCAGGCCGAGGCCGTAGTCGATCGTCCTTCCCTCCTGGGAGACGACCGGGACGGTGCGCTGCATCTGCGCCAGCGACGACGGGGCGACGATCTCCCCGGCCAGCAGCATGCCGTAGAAGCGGTTGAGGTCCGCGACGGTCGACGTCAGCGAGGCGGAGGGTCCCACCCACGACATGTCGTAGACGCTGTAGTCGCGCGGCGGGTCGATCATGCCGAACCACGCCTCGTAGAGCCGCGAGTGCGGCCCGCCGACGTACGGCCCGTCGGGGAGTCCGGTGTCCCGGAGCCCGGCCCGCTCGATGACGTGCCGGGTGATGTACCGCTCGGCCGTGGTGCCGGTCACCTCTTCCAGGAGCCGGACGAGGAGCAGGTAGTTGGTGTTGGAGTACACCCCCGGGGTGCCGCCCGGGGCGCCGACGGCGGGCGCGGTGACCCCCATCCCGATCAGTTCGGCGGGGTCGAACCGCGTGAACCGGTGGTCGTCCAGGCTCTCGGGCCCGGTCTCCGCGAGGGCGGGGAACGCCTTGAGGGACGGGTAGGCGTACGGGAGGTACTCGGCGAGGCCGCTGGTGTGGTTCAGCAGCATCCGGACGGTGATCGTGTCACCGCGCCCGCCGGGGACCAGCGCCGGGAGGTAGTGGCCGATCGGGGTGTCGAGACCGATCCGGCCGCTCTCGGCCTGCTGGAGCACCGCCGCCGCGGTGAAGGTCTTGGTGATGCTGCCGACGCGGTGCCGCATGTCGGCGGTGACGGGGCGGCCGGTGGAGACATCGGCGGTCCCCGCGGCGCCGCGCCAGACCTGGTCGCCGTCCCTGACCTCGGCGAACAGGCCCGGCATACCGGCGCGGTGGACGAGGTCGAGGGCGGCGTCGAGCGCCGCGCGATCCAGTGGGTTCGTCACGTCATGCGTCCTCTCGTGTTCCCCGGGACGCGGTCCGCATCGGCCGCCTGACCCGGACGAACAGGGCACGAGTGGCATGCGGGCCCGCCCCACATGCTCCTGCACTCATTATGCACGCGGTGCGTGCAACACCAAGTGCACAGGTAAGCTGACACCGGAGAGGGGAGCGAGATGGCCGGTCGAAGGCGTTGGACGACCGAGGAGATCCTGGACGCGGCGGCGGAGCTGCTGCGCACGAGCGACGCGGAGTCGTTCAGCGTGCGCAAGCTGGCCGCGGCCCTCGGGACCGACTCGTCGAGCCTGTACCGGCACTTCCGCAGCAAGACCGAACTGCTGCGCGCGGTCGCCGACCGGATCCTCCTGGCCGCGATGGACGGCCACCGTCCCGAGGGCGACTGGAAGCAGCGCATCACGTCCCTGGCCCTGCGCCTGAGAGAGGCCTTCGGCCGGCAGCCCCAGCTCGCCTCGGTCTGGGGGCGCTACGCGTCGAGCGGCGCCGGTTCCCGGCTGGTCATGGAAGAGGTGCTCCAGGCCCTGCGCGCGTCGGGACTGCCCGACGAGGAGATCCCGGCGAGCTACCACCGGCTGGCGGTCCTCATCGCCGCGTTGATCGCCTCCGAGGCCGGGGTCAGCACCGTCACCCCGCAGGAGCACGAGCAGGGCATGGAGCTGTTCCGCGTGGCGGTTCTCGGCGCCGACCCCGCGCGCTTCCCGGCCCTGGCCCACTTCGCCCGCGACGTCCGCCCCCTCGGAGCGGACCGCCGCGCCGCGTTCGAGGAGCTCCTCGCCGCCCAGCTCGCCCACGTCGAGGCGGCGGTCCCCGGGGGCTGACCGAGGACTTCCCGGCGCCGCGCCCCGCGGACCCACCGGGCCGGCCCGGTGGCCTGCCGACCGTGAGCGACGCGTACGCGTCCTCGGACGGTGCCGGCGTCGCCGTGGCGGCGGCGCGGGCCGGCCGAAGGCGCTCGGCACGAGCAGCGGGGCGCGGGCTCACGGCGTCGACCGCGAGCCCGCGCCCCGTGTGCGCGTCAGGTGCCGTCAGCCCTCGGTGGGCTCCAGCCTCAGCGCGATGCTGTTGATGCAGTACCGCTGGTCGGTCGGGGTCGGATACCCCTCGCCCTCGAAGACGTGCCCGAGGTGGGAGCCGCAGCGGGCGCAGCGCACCTCGGTGCGCACCATCCCGTGGGACCGGTCCTCGATCAGCTCGACCGCGTCGGTGTCCTTCGGGTCGAAGAAGGACGGCCAGCCGCAGTGCGAGGCGAACTTCGTCTCCGAGGTGAACAGTTCGGCGCCGCAGGCGCGGCAGGAGTAGACGCCCTCGGTCTCGGTGTCGGTGTACTCACCGGTGAAGGCGGGTTCCGTGGCCGCCTGGCGCAGGACGGCGTACTCGGCCGGGGCCAGTTCCGCGCGCCACTGTTCGTCCGGCTTCTCGACGTCGTACGCCATGAGTCCTCAGCCCCTCACTTACCCGTGCTCGACAGCTGGTCCAGGATGCGCGGTCCGAGGTCGGTGACGTCGCCCGCGCCCATGGTGAGAACGAGATCACCGGCCTTCGCCATTCCCGCGACCACCGCGGGCGCCCGGTCCTTGTCGTGGACCGGCGTGACGTCCGCGCCCGCCGCCCGCGCCGCCTCGATGATCAGCTCGCTGGTGACGCCGGGGACCGGGTCCTCGCGGGCGGGGTAGATGTCGAGGACCACCGACGAGTCGGCCAGGGCGAGCGCCTGGCCCATCTCCTTGCCGAGCTCCTGGGTGCGGGAGAACAGGTGCGGCTGGAAGAGGACCAGGATGCGGGCGTCGCCGACCGCGGCGCGCATGGCCTCCAGGTCCGCCGTCATCTCGGTGGGGTGGTGCGCGTAGGAGTCGACGACCTGCACACCGGCCGCCTCGCCCTTGAGCTGGAGGCGCCGCTTGACGCCCGTGTAGGCGGCCAGGGCGGGGGCCAGCTCGGCGGCGGGGACGCCCAGGGCGACGCCGGCGGCGAGGGCGGCGACCGCGTTGTGCGCGTAGTGGCGGCCCGGGACGGAGACCCCGAAGGTCAGCTCCGTGCCGTCCATCAGCACGGTGACCTCGCTCCTGAGGCCCTGCGGGACGACCGACAGGACGCGCACGTCGGCGTCCTCGGACTCGCCGTACGTCACCGTCCGCACCGAGCCGGCCAGCCGGCGCGTCAGCTCCCGGGCACCCTCGTGGTCGGCGGAGATCACCAGCGTGCCGCCGGGGACGATCTTCCCGGCGAAGGTCTGGAAGGACTCGTAGATCTCGTCCATGGACGCGTAGTTGGCGTGGTGGTCCAGCTCGACGTTGAGGACGACGGCGACCTCGGGGGCGTACTTGTGGAAGCTGCGGTCGCTCTCGTCCGCCTCGGCGACGAAGATCTCGCCGTCGCCGTGCAGGGCGTTGGAACCGGGCGCGTCCAGGTCGCCGCCGATCGCGTACGACGGGCCGCGGCCCAGCGCGGACAGCGAGACCGCCAGCATCGAGGTGGTGGTGGTCTTGCCGTGGGTGCCGGCGACCGCGAGCGGACGCAGGCCGTCCATCAGGGCGGCGAGGGCGTCGGAGCGGTGCACGACCGGGATGCCCAGTTCGGCCGCGCGGGCCAGCTCCGGGTTGTCCTCGCGGATCGCCGAGGACACGACAACGCAGCTCGCGTCGTCCGCGAGGTGCTCCGCCGCGTGCCCGATGTGCACGGTCGCGCCCAGCGCCCGCAGCGCCTCGGCGGTCGCGGAGTCCTTGGCGTCGCTGCCCGCCACCGCGGCCCCGCGCTGGGCGAGGATCTTGGCGATGCCCGACATCCCGGCGCCGCCGATGCCGATGAAGTGCGGTCGGTCCATGGCGGTAGGAAGGCCGGGTGCCATGCGCTGTTCTCCCCAGAGGTGTCACGGGTGGGTACGACGTGGGTGCCGGCGGGCGCCGGCGGCCGGTACGGCGGTGGGCGCGCCCCCGGCGGGGGCGCGGCCCCAGCCTATGCCTTGCTGTGGGAGAACAGTTTCAGGACCGGTACGCCGACCTTGTGCCGCGCCCGCGAGGCCCAGTCCCGGTGGAAGAACTCCTCCACGTAGTGCGGGTCGGTCAGGACGATCACCTCGTCGGCGCCGGTCTCCCCCACGAGCGACCTGAGCGCGTCCAGCGGGTGGTCCTCGATCAGGCTGCCCACGGCCTCGGCTCCGGAGGCGCGCAGGGCGGTGAGGGACACCTCCAGCGCCCGCTGCCCGACGCTCAGCGCCTCCTCCCCCTCCGGGGTCTCGCCCTCGCGGACGGCTTCGTCGAGCTCGCCGAGGGCGATGTCGTCGATGGCCCGCAGCAGCCGGTCGGCCTGGTCGCCGCGCGGCTGGAGCAGCACGTGGAAGGCGACCGGCTCGTCCCCGTGCAAGGTGGTGACGAACTCCACGTCGGCGGACGTCAGGGCCTTCTCGATCATCAAAACGCTTGTGAACACCAGGCGCCCCTTCTCCTTCGAGGGCCCGTGGGCCCACCCTCCGCAGGCGTGCCGGACCCTGCGGAAACCATCCTTCCCCGTGATCGCACGGGTACTGCCGGATTCAGTGTGCCCGGCGCGGGCCGAGTGGAACGATCAATTCCGCATGCGGTCCCCGGCTGCGCGCCAACGGCCGAGCCCCTGTCCGGGCCGCCGTCGCCCCGGCTCAGTCGCGCCGGTACCGGCTGAAGAGGAAACCTTCCTCCTCCAACAGGGACGCCAGGGCGTACCGTCGCGGCACCTCGACCGGGGGACCGCCCGCGATCCGCTGGGCGTCGCCCGCGGTGAGCATCGGGGAGACGGTCAGGCACAGCTCGTCGAGGACGCCGGCCGCGATGAACTGTCCCAGCAGCCGCGGGCCGCCCTCGGTCAGCAGCCGGGTGTGGCCGAGCTCGGCGAGCGCGCGGACGGCGCGGGCGGGGTCCACGCCGACGCCGTCGCCGGCGATCACCACCCGGGCGCCGGCCCTCTCGGCGGTCGCGATCCGGTCCGGGGCCGCCGCGGCGCCGGTGAGGACCAGGGTGGGCACCAGCGGCGAGGTGAACAGCGGCAGGGAGAAGTCCAGCTCCAGGCTCGCGCTGACCACCGCGATCACCGGCGCCGGACCCTGCCCGGCAGCCTGCCGCAGCTCCGCGAACTCCGCACGCGCGCGTGCGGGCCGGTACCCCTCCTGGCGTACGGTCTCGGCGCCGGCGACCACCACGTCCGCGAGCGCCCGCAGGGTGCCGAAGATCCGCATGTCGGCCGCGCTGGAGATGGGCTGGGAGCGGCCGTCGTGCTGGGCGGCCCCGTCGAGGGTGGAGACCATGTTGGCCCGCAGCCAGGCCCCCTGCCGCGCGTCCGGCTCGGGGTACGCGTAGGCGGCGGCCAGCTCGGCGAGGCTCCACTCCCGGTCGGTCCCGGCGGAGTCGCGCTCTGCTGTCGGATCGGTCACAGGGAACAGACGTCGCATGCCGTGCAGTGTTCCACGCCTCCCACCTGCGAATCCCGGCCCCCGCCACCTCCTCCCGCCCCGGACACCCACACCTCGGCCGCCGTGTCCCCTCCCCCCGGCCGCGGGCGGCCGCGCCTCTCCCCCGTGCCCGAACGGCCCGGGGGGCGTCCTCTCCGGGGAGGCGCCCCGCAGGCGCCGGGCCGCGCGTCCCGGCCCCGCCCCGCCGCGACGCCGGGCGACCGGGGGCCGCAGCCGCGGGTCACCGCGCCGCCGCACCGGACACCCACCGGACAGGCCCTACCATTGACGACCGTGTCATCCTCCTCCGCCGCCCCCGGTTCCCCCTCCGGCCCCACCCCGATAGCCGGGGCGACCCCGCTGTCCCTGTGCGCCCGCGAGCCGCACGTCCCGGCGGACCGCCTGGTCGCCGAGATGGTGCCGCCCCCTCGCTTCGACTCGGTCCGTTTCAGCACGTACATCCCGGACCCGAACCAGCCCAGCCAGAGCGAGGCCGTCCAGGTCCTGGAGGGCTTCGCCGCCGGGCTGGGCGAAGCCCCCGGCGCGGCCACCGGCAGGCGCGGCTTCCTCGGCTTCGGCCGGAGCAAGGCCCCCAAGCCCCCCGCCGGCCCCCGCGGCGTCTACCTCGACGGTGGCTACGGCGTCGGCAAGACCCACCTGCTGGCCTCCCTGTGGCACGCCACCCCCGCCGAGCCCTCCCGCAAGGCCTTCGGCACCTTCGTGGAGCTGACCAACCTCGTCGGCGCCCTCGGCTTCCAGCAGACCGTGCGGACCCTCTCCGGGCACCGCCTCCTGTGCATCGACGAGTTCGAGCTCGACGACCCGGGCGACACCGTCCTCGTCTCCAGCCTGCTCGCCCGGCTGGTGGAGGCCGGCGTCGCGCTCGCCGCCACCTCCAACACGCTGCCGGGCAAGCTCGGTGAGGGCCGCTTCGCGGCGGCCGACTTCCTGCGCGAGATCCAGGGCCTGTCGGCCCACTTCCGCGCCCTGCGCATCGACGGCGAGGACTACCGCCACCGCGGCCTGCCCGAGGCCCCGGCGCCGTACTCCGACGAGCAGGTGACCCGGGCGGCGCAGGAGACGGACGGCGCCTCCCTCGACGCGTTCCCCGCCCTCCTCGACCACCTGGCCCGTGTCCACCCCAGCCGCTACGGCGCACTGACCGACGGCGTCTCGGCCGTGTGCCTCACCGGGGTCCGCCCGGTGCCGGACCAGTCGACGGCCCTGCGGCTCGTCGTCCTCGCCGACCGGCTCTACGACCGCGAGGTGCCCGTCCTGGCCTCGGGGCTGCCCTTCGACCGGCTGTTCAGCGAGGAGATGCTGAAGGGCGGCTACCGCAAGAAGTACTTCCGGGCGATCTCCCGCCTCACCGCCCTGGCCCGGGACGCGGGACGTCTCGTCGACGCGGACTGACCCACCGTCCGTTTCTGGCCGACCGACCTCGATTTTCAGGCTCTCTTCGGCTCGTAACGTCCCGTTAACCCTGCAAAGCCCCTTGCAGGGTTAACGTGTTTCTTGACCAAGCGTTGACCATGCGTTGGTGTGCACAAGAGACATGGGCCGGCCGGAGGGGGACGCATGTTCCGAGGTGGGGGGCCGCGCGCCCTGCTTCCGCTCCTCGCCGCCGTCCTGTTCGCCCTCCAGTTCTTCGCACCCGCGCCGTCCTTCGCATACGCGCACACGAGCCGTGATGCCGTGGCCAATGCCCCGTCGGCGTTCGCGGGGTCCACCCCCGCCGACACGGCGCTGCACGACGAGACCGTCACCTGCCACGAGCCCGGCCGCTCCGGGAACACGCACGGCCCGGTGCGCGTCCGCGACCGGCACCGCGCCACCGCCGCGCCGGAGCCCGAGGCCCCCGAGGACTCCCCGGCCCGGCAGCGCGCCACCACCGCACCCGAGCGGTTGCTGCCCGGCCGCGCGCACGAGCGCCGCTCGAGATCCGCCCCGGACCGCTCCCCCGCGGCCCTCCAGGTCTTCCGCTGCTGAGCGACGGAGCACCCCCCACTCCGTCCCTGCCGGTCCGACGCGCCCCCACTGCGCGCCAGGAGGAATGACCCCGTCATGCAGACCCTCATCGACAACGCCCGCACGTTCGGACAACGCCCGGAGGAGTTCGCCGGGCACGCCGAAGGCCAGTCACCCGAAGTCCTGTTCATCACCTGCTCCGACTCCCGGGTCGTACCGGCCCTGATCACGGGCGCCCGCCCCGGCCAGCTCTTCGAGCTGCGCACCGCGGGCAACATCGTCCCGCCGTACGGTGCCGGGCACCCCAGCGGCGAGGCGGCCACCATCGAGTACGCCGTCGAGGTGCTCGGCGTCACCGACATCGTGGTCTGCGGCCACTCGCACTGCGGTGCCGTCGGCGCACTGGTGCGCGGCGACGACCTGACCGCCGTACCCGCCGTGCGCGACTGGCTGGCACGGTCCGCGGACCGGCCGGAGCCCTGCGACCCCGCCGACCCCACGGTCGCCGACGCCGTGCGGCACCACGTCCTGGCCCAGTTGCTGCGGCTGCGCTCCTACCCGTGCGTCGAGCGGCGGCTGACCGACGGCCGGCTGCGCCTGCGCGGCTGGTACTACGAGGTCCACACCGGAACCGTGCGCGAGCACCGCGCGGACACCGACACGTTCGAGACCCTGTGAGCGGCGCCGTGGACGCGATATCCAAGTTCCCGCACTGGCGGCAGGACCTCACCGCCTCGCTCGTCGTGTTCCTGGTCGCCCTCCCGCTGTGCGTGGGCGTCGCCGTCGCCTCCGGCGTCCCGGCCGAACTCGGCCTCGTCACCGGCATCGTGGGCGGCCTGGTCACCGGATTCCTGCCGGGCAGCAGCCTTCAGGTGTCCGGTCCGGCCGCCGGCCTGACCGTGCTGGTCTTCGGCGCGGTCGACACCTACGGACTGCCCGCGCTCGGCGTGATCGTGCTGGCCGCCGGGCTGCTCCAGCTCGCGATGGGCGCACTCGGGCTCGGACGCTGGTTCCGGGCGATCTCCCTGTCGGTCGTCGAGGGCATGCTGGCCGGCATCGGCCTCGTGCTCATCGCCGGCCAGCTCTACTCGGCGGCCGGGCTGGAGGCGCCCGCCTCCGGCATCGACAAGATCATCGGGCTGCCCGGGGCGGCCGCCGACGCGCTGGGCAGCACCGAGGCGCTCACCTCGCTCGCGCTCGGCGCGGGCACGATCGCGGTGATGGTGCTGTGGAAGCGGCTGCCCCGGCGGGTCCGGGCCGTGCCGGGCGCGCTGGGCGCGGTCGGACTGGCCACGGCGGTCACGGCGGTCTTCGGACTGCCGGTGGCGACCGTCGAGGTGAACGGCCTGCTGGACTCGGTCCAGCCGCCCGGCGCGGACGCCTTCGGCGGGCTGGCGGACGTGGGGCTGCTCGGCACGATCGCCGCCTTCACCCTGATCGCGTCGGCGGAGAGCCTGTTCAGCGCCGCCGCGGTGGACCGGCTGCACGACGGCCCGCGCACCGAGTACGACAAGGAGCTGATGGCGCAGGGCGCCGGCAACTCGGTGTGCGGTCTGCTCGGCGCGCTGCCGATGACCGCGGTCATCGTGCGCAGCTCCGCCAACGTGGGCGCCGGCGCGCGGACCAAGGCGTCCCGGGTGCTGCACGGCGTGTGGCTGCTGCTGTTCGCCGCGCTGCTGCCGTCCGCACTGGCGCTGATCCCGCTGCCCGCGCTGGCCGGCGTCCTGGTCCACGCGGGCTGGAAGCTGATCCCGTTCCGCGGCATCGTGTCGCTGTGGCGCGGGCACCGGGGCGAGGCGCTGATCCTGGTGGTCACGGCCGTGTCGATCGTCGCGGTGAACATGTTCGAGGGCGTGTTGATCGGCCTGGCCCTGTCCGTGGCCAAGACCGCCTGGGATGCCTCGCACCTCAGGCTGGAGGTCGTCGACAAGGGGGCCGGCCCCGTCCAGGCGCACCTGACGGGCAACGCGACCTTCCTGCGGCTGCCACGGATCATGGAAAGCCTGGAGGCGCTCCCGCAGGACCGTCCCGTCGAGCTGGACCTGTCCGGCCTGCACCACCTGGACCACGCCTGCCGCACCGCGCTGGAGAGCTGGGCCGAGCGGCACAGCGCGGCCGGCACGGAGCCGGTGAAGGTCACGGAACCGGCCGGGGCCGCGGTGTGACGCCTGTCGGGCGCCGTGCCCGGCGCTCGTACCGGTGCCCGTTCCGGGCGTTGCCTGCGGGCATGGCCCCGGAACGGGCACCGGGCATATCGTTGCAGGAGCAGACGAATCGGACCTCTGGGCGAGGAGGCCGTCATGCTCCAGGAGCTGCTGACCGCGGTGGCCGTCGTCGGAAGCGCCGGGGTTCTCTACGTCGTCTCGGCGGCGCGGGTCGTCAAGCAGTACGAGCGCGGAGTGGTCTTCAGGCTCGGACGGCTCGCGGGGGAGGTGCGTCCGCCCGGGTTCACGATGGTGGTCCCGTTCGTGGACCGGCTGCACAAGGTGAACATGCAGATCGTCACGCTGCCGGTGCCCGCGCAGGAGGGCATCACCCGCGACAACGTGACCGTGCGGGTCGACGCCGTCGTCTACTTCAAGGTGGTCGACGCGGCCAACGCCCTCGTCAGGGTCGAGGACTACCGGTTCGCCGTCTCCCAGATGGCGCAGACCTCCCTGCGGTCCATCATCGGCAAGAGCGAACTGGACGACCTGCTCTCCGACCGGGAGAAGCTCAACCAGGGCCTGGAGCTGATGATCGACAGTCCGGCGGTCGGCTGGGGCGTGCAGATCGACCGGGTCGAGATCAAGGACGTCTCCCTGCCCGACACGATGAAGCGCTCCATGGCCCGGCAGGCCGAGGCCGACCGGGAGCGGCGGGCCCGGATCATCAACGCCGACGCCGAGCTCCAGGCGTCGAAGAAGCTCGCCGAGGCGGCGGAGCAGATGTCCGAGCAGCCGGCCGCCCTTCAGCTGCGCCTGCTGCAGACCGTGGTCGCGGTGGCCGCGGAGAAGAACTCGACGCTGGTCCTGCCCTTCCCGGTGGAGCTGCTGCGGTTCCTGGAGAAGGCCCAGGAACGGCCCGTGGAGCGGTGACGGCCGGTGACACGTGCTACACGCGTGGTTCCCGGGACTCCCGGCAGGTGATAGACACGGCGGGGTCACAGTCCTGTCCGCCAGCAGGAAGGTTTCCCCATGTCCGCAACACGACGTCAGGTGCTCGCCCGCTCCGGTGCGCTCGGAGCCGGCATCGCCTTCACCGGAGCCCTCTCCGACCTCTTCGCGGGCACCGCCGCCGCACAGCCCCCGGGCCACGGCGGGTACGGCCCCCTGGTCCCCGACCCCGACGGCCTGCTGGACCTGCCGAAAGGTTTCCGCTACCAGGTCCTGTCCCGTGAGGGCGACCCGCTGCGCTCCGGTGAGGGCCCGGTCCCGTCCAACCACGACGGCATGGCAGCCTTTCCCGGGCGTTCTCCGGGCGGCCGGGGCCGCACCCACCTGGTCCGCAACCACGAGAACCGCGCCAACGGCAGGATCCCCGTCCCCGCCGTCGAGGGCCTGACGTACGACCCGGCGGGCAAGGGCGGGTGCACGGCGCTGACCCTGGACTCCCGCAACCGCGTCCTGTCCGAGCGGGTGGCGATCGCCGGTACGGCCGTCAACTGCGCGGGCGGCCCCACTCCTTGGCACACCTGGCTGACCTGCGAGGAGACCGAGGACAAGGCGGGCACCAACGGCTACACCAAGGACCACGGCTTCATCTTCGAGGTCGACCCGGTGGACCCGCACCGCACCGGCGCGGTGCCGCTGACCGCGATGGGCCGCTTCCAGCACGAGGCGATCGCCGTCGACCCCGAGCGGGGCGTCGTGTACGAGACGGAGGACGCCTTCGAGCGGCCCTTCGGGCTCTTCTACCGGTTCCTGCCGAAGAAGCCGCTGGGCGGCACGGGCTCGCTGCGGGCGGGCGGCAGGCTCCAGGCGATGCGCGTGCCCGGCGTGTCCGACCTGTCCTCGATCCAGGAGACGGGCGCCGAGTTCGACGGCGTCGAGTGGGTCGACGTGCCCGACCCGCTGGCCACCACGACGCCGATCCGCTTCCAGGACTTCGGCCGGGGCGGCATCACCCACGCGCAGAAGCTGGAGGGCTGCTACTGGGGCGGACGCAGCGTGTACTTCGTGTCGTCCTTCGCCCACAGCGCCGAGGGCTCGGCAGCCGACCACTACGGCCAGATCTGGCGGTACGACCCGGACCGGCGCCGTCTGACCCTGGTGATCGTCTTCGGCCCGGACACCGACGTCCAGCTGCCCGGCGAGTCCCCGGACAACATCTGCCTGGCGCCCAGCGGCGGCCTCATGGTCTGCGAGGACGGCAACGGCGCCCAGCACGTCTTCGGGGTGACCCGGCGCGGTGAGGTGTACGCGATGGCCCGCGGCCGGCAGAACATCGGCACGGCCGAGGAGCCCGAGTGGGGCGAGTTCGCCGGGGTCACGTTCTCGCCCGACGGCGACACCATGTACGTCAACTGCTACACCCCGGGAACGACCTTCGCGGTGACCGGTCCCTGGCGCAGGTGAGGGCGGCGTGAACGTGGGGTACCCGGCGCCGCATGACGGAGAACACGCAGGTCAGCGGCTCGTACTGGCTGGAAACGGCACCGGGTGCCCCCCGTCCGCCGCTGGCGGAGGACATCGAGGCCGACGTGGTGGTGATCGGCGGCGGGATCGCCGGGCTGAGCACGGCGTACGAGCTGACGCGGGCCGGACGGAGCGTGGTGGTGCTGGAGGCCGGGCGGATCGCCGCGAGCGTCACCGGCCACACCACCGCCAAGGTGTCCGTCCTGCACACGCTGGTCTACGACAAGCTGCGCCGCACCCGGGGCCCCGAGGGCGCCCGGCTGTACGCGCGCTCGCAGACGGAGGCGGTCGAGCACGCCGCCGCCCTGGTGGACGAGCTGGGCGTCGACTGCGAGTGGGAGAGCCGCAGCTCGTACACGTACGTGTGCGACGCGGGCCGCGTGGACGAGCTGCGGGCCGAGGCCGAGGCCGCGAAGGAGGCGGGGCTGCCGGCGTCGTTCGTGACGGAGACCGGGCTGCCGTTCCCGGTCGCGGGCGCCGTCCGGGTGACCGGGCAGGCGCAGTTCCACCCGCGCAAGTACCTGCTGGCCCTCGCCGAGGACCTGGAGGCGCGCGGCGGGCGGATCTTCGAGGACACCACCGTCCACGGTCTGGACGAGGGCGAGCCGTGCCGGGTGTCGGCCGGCACGGGCGCGTCGGTCACCGCCCGGGACGTCGTGGTCGCCACCCACTACCCGGTGTTCGACCGGGCGCTGCTGTTCGCCCGGCTCTCCCCGCGCCGCGAGCTGGTCGTGGCCGGGCCGGTCGGAGCGGACCGGGACGTCGACGGGATGTACATCACGCCGGACGAGGGCACCCGGTCGGTGCGCACCGCGCCCCTCGACGACGGCCGGCGGCTGCTGATCGTCACCGGCGAGCACTTCACGCCCGGCACCGGGGACACCCGCGAGCGGTTCGGCCGGCTCTCGGCCTGGGCCCGCGACCGCTTCCCCGGCGTGGACCTCACCCACGCCTGGGCCACGCAGGACATCGATCCCACCGACACCGTGCCCATGGTGGGACCGCTGCACCAGGGCGCGCGGCACACGTACGTGGCCACCGGGTTCGGCGGCTGGGGCATGAGCGGCGGCATCATGGCGGGCCTGCTGCTGACGGCGTGGATCACCGGCCGGGAGTGCGCCTGGAGCGGGCTGTACGACCCGCGGCGGCTGAAGACGCAGGTGCGGGAGGCGCCGCAGTTCCTCAAGACGCAGGCGCAGGTGGCCGGCCACTTCGTCGGCGACCGGCTGAGGCCCGCGCCTCCGGTGGACGCCCTGCCGCCCGGCGAGGGGGCCGTGGTCCGGGTCGACGGCCACCGCCTGGCGGTCTACCGGGACGACGACGGCGCCCTGCACGCGGTCTCCCCGCGCTGCACCCACCTGGGCTGCCTGGTCGACTTCAACGCGGCGGAGCGCGCCTGGGAGTGCCCCTGCCACGGCTCGCGGTTCGCCACGGACGGCACGGTGATCCAGGGTCCGGCGACCAAGCCGCTGGAGCGGCGGGACATCTGACCCGCCTGACCCGGGAGGGTGACCCCTCGGGCACGACACGACACATAGTCGTACAAACCGAACAACATACTCATACGTTCGTGCGGTGACCATTCTTGTACGTCGCATCGCCGCACTGTGCGCCGTCGCCGCCGCCTCCGTGGCCCTCGCCGCCTGCGGAGCGGCCGGTTCCCGGCAGGCCCCCCGCCCGGTGCCGTCCGCCTCCTCCGCGGGTCCCTCGAAGGCCGTCCCCTCGCGTCCGCCCACCCTCGCGCCGGGACCCGCGGGCCTCACCCCCGTCTTCGAGCACGGTCCGCGCACCGGCGGCAGGACCGTCGCCCTCACCTTCGACGCCGACATGACCGCGGACCAGGGACCCCGGGCGGCGGCGGGCGAACGGTTCGACAACCCGCAACTGATCGCGACCCTGCGGAGGCTGAAGGTGCCGGCCACGGTGTTCATGACCGGGCGATGGGCCGAGGAGTACCCGGACGAGGCCCGCTCCCTCGGCCTGGACCCGCAGTTCGAGATCGCCAACCACTCCTACAGCCACTACGCCTACACGGACGACTGCTACGGCCTGCCGACCGTGCCCCGGGAGCGGATGCGGTCGGACCTGGAGCGGGCGTACACGGCGTTCGCGAAGGCCGGGGTGCCGGACCCCATGCCCTACTTCCGTTTCCCCGGCGGCTGTTACGACAGGACGGCCCTCGGGGAGCTCACCCCCGCGGGCGTCACGGCCGTGCAGTGGGACGTGGTGAGCGGGGACGCGTTCGCGACGGACGCCGACGCGGTGGCCCGGCAGGTGCTGGACGGCGTACGGCCCGGTTCGGTGGTCGTCATGCACTGCACCCGCAGCGCCGCCCCGGTGACCGAGCGGGCGGTGCGCGCGATCGTGCCCGAACTGCGCGAGCAGGGCTACCGCTTCGTGAAGGTGTCCGAGCTGATCGGCGCGGCGGACGGACGGCGCTGACCGTCCTACGCTGGAGGCATGAGCAGCGACGAGGACTACTGTCTGATCGACGCGGCCCGCCCGCCCACGGCCGACGGACCGCCGTACGCCGAGTGCGTGCTGTGCCGGGAGCCGACGGAGCACCCGGAGTCGTACAAGGGCATCACCCTGTGCCCCCGGTGCGAATGGCAGGAGGCCCAGCGGACCGCCTGCTCGGGGTGACCGGCGGGCGGGTTGGCAGACTGGGGGCGTGAGCAACGAGCCGACGACACCCGTCCCCGACAGTCCCTTCCGCGCCGAGCCCGGCGACCGCGACCTCGCCCCGCAGTTCGTGCTGCCGCTGGTCGTCCGCATCGAGCGGGCGGCGCCACCGGCCCGTACGGACGCCCTGGAGACCGCGGCGCGCGCGGTGCTGGTGATGCTCGGCGACGAGCGGTCGACCGGCGACGGCGAGTGGGCGCGGGCGATGCGCGACTGGCAGGACGCCCGCATCCGCAAGGTGGTGCGGCGGGCGCGCGGCGCCGAGTGGCGGCGGGCCGGGGCGCTGCCGGGCATCACGGTGCACGGGAAGACGGCCGAGGTGCGGGTCTTCCCGCCGGTCCCGCTGGACGGCTGGCCGAAGGACCTGGCCCGCCTCCAGGTCTCCGGCACCGACCTCGACGACCCGGAGCCCCCGGCCGGCGCCGACCCGTCGGCCCCCGTCCTCTGGACGAACCCCGGCCTGGACATGTCGGCCGGCAAGGCGATGGCCCAGGCCGGCCACGGCGCCCAGCTCGCCTGGTGGGAGCTGTCCGGCGAGGAGCGGGCGGCCTGGCGCGACGCGGGCTTCCCGCTGGCCGTGCGCACCGCGGACCCGGCCCGCTGGGACGGCCTCACCACCAGCGGCCTGCCGGTGGTCCGCGACGCCGGGTTCACGGAGATCGCGCCGGGCTCGTGCACGGTGGTGGCGGACCACCCGGCGCTGCGGTAGCGCCCCGGGCCGCGAACCTCAGATGTTGCTCTGAACATGCTCAGCCCGGGGTTGGCGCCGGACGCCCCGGGCCATATCCCCGTCGAACCGACGGGGAGGGACGGACCATGGAGCGACTGGGAACCGGCATCGGATGGCGGCCGGAGATCGCGGACGTCGTGGAGCGGATGCCCGGCATCGACTGGGTCGAGGCCGTGGCCGAGAACCTCTGCCCCGGTCATCTGCCGGAATCCCTGCTGCGGCTGCGCGAGCGCGGCGTCACCGTCGTGCCGCACGGCGTGTCGCTCGGCCTCGGCGGCGCCGAGCGGCCCGACGCGGGCAGGCTGGCGGCCCTGGCCGAACGGGCTCAGGTGCTGGGCTCGCCGCTGGTCACCGAGCACATCGCGTTCGTCCGTGCGGGCGGGCCGCTGTCCGCCTCCCCGCACCTGGAGGCGGGGCACCTGCTGCCCGTGCCGCGCACCCGGGACGCCCTCGACGTGCTGTGCGAGAACGTGCGCGCCGCCCAGGACGCGCTGCCCGTGCCCCTCGCCGTGGAGAACATCGCCGCGCTGATCTCCTGGCCGGGCGAGGAGATGACGGAGGGACAGTTCCTGTACGAGCTGGTCGAACGGACCGGCGTACGGCTGCTGATCGACGTGGCGAACCTGTACACCAACCACGTCAACCGCGGCGAGGACCCGTCCGAGGCGCTGCGCGAACTGCCCGTGGAGGCCATCGCCTACGTCCATGTCGCGGGCGGCTTCGAGCGCGACGGCGTCTGGCACGACAGCCACGCCCACCCCGTGCCGCGGCCGGTGCTGGACATCCTGACCGACCTCGCCTCGCGCGTCGCGCCGCCCGGGGTGCTGCTGGAGCGCGACGAGAACTTCCCCGAGGGCGCCGAGCTGGAGGACGAGGTGGAGGCGATCCGGGCGGCGGTGGACAAGGGGCGGGCGTCGGGCGCGGTTCCCACCGGGCCCGCACCCGCGCCGCGGAGGGGGGAGGTCCCCGCCGTCCCCGACGCCGTGCGTCAGCGCCTCGCCCTCGCGCAGGCCGCGCTGCTGTCCTCCCTCGTCGCCGGCACGCCCGTGCCCGAGGGGTTCGACCGGGTGCGGCTGGGGGTGCAGGCGCGGGCGCTCGCCGGGAAGCGGGCGGACGTGGTCGCGAAGGTCGCGCCGGAACTGCCGGTGATCCTCGGCACGGAGTACCGGCCCGCCTTCCTCGCGTACGCCCAGGGCCGTCCGATGACCGGCGGGTACCGGCGGGACGCGCTGGAGTTCGCCGGGCTGCTGTTGCGGGACGGCCGGCCCCGCGACGCCCGCGCGCGGCGGGAGTTGCGGACGTGGTGGCTGGAGCGGTCGGGGCCGGCGCCGCGACCGGGGCGGCCCGGGGCCCGGTGGGCCCGCGCGGCCCGGCGGGTGCTGCTGCGCCGCTGAGCGGACCGCGGACGCCGCCGGACGGAACGTCACGCACCGGCCACACCGCGTCCCGGAATGTGAAAAGGGCATGGCGCCGGCGTGATCCCCTGGCATAGAAGTACGGCATGTTCTGGGTTCTCCTCCTGCTGCCGGCCTGGGTCGTCGCCGGTGCGGCCTGCACACGGCTGTGCCTGGCCGCCGTGCGCGCGGCCGCCTCCGACACCGGGGCCGCGGGCCACGCGCACGCCCTGACGCTGTACGAGGCGGCGTTCCTGTCCGGCGGTCCCCGGCGGGTCGCCGACCTGACGCTGGTGTCCATGGCGCGCCAGCGTCGCCTGCTGCTCGCGCACACCGGCTGGGCGACGGTCGTCGATCCGCGCGGCCGGGACGAGATGGAACGGTCGGTCATCGGGGCCATAGGGCCGCAGGGGCAGTCCCGGATAGCGCCGGTGCGGGCCGCCGCCGACACCGCCGACGCGGTACGGGCCCTGGCGGACCGGCTGGTCGGCGCGGGCCTCGCCGTGCCGGACGGGGCCCGCAGCATCGCGGCCGGGGTCCGGCGGGTGCGGCTCGCCGCGCTGACCGTGTGCGCGCTGGGCGCCGCCGCGCTGGCGCTGCCCGTCCCGGCGGACGTGCCGCGCCACCTGATCGCCCTGTGGTTCGCGCTGCCGCTCGTCCTGACCCTGAGCTCCCTGGCGATCGCGCGGATGGAGGTCCACCCGTACTCGCGCTGGGCCTCACCGGCGGGACAGCGGCTGCTCGGCACGCTCGCCCGGGAGGCCGACGGCACGGCGGACGAGCGCACGTACCTCACGTCCGTCGCCGTACGCGGCGTCCACGCCGTCGGTGAACCGGACCTGCGGGCGGCCTTCGCGCACCGGGAGGAGTACCTCGGGGAACACCGCGAGCGGCAGGGCTGAGCCGGACGCCCGGCACCGCGTACGGCGGCATCCGGCGCCGACACCCAAGGGCGGTGCTCGCCTCGCCCGGTCACCGGACGAAACATCCCTTCCGTCGCCGTCGCGCACCGAAGGGACACCCGATGCGAGCTGCCGTCCCCCTCCCGGCCGCCGGGACCTTGCTGCTGAGCGCCCTCGCCACCGCCCCGGGACCGTGACCCCTGGGGCGGACGGGCCCGGGGGCGCCCGTGACCCCCGGGGCGCGCGGCACGGCCGTGGCCGCCGCGCGCGCCGCCGGGACCGGCATCGCGTTCGGCAGGTGCCCGGGGGCAAAGGACCTGCCCGCCGCCCTGCGCTGCGGCACCGTCACCGTCCCCCTCGACTACGCGCACCCCGACGGCGAGCGGATCACGCTCACCGTCAGCCGGGTGCGGGCCACGCGCGAGGACCCGCACGACAGCGGGCGCGAGGTGCCGGGGCGGGGCGCCCTGGCCCACCGGGCGGGCGGGCCGGGCACCGGCTCGCTGTACGTCCCGCTCACCGGCCTGACGCCGCAGTGGAGGCGGATCGCGGCGGCGTACGACCTGGTCGGCTACGCCCCGCGCGGCGTCGCCCCCTGCGCGCCGCTGTCCTGCCAGGACCCGAAGGGCTTCGCCCAGGGGCCGCGGCCCGCCCCGGCCCGTCCCTCCGACGCGTTCGAGAAGGAGCGCGTCGCGCCGGGTCAGGCCAGCCCGGCCACCAGCTCGGCGATGTCCTTGCGGCGCCCCGTGTAGAACGGGACCTCCTCGCGGACGTGCATGCGGGCCTCGGAGCCGCGCAGGTGGCGCATGAGGTCGACGATGCGGTCCAGCTCGTCGGCCTCGAACGCGAGGAGCCACTCGTAGTCGCCCAGCGAGAAGGACGCGACCGTGTTGGCGCGCACGTCCGGGTAGCCGCGGGCCATCTTGCCGTGGTCGGCGAGCATGCGGCGGCGGTCCTCGTCGGGCAGCAGGTACCAGTCGTAGGAGCGCACGAACGGGTAGACGCTGACGTAGTTGCGCGGCGTCTCGTCGGCGAGGAACGCCGGGATGTGCGAGCGGTTGAACTCGGCGGGGCGGTGCAGCGCCATGTTCGACCAGACCGGCGTGAGCGCGCGGCCCAGCTTGGTGCGGCGGAAGAGGTTGTACGCCTCCTGGAGCTGGTCGCTGGTCTCGGCGTGCCACCAGATCATGAGGTCGGCGTCGGCGCGCATCCCGGAGATGTCGTAGGTGCCGCGGACCGTCACGTCCTTGGCGGCGAGCTGGTCGAACAGCTCCTGGACCTCGTCGGCGTAGCCCGCGCGGTCCTCGGGGAGCACGTCCTTGAGCCTGAAGACGGACCAGAGGGTGTAGCGGATGACCTCGTTGAGGTCCTTGGCCAGCTTGCCCTTGTTGGGGATCCGGTCGGCGGCGGGGGTGGTGGCGTCGTCACTCATGACCCTATTCTCCCGCTCCGCCGTGCAGGCTCTGCACCGGGTGGGCGGTGAGCTCGTCCACACCGCGCGGGTCCCCGTGGATCTGGTCGACGGCCGCGTACGCGCTCGCGATGCTCGCCGGGATGCCGACGCCGTCGTAGGCGGCGCCGCACACGGCGAGGCCCGGGACCTTCGCGACGTGGGCGCGGACGCGGGCCACGCGCGCGTGGTGGCCGACGGGGTACTGCGGCAGGCCGTCCTGCCAGCGGGTGACGCGGGTGGCGACCGGAGCGGCGGCCAGGCCGGTGGCCTCCTCCAGGTCGTGCCGGGACACGGCGACGAGCCCGTCGTCGTCGCGGCCGAGGATCTCCGTCTCGCCGTACCGGCCCACCGAGGCGCGCAGGACGACCAGCTCCGGGTCCTCGTCGGCGATCCAGCCCCACTTGCGGGAGGCGAAGGTGGACGCCTTGACGGTGTGCCCGTCGACCGGCGGCACGAGGAAGCCGCTGCCCTCCGGGAGGGCGGCGGCGTCGCGGCGGCGGTAGGCGAGGGTGACCAGGGCCATCGAGGCGTACTCCACCGCGGACAGCTCGGCCGCGGCGGCGGGGGCCTCGGCGCGCAGCAGCTCGGCGGCGGGCCGGGCGGGCACGGCGACGACTACCGCCCCGGGGTGCAGCACCCGGTCGCCGGCGACGACCCGCCAGCCGCCGTCCGGAGCGGTGCGGCGCAGCTGCGTCACGGGCGCCCCGGTGACGATCTCGCCGCCCCGCGCCCGCACCGACTCCGCGACCGCGAGCGGGAGGGTGCCGATGCCGCCCTCGATGCCCATGAACACCGGGCCGCCGGGCGGGGAGGTGGCCGTGCGGCCCTGGAGGGCGCGCACCGCCTCGGTCAGGGAGGTGTGGGTGCGGGCGGCCTCGAAGAGCTGGGGGACGGCCGAGCGCAGCGAGAGGCGGTACGCGTCGCCCGCGTAGACCCCGCCCAGCAGCGGCTCGACGAGCCGGTCGACGACCTCGCGGCCCAGGCGCGCCGCCACGTACTCCCCGACCGCCACGTCGTCGCCGACCTCGGTGCGGGGCAGCTCGGCGTCGCGCTCGATGCGGGCGAGGCCCTCCGGCGACAGCACGCCGGCCAGGGCGGCGGCGGTGCCGGGGACGCCCATGACGTGGCCCTTGGGCATGGGGCGCAGCGCGCCGCGGGTCCACAGCGAGGCCGACGCGGTGGCCGGCGGCTGGAGCCGGCCGGCGAGACCGGCCGCGCGGGCGAGGCCGACGGCCTCGGGGCGGCGGGCCAGCATCGACTCGGCGCCGAGGTCGACCCGGACGCCGGCGATCTCGCCGGGCAGCAGCTTGCCGCCGACGCGGTCCGAGGCCTCCAGCACGGTCACGCGGGCCCCGCGCTCCAGCAGCCGGTGGGCGGCGGCCAGTCCGGCGATGCCGGCCCCGATGACGACGACGTGCCCCGTGTCCGCGGGTGTCGGGCCCGCCGGGATCTCGCTTGCGCACATGCCCCAAGCCTCTCAGACCCCGCCGGCTCCCCGGCCGCCAGGCCGGGTGCCGCGTGCCCGCGGACGGGTCCGGGCGGGCGAGTCCGGACCGTGACCTCTTCGCGACCGTTCCGCGCCGTCGTCCGCGCCCCTCGCGACGTCATAGGAACGACAGTCGACACCGACCCCGGGGGGCCCTGTGCGTACACCACCTTCCCTGCGAGCCGTTCCGGCCGCGGCCGCCGTCCTGCTGGCCGCGGCCCTCGCGCTCACCGGATGCAGTGCCGACGGCGGCGACTCCGGCGGCGCGAGCGACGCCAAGGCGGCCGCCCCGGCGAACGACGGCGACGGCAAGGGCGCGGCGGGCCCGGAGTCGGACCGCTCCGGGGCGACCGCGCCGCCGAAGGCCACCGCGAGCCGCATCATCCGCACCGCCTCCCTGACGGTGCGGGTCGAGGACGTCCCCAAGGCGCTGGAGGGGGCGCGCGCCACGGCCGAGAACGCGGGCGGCTACGTCGGGGACGAGACCACCAGCCGGGACGAGGACGGCCGCGAACGGACCCGGCTCGTCCTGCGCGTGCCCGTCGGCGCGTACCAGGACGTCCTGACCGAACTGGAGGGCGCCGGCACGCTCCTGGAGCGCGACGCGAAGGCGGAGGACGTCACCGACCAGGTCGTGGACGTGGAGAGCCGCATCGCGTCGCAGCGCGCCAGCGTGGCCCGGGTGCGCGAGCTGATGGACCGCGCCACCAGGCTGAGCGACGTGGTGACGCTGGAGGGGGAGCTGAGTTCCCGTCAGGCCGAGCTGGAGGCGCTGCTCGCCCGGCAGGCGTCCCTGAAGGACCGCACCAGCCTGGCCACGATCACCCTCTCCCTGTCCGGGACGCCGGTGGAGAAGGAGGCCGCCGGGGACGACGACCCGGGGTTCACGGACGCGCTGGCGGGCGGCTGGGACGCGTTCGTGACGATGCTGCGCTGGGTGGCGGTGGTGTTCGGCGCGGTCCTGCCGTTCGCCGCGGTGGCGGCGCTGCTCGCGCTGCTGTGGCTGCGGGTGGTGCGGCCCCGGCTGCCGCGCCGCCCCGAGGCCCCGCCGGTGACGACGGCGGCCGGTCCGCTGCCGACGGCCCGGCCGGTACCGGGGGGCACGCCCGCCGAAGGGACGGGCGAGCGGAACGGAAACGCCGCGCCCGCGTAGCGTGTTCGCATGAGCATGAGCGGTGCGAGCGGGACGGACGGGGCCGGCGGCGCGAGGAGCGCGCGGGAGCGGCTGGTCGTGATCGGCGGCGACGCCGCGGGGATGTCCGCGGCGTCGCAGGCACGCCGGCTGAGGGATCCGGACGAACTGGAGATCGTGGCGTTCGAGCGCGGTCACTTCAGCTCGTTCTCGGCGTGCGGCATCCCCTACTGGGTCGGCGGCGACGTCCCCGAACGGGACCGTCTGATCGCCCGCACGCCCGAGGAGCACCGCTCGCGCGGCATCGACCTGCGGATGCGCACCGAGGTGACGGAGATCGACGTCGACGGCGGGCGGGTGCGCGCGCGTGACGTCGATTCGGGCGCGGAGACCTGGACGCCGTACGACAAGCTCGTGATCGCGACCGGCGCCCGTCCGATCCGCCCCGACATGCCGGGGGGCGACGCGCCCGGCGTGCACGGGGTGCAGAGCCTCGACGACGGGCAGGCGCTGCTCGACACGCTGGCCCGCACGCGGGGACGGCACGCGGTGGTCGTCGGGGCCGGGTACATCGGCGTGGAGATGGCCGAGGCGCTCATCAAGCGCGGGTACGAGGTGACGGTCGTCAACCGCGGCCGGGAGCCGATGTCGACGCTCGACCCGGACATGGGCCGGATGGTGCGCGAGGCGATGGAGGGCCTCGGCATCACCATGGTGAACGACGCCGAGGTCACCAAGGTGCT
This sequence comes from Streptomyces sp. NPDC029152, assembly GCF_055564355.1. Classification (NCBI taxonomy): domain Bacteria; kingdom Bacillati; phylum Actinomycetota; class Actinomycetes; order Kitasatosporales; family Streptomycetaceae; genus Streptomyces; species Streptomyces sp. NPDC029152. Next base: position 88,240 of record NZ_JBVHWR010000009.1, on the reverse strand, counting down.
GACGGGTGACGACGGCCGGGTCCGCGCGGTGGCCACCGAGGACGCCGAGTACCCGGCGGACGTGGTGGTGCTCGGCATCGGCGTGCGCCCCGAGACCTCGCTCGCCGCCGGGGCCGGTCTGCCGCTCGGCGCCCACGGCGGACTGCTGACCGACCTGGCGATGCGCGTGCGCGGGCACGAGAACGTCTGGGCCGGCGGCGACTGCGTGGAGGTGCTCGACCTGGTCTCCGGGCAGGAGCGGCACATCCCGCTGGGCACGCACGCCAACAAGCACGGGCAGGTCATCGGCACCAACGCGGGCGGGGGTTACGCCACCTTCCCGGGCGTGGTCGGCACGGCGGTCAGCAAGGTCTGCGACCTGGAGATCGCGCGGACCGGGCTGCGCGAGAAGGACGCGCTGCGGGCGGGACTGCGGTTCGTCTCGGTCACCGTCGAGTCCACCAGCCGCGCCGGGTACTACCCGGGCGCCTCCCCCATGACGGTGAAGATGCTCGCCGAGCGGCGCACCGGTCGGCTGCTCGGCGTGCAGATCGTCGGCCGCGAGGGCGCGGGCAAGCGGGTCGACATCGCCGCGGTGGCCCTCACCGCCGGGATGACGGTGGAGCAGATGACGTCCCTGGACCTGGGGTACGCGCCGCCGTTCTCCCCGGTGTGGGACCCCGTGCTGGTGGCGGCCCGCAAGGCGGCGAGGGCGGTGGAACAGCGCCGTTGACGGCCCCGGGTCGCACCGCGCCGTCGGTCCGGCCGCCGGCCTGCCGCGCCCGCTCGGCCGGGGAGCGCGAGGGCGGGGACGGCACGGACGCCGGGGCGGTCGCCGGCGCCGGGGCGGTCGGGAGGACGTGCGCGCCCACGGACGGGGGTGTTCGGGGGGCGTACCGATTCACCGCCCGTCGAGCGGGCAGTAGTGACCCGTGGTCATCCCCGTCCATGACGTGAACCCGGCGCGCCGTACGCCCTGGGTGACGTATGCCCTGATCCTCGCGAACGTCCTGGTCTTCCTGTTCACCCCCGGCATGACCGGTTCGGTGACGGGCGGGGGCGGTCTCGCGCAGATGTGCCATCTCCAGGCGTTCCTGGACCACTACGCGGCGGTGCCCCAGGAGTTGCTGCAGCACCGGCTGCCCCGGCTGGTGCCGACCGGCGAGACCGGGGTGGGCCCGCGGGGGCCGGGCTGCGTGATCGGCCCGCCGGACTACGACAAGTCCCCCGAGCTGAGCGTCCTGACGGCGATGTTCCTGCATGGGGGCTGGCTGCACCTGCTGGGCAACATGCTCTTCCTGTGGATCTTCGGCAACAACGTCGAGGACCGCATGGGCCACCTGCGCTACCTGCGCTACCTGCTGTTCTACGGCGTGTGCGGCTACGCGGCGACCTACGGCTTCGCCCTCTTCGACGCGGACTCGACCGCTCCGCTGATCGGCGCGTCGGGCGCGATCGCCGGGGTGCTCGGCGCCTATCTGGTGCTGTACCCCAAGGCCCGCGTCTGGGTCCTCGTCCCCTTCCTGATCTTCCTGCCGCTGCGTCTGCCGGCCTGGATCGTGCTGGGCTTCTGGTTCGGGCTCCAGGCGGTCTACTCGTCCGGCGGGGCCGTCACCGACGCGGGCACCGTGGCGTACATGGCCCATGTCGTCGGCTTCCTGGCCGGCATGCTGCTCGCCTGGCCGCTGCGGCCCGGTACTCCGCCCCCGCCGGAGCCGCGCGGACTGCTGTTCGGCAGACGGGCGCGACCGGGCTGGTAGCGGGACCCGGGCGCCGCGGGAGGCCCCGCTCCGGCGGCCCGGTCCGCGCGGTGCGCGCCCTCCGTACGGCCGTACGCCCCGGACACGGCGTCGCGCGCGGTTTCCCGGCGGGGGTCCGGGCGCCTGCCGCCGGAACGTTCCGGGGCGGGTGCGGCGGGGCGGGGCGGGCGCAGCCGGCGTACGAGCAGCCGGGTGGCCGGCCAGGCGGCGAACGGGGCCGCGAAGGGGAGGAGCAGGCGCGGCAGTCCGGTGCCGGGCCCCGGCGGCAGGACGAGGGCCGGCAGGACGGCGGCGCCGACGCCCGCGCACCAGGCGAGCGACGTCAGCAGGGACAGCGCGACCGACACGGGCACCCCGTCCATGCGCCATGCGCGCAGATCCAGGTCCGTGTCGAAGGCGTCGGCGCGGGCCGCTCCCGCGGCGACCAGCAGCCAGAAGCACACGACCACGACGAGGGCCGCGGTCAGCACGAGGGTGGGCGGGCCGGTGGCGGCCGTGATCACCGTCCGCATCGCCCGGCCTCCCCCCGGGTTCCGGCGTCGGCCACCCGTGTGACCGGCACCGGAACCATCCGATGTGCTCCCCGCGGTCCATGCTGCCCGGGCGGCCCCCGTGCGCGCATTGCCGGTTTCCGGCAGTGTCGGCGGCGGCCTGCATGCCGGTGGGCGCGAAGGAGACCTCGACCGCCGCCCCCGCGGGGGCGGGTATGCTCCGGGCCGGACTGGTCGACGGCTTGGGGGAACCGATGGCGGCGGGGGACGGCCCGGTGCTGGACGAAGGCCGGATCAAGCATCTCGAGCTGATCCAGATGGTCGTGGCCCGGATGGGCAACAACTCGTTCCTGATCAAGGGCTGGTCGCTGACGGTCACCGGCGCGCTGCTCGCGTTCGCCGTCCGCGCCGACGACCGGGCCGTCGCGGCGGTCAGTCTGGCGCCGGTCCTGGCGTTCTGGCTCCTCGACGGCTACTTCATGTACCGGGAGCGCCTGTACCGGCGCCTGTACGACCGGGTGCGGCGTCCGGAGGTGGCCGTGGAGCCGTTCGCGATGGACGTGGAGCCGGGCCGGGAACGCGCGGGAGCGGTGAAGGCGGCGTTCTCGCCCACCCCGGTCTGCTTCTACGGGGGACTGCTCGCCGCCCAGGTCGTCGCCGTGCTGCTCGCCGCCTGACCCGCGCGGCGCGCGCCGCGCGGGTGGTGCGCGGGGGTCAGCGGGCGGTTCGGGTGTGGACGTACTCCACGAGCCGGGTCAGCGCGTCCGGGTCGGTGGACGGCAGGACGCCGTGGCCGAGGTTGAAGACGTGGCCCTCCAGGCCCGCCGCCGCGTCGAGGACCTCGCGGGTCTTGGCCTCGACCGCCTCTCGGGAGGAGAAGAGGACGGCGGGGTCCAGGTTCCCCTGGAGCGCCTTGCCGGGGCCGACGCGGCGGGCGGCCTCGTCCAGCGGGACGCGCCAGTCGACGCCGACGACGTCCGCGCCGGCCTCGCCCATGTCGCCGAGCAGCTCGCCGGTGCCCACACCGAAGTGGATGCGCGGCACGCCGTACCCGGCGACGGCCTCGAACACCTTGCGGGAGGCGGGCTGCACGAAGCGGCGGTAGTCCGCGGGGGCGAGGGCGCCGACCCAGGAGTCGAAGAGCTGGACGGCGCTCGCGCCCGCCTCGATCTGCACCGTGAGGAAGGCGGCCGTGATGTCGGCGAGCCGGTCCAGCAGGTCGGCCCACAGCTCGGGGTCGCCGTACATGAGGGCCTTGGTGTGCTCGTGGTTGCGGGACGGGCCGCCCTCCACGAGGTAGCTCGCGAGGGTGAACGGGGCGCCCGCGAAGCCGATCAGCGGGGTGGCGCCGAGCTCGCGGGTGAGCAGGCCGTACGCCTCGGTGACGTACGAGACGTCCTCGGGGGTCAGGTCGCGCAGCCGGGCCAGGTCCTCGCGGGTGCGGACCGGCTTCTCGACGACCGGGCCGATGCCCGGCTTGATGTCGAGGTCGATGCCGATGGCCTTGAGCGGGACCACGATGTCGCTGAAGAAGATCGCCGCGTCCACGCCGTGCCGGCGCACCGGCTGGAGGGTGATCTCGGTGACCAGTTCCGGCCGCATGCAGGACTCGAGCATCGGGATGCCCTCGCGCACCTTGCGGTACTCCGGCAGTGAGCGGCCGGCCTGCCGCATGAACCACACGGGCGTGTGCGGCACCGGCTCACGCCGGCACGCCTTGAGGAAGGCGGAGTCGTACGTGGCGGTCGGCTGCTTGCCCGCGGGGCTCTGGTTGGCACTCACAGCGGCAAGTCTCGCATGTCCCCGGGCCCGCGCCCGCCCCCGGGTGCGGGCGGGCGGGGCCGGGGCGCGCGCACCCCCGCCGGGGTCCCGGCGCGCCCCCGCGATACCACGTGATCCGGACATCGCGCCCGCACGCGGGTGTTCCTCCCTGCGCCGGGACGCCGTTCCGCTTAATCTTCCCCGCATGGCTGCGGCTCAGGGACGACTGTCGGACGACGCTGGCGGAATGGACGAACCGAAGGACGCCGAGGGGGGCGCGCGGCAACCGGGCGGTGGGGCACCGCCGCCGTTCACGGCCGCCGTCGACGCCCTCAGGACCGCGCGGCTGCGGCCGCAGGTCGAGGTGGAGCCGACGCGTGCGCCGCAGCGGCTCGCGCCGTACGCGTACGCGCTGGAGGCCGCGGTCGTCGACGGTGACGAGGACCTGGCCGACGGGCGGCTGGTGCTGCTGCACGATCCGGCCGGCCACGACGCCTGGCGGGGCACCTTCCGGCTGGTCACCCTGGTGCGCGCCGAGCTGGAGCCGGAGATGGCCGCGGATCCGCTGCTGCCGGACGTGTGCTGGTCCTGGCTCACGGGCGCCCTCCAGGCGCGCGGCCTGACCTACGGCGAGCCCAGCGGCACCGTCACCCGGGCGAGTTCCCACTACTTCGGCGGGCTGTCGGCGCGTCCGCCCGCCTCGCAGATCGAGATCCGGGCCTCCTGGACGCCCCGCGAGGGCCTGGGCGGGGTGCCGGACACCGCCGCCCATCTCGCGTCGTGGTGCGATCTGCTGGCCCAGGTCGCGGGGTTGCCGCCGGCCGGTCCGGGCGACGCGTCGATCGTCACGCTGCCGCAGCGGCGCGGACCGCAGTCCCGCTAGGGCCGCAGTCCCGCCAGGGGCACGGTTCCGCCAGGACCGCAGTCACGCCAGGGCCACGGTTCCGCCAGGTCCGCGGTCCCGCCGGGAGCCGGTGTCGGCCGATCACGCCGTGGACGCACGCCGACCCTTCGGTCACTTTGTCGATACGGCCACTTTCGGCCTCGTATCGACAGAGATTGAAACCGTTCGATCTTCGAATGATCGACCGCGTGTCCGAATTGCTCGGATTGTTACTCACCAGATCGTGATCATTCCCTAAAGGCGGACGGGTTCGGTGCCGAAGACGACTGTGACCTTGAAAGCACGGTTCGTCCCGGCTTCGTCCCCCAGGAGCCGGCCCCGTCCCTCACCCCAGGAGGCCTGGTGTCCGTTCTCCTCGAGCAGCCCGCAAGCCTGGTCGCCTACCGCCCGAACAAGCCGACCGCCATGGTGGTCGTGGCCGACCCGCGCGTCCGTTCCACCGTCACCCGCCATCTCTGGGCGCTCGGTGTGCGCGATGTCATCGAGGCCTCGTCCGTCGCGGAGGCTCGTCCCCGCATCGGCAACCCCCGTGACATCTGCGTCGCAGACGTCCACCTCCCCGACGGCTCCGGCCTCACCCTGCTGTCCGAGACCCGCGCCGCGGGCTGGCCCAACGGGCTCGCCCTGTCCGCCGCCGACGACATCGGCGCCGTCCGCAACGCCCTCGCCGGCGGTGTGAAGGGCTACGTCGTCACCGGCACCCGCACCAACATCGGGCTCCCCACCCGGCCCGGTGCCGCCCCCATCGGGGGCGCCGCCGCCCGACTGCACCGCCGCCCCCCGGGTGCCCCGAGCCACCCGGGCGGCTACCGCGAGCTCTCCGGCCGCGAGGTCGAGGTGCTGCGACTGGTCGCGGAGGGCCAGTCGAACAAGGCGATCGGCGTCTCCATGGGCCTGTCCGCCCTGACCGTCAAGAGCCACCTGGCCCGCATCGCCCGCAAGCTCGGCACGGGAGACCGCGCCGGCATGGTGGCGGTGGCCCTGCGGACCGGCATCATCCACTGACCGCCCCGACCCCCGTCCGCTCCCCGACCACCCCCTCCCCCATGAGCCCGGTCTTTCACCGGCCTGTCCGGTTCACGATCCCCCGGTATCCGCCGACGGAACGTTCCGTCGGCGGGTACCGGGCATACACCGATACCCTTGACCGGTGACCGACGCCCACGAAACCGCAGCAGACCCTTCCCTGCGAACCACCGGAGGCGCCCCTCCGGACGACGCCGGATCTTCTGCGGGTCAGGCGCCGACCCCCTTGCTCGAACCGCGCGAGGGAGTTCCGCCGGTGATCGCCGACGCGGCCGCCCTCGCCGAGGTGACCGCCGCCTTCGCCGCCGGCAGCGGCCCCGTCGCCGTCGACGCCGAGCGCGCCTCCGGCTACCGCTACGGCCAGCGCGCCTACCTGGTGCAGTTGCGCCGCCAGGGCGCGGGCACCGCGCTCATCGACCCCGTGGCCTGCCCCGACCTGTCGGAGCTGGGCGCGGCGGTCTCCGGAGCCGAGTGGGTGCTGCACGCGGCCACCCAGGACCTGCCCTGCCTGCGGGACATAGGGATGGTCCCCACCCGCCTCTTCGACACCGAGCTGGCCGGCCGGCTCGCCGGTTTCCCCCGGGTCGGCCTCGGCGCGATGGTCGAGAACGTGCTGGGCTTCGTCCTGGAGAAGGGCCACTCGGCCGTCGACTGGTCGACCCGCCCGCTGCCCGAGCCGTGGCTGCGCTACGCCGCCCTCGACGTCGAGCTCCTCGTCGACCTGCGCGACGCGCTGGAGAAGGAACTGGACCGGCAGGGCAAGCTGGAGTGGGCCTGGCAGGAGTTCGACGCGATCGCCTCGGCCCCGCCGCCCGAGCCCCGCAAGGACCCGTGGCGCCGCACGTCCGGCATGCACAAGGTGCGCCGGCGCCGGCAGCTCGCCGTCGTCCGGGAGCTGTGGCAGACCCGGGACCGGATCGCCCAGCGCCGGGACGTCTCCCCCGGCAAGGTGCTCGGGGACGCGGCCATCGTGGAGGCCGCGCTCGCCCTGCCGGCCAACGCGCACGCGCTCGGGGCGCTCGGCGGTTTCGGGAGGGTGAACCGCCGGCAGCTGGAGCAGTGGCAGGCCGCGGTCGACCGGGCCAAGGGCCTCGCGGAGTCGCAACTGCCCCAGCCGGGCCAGCCGGTGACCGGTCCCCCGCCGCCGCGCGCCTGGGCCGACAAGGACCCGGCGGCCGCCGCCCGGCTGTCCGCGGCGCGGGCGGAGGTGTCGGCACTGGCCGAGGAACTGAACATGCCGCAGGAGAACCTGATCACCCCGGACACCGTGCGCAGGGTCTGCTGGGAGCCGCCGAAGCCGGCCGACCGGGACTCCGTGGCCGCGGCCCTCACCGCCCACGGCGCCCGGCCCTGGCAGGTGGAACAGGTGACGCCGGTACTGGTGGCGGCCCTGGCCCGGGAGGCGGAGCAGGCCTGACGGACGGGGGGCGGGGGCGCGGGACCGTTCCGGCGGCGCCCCGCCCCGCGGGTACCGCCGACGGGGTGATGTCCGCCCGGCCTGCGGGTGTGACCTTCGCCGCTTGGGCCCGGGGGGCTGGGCAGCTACGTTACTCATAAGTAGCATGGGCCTGAGCGCACGCTCAGCGTGCCGCAGCAGTGCAGTGCCATCCCGCACCCTGGAGGAGAGCCATCGTGCCTCGTACCGTCAGGGACGTCGTCTTCGTCGACGGCGTCCGCACCCCGTTCGGCAAGGCGGGCCCGAAGGGCATCTACCACGAGACCCGCGCCGACGACCTGGTCGTGAAGGCGATCCGGGAGCTGCTGCGCCGCAACCCCGGTCTCGACCCCAAGAAGATCGACGAGGTCGCCGTCGCCGCGACCACGCAGATCGGTGACCAGGGCCTGACCATCGGCCGCACCGCCGGCATCCTCGCGGGCCTGCCCACCTCGGTCCCGGGCTACTCCATCGACCGCATGTGCGCGGGCGCCCTGACCGCCGTCACCACGGTGGCCGGTTCGGTCGCCTTCGGCGCGTACGACGTCGCCATCGCGGGCGGCGTCGAGCACATGGGCCGCCACCCGATGGGCGAGGGCGTCGACCCGAACCCGCGGTTCGTCAGCGAGAAGCTGGTCGACGAGTCCGCCCTGTTCATGGGCATGACCGCCGAGAACCTGCACGACCGCTACCCGAGCATCACCAAGCTGCGCGCCGACGAGTACGCCGTGCGCTCCCAGGAGAAGGCCGCCAAGGCGTACGCCAACGGCCAGATCCAGGCCGACCTGGTGCCGATCTCGGTGCGCCGCACCAGCCCCGAGGGCGGTGAGACGGGCTGGGGCCTGGTCACCGCCGACGAGCCGATGCGCCCGGGCACCACGCTGGAGAACCTGGCCGGTCTGAAGACGCCGTTCCGCGTGCACGGCCGGGTCACCGCGGGCAACGCGGCCGGTCTGAACGACGGCGCCACCGCGTCCCTCATCGCGAGCGAGGACTTCGCCCGCGAGAACGGCCTGCCGGTCAAGATGCGCCTCGTCTCGTACGCCTTCGCGGGCGTCGAGCCGGAGGTCATGGGCTACGGCCCGATCCCGGCCACGGAGAAGGCCCTCGCCCAGGCGGGCCTGTCCATCTCGGACATCGGCCTGTTTGAGATCAACGAGGCCTTCGCCGTCCAGGTCCTCGCGTTCCTGGAGCACTACGGCATCGCCGACGACGACGCGCGCGTCAACCAGTACGGCGGCGCCATCGCCTTCGGCCACCCGCTGGCCTCCTCCGGCGTCCGTCTGATGACGCAGCTGGCCCGCCAGTTCGAGGAACAGCCGCACGTCCGCTACGGCCTGACCACCATGTGCGTCGGCTTCGGCATGGGCGCGACGGTCATCTGGGAGAACCCGCACTTCGAGGGGGACAAGTGAGCACCACCGCAGAGCTGCTGAAGGGTGCGGCCGAGCTGTTCCCCGGCGAGGTCGTCACGCAGGCGCACGTGCGCCACTTCGACCTGCCCCTGGGCGCCGGGCGCTTCGCCCTGATCACCCTGGACAACGGTCACGACCACACCAAGCCGACCACCCTCGGCCCGCAGTCGCTGGCGAACATCGACGCCGCGATCGACCAGGTCGAGAAGGAGGCCGCGGACGGCGACATCGTCGGCGTCGGCGTCACCGGCAAGCCGTTCATCTTCGCGGTCGGCGCCGACCTCAAGGGCGTCGAGCTGCTGAAGCGGCACGAGGACGCGCTGGCCATCGGCAAGGGCGGCCACGACGTCTTCAAGCGCCTCGCGACGCTGGCCGTGCCGACCTTCGCGTACTACAACGGCGCGGCCATGGGCGGCGGCGTCGAGATCGGCCTGCACTGCTCCTACCGCACGGTGTCGGCGGCGCTCCCCGCGTTCTCGCTGCCCGAGGTCTTCCTCGGTCTGGTCCCGGGCTGGGGCGGCTGCACGCTGCTGCCGAACCTGATCGGCGCCGACAAGGCCGTCTCGGTCATCATCGAGAACAGCCTCAACCAGAACAAGCAGCTCAAGGGCGGGCAGGTCTACGAGCTCGGGATCGCGGACGCGATCTTCGAGGGTGCGGACTTCCTGGAGCAGTCGCTGATCTGGACGGCGTCCGTCCTCAAGGGTGAGATCGCCGTCGAGCGTCCGGCGATCGACCGCGGCGAGGCCTGGGACCGGGCCGTCGCGCGCGGCCGCTCCATCGCGGACGGCAAGGTGCACGGTGCCGCCCCGGCCGCCTACCGCGCCCTGGACATCATCGCCGCCGCCAAGAACGGCGACCTCCAGCAGGGCTACGACGCCGAGGACCGGGCGCTGGCCGACCTGATCATGGGCGGCGAACTGCGCTCCGGCATCTACGCCTTCAACCTGGTGCAGAAGCGCGGCAAGCGCCCCGCCGGCGCCCCGGACAAGTCGCTGGCCCGCCCGGTCACCAAGGTGGGCGTCGTCGGCGCCGGCCTGATGGCCTCCCAGCTCGCTCTGCTCTTCCTGCGCCGTCTGGAGGTCCCGGTCGTCCTCACAGACATCGACCAGGAGCGCGTCGACAAGGGCGTGGGCTACGTCCACGCCGAGATCGACAAGCTGCTCGGCAAGGGCCGTATCAACCAGGACAAGGCCAACCGCCTGAAGGCCCTGGTGACGGGTGTCCTGGACAAGGCCGAGGGCTTCGCGGACGCCGACTTCATCATCGAAGCGGTCTTCGAGGAGATGGGCGTCAAGCAGAAGGTGTTCGCGGAGGTCGAGGCGGTCGCCCCGGCGCACGCGATCCTGGCGACGAACACGTCCTCCCTGTCGGTGTCGGAGATGGCGTCGAAGCTGCAGCACCCCGAGCGGGTCGTCGGCTTCCACTTCTTCAACCCGGTCGCGATCCTGCCGCTGCTGGAGATCGTGCGCGGCGAGCAGACCGACGACGCCTCGCTGGCGACCGCGTTCGCGGTGGCCAAGAAGCTGAAGAAGACGGCCGTTCTCGTCAAGGACGCCCCGGCGTTCGTCGTGAACCGCATCCTGACCCGCTTCATGGGCGAGATCCAGAACGTCATCGACGAGGGCACGCCGGTCGAGGTGGCGGAGAAGGCGGTGGAGCCGCTCGGCCTGCCGATGTCCCCGCTGGTCCTGCTGGAGCTGGTCGGCCCGGCGATCGGCCTGCACGTCTCCGAGACGCTGCACGGCGCGTTCCCGGACCGCTTCACGGTCTCCCCGAACCTGAAGGCGGTCGTCGAGGCGGGCAAGCGCGGCTTCTACGTCTACGACAGCGGCAAGCCGGAGCTCGACCCGGAGGTCGCCGCGCTGCTGAGGCAGGGCGACACCGTCCTGACGGAGGAGCAGGTCCGCACCCGCGTCCTGGACGCGGTGGCGCAGGAGATCGGCCTGATGCTCGACGAGGGCGTCGTCGCCGAGGCCCAGGACATCGACCTCTGCCTGATCACCGGCGCCGGCTGGCCCTTCCACCTGGGCGGCATCACGCCGTACCTGGACCGCGAGGGCGTGTCGGAGCGGGTGAACGGGAAGCGGTTCCTGGAGCCGGGCGTGGCGAGCGTTCCGGCGTAAGGGAACGCCCCTGGCACAGGGGGCGGGCCGCACGGTGACGATCCGTGCGGCCCGCCCCCTTCGGTCACGTGGGCACCGACAGGACCTCCGCGCCGAAGGCGGTGGAGGCGGTGGGCCGGGTGCTCCGCTTCCGTCAGACCGCCTGCCACGCCGTGAGCGCCAGTCCCGGCTCGTCCTTGCGGCGGGTCAGCAGGAGTTGTCCCGTCGACGGGGAGAGGGCCGCCGCCACCACCCGGTCGCCGGCGTCCAGGGCGAGGGAGACCTCGGCGTCGGCGGGCAGTCGTGGCCCGGACTCGGTCCACCAGGCGCCCGCCGACTCCTGCTCGGCGGGGTACGCCGCGAAGGCGACCCGGCCGGAGGGCGTGCACTGGGCCAGCAACGTGCAGTCGCGGCCGTCGAGTTCGCAGCGGACGGCCGCTACCGGGCCGGGGCCCGCCGCGGGGAGCAGGGGCACGGGAGCGGCCCCGGGGCGCCAGGCACAGAGGGTGCCGGACGTGTCGGTGAAGAACAGCGTGGTGTTCTCGTCGGAGGTGGCCAGGGCGCGCAGGGTGCCCGGGCGGACCTCGGCGTCCACCGTGTCCGCCATCCGGAAGCCGGCCCCGGGCTCGTCCTGGCGCCAGTGCACGATCTTCCCGGGACGGGAGGCGTACGCCTCGATGCGTCCCGTCCTGCCCGCCACCGCGACGGGCGCGTCCTGGAGCTGGGCGCTCTTGAGGTCGCGCCACGGGTCCCAGCCGCCCTTCTGCTTCTGGACCCGCACGCTGAGCCCGCCGCCGCCGTTGCGCACGAAGACGTGCGCGCGGCCCTGGTCGTCGACCGCGACGGCGGGCCTGCTGGTGCGGTCCCCCTTGCCGTTCGGGTGGCCGACGGGCTCCCAGTCCAGGGCGGCCAGCAGGGGCCGGAAGTGGGTGGAGTGCACCAGTCCGGACTCACCGGGCGTCGTGGGCCGCCAGGCGACCAGGTGTGCGTAGGAGTCGGCGCCCTGGCCGACCGCCAGGCCCGGGTGCAGCCGCTGGTCCCCGCCCGTCCTGCGCGGGGCGTCCCAGGCACCGCCGGGCACCTGTTCCGCACGGCACAGGACAGCGTCCTGGGTGACCAGGTAGACGCTGAGTCGGCCGTCCCGGCCGCGTATGAGCCACTCGCCATTCACCTGATCATTTTATGATGCGGTCGACCGGCCCGCTCCGGCCGGGTGGAGCCGCGTGCGACCCTGGCTCCATGAGCGACAGCGGCCACCTCCTCGTGATCGTCGACGGCGCGAACGTCGTGGGGTCCGTGCCCGACGGATGGTGGCGGGACCGGCGCGGGGCCGCGGAGCGGTTGCGCGACCGGCTGGCGGCGGACGGGGTCCCGGGCCGTCCCGGCCCGGTGGAGATCGTCCTCGTCGTCGAGGGCGCGGCCCGTGGTGTGGACTCCGTGCCCGGCGTACGGGTGGAGGCGGCGCCGGGCAGCGGGGACGATCACATGGTCGAGCTGGTCGCGCGGGCCGGCGACCGTCCCGTCCTGCTGGTGACGGCGGACCGCGAGCTGCGCCGCCGGGTGACGGAGCTGGGCGCGGAGGTGGCGGGCCCCCGGACGGTCAGGCCGGCCTGACGACCGCCCCGGGCGGCCGGCGCGGGCCGGTACCGCGAGCGGGAGCGGCGGACGCGTCCGGTGGCCGGCGCCCGGCACGGTCGCGGCGGGACGTGACGGGGCGTACGGACGCGCGTGCCCGGCCGTACGCCGTCCGGCCCCGCACGCCCGGGGACAAGGGGCGTACGGGGCCGGTGCGGTGCGCGGCGTGGCTACGGGGTGCTGCCGCCGGACCGCTCGGCCGGGGCGTCCTCGCCGCGGGCCATGCGGCTGTGGGTGCGGCCGTAGAGGAAGTAGACGACGAAGCCGATCACCATCCAGATGCCGAACCGGACCCAGGTCTCGGCGGGCAGGTTCAGCATCAGCCACAGCGAGGCGGCCACCGACACGATCGGCAGCAGCGGGACCATCGGGGTGCGGAAGGCACGCGGCAGGTCGGGGCGGGTGCGGCGCAGGATGATCACGCTGATCGCGACGACGACGAAGGCGAACAGGGTGCCGATGTTCACCAGCTCGGCGAGCTCGCTGAGGCTGGTGAAGCCCGCGACGATCGCGATGATCACGCCGAGCAGGATGGTCGGCCGGTACGGGGTCCGGAACCTCGGGTGCACCACGGAGAAGAAGCGCGGCAGCAGTCCGTCGCGGCTCATCGCGAAGAACACCCGGGTCTGGCCGAGCAGCAGGATCATGCACACCGTGGTCAGGCCGACGGCGGCGCCGAAACTGATCACGCCGGAGAAGAAGGGGTGCCCGGTCGCCTTGAAGGCGTCGGCGAGCGGGGCGTCGACGGACAGCTTCGTGTAGTGCTGCATGCCGGTGACGACGATCGAGACGGCGACGTACAGGACGGTGCAGATGAGCAGGGAGCCGAGGATGCCGCGGGGCATGTCGCGCTGCGGGTTCCTGGTCTCCTCCGCGGCCGTGGCGACGATGTCGAAGCCGATGAAGGCGAAGAAGACGACCGACGCCGCGGTGAAGATGCCCATCACGCCGAAGTTGGACGGCGCCCACCCGAACATCAGCTGGATCAGCGGGGAGTGCAGGCCCCCGCCCGCCTCGACGGGCTGCGGCTCCGGGACGAACGGGTCGTAGTTGGCGCCGCTGACGAAGAAGGCGCCCGCGATGATCACGATGAGGACGACGGTCACCTTGATGGCGACGACGATGGTGGTGATGCGGGCCGACAGCTTCATGCCGAGGACGAGGATGCCGGTGAGCACCAGTACCAGGGCGGCGGCGAGGATGTCGAAACCGAATCCGTCGGCGCCCTCCCGGCCGCCGAGGACCTCGGGGAACCGCCAGCCGGCGTTGTCCATGAAGGAGCGGATGTAGCCGGACCAGCCGACGGCGACCACCGCCGTGCCGAGCGCGAACTCCAGGACCAGGTCCCAGCCGATGATCCAGGCGGGCAGTTCGCCGAGCGAGGCGTAGGAGAAGGTGTACGCGGAGCCGGCCACCGGGACCGTGGAGGCGAACTCCGCGTAGCACAGCGCGGCGAGCGCGCACACGACACCGGCGACGACGAAGGACAGGGCGACGGCGGGTCCGGCGTTGTTCTTGGCGACCGTGCCGGTCAGCACGAAGATGCCGGTGCCGATGATGACACCGACGCCGAAGACGGTCAGATCCAGCGCGGACAGGGATTTCTTGAGCGCGTGCTCCGGTTCCTCCGTGTCCTGGATGGACTGCTCGATGTTCTTGGTCCTGAAGAGACTGCTGCTCACGGGTACCTCCGACGCTTGCCGTCCTCGACATGATCGTGAGGGGCGTAGTGCGTATGCCCGGGCGTGAGCGGATTCACGCGGATGGGCAGGTTTCACCACCGCAATGCCTGGAGAACCTGCCCGTCCGGCTCTACGTCAGTCGCGCGCGGCCTCCACCGGGTCCGCCTCGGCGGCCGTGCGCTCGTACCGGCCGTCGAGCTTGGCCACCAGGCCGGTGACCTGGCGGGCGATGTCGGGCGCGGTGAGCCCGATCTCGGTCAGGACCTCGGCGCGGGAGGCGTGGTCGAGGAAGCGCGGCGGGATGCCGAAGTCGCGCAGCGGTACGTCGACGCCCGCGTCGCGCAGGGCCTGGGCGACGGCGGAGCCGACGCCTCCGACGCGCGAGTTGTCCTCGACGGTGACGACCACGCGGTGGCGCTCGGCGAGCGGGGCCATGGCCTCGTCGACGGGCTTGACCCAGCGGGGGTCGACCACGGTGGTGGTGATGCCCTGCTTGTTCAGCAGATCGGCGATCTCCAGGCACATCGGCGCGAGGGCGCCGACGGAGACCAGCAGGACGTCCGGGGTGTCGGTGCCGGGGGCGCGCAGCACGTCCATGCCGCCGACGCGGCCGACGGCGGGCACGGCGGGGCCGACGGCGCCCTTGGAGAAGCGGACCACGGTCGGCGCGTCGTCCACCTCGACGGCCTCGCGCAGCTGGGCGCGGACCTGGTCGGCGTCGCGCGGGGCGGCGAGCCTGAGGCCGGGGACGACCTGGAGGATCGACATGTCCCACATGCCGTTGTGGGAGGCGCCGTCGGTGCCGGTGACACCGGCCCGGTCCAGGACGAAGGTCACGCCGCACTTGTGCAGGGCGACGTCCATCAGCACCTGGTCGAAGGCGCGGTTGAGGAAGGTGGCGTACACGGCGAAGACGGGGTGGACGCCGCCGTGCGCGAGGCCGGCCGCGGAGACGGCGCCGTGCTGCTCGGCGATGCCGACGTCGTAGACGCGGTCGGGGAAGGCCTTGGCGAACTTGTCGAGGCCGACCGGCTGGAGCATGGCCGCGGTGATGGCGACGACGTCCTCGCGCTCCTCGCCGAGCTTGACCATCTCGTCGCCGAAGACGGAGGTCCAGTCGGCGCCGGAGGTGGAGATGGGCAGGCCCGTGTCGGGGTGGATCTTCCCGACGGCGTGGAAGCGGTCGGCCTCGTCCGCCAGGGCGGGCTGGTAGCCGCGGCCCTTCTCGGTGAGGCAGTGCACGATGACGGGGCCGCCGAAGCGCTTGGCGCGGGTGAGGGCGGACTCCAGGGCCTCGATGTCGTGGCCGTCGATGGGGCCGACGTACTTCAGGCCCAGGTCCTCGAACATGCCCTGCGGGGCGATGAAGTCCTTCAGGCCCTTCTTCGCGCCGTGCAGGGTGTCGTAGAGGGGGCGGCCGACGACCGGGGTGCGCTCCAGGACCTCCTTGGTGCGGGCCAGGAAGCGCTCGTAGCCGTCGGTGGTGCGCAGGGTCGCCAGGTGGTTGGCGAGGCCGCCGATGGTGGGGGCGTAGGAGCGCTCGTTGTCGTTGACGACGATGACGAGGGGGCGGTCCTTGGCGGTGGCGATGTTGTTCAGCGCCTCCCAGGCCATGCCGCCGGTGAGCGCGCCGTCACCGATGACCGCGACGACGTGCCGGTCGTAGTGTCCCAGGACCTGGTTGGCCTTCGCGATGCCGTCGGCCCAGCCGAGGACGGTGGAGGCGTGGCTGTTCTCGATGACGTCGTGCTCGGACTCGGCCTGCGAGGGGTAGCCGGACAGGCCGCCCTTCATCTTCAGCCTCGAGAAGTCCTGACGGCCGGTGAGCAGCTTGTGCACGTAGGACTGGTGGCCCGTGTCCCAGAGCACCTTGTCGATCGGGGACTCGAAGACGCGGTGCAGGGCGATGGTGAGTTCCACCACGCCGAGGTTGGGGCCGAGGTGGCCGCCGGTCTTGGAGACGGCGTCGACGAGGAAGGTCCGGATCTCCTCTGCCAGCCGGCCCAGCTCTTCCAGGCTGAGCCGGTCCAGATCGCGCGGTCCCGTGATGCGGGTCAGCAGCGGCACCCGTGCCTCCTTGAAGTAGAGCTGTTGCCGGGCTCGTCGAGTCTAATGTTCCGCTCCGGCGGAACGTGTCCGGGCGGTGCGTCGTACATCACGCGTACGGCCGTACCCAACGACGGCGGCTTCTACGTCACCACGAGCGCTTTCTCCCGTTCCTTCCGTTTTGCCGGACCGGGGTTGATGACCTCTTTACCCGGGGTGGTCCAGTCCCCCGGGGGCCACGTCGCGCGGGAGAGGGGCGGGCGGCCGAGAGGATTGGTCTAGTCCCATTTTGGTCCAGACCATTGCGCCCCCCGCTGTCCGGGCGATATCCCGATAGCCGCAACTCCCCAGCACAGCAAGGGGATCGGCGATCCACCCCCACTCACACCGGGACTGACATGAGACGCATGCGTTCCTTCCGCGCGGCCCTCACCGCGGCCGTCACCACCGCGGCCGCGGTGGGCCTCGCCCTGGCGGGCACCGGCACGGCCCAGGCGGCGACCCCGCTGCCCGACCGGGTCTTCGCGCCGTACTTCGAGGCGTGGACCGGCGAGAGCCCCGCCGCCCTCGCCGCGCAGTCGGGTGCCAAGCACCTGACCATGGCCTTCCTCCAGACCGCCGCCAAGGGCTCCTGCACCCCGTACTGGAACGGCGACACCTCGATGCCGGTCGCCCCGGCGACCTTCGGCGCCGACATCAGGACCATCCAGGCGAACGGCGGCGACGTCATCCCCTCGTTCGGCGGTTACACGGCCGACACCACCGGCACCGAGATCGCCGACAGTTGCACCGACGTCCAGCAGATCGCCGCCGCGTACGAGAAGGTCATCACCACCTACGACGTCTCCCGCCTCGACATGGACATCGAGGTCGACGCCCTGGACAACGCGGCCGGCATCGACCGGCGCAACAAGGCCATCAAGCTGGTCCAGGACCGGGCCGCGGCCCAGGGGCGCCAGGTGGAGATCTCCTACACCCTGCCGACGACCACCCGCGGACTAGCCGCCGGCGGTCTCGCGGTCCTCGAGAACGCCGTGCGCAACGGCACCCGGGTCGACGTCGTGAACCTCATGACCTTCGACTACTACGACAACCAGCAGCACGACATGGCCCGGGACACCCAGACCGCGGCCCAGGGCCTGCACGACCAGCTCGCCCGGCTCTACCCGGGCAGGACCGACGCCCAGCTCTGGGGCATGATCGGCGTCACCGAGATGATCGGCGTCGACGACTTCGGCCCGGCGGAGACCTTCACCCTGGACAACGCCCGCACGGTCTACGACTGGGCCGTCGCCAAGGGCATCGACACGCTCTCCTTCTGGGCGCTCCAGCGGGACAACGGCGGCTGCCCGGGCGGCGCCGCCGCGGACAACTGCTCCGGCATCCAGCAGAACACCTGGGACTTCTCGCGCATTTTCGCGCCGTTCACCGGCGGCAGCAGCACCCCGGGCAACGGCTTCTCCCTCTCCGCCACCCCGGCCTCCGGCACGGTGACCGCGGGCGCATCGGCCACCACCACGGTGAAGACCGCGGTCACGGCCGGACAGGCGGAGACGGTCAGGCTCAGCGTGAGCGGCGTCCCGGCCGGGGTCACCGCGACCCTCAGCCCCGCCTCCGTCACCGCCGGCGGCTCGTCGACGCTGACCCTCGCCACGACCTCGGGGACCGTCTCGGGGACCTACTCCGTCACCGTCACCGGCACCGGCCCGTCCGGCAGCCACAGCACCGCCTACGCCCTCACCGTCACCGGCGGCGGAAGCCAGTGCACGGCGGCCCCGTGGGCCTCGGCCACGGTCTACACGGGCGGGCAGCAGGTGTCGCACAAGGGCCACACCTGGAAGGCCAAGTGGTGGACGACGGGCGAGGAGCCAGGCACCACCGGCCAGTGGGGTGTCTGGCAGGACCTCGGGGCCTGCTGACGCACCGCGTGCGAAAAGCGGTCCGCCCGCCCCACCCGTGGCTCAGCCGGGTGGGGCGGGCGGACCGTGGACGGCCGTGCGGTCGGGGAGCGCCGTCCGGATCGGGCCGATCCGGACAGAAACCCCTAGGCGCGGCCGGCCGTCTTCTGCGTCTTGCGGGTGACCGCGTCGATGACGACGGTCGCCAGCAGGACGCCACCGGTGATCATGTACTGGACCGGAGAGGCGATGCCCTGCAGGGCGAGGCCGTACTGGATCGAGATGATGACCATCACACCGAGCAGCGCGTCCCAGGTGCGGCCGCGGCCGCCGAAGAGGGACGTGCCGCCGATCACGGCCGCGGCGATGACGTTCATCAGGAACTCGCCGGTGCCCGCGCCCTGGTTGGCGGAGGCGATCTTCGAGGCGACGAACAGGCCGCCGATCGCCGCGAAGGTGCCGGCGATCGCGAAGACCGAGATGCGGACCAGGTCCACGTTGATGCCGGCCCTGCGGGACGCCTCGACGCTGCCGCCGAGCGCGTAGATCTTGCGGCCGTAGGCGGTGCGGCGCAGCACGAAGTCCGTGAGCGCCAGGAACGCCAGGAAGATCACCACGGCCAGGGGCAGGCCCTTGTACTGGTTGAAGACGATCGCCACGGCGAAGGCCAGCACGGCCAGCAGCACGGTGCGGACGATGATCTCGCTGAGCGGCCGGGACGGCACCCCGGCGGCGGCACGGCGGCGGTTGTCGAAGAACGCGGTGAGGAAGTACCCCGCGGTCACGACGATCGCCAGGCCGTAGGCGGCGGCCACGTCGCTGAAGTAGTAGCTGGTCAGCTTGGCGACCACACCGTCGGCGTCCAGGTTGATGGTGCCGTTGCTGCCGAGGATCTGCAGCATGAAGCCCTGCCAGAACAGCAGGCCGGCCAGGGTGACGGCGAAGGCCGGGACGCCGATCTTCGCGAAGACGAAGCCGTGGATCGCGCCGGCCACGGTGCCCGTGAGGACGGCCAGCACCAGGGCCAGTATCTCGTTCATCCCGTGCGTGACGCTCAGCACCGCGAAGGTGGCGCCGGCGACACCGCTGACCGAGCCGACCGACAGGTCGATCTCGCCCAGCAGCAGCACGAAGACGATGCCGACGGCGATCATGCCGGTGCCGACCATGGCGACCGACATGTCGGAGAAGTTGCCGGCGGTGAGGAAGTTGGAGTTCAGGCTGGTGAAGATGGCCCAGATGATCAGCAGGCCGACGACGACCGGGAGGGACCCGAGGTCGCCCGCCTTCATCTTCCGCTTGAACTCGCCCACGTAGCCCGCGAAGCCCTGTTCGCGCACCAGCAGTCGGGGGTCGACGGTGGGGACCGCGGCGGAGGCGGCCTCGGGGTTCTCGACCGCGTGGTCCCCGGCGGGGGTGGAGGTCTTGTCGATGCTCACTTCTTGATCTCCCCATTGGTGCGCGCCGCACGACGGGTCACGGCGTTGTCCGTGGCGCCCGTGATGGCGGAGATGATCTCCTCCTGCGAGGTCGACTTGACCTCGAAGACGCCGTTGTTGCGGCCCAGGCGCAGGACGGCGACCTTGTCGGCGACCGCCTTGACGTCGGCCATGTTGTGGCTGATGAGGATGACGGCGTGGCCGCGCTCGCGCAGCCGCTCGACCAGGTCGAGGACCTGGGCGGTCTGCTCGACGCCGAGGGCGGCGGTGGGCTCGTCGAGGATGACCAGCTTGGGCTCGCCGAGCATGGAGCGGGCGATCGCCACGACCTGGCGCTGACCGCCGGAGAGCGAGGCGATCGGGATGCGGACGCTGGGGATGCGGATGGACAGCGTGTCCAGCAGCTCTCGGGAGCGGCGCTCCATCTCCACCTCGTCCAGGACGCCGCGCTTGCGCAGCTCCCGGCCGAGGTAGAGGTTGCCGACGACGTCGATGTTGTCGCACAGCGCGAGGTCCTGGTAGACCGTCGCGATGCCCAGGTTCTGGGCGTCGTTCGGCTTGTTGATGGAGACGGGCTTGCCGTCCCACTCGATGGCGCCTTCATCGATGGGGTGAACGCCGGCGATCGTCTTGACCAGCGTGGACTTTCCGGCACCGTTGTCGCCGACCAGGGCGACCACCTCACCGGCGTGGACCTCAAGCTCTACGTCGGTGAGCGCCTGGACGGCACCGAATCGCTTGGAGACCCCGCGCAACGCCAGCACGGGCGTAGCGGACACGTGAACCATCTCCTTCGCCGCCTGACCCGGCGGGAGGTTGTGCAGAACGACTGGGTGGGGGGGCGGGAGACACCCGCGGGGTGTTCCGTCCGGCGCCCCGCGTAGCTTGCGGGGCTGATGAGTGCGGGACGCCGGAGGAAGCTGCGTGCGGCCGGCCCCGTACGCGCTCGCGGCGGTACGGGGAGCGGGGCTGCCTACTTCAGGCCGGCCTTGTCGCAGGCGGCCTTGTACTTGCCCGAGCAGATCTCGTCGAGGGTGTAGTAACCCTCCTTGACGACGGTGTCCTTGATGTTGTCCTTGGTCAGCGAGACGACCGGGATGAGCACCGTCGGGACGCCCTTGGTGGTGGCGCTGTCGACCTTGTCCTTGGCGATGGAGTCCACGCCCTTGCCCTGCGCGAGGGCGACGGCCATCTCGGCGGCGACCGTGGCCTCCTGCGGGTAGGACTTGTAGACGCTCATGTACTGCTCGCCGGTGAGGATGCGCTGCACGCCCGCGAGTTCGGCGTCCTGGCCGGTGACCGGGACGTTGCTGATGCCGGCGGCCTTCAGGGCGGTGATGATGCCGCCCGCCATGCCGTCGTTGGCGGAGTAGACGCCGACGATCTTGTCCTTGCCGAGGGCGGAGATGGCGCCCTCCATGTTGGCGTTGGCGTTCTCCGGCTTCCACTCCTTGGTGTCGTACTCGCGGCCGATCTTGACCTTGCCGTCGAGGACGGAGTGGGCGCCCTCCTTGAACTGCTTGGCGTTCGGGTCGGTGGAGGAGCCGTTCATCATGACGATCTGGCCGTCCTTGGCCTTGTCGCCCAGCGCCTTCAGCAGGGCCTCGCCCTGCGTCTTGCCGACGGTCACGTTGTCGAACGAGGTGTAGGCGTCGATCGGTCCCTCGGCGAGGCGGTCGTAGGCGACGACCTTGATGCCCTGGTCCTTGGCCTTCTTGACCGAGCCCGCGATGGCCTTGGAGTCCACCGCGTCCAGGATCAGCACGTCGACCTTGTTGGTCACCATGGTGTCGACCTGCTGCGACTGCAGCGTGGGGTCCTGCTTGGCGTTGGCGTAGACGACCTCGCCCTTGTTGTTCGTGAGCTCCTTGACCTTCTTCTCGATCAAGGGCTTGTCGAACTTCTCGTACCGCGCGTTCTGGTTCTCGGGAAGGAGCAGACCGATCTTGATCGCGTCGCCCTTCTTGGCGGCGGAGTCGGACGAGTCGGTCTTGTCGCCGGACTCCTTGGCGCTGCCGCAAGCGGCGAGCGAGACGGCCATCGCGGTGGCGGCGACGGCGACGGCGGCACGACGCATACGCGTGTTCACTTCAGAAACCTCCCTGACGAGGCCGCGTCGTTGCGGCCGAGGTGGCTGGAAGTCAACTCGGCCGCACGTGCGACGTCAAGAAGTAAATCCTTAACGAGATGGCAACGGTGCCATCCGTTCTCTAAGTGAAGGCAGGAGCCGCCACGGGCAGGGCGCCGGTCGCACTTCCGTCCAAAAGCGTCGAATCACCCATCTCGCTGAGGGCCAGGGCGAGCGCGCCGAGGACCTCCGCACGGCCCCCAAGTGCCCCGGGGAGAACGGAGAGTTGGCGCGCCGCACTGGGGATGGCGTAGCGGCCGACGGACTCCCTTATCGGGCCGAGCACCAGCTCACCGGCCTCGGCGAGATCGCCGCCGAGGACCACGCGGCTGGGGTTGAGCAGGTTGCAGAGATTGGCGACCCCGCTGCCGATGTGGCGGCCGACGTCGGCGACCACCCGGCGGCAGCCCGGGTCGCCGTCCCGCGCCAGCCGCACGACGCCCTCCATCGTCAGGTCCGTGCCGTGGCTCGGCTGGAGCAGCGGGAGCACGTAGCGTGCGGACGCGAAGGTCTCCAGGCAGCCCCGGTTGCCGCAGCGGCAGACGGGGCCGGCCTCGTCCAGCGTGATGTGCCCGATCTCCCCCGCCGTGCCACCGGGCCCGCGGTAGATCGTGCCGTTGATCACCAGACCGGCTCCGACACCGCTGGCGACCTTGATGTACGCCAGGTCGCGCACGCCCCGGCCGCTGCCCCAGACCAGCTCGCCCAGGGCGCCGAGGTTGGCGTCGTTGTCCACGTGCACGGGCACGCCGAGCCGCCCCCGCAGCTCCTCGGCGGGCCGGGTGCCGCCCCAGCCGGGGAGGATGGCGGTCGAGCCCAGGGTCCCGGACTCCACGTCGATCGGGCCGGGCACGCCGAGGCCCACGCCGGCGATCTTGGACCGGTCGACGCCGGTGGCCTCGATCAGCCTGCTGACCAGCTGTTCCGCCCGGTCGAAGCCCTGGGCCGCGGACGCGTCGACGTCCAGCGGCTCGGACTCCTCGGCGAGCACCTGGTGGGCGAGGTTCCCGACCGCGACGCGCAAATGCGTGTGCCCGAAGTCGACGCCGATGACGATGCCGGCGTCCCCGCTCAGCGAGACGCTGCGGGCCCGGCGGCCGCCCGCCGAGGTGGGTGTGACCTCGACGGTCCCGCCGTCCTTCAGTTCCCGGACGATGTTGGAGACCGTCGCCGCGGACAGGCCCGTCGTCCTCGCGATCTCCGCCTGCGTGAGCGACCCGGCGAGCCGTACCGCTCGTACGACCCGTTCCAGGTTGGCTCGGTGCAGCGACGACTGCGACCCGGGAGTCTCCACGACGACCTCCTGCGCGCGGGGCCGCTTCGATGAGGCCCCGTCCATGTCCAACTAGTGAACTCTAAGCTGAGCCGTTCGGGTCGCCTCCCGTCAAGAGGTTGAACCGCATCCGGGTGCCCCGCACACGCACGCGTATGCCGCCCCCGGGACTCCGGGAGCGGCATGCGCGAGGGGCGGGAGGGGGTTACTTCAGGGCGCCCGCCGTGAGCCCCTGGACCACCTGGCGCTGGAAGACGATGTACGCGGCCAGCACCGGCAGCATCGCCATCACCAGGCCCGCGAACAGCCCCGACCAGTCGCCCTTGTAGCCCTGGCTGACCGCCAGTTGGACCAGGCCCTGGGTGAGGACGTGCTTGTCCGGGTCGGTGTTCAGCACCGTGGGCAGCATGTACTGGTTCCACTGCCCCAGGAAGTTGAAGATCCCCACGCTGATCAGGCCGGGCTTGGCCATCGGCAGCATGATCTGGAAGAACGTCCGGGTGTGGGAGGCCCCGTCCACGAACGCCGCCTCCGCCACCGAGCTCGGCAGGGTCCGGAAGAACCCGGTCAGGAAGAACACCGTGAAGGGCAGCGAGTACGCGATGTAGACCAGGATCAGCCCGTGGATGGTGTTCAGCAGCCCCATGTTGTCCACCACGTAGAACAGCGGGACCAGCGCGAGCATGATCGGGAAGCTCATGCCGCCGATGAACAAGTAGTAGACGAACCGGTTGCCCGGGAAGTCGAACCGGGCCAGCACGTAGGCGGCCATGGAGCCGAGCACCAGGGTGCCGACGAGCGAGCCGCCGACCACCAGGACGGTGTTGAGGAAGTAGTCGCCCATGTGGGCCTGGGACCAGGCCCGCGACCAGTTGTCGAAGTTCAGCTTGTCGGGCAGCGACCAGGGCGAGCCGAAGATCGAGGCGTCGTCCTTGAAGGAGGTCATCACCGCCCACACCAGCGGCATCCCGACCATGATCGCCCAGATGACGAGGACGCCGTGGGAGAAGACGTTGAGGGTGGTGCCCTCCTTCTTCCCCTTGGTGAGTCCGCCGGGCGGGGCCTCGGTCTTGCGGACGACGGGGCCGGACTCGGCCGGTACGGGGGCGGGGGTCTCGGTCGTCTTCATGATCAGAACTCCAGCCGCTCGCGCCGGCCCAGCCGCATCACGACGGCGGCGAAGGCCAGCGTGACGACGAGCAGGGCGACGCCGATCGTGGTGGCGTAGGCGGCCTGACCGTCACGGAACGCCTTCTGGTACACGTACAGGACCATGACGGTGGTCGAGTAGTCGGGGCCGCCGGGGCCGGTCGTCATGATCTGTACGACCGCGAACGACTCGGCGCCGAGCGCGAGGATGCCCATGTAGACCCAGCCGGACTGCACGGTGTCCCACAGCAGCGGCAGGGTGACCTTGAAGAAGGTCGTCGCGCGGTTGGCGCCGTCCAGCAGCGCGGCCTCGTACAGCTCCGCCGGGATGGACGCCATGCCCGCGGAGAACAGGACCACGAAGAAACCGACCGTGGACCAGACGAGCACCGCCATCACGCACCACAGCGCCAGGTCCGGGTCGCCCAGCCACAGCGGCTGGATCGACTCCAGGCCGATGCCGCGCAGCAGCGAGTTGATCGCGCCGCTGTCCGGGTTGTACGCGAACGCGAACAGCAGGGCCACGATCGCGATGGACAGGACCTGGGGGAAGAAGTAGACGATCTTGTAGAAGCCGGAGCCGCGGACACCGGTGATCACCGGTCCGCCGCGCCGGTGGCGTCCGCCCACGTTGATCATGAACGAGAAGAAGAGCGCCAGGCCGAGGGTGACCAGCGGCACCAGCAGGGCGAACATCACACTGTGCTGCAACGACTTCCAGAAGATGTCGTCGTCGAGCATCCGCGAGTAGTTGTCGAAGCCGACCATCTCGAACTCGGGACTCAGTCCCGTCCAGTCCGTGAACGAGTAGTAGATGGACTGGATGAACGGCCAGACGACGAAGAGCGCGTACAGCCCCAGGGGAACCGCCAGGAACCCCACGATGAACCGGTACTTGCCGTGCTGCATTGCTACCGACCCCGATCTGCGCGCGGGTGGCGCCGCCGGGGCCCGGCCGGCGACGGGAGGCCGGCCGGGCCCTGGTGACACGCCCTCACTGGTGCTTGTAGTGCTTGATCGAATCGTCCTTGGCGGCCTCGTCGGCGTAGCCCTGGATCTTCTTGATGGCCTCGGCCGGGGTGATGCGGCCGGCCATCATCTCGCCGAGTCCGCCGACGCCGATCTTCTCCTTCTGGAGCTGCACGTACCAGTCCTGCAGGCGCGGGTTCACCACGTTCTCGCCGGCCAGTTCCAGCGCCGCCACACCGGACTTGAGGCCCGGGGTGAGCTCGATGCCCTCGGTGCCGCCGTTGTACGCGGTCAGCGACTTCACCTTGGACGTGAAGTTCTTCGAGGACTCCTCGCCGAGCATGATGCGCAGCTGCTCCATGCCGCCGGCGCCGTTGGCCGCCTTGGCCGGGACGATGAAGGGCTCGCCGCCGGAGGCCCAGATGGTGCCGAACGGCATCTTGTCGGAGGAGTCGATGCCGGGCGGGGCCGAGACGGAGAGCTGGAAGTCGGCGGGGATGACCTTCGCGGACTCGTTCTCCACCCAGGAGCCGTTCGGGATGAACAGGGCGTCGCCCTTGGCCCAGGCGGTCTGCGACTGGATGTGGTCCAGGCCCGGGGTGCCCTTGAGGACGTAACCCTTCTTGTAGAGCTCGTAGTAGGCCTCGAAGACGGTCTTGACCGCGGGGTGCTTCCAGGCGTTCGGCTCGAGGTTGTCGATGGCGTCGAGCACCTCGACGCCGCCGACCTTGGCGATCATCGGGTACATCGAGAAGGGCAGGTAGTACGGGTACTTGCCGGCGTACGTCCAGCCGGCCATGTTCTTCTTCTTCGCCTTCTCACAGAGGGCGAGCATCTCGTCCCAGGTCTTCGGGTACTCGGCGTCGAGCGAGTCCAGGGCCTTCTGGGAGTACCAGTTGCCGTAGACCGTGTAGGCGTAGTAGAGGATCCAGACCTTCTCGCCGTCGAACTGGCCCATCTCCACGATGCCGGGGCGCAGCGTGTCGCGGACCTTCTTGTTCGGGTCGTCGTAGGAGGGGGCGTCCAGCAGCGGGGTGAGGTCGGCGAGCTGGTTCTTGCCGACCAGTACGCCCATGTCCATCTGCTCGGCGCCGGAGTTGTCGACGAGGTCGGGCGGGTTGCCGCCGTTGAAGCGCGGCTGCAACGTGGACTGGATCTTCTGCGTGGCGGCGAACTTCACCTTGGCCTTGGGGAAGTTCTTCTCATAGACCTTGACGGCGTCCTCGGCGTACTCCTTGCCGAAACCGCCGTCGAAGAGGACGAATTCCATCTGGGCGGTCTCGTTGACGGCCAGGGGGTTCTTGGCGGTCTTCTTGCCGGACTCGGCCTTCTTCTGGTCGTCCCCGCCGCCGCTCGCGCACGCGGACAGGAAGCCCATGGCCGGAACGGAGATCAGGCCGAGCGCGGCGGACCGCTTGATCAGATCGCGGCGGCCGACGCCCGTTCGGTTGTTCTCGGCGGAAGTGGATCCCATGCTCAAGTCCTCGCCTTCTCCAGGACTCAGGCGGTGAACCGGATCCTCCCCGGCACCGCGATCGGGTCACGCTGGGTCGTGCAGGAAGTGCGGGTACTGCTGTACGGGCGCCTTGGCGGTGTGCTTTCGCGGTTCCCCCCACGGATCCCCCGGTGGCCGACAGGTATAGTCCACTTCCGGTCGACGGAGCAAGATCGAATGCATGGTTCCCGGCACGTCTTTTCCGAGTTGAGACCTGGCGGAAATACGGGCGGACCGCGTGCCCCCTGAAGGAAATCCCACGGGCGACGGACCCGGACGCCATAGCCAACACCCTTGACACCACTGGCCTCTTCACGCGCTACTGTTCCTTGCGCTGCGAATCTGACAACGTTGTCCGTTTCCTCGGAAAGCGCTTCCGGGGAGCGCGGGAAGGGTGCTGGGACATGCGGTACGGAGTTCGGCACAGATGGGGTCCGGCGGTCGTGCTGACGACCGCCTTCGTCATGGCGGCGGGTGCGCAGGGGGCCGCGGTCGCGCTGCCCGCGGCCCCCGCCGCTCCCACCCGGGAATTCACGTCCTCGTTCGAGGCGGACGACCCGGTTCCGGACTGGCTCAACACGGTGGAGACCGCCCCGGACGGCAGCAGGCGCGCCGCGGGCGTCGACGGCGGGTACGGCACGGGCATCCCGGGCAACGTCACCGACCGCGTCACCGGCGTACGGGCGAGCGACGAGAACACCGGCGGCGGCGAGGTGAAGGAGAACCTCGTCGACGGTGAGCCGAGCACCAAGTGGCTGACCTTCGCCAGGACCGGCTGGGCCGAGTTCGACCTGGACGAGCCGGTGCGCATCACCAGGTACGCGCTCACCTCGGCCAACGACCACGACGAACGCGACCCGGCCGACTGGACGCTGAAGGGCTCGGCGGACGGCACGACCTGGCGGACCCTCGACAGCCGTTCCGGGCAGTCCTTCGGCGAGCGGTTCCGGACGAAGACCTACGATCTCGCCGAGGCGGCCGAGTACCGGCACTTCCGGCTGGAGGTCACGAGGAACAACGGCGGGGACATCCTCCAGCTCGCCGACGTGCAGCTGTCCACCGGTGACAGCGACACGCCCGTCCCCCAGGACATGCTCTCGCTCGTCGACCGCGGCCCGAGCGGCTCGCCGACCGCCAGGGCGGGCGCCGGCTTCACCGGCAAGCGCGCCCTCAGGTACGCCGGCCGGCACACCGCGGACGGCCGGGCGTACTCGTACAACAAGGTCTTCGACGTCGACGTGAAGGTCGACCGCCGCACCGAGCTGTCGTACAAGATCTTCCCGTCGATGGCGGACGGCGACCTCGACTACGACGCCACGAACGTCTCCGTCGACCTGGCCTTCACCGACGGCACCTACCTGAGCGACCTGGGAGCCACCGACCAGCACGGGTTCGCGCTGACGCCGACCGGACAGGGCGCCGCGAAGGTGCTCTACGTCAACCAGTGGAACGCCGTGGAGTCGGGCATCGGCACCGTCGCGGCCGGCAAGACCGTCGACCGGATCCTGGTGGCGTACGACTCCCCCAAGGGCCCGGCGAAGTTCCGCGGCTGGCTGGACGACGTGGCCATCAGGTCCGTGAAGCCCGAACGTCCCGAGGCCCACCTGTCCGACTACGCGCTGACCACCCGCGGCACCAACTCCAGCGGCGGCTTCTCGCGCGGCAACAACATCCCGGCGACCGCCGTACCGCACGGCTTCAACTTCTGGACGCCGGTGACCAACGCGGGCTCGCTGAGCTGGCTGTACGACTACGCGCGCGGCAACAACGCGGACAACCTGCCGACGCTCCAGGCGTTCAGCGCGAGTCACGAGCCGAGCCCGTGGATGGGCGACCGGCAGACCTTCCAGGTGATGCCCTCCGCCGCCTCCGGCACCCCCGACACCGGCCGGGAGGCGCGCGAGCTGGCCTTCCGGCACGAGAACGAGACCGCCCGGCCGTACTACTACGGGGTGCAGTTCGAGAACGGGCTCGAGGCCGAGATGGCGCCGACCGACCACGCGGCGATCATGCGCTTCACCTACCCCGGTGACGACGCGAGCGTGATCTTCGACAACGTCACCGACCAGGCCGGTCTGACCCTGGACGAGGAGACGGGCACCTTCACCGGCTACTCGGACGTGAAGTCCGGCCTGTCCACGGGCGCCACCCGGCTGTTCGTGTACGGCGAGTTCGACAGGAAGGTCACCGGCGGCGACTCGGCCGGCGTCAGGGGCCACCTGCGCTTCGACGCCGGCGAGGACCGCACGGTCACGCTGCGCCTGGCCACCTCGCTGATCGGCGTCGACCAGGCGAAGGACAACCTGCGCCAGGAGATCCCGAGGCACACCTCCTTCGACAAGGTCCGGAAGAACGCGCAGAAGCAGTGGGACCGGATCCTCGGCAAGGTCGAGGTGGAGGGCGCCACGCGGGACCAGCTGACCACCCTGTACTCCAGCCTCTACCGGCTGTACCTGTACCCGAACTCGGGCCACGAGAAGGTCGGCGGCACGTACAAGTACGCCTCGCCGTTCCAGAGGATGCCGGCGGCGGACACCCCGACGCACACCGGCGCGAAGATCGTGGACGGCAAGGTGTACGTCAACAACGGCTTCTGGGACACCTACCGGACCACCTGGCCCGCGTACTCGTTCCTGACCCCGTCCAGGGCCGGTGAGCTGGTCGACGGCTTCGTGCAGCACTACAAGGACGGCGGCTGGACCTCCCGCTGGTCCTCCCCCGGCTACGCGGACCTGATGACCGGCACCTCCTCGGACGTGGCGTTCGCGGACGCCTACGTCAAGGGCGTCGACTTCGACGCGAAGGCGGCGTACGACGCGGCCGTCAAGAACGCCACCGTGGTGCCCCCGTCCTCGGGCGTGGGCCGCAAGGGCATGGCCACCTCGCCGTTCCTCGGCTACACCGGCACCGAGACGCACGAGGGCCTGTCGTGGGCGCTGGAGGGCTACCTCAACGACTACGGCATCGCGAAGATGGGCGAGAAGCTCTACGAGGAGACCGGCGAGAAGCGGTACCGGGAGGAGTCGGCGTACTTCCTCGACCGCGCCCAGGACTACGTCAACATGTTCGACGCGAAGGCCGGCTTCTTCCAGGGCAAGGACGCGGCGGGCAACTGGCGCGTGGACTCCGCGAAGTACGACCCGCGCGTGTGGGGCCACGACTACACGGAGACCAACGGCTGGGGCTACGCCTTCACCGCCCCGCAGGACAGCCGGGGCCTGGCCAACCTGTACGGCGGGCGCAAGGGCCTCGGCGACAAGCTCGACGAGTACCTCGCCACCCCGGAGACCGCCTCCCCGGAGTTCGTCGGCTCCTACGGCGGTGTCATCCACGAGATGACCGAGGCGCGCGACGTCCGCATGGGCATGTACGGGCACTCCAACCAGGTCGCCCACCACGCCCTGTACATGTACGACGCGGCCGGGCAGCCGTACAAGACGCAGAAGAACGTCCGCGAGGTGCTCCAGCGCCTGTACACCGGCAGCGAGATCGGGCAGGGCTACCACGGCGACGAGGACAACGGCGAGCAGTCGGCCTGGTTCCTCTTCTCCTCGCTCGGCTTCTACCCGCTGGTGATGGGCAGCGGCGAGTACGCCGTCGGCTCCCCGCTGTTCACGAAGGCGACCGTCCACCTGGAGAACGGGCGGGAGCTGGTGGTGAAGGCGCCGAAGAACAGCACGGAGAACGTCTACGTGCAGGGCCTGAAGGTCAACGGCAAGCGCTGGAACTCCACTTCGCTCCCCCACGCGCTGCTCGCGAAGGGCGGCGTCCTGGAGTTCGACATGGGCGCGAGGCCGTCGGCGTGGGGCACCGGCAAGGACGCGGCGCCGGTGTCGATCACCCAGGACGACCGGGTGCCGACGCCGCGCGCGGACGCCCTGTCCGGTGACGGGGCGCTCTTCGACGACACGTCGGCGACGGACGCGGCGGTGACCTCGGTGGAGCTGCCGGTGTCCGGCGAGGGCGTCGAGGCGGTCCAGTACACCCTGACCTCGTCGGCGGACCGGACGAAGGCACCGGCCGGCTGGACGCTCCAGGGCTCGTCCGACGGCACCACCTGGCGGACCCTGGACCGGCGCTCCGGCGAGTCCTTCGCCTGGGACCGTCAGACCCGGGCGTTCTCGGTGAAGTCGCCGGGCGCGTACGCGAAGTACCGCCTCGTCCTCGACGGCGAGCACACGCTGGCGGAGGTGGAACTGCTGGCGTGAGCAGGGCGCGGGGGGCGGCGGGTGCGGGCTCGTGGCCCGAAACCGCCACCCCCCGCGTGTCGCCCCGTTCCCCGTACGTGACGGATGCACCAGAATGGGCGGGCGTCACCGGCCGGCGCCGGACGGCGCACG
Organism: Streptomyces sp. NPDC029152; assembly: GCF_055564355.1. NCBI lineage: Bacteria > Bacillati > Actinomycetota > Actinomycetes > Kitasatosporales > Streptomycetaceae > Streptomyces > Streptomyces sp. NPDC029152. The sequence continues at coordinate 57,310 of NZ_JBVHWR010000009.1, read as the reverse complement.
GTCGTCGCGTGCCATCGGAGGGGGAACACGTGCGGACGAGCACCGGCAAACGGTTCACGGGCCTGGTCACAGGGGCGCTGCTGGCGGCGGGAGCCCTGTTCGCGACGGCCGCGCCGGCCCAGGCCTACGACCCCGATCCCGGCGTCGCCACGTACTACCGCGACACCGACACCTGCCCGTGCAGCGGCGGCACCCTCACCGACCCGTTCGACGGCACCTCCTTCGCGTACGACGCGGGCGGCACCGCCGTCAAGATGGAGCTGAGCGACGCCGGCCGGTTCGTGGGCAAGGTGGAGTTCCATCCCGCCGACGAGAAGCTCTGGGTCTACGACACCAGGAACGACGGCGACACCTTCTACGTGGCCGTCGGCTACTCGTCCGGCGGCTCGTACCACGACCTGGGCACGTTCTCCGCGCCGGGCACCTCGGAGACGGTGGACCTCACGGTGAAGGACTTCGACGTCCCGGAAGGCGCGTACGTCGACATCACGCTGTACGACGGGGCGGGCCGCACCGACTACATCGCCGCGGCCCGCGGCACGGGCGGCGCGGTCGCCTGACGCCCGGACGCCCCCGCCGCGACGCCCGAGGGCCGCACCCCCGTCACCGGGGGTGCGGCCCTCGACCGCTGTGCCGTACCGCCTACTTGCGGATCAGGCTGCGCAGCACGTACTGCAGGATGCCGCCGTTGCGGTAGTAGTCGGCCTCACCGGGGGTGTCGATGCGGACGACCGCGTCGAACTCGACGCCCGTGTCGGTGGTGACCTTGACCGTGCGCGGCGTGGTGCCGTCGTTCAGCTCGGTGACGCCGGTGACGGAGAAGGTCTCCTCGCCGGTCAGGCCGAGGGAGGCGGCGGACTGGCCCTCCGGGAACTGGAGCGGCAGGACGCCCATGCCGATGAGGTTGGAGCGGTGGATGCGCTCGTAGGACTCGGCGATGACGGCCTTGACGCCGAGGAGCGCGGTGCCCTTGGCGGCCCAGTCGCGGGACGAGCCGGAGCCGTACTCCTTGCCGGCCAGGACGACGAGCGGGATGTTCTGCTCGATGTAGTTGCGGGAGGCGTCGTAGATGAACGACACCGGACCGCCGTCCTGGGTGAAGTCGCGGGTGTAGCCGCCCTCGGTGCCCGGCGCGATCTGGTTGCGCAGGCGGATGTTGGCGAACGTGCCGCGGATCATGATCTCGTGGTTGCCGCGGCGCGATCCGTAGCTGTTGAAGTCGCGGCGCTCGACGCCGTGCTCCGTCAGGTACTTGCCGGCCGGGGTGTCGGCCTTGATGGCACCGGCCGGGGAGATGTGGTCGGTGGTGACCGAGTCGCCGAGCTTGGCGAGCACGCGGGCACCGGTGATGTCCTCGACCGGGGCCGGCTCCATGCCCATGCCCTCGAAGTACGGGGGCTTGCGGACGTAGGTGGACTCGGTGTCCCACTCGAAGGTGTCGCCGGTCGGGATCGGCAGCGCCTGCCACTGGGCGTCGCCCGCGAAGACGTCGCTGTAGGACTTGGAGAACATGTCCTCGCCGATGGCGTTGGCGACGACGTCGTTGACCTCGGCCTCGGAGGGCCAGATGTCCTTCAGGTAGACCGGGTTGCCGTCCTGGTCGGTGCCGAGGGCGTCCTTGGTGATGTCGACCTTCATGGAGCCCGCGAGGGCGTAGGCGACGACCAGCGGCGGGGACGCCAGGTAGTTCATCTTGACGTCGGGGTTGATGCGGCCCTCGAAGTTCCGGTTGCCGGAGAGGACCGAGGTGACGGCGAGGTCGTGGTCGTTGACGGCCTTGGAGACCTCGTCCGGCAGCGGGCCGGAGTTGCCGATGCAGGTGGTGCAGCCGTAGCCGACGAGGTTGAAGCCGACCTTGTCGAGGTACGGGGTCAGGCCCGCCTTCTCGAAGTAGTCGGTGACGACCTTGGAGCCCGGGGCGAGGGTGGTCTTGACCCACGGCTTGCGGGTCAGGCCCTTCTCGACCGCCTTCTTGGCCACCAGGGCGGCGGCGACCATGACGTACGGGTTGGAGGTGTTGGTGCAGGAGGTGATGGCCGCGACCGTCACCGCACCGTGGTCCAGCTCGTAGGTCGTGCCGTCGGGGGCGGTGACCGGGACCGGGTTGGACGGGACGGAACCGGTGCCCTGGCCGTGCTGCGGGGCGCCGGCGCCGTTCTCCTCGTGGCCGTAGGCCGGGGCGTCGGAGGCCGGGAAGGACTCGGCGCTCGCCTCGTCGACCACCGAGGTGGCGGCGGCCGGCGTCTGGGCGACGGGGGCCTCGACGTAGTTCAGGACGTCCTTGGCGAACTGCTGGGCGGCCTCGGCCAGGACGATGCGGTCCTGCGGGCGCTTCGGGCCGGCGATGGAGGGCACGACCGTGGACAGGTCGAGCTCCAGCTTCTCGGAGAAGTCGGGCTCGGCCTTCGGGTCCAGCCAGAGGCCCTGCTCCTTGGCGTAGGCCTCGACGAGCGCGACCTGCTGGTCGGAGCGGCCGGTCAGGCGCATGTAGTTCAGCGTCTCGTCGTCGATCGGGAAGATCGCGGCGGTGGAGCCGAACTCCGGCGACATGTTGCCGATGGTGGCGCGGTTGGCCAGCGAGGTGGCGGCGACGCCCTCGCCGTAGAACTCGACGAACTTGCCGACGACGCCGTGCTTGCGCAGCATCTCGGTGATCGTGAGCACGAGGTCGGTGGCGGTGGTGCCGGGCTGGAGCTCACCGGTGAGCTTGAAGCCGACGACGCGCGGGATGAGCATGGAGACCGGCTGGCCGAGCATGGCGGCCTCGGCCTCGATGCCGCCGACGCCCCAGCCGAGGACGCCGAGGCCGTTGACCATGGTGGTGTGCGAGTCGGTGCCGACCAGGGTGTCGGGGTAGGCCTTGCCGTCACGGATCATGACGACGCGGGCCAGGTGCTCGATGTTCACCTGGTGGACGATGCCGGTGCCGGGCGGGACGACCTTGAACTCGTCGAAGGCGGTCTGGCCCCAGCGCAGGAACTGGTAGCGCTCCTTGTTGCGGCCGTACTCCAGGTCGACGTTCTGCTTGAAGGCGTCGTTGGTGCCGAACTTGTCGGCGATGACGGAGTGGTCGATGACCAGCTCGGCCGGGGCCAGCGGGTTGATCTTCGCCGGGTCACCGCCGAGCTCCTTGACGGCCTCGCGCATGGTGGCGAGGTCCACGACGCAGGGCACGCCGGTGAAGTCCTGCATGATCACGCGGGCGGGCGTGAACTGGATCTCCTGGGACGGCTGGGCCTGCGAGTCCCAGCCGCCGAGGGCGCGGATGTGGTCGGCGGTGATGTTCGCGCCGTCCTCGGTGCGGAGCAGGTTCTCCAGCAGCACCTTCAGGCTGTAGGGAAGGCGCGCGGAGCCCTCGACCTTGTCCAGCCGGAAGATCTCGTACGACTCGTCGCCCACCTGCAGCGTGCTGCGGGCGTCGAAGCTGTTCGCCGACACGACAGTCTCCTTCATTCATGTGCGCGTACCACCGCATCCTGCCGCCACACCGCCCTGGCCGGTCCGCTAAGGTGGGGCTAAGTTAGGTAACCCTTACCAGGGTGGCGGCTGCGGTGCGCCTCGGCAGATATCTCGATGTCGAGATAACTCTAGTACATAGGGGCGGACTGGTCATGCCCGGGCGCGATGTGGCGTGCACCCCACCCGAGTGACCCGGACGGCCATCCCCACGCCGAACCGGGGTATCCGATGCATGCCGGGCACACCCGGCACGACTCGGAAGGGGGCACGATGCCGCTCACGTTCCGCAAGAGCTTCCGGATCCTCCCCGGAGTACGGCTGAACCTCAACAGACGTTCGTGGTCCATCACGACCGGCGGCGGGCGCGGTCCGCGCCACACGCGCAGCAGCACGGGACGGCGCACGACGTCGATGGACCTGCCGGGACCTTTCGGGTGGCGTCGCACGACCACGGGAAAGCGCCGCTGACGCGCCCTTGACGCCGCATCACCCGAACGGACCCCCCCGAGAGGCGCCATCTCATATCTGAGATAGCCTCAACCCCATGGCAGACGACTACCTCGTACGCATCGGCAAGCTCATCCGTGACGCCCGGCAGCACCGCGGCTGGACGCAGTCGCAGCTCGCGGAGGCGCTCAGCACCAGTCAGAGCGCCGTCAACCGCATCGAGCGCGGCAACCAGAACATCAGCCTTGAGATGATCGCCCGTATCGGCGAAGCGCTGGACAGCGAGATCGTCTCCCTGGGCTACGCGGGCCCGATGCACCTGCGCGTGGTCGGCGGCCGACGCCTCTCCGGTGCCATCGACGTCAAGACCAGCAAGAACGCCTGCGTGGCCCTGCTGTGCGCCTCGTTGCTCAACAAGGGGCGCACGGTGCTGCGGCGCGTCGCCCGCATCGAGGAGGTCTACCGCCTCCTGGAGGTGCTGGGCTCCATCGGCGTCCGCACCCGCTGGATCAACGACGGGACCGACCTGGAGATCGTGCCGCCGGCCGAGCTCGACATGGAGGCCATCGACGCCGAGGCGGCGGTGCGCACCCGCTCCATCATCATGTTCCTGGGCCCGCTGCTGCACCGCATGGACCGCTTCCGGCTGCCCTACGCCGGGGGCTGCGACCTCGGCACGCGCACCATCGAGCCGCACATGATCGCGCTGCGCCGGTTCGGCCTGGACGTCGCCGCGACCGAGGGCCACTACCACGCCGTGGTCGACCGCAGCGTGCGCCCCGACCGCCCGATCGTGCTGACCGAGCGGGGCGACACGGTCACGGAGAACGCGCTGCTGGCCGCCGCCCGGCACGACGGCGTCACCGTCATCCGCAACGCCTCGTCCAACTACATGGTCCAGGACCTGTGCTTCTTCCTGGAGGCCCTGGGCGTCAAGGTCGAGGGCATCGGCACCACCACGCTCACCGTGCACGGCCTGCCGGTCATCGACGCCGACGTGGACTACTCCCCCTCCGAGGACCCGGTCGAGGCGATGAGCCTGCTGGCCGCCGCCGTCGTGACGGAGTCGGAGCTGACGGTGCGTCGCGTCCCCATCGAGTTCCTGGAGATCGAGCTGGCGGTGCTCGAGGAGATGGGCCTCGACCACGACCGCACCCCGGAGTACGTCGCGGACAACGGCCGCACGCGCCTGGTGGACCTCACCGTCCGGCCCTCCAAGCTGGAGGCGCCGATCGACAAGATCCACCCGATGCCCTTCCCCGGCCTGAACATCGACAACGTCCCGTTCTTCGCGGCCATCGCGGCGTCCGCGCAGGGCAAGACCCTCATCCACGACTGGGTCTACGACAACCGCGCCATCTACCTGACCGACCTCAACCGCCTCGGCGGCCGCCTCCAGCTCCTGGACCCCCACCGCGTCCTGGTCGAGGGCCCCACCCGCTGGCGCGCCGCCGAGATGATGTGCCCGCCGGCCCTGCGCCCGGCGGTGGTCGTCCTGCTGGCGATGATGGCGGCGGAGGGCACGTCGGTGCTGCGCAACGTGTACGTCATCAACCGGGGGTACGAGGACCTGGCGGAGCGGCTGAACTCCATCGGGGCGCAGATCGAGATCTTCCGGGACATCTGACGGCCTTCGGCCGTGTGCCCCGGGCCCGTCGGACCGGGGCCGCCGCGGCCGGTCCGCCCGGCCTCCCGCGGGGCGCCGCCCCGGTCGCCCGGGGATCCGCGTGCGGGACCGGCGGCCGGTCCTACGGGACCACGCGGGCCAGTGCGCCCGTCTCCAGGGCCGTCCAGAGCGCGCCGTCGGGGCCCACCGTGATGCCGTGCGGCTCGGACGCCGACGTGGGCAGGTCGTGGGCGGTGACGGTGCCGTCGGCGGTGACGGAGCCGACGCGGTTGCCGCCCCACTCGGTGAACCACGCCGTGCCGGCGGCGTCGGTGGTGACGGCGTGCGGCCGGGCGGAGCGGTCGGGCAGCGGGTACTCGGTGATCCGGCCGTCGGCCGACAGCCTGCCGATGCGGCCCGCCCCGATCTCGGTGAACCAGACGCTCCCGTCGGGACCCACGGCGATCCCGACCGGCGCCGCCCCCTCGGTGGGCAGTTCGTGGACCGTGACGCGGCCGTCCATGCCGATCCGGCCGACGGCGTCGGCCTGGTTCATCGTGAACCACATCGCGTCCCCGGCCGCGGCGATCGCGGAGGGGAACGCGCCGGTACGCGGCAGCGGGTACTCCGTGACCGTGCCGTCGGTGGTGATGCGGCCGACGCGGTCGGCGGCGGTCTCGGTGAACCACAGCGCGCCGTCGGGCCCCGCGGCGATGCCGAAGGGCCCGCAGTCCGCGGTCGGCAGGGCGAACCCGCTCACCCGGCCGGCCGTCGTGATCCGGCCGATCCGGTGCGCCCGGTACTCGGTGAACCACAGCGCGCCGTCGGGCCCCGTGGTGATGACCGTCGGACCGCTGTCCGGGGCGAGGCGGTGGCGCACCGGTTCACGCCCCGGGACCAGCCGGCCGATCTCGCCGCTGTGCACCAGGGTGAACCACAGCGCGCCGTCCGGCCCGGTGGTGATCGCGTACGGTCCGCTGTCGCGGCCGGACACCGTGTACTCCTGGACGGTGGGGGTGGTCATCGCTGCCTCTCCAGGTCTTCGCCGGCGTCTTCGCCGGCGGTGCCGTCCGCGCGGCCCTCGCCCGTCACGGCGTGCGGAAGCCCCGGAAGGTCACCTGCTCGCGAGTGGTGAAGCCGAGGCGCTCGTACAGGGTGATCGCGGCGGTGTTGGTCTCGGCGACGTGCAGGAAGGGGCGTTCGCCGCGGGCCGTGATCCGTGCCACCAGGGCCATGACCAGACGCGCCGCGTGGCCCTGTCCGCGTGCCTCGGGTGCGGTGCAGACGGCGCTGATCTCGGTCCAGCCCGGGGGCCGCAGCCGCTCCCCCGCCATCGCGACCAGCGTGCCGTGGTCGCGGACGCCGAGACAGGTGCCGAGTTCGTGGGTGCGCGGCCGGAACGGTCCCGGCCGGGTCCGCGCGACCAGGTCGAGCATCTCGGGCACGTCGTGCGGGCCGAGTTCGGCCACGCCGGTGCCGGACGGGTCGCGGGGGTGTCCGAGCCGGGCGCCGTGGGGCCGGATCATCTGACGGCCCTCGAGACGGAAGACCGGTTCCCAGTCCGGGGGCGCGGTGGCCGGGCAGCTGAACATGTCGGCGAGTTCGCCCGGGCCGAGCAGCTCCGCCAGGTCGTCCCAGTCCGACGCGGTCGCGTCGGCGGGCACGGAGGAGAAGGTCGTCACGTCCGGCAGGTAGGTGGCCGCCCGGCCCAGCCGCCGGGCGAAGCGCGCGTGCCGGCCGCGCAGTGACCGGCCCACGGGGTCGTCGAGGGCCGCGGCGTCGTCGTTCATCGTGGTACGCGGCCTCCCGGCGCAGTGGGCTCGTGCCGCCCCGGCCGTCTTCCGGGCCGGTGAGGCTGCTTGCGATCCTAAGCGTGTGTCCCGCGGCGGGCGGACGCGGCCGGCGTGCTCCGCGCGCGCCCGGGGCGCCCCCGGAGGGCGGGCGGCCGTGGCCGTCCGGCGGGTCACCGGTCCAGCGGGTGCGGGCCCCCCTGCGGGAGGATCCGGCCGGGGGCGCCGGTGTCCTCGCGGCTCACCTCGTGGTGGCGGCCGTCGGGGCGGGGCAGGGGTTTGAGGGCGACCTCGATGCGGTGCGTGGAGTCGTGGCTTACCGAGCCGCCCAGACGTGCCTCGACCACGCCCAGGCGCAGTCCCGCCCCGCCCTCGCCGGCCCGGTGGAACTGCACGGAGAACTCCAGGCTGACCTGCTCCACGCTGAACCGCCAGTCGCTCCGGGCCCCTTCGGCCTGGGCCCTCGCCAGCTCCGCGCGCACCGCGCCGATGGCCTCGGCGAGCCCGATCGGTTCCATGTCCCCCATGACAACACACCGCCGTCTTCCGTCGATTGGCCGATCTCCCGTGCTCACAAGTCTAGGGATGCACCACGCCTTGCCCGTAGTGTGAGACGGCATGGGGGAACTGCGTGCGGACTGGAGGCTCAGGTTACGGCGCGGGGACGCGCACGGCCCCGTCTGCGGCGCCGGCGTGCTCATCGACCAGTGCACGGCGCTGACCTGCGCGCACGTGGTGCGCCGCCCGGACGCCGTCATGTGGCTGGAGTTCGCCGAGAACAGCGGGATCCGGCCGGTCTCCGCGCGCGTCATGCCCGGCGGCTGGCTGGCGGACGGCGCCGGCGGCGAGGACGTCGCGGTGCTGCGCCTGGACGGTCCCCGGCCGCAGGCGCGTCCCGCACCGCTGCAGACCGGGCTGTGGGGCGGCATGGAGGTGTACGCGACGGGTTACGCGGAGGGCTTCGACGACGGCATGAGCCTGTGGGGGCGCATCGGCGGCGCCAGCGGTGAACGGGTGCAGCTCGACGCCGTCACCAAGACGGAGGTGGTGCGCGCCGGCTTCAGCGGCGCCGCCGTGTGCACCCGGCCCCACGAAGGCCGTCCCGTACGTGTGGTCGGCCTCGTCGTCAGCTGGCGCGGCGACCTGGGCGCGGTGCTGCCCGAGGACAACCGGCTCTCCTTCTCCTACCTGATCCCGGTCGGACGCATCGCCGAACTGTCGCCCGTCGTGGCCGAACTGAGTGATCCGCGGGCCTGGGACCGCGGCTTCGAGGAACGGGTGACCCGGTGGTTCGACGATCCGGAGGAGGACCCGGTGAAGATCACCGTGGTGCCCCCGGGCAGCGGTAAGGAGCGTTCGCTGCGCCATCTGGCGCACCGCGCGGACGTCGTCCACCGGGGCGGCGCCAGCCGGCCGGACCTCATCGACCACGCGCTGGACCAGATCGCCTTCCCGGCCGGCGAGTACCTGGGGTACTGGGACTGGCTGCGCGGCGCGGGGCCCGTGCCCGCCGGGGCGGCGGACCGCGTGCCCGTGCGGCCGGTGACGGTCCTCGTCGACGGTGTCGACCTGGAGCCCCGGCCGGAGCTCCTGATCGACGTCCTGGCCCGGTTGCGGGTGTTCGGTTTCCGGCTGCTGCTCGTCTTCCGCCACGAGGGCGGCCCCGGCTGGACCGCGTGCCGCGACCGACTCCTGCGTCCCGCGCTGCTGCACCACGCGGACACCCTGCTCGACCGCCTGCGGCGCGCGGAGTTCAGCCGGGCGATCCGCCGCGACATCGTCGACAGCGCCTCCCTCGCCTCCGCGACGGAGACCGCCGACCGGCACCGGGCCGCCCGCCGCCTGATCGACGACGTACGGGACCCGCACCGGCAACTCACCCGGCTGCGCGAGCTCGTCAGGGCCCTGCGCGCCGACCTGGACCGCCACGAGGACCGGTGACGCGATGCCGCGTCCCGGGGCGGGAGAGGAGGACCACGGGAGGATGACGCCCTGCCCGCACCGTCGCTTCACCGGAGCCCCCTGCGGCGGCACCGTGCTGCCCACCGGCTACTGCGCCGTGTGCGGCCGCGCGCAGGACGGTCCCGCTCTGCCCGCCCTGCCCGGGGACCCGCGGGAACTCGGCCCCCGCGAGCTCCTCTCGCTCCCCGGGCGGGAGCCGCGTCCGGCCGGGGAACGTCTCGTCGACCCCGAGGCGCCGCTGCGCATCCGCATGGGCTGCTCGTCCGCCGGCTGCGGCATCACCTTCGCCCCGCCCTACACCGAGGGCCCGGTGCCGGTCGCGGGCTTCTGCCCGGCCTGCGGCGAGCGCTACTCGTACCGGCCCGAACTCGCCGAGGGCGACCTGCTGCGCGACCAGTACCGGGTCATGGGCCCCATCGCGCACGGCGGCCAGGGCTGGGTCTACCTCGCCGAGGACACCCACCTCGGTGACGTCGTCGCCGTCAAGGGGCTGCTCAACCGGTACGAGCACGACGGCGCCCGCCTCGCCGACGTGGAGCGGCGCAACCTCGTCGCCATCCGTCATCCCCGCATCGTCCAGATCCGCGACTTCGTCGCGCGCAGGGACGGCACCGGTGAGGTGACCGGCGGCTACATCGTCATGGACGACGTGGGTGACGGCACCCTCGCGAAGGTCGCCGAGGAGGTGCGGCGCGGGGAGGCCGTCCTCGACATCGAGCACGTCGCGACGTACGGCTGCCAGATCCTCGAGGCCTTCGCCCACCTGCACGCCGACGGCGGCCGGGTCTTCGTGTACGGCGACATGAAGCCGTCCAACGTCGTGCACCACAAGGACGGCGTCAAGGTCATCGATCTCGGCGGCATGCGGGAGCGGGGCCAGGTCCAGCCGCCCGCCCACGTCACGCCCGACTACATGGCGCCCGAGACCGGGACGTCGGCGGTGCCCACCGTCGCCCACGACCTGCACACCGTCGGCGTCACCCTGCGGGAGCTCGCCCGCTGGGCCGTCACGGAGGTGCCCGGCCTCGGTGCCGCGTCCTTCCACCGGGTCGTCGACCGTGCCGTGCGAACCGACCCGGGCCGCCGCTTCGCCGACGCGCGGGAGATGGCCGGCCAACTGCGCGGCGCGCTGCGGGAGATCCGCGCGCTGCGCGGCAAGAGCGACCCGCCCGAACCCTCCGACTACTTCCAGCCGTCCACCCGGCTGCCCGGCGCCCGGCTCGGCACGGTGCCGGGCATCGAGCACTGGCTGGACCGGCCCCGCCGCGACCGTTACGAGCCGCCCGTGGCACCGGCGCTCGACCTGGGCGCCCCCACCCCCGCGGAGATCGCCGGCTGTCTGCCGGTGCCGAGGCCGTACCCGGGTGATCCACAGGCCACCCGCTTCGCGGTGAGCAGCGGCTTCGACCCGGGCCAGCTCCTCGCGCAGGAGGACGAGAAGCCGCGCTCGGTGGAGATCTGCCTGCACAACGTGCGCGTCCTGCTGGACCGCGACACGCGCGAGGACCTGCGGGAGGCCCAGGAGGAGCTGGACACGGCCGACTCCATCCCCGGGCCGCCCGCCGTGCGCCGGTGGCGGCTGGAGTGGCACCGCGCCCTGCTCGCCCTGCGCAGCGCCGGCCTGGACGGCGATCCCCGGCAGGTCGCCGAGGCCCGGGCCCGCTTCACCCGGGTCCACCTCGAACTGCCCGGCGAGTACGCCCCGAAGCTGGCCCTCGCCTACTGCGCGGAGTGGCTCGGTGAGGACACGGCCGGGCCCGCGGCCGGAGAGCTGTACGAGGCGGTGTTCGCGCGCAATCCCGCGCACGGCGGTGCCGCTCTCGGCCTGGCCAGGCTGGCGCTGCGCGCGGGCGACCGCCGGGCGGCCCTCGACGTGCTCGGCCGGGTGCGGCAGGGCACCCTGGACCACACCGTCGCCCGGACCGCGTCCCTGCGCATCCGCGCGGCCCGGCTGCCGGGTGCCGCTGATCCGCTGCCCTCGCCCGCCGAGGTCGACGCGGCGCTGGCCGACCTGCACGGCCTGGTGGGCCTCGGGCCGGGGGCAGGGCAGCCGAGCCTGTCCGAGGACGAGGCGCTGCGTCTGAGCACCGAGCTGCACGAGTGGAAACTGGACGCGGTGCACGGCCTCGCCGACCGGCCCGGTGCCCCGGGCGGCGGGGGCGGACGCCTCGACGCCCGGGGTCTGAGACGTCTGAGCGCGCCGGAGCGCGCACTGCGCGAACAACTGGAGGCGCTCTACCGGCGGCTGGCGGAACACCACCAGGAACCGGCCGCCGCCCACGAGCACCTCGTGGACCTCATGCACGCGGTCCGGCCGCAGACCGTGTTCTGATCCGGCGGCACGGCACGCCACGACAGAGCGGGCCGGGCACCCCGCAGGCGGTGTGCCCGGCGACGAGGGTGAAGGAGCGGTGACGTACGACATGAGCAGTCACTTCCGGCCGTCGCAGCCGGGCATCCGTCTGCACGTCGACCTCGACGGCGATCTGCGTCCGCGCCGCAACGCGCGGATCGAGGCCCGCCTCCGGGTCGACGTGGCCGCCGACGGCGCTCCCACCGAGCTGCCCGCGGTCCAGCTCGCCGTGATCATCGCGGTGGACGTCGCCGAGGCCAACCGGCCGGCCGTCCGGCACGCCCTGCCGGCCGCGCTGCGCGCACTGCCCGACCGGATCTCCTTCGCCGTACTGGGCAGCGGCCCCGAGCCGGTCCGGTGCTATCCGCGGGACGGCGACGAGTGGGCCGTGGCCGACCCGGACGTCAGGCGCCGCGCCGCCTTCGCCACGGGCTCCCTCCCGCTGCACCGGCGGGGGCCGCGTCCCGCCGGGTACGCCGCCTGGGTGGCCGCGTCCCGTGCCATGCTCGCCACCCGGCCCGTGTCGGTGCGTCATCTGGTGCTGATCACCGACGGCAGCAGCGCGGCCGGCGAGACCCGACTCGAGGAGGAACTGGCGGCCTGTGCCGGGCAGTTCACCTGCGACGTGTTCGCCGTGGGCGCGGACTGGGCACCGGACCCCCTGCTGACCCTCGCCGAACGGCTGCACGGAACCGCCGAGTTCGTGGACGACGGGCTCGGCCGTGCGGTCACCGCCGCCATCCGGCGGCTGCGCCGGGTGCACACCCCGCACCTGCCGATCGACGTGACCGTGCGGCCCTCCGTGCGTCAGGTCTCGCTCAGCGAGAAGGCTCCCCGGCCGCACCGCCTGGGCGCGCTGCGCCCGTCCGGCCGGCCGGACCGCTGGAGTTTTCCGACCTACCAGTGGGAGCAGGGCGGACGCGACTACCTGCTCACCCTGACCGCCGACTCCGACACCGATCCGCTGGAGACCGAGCTGCAGTTCGCCCTGGTCTCCATCGGTGACGTCCACGCGCCCGTCGTCGCCCGCTGGCACCTGCCCGGGCAGTCCCCGCCCCAGGCCCGGGCGGGCGCCGACAGCGTGCGCGGCATCAACGCCACCGCCCGGATGCGGAGCGCCCTGCGCGAGGGGCTCGTCGCTCTGCAGAAGCACCGTCGGGACATCGCCGAGGACCGTCTGGGGGAGGCCGCCCGACTGGCGGCGCGGTTCGGCACCGACTGGGTGCTGGACGAGATCCTCACGGTCGCCGACGTCGACGACGCGGCCGCGGGGCTCGTGCGGCTGCGCGCGGTCGACGCGGGGACCCTCGGGCCGATGATCCTGCGGGCCGGCTCCCGTCCCGGCGGCCTCCCGCCCCTCGTCGCCGGTGCCCGCCCGGGGCCGTGCTGCCACGTCTGCGGCCACCCGGCCGGCAGCGAGGCCCGGCACTGCATCGCGTGCGGGGAGAAGCTGCTGTGACGGCCGGACGCGCCGTCCGGCGGCGCCGGTGGTCCCCCGCCGGGTACTGGCGCGCGCGGCTGAGCCCCTGGCGGACCCGCCGGCTGCTGGAGGCGCATCTGGTGGTGCTGTTCGCGCTCACGGCCGTGGCGTCGGCCGCCCTGTTCCTCTCCTGCCGTCAGGCCCAGCTCGGCGCCGAGGCACTCGCGTCCCGCGAGGCGCCCGCCGTGCAGGGGCTCGCCGCCACCCGGCTCGCGGTCCTGCGGGCCGATCAGGAGGCCCGTGCCCTGGTCAGGATGGACCTCCTCGGTGTCGCGGGCTCCGGCGAGACGTACCGGTCCCAGCTGTCGGCCGCCGACCAGGGCCTGTCCCGCATCGCCGACCGCACGGACCAGGACCTCGGCACGGTCAAGGGTCTCCTCGCCACCTACAGCAACTCGCTCGGTCTCGGCACGTCCCTCTACCGTGACCAGCCGTTCATGCGGCAGCAGAAGCTCCAGGAGTCGGAGTCGCTGCTCACCCGCGAGACGGTGGGGCTCGCGCCGCGCCTGGAGGCGTTGCAGCGCGTCCAGATGGAGCACGCCGAGGCCACCGTCACCATGGGGTGGTGGCAGCGCTCCGGATGGTGGGTCGTCGAACTCGCCCTGGCGGCGGTGGCGCTGACCCTCCTGTCGGCACTGTTCGTGCTGCGTGACCGCTGCGGCCGTGACTGGAGTCCCTGCCTGCTGGCGGCCTTCGTGCTGACCGTGCTGCTCGCGGTGGTGCCGGTGACGACGGCGTCCTCCACCGGGAACGCCCTCGACGGGGCGCTCGAGGACCTGCGGCGGATCACCGCGGTGTCCCAGCGCGACGACGGCTTCGGGGTGGCCGACGCGCAGCAGCGCGTCACGGAGATGTCCGAGGACGTCCGGAGCAGGGCGGCCGACGGCACCTGGCCGGACACGGTGTACCGGGGCACTCTCGTCGGCAGTCTGCTGGCCATCGTGCTGCCCGCGCTGGGGCTCGGGCACCGGCTCGACAACGACTACTGGAGACGACGGTGACACGGCGGTTCAACATGCTGATCTTCGTCGTGGTCATGCTGCTGCTCGCCGCCGGCGGCCTGGTGGTGGTGTGGGCACAGCACGACGAGGAGCAGCCGGTGACCATCCTCGGCACGTGGACGGCCAAGCAGGCGGAACAGTTCGAGACCGTGCTGCGGGGCTTCGGCATCCCCTTCCGCTACCAGGGCACGGCGGCCCAGCGGGAGGTGCTGCTCTCCAAGGTGCAGTCCGGGGAGCCCCCGGACATCGTGATCATGCCGGGTATCGGTGAACTCGCCGAGTACGCGGACCAGAACCTCCTCGAACCGTTGGACGGTCTCTACGACCCGCAGGAGTACGGCGCGCCGTGGAAGTCGACCGGCTCGCCCTCCGAGCACGTGTACTGGGTTCCGGTCAAGGCGGACCTGAAGAGCATCGTCTGGTACCGGCAGGGGCACGAGCCGCCCGACGGCCCGGCGCCGGCGAAGAGCTGGTGCGTCGGCATGGGCGACGACGGCGCGTCCGGCTGGCCCGGCACCGACTGGATCGAGGACCTCGTGCTGCAGCGGGAGGGGCCCGGGGTCTACGAGAAGTGGGCGCTGGGCTCGGGCGGGGTGCGGTGGTGGCGCAGTGCTGCGGTGCGCGGCGCCTGGGAGGCGTGGGCGGGCCTGCTGCGGCAGGACGGGCACGCGGCCGGACAGGCCCTGCTCACCGACCACCGCGGTGCCCCGGACGGCAACGGGCTGCTGTTCGAGGGCCGCGGCGGGTGCACCCTGGAGCACCAGGGGTCCTTCGCGCCCTCCTTCTACAAGGAGCAGGCGCGGCACGCGCGGATGACGGACTCCGCTTCCCTCCTGCCCGGGGCCGGCGGCCGGGTCCGGGCGCACGAGGTGACCGGGGACTTCGCGGCGCTGTTCGGCGACCGCCCCCAGGCCCGTGCGCTCATCCGGCGGCTGGCCTCCGTGGAGGGCCAGCAGAAGTGGGCCGACCTGGCGGATGTGTTCTCGGCGAACCGCCGGGTGTCGGCGAAGGGGGGCGCGGTCGAGCGGGAGATCGCCCGGCGGCTCGGCGAGGGGCCCCGTTGCCTGGACGCCTCGGACGTGATGCCGCCCGCCGTGCGGGACGCCTTCTACGAGGCCGTCCTGCTGACCCTCGCGAGGGCCGCCGCCGGCCAGGACCTCGGCATCGCGGACCTCTTGCAGGACGTGCAGCGGGTGCAGGACGCCCAGGGCGCGCGGGGTGCCGCCGCCAGGACGGCGCCGAAGGCGGTGTGCAGCAGACGGTGAGCGGGCGGCCCCGCCCCGGACGCCGCCGCCCGTACGGGGGCGTCCGCGTCGGGCCCGGCGGTCTCCCGACGGGTCCGGCGGTGGCGGAGTGACGTGGCCCGGGCCGCCCGGCGCGGCCGCGGCGCGGCTCAGCCCCGGACCAGGGTGACGTCCTGTGCGTTCAGGGCGTGGAAGACCGGCAGCGGGATGATGCCGAACGGCCGCAGCTCCATCAGGGTGGCGTCGACGTGGGCCGCGCCGGGCTGCAGGGCGCGGGAGGGTCTGCCGGTGTTGGTCCAGCGGTGCTGGAGGCCGTCGCACACCGCGCGGGTGCCTCCGATGCCGTGGTCGTCGGGGTCGTCGCCCTGGCTCACGGTGGAGCTGACGTACACCGGGCCGGTGTTGCCGGTGCAGCGGTAGGTCCCGGAGAGGGTGAGGGTGCCGTCCGCGGCGATGCGGCCGGTGGGGTCGACGGTCACCGTCTCGGCGGCGTCGGCCTTCGCGGTCGCGGTGGGGGCGGCCGGCAGCAGCAGGGCGGCGCCGGCGGCCGCGGCGAGGGCGGCGAGGGCGGCGGGGCGCAGGGACATGGGAGACCTCCCGGTCGATCGGAATGAGGGATTCCACTCGTACCGGGCGGGCGGTCCGAAGGGGGTGACCCTCACTCCTTCGGTGGCGAGTCCGCGCCGGCCGTCGTGGAACCGTCGCCGTGCCGTCCGGGTGCTGTCACGTTCGGCCGCCGCCCCTTGGCGAAGGCCGCCCGCGGGGCGCACGGTCGGTGCGTACGGGCGGTCCCACCGACGGGACGGCCCCCATGACGTGGAGGTGCGCCATGTGTTCCCACCGGCCTTCCTGCCCCGCGGCCGACTCCCCCGTCGCGCACGTCGTCGCCGCCCGTCCCGAGCAGGGGTGGAACCTGCTGTGCGACGGCGGCGTCGTCTTCGACGACACCGGTGAGCTGCTGCCCGACGGCCGTGCCGTCGCGCCGCGCCGGGCGCCCGCCGAGCGTCCGGCGGCGGCCGCCTGATCGTCGCGGGGACCGCCCCGGGACGGTGACGGCGGGGCGCTCAGGGCAGTACGGCGAAGCCGTCCAGTTCCACCAGCGCCCGCTCGTCCCACAGGCGGACGACCTCCACCACCGCCATCGCCGGGTAGTCGCGGCCGGCGAGTTCGCGCCAGGTGCGGCCGAGGCCGGCGGCGTGGCGGCGGTAGTCGGCCACGTCGGTGGCGTAGACGGTGACGCGGGCCAGGTCGGCGGGGGTGCCGCCGGCGGCGCGCAGGGCGGCGAGGAGGTTGGCGAGGGCCTTCTCGAACTGTTCGGGGAGGGTGGCGCCGGTGACCTTCCCGTCGCTGTCCAGCGCGGTCTGGCCGGCCAGGAAGACGACGCGGGTGCCGGTGGCGACGACGGCGTGGGAGAAGCCGGTGGGCGGGGACAGGCCGGGCGGGTTCACGCGTTCGGCGGTCATGTGCCGGCCTCCCCGGTCGTGTCCTCGGTGCGGTACAGCTCCTTGGCGATGATGTCGCGCTGCACCTCGCTCGCACCCTCGTAGACGCGGGGGGCGCGGACCTCGCGGTAGAGGTGTTCGAGGAGGTGGCCGCGTCGCAGGGCGCGGGCGCCGTGCAGTTGGACCGCCGTGTCGACGACGTACTGGGCGGTCTCGGTGGCGAGGAGCTTGGCCATCGCGGCGCGCTTCGGCACGTCCGGCGCGTTCTCGTCGTACGCCGTCGCCGCCGCGTACACCATGAGGCGGGCCGCCTCGGTGCGCAGGGCCATCTCGGCGACCTGGTGGGAGACGGTCTGGAGGTCGCGGAGTTTGCCGCCGAAGGCGTCGCGGGCCGAGGTGTGGGCCAAGGTGGCGTCCAGGGCCGCGCGGGCCATGCCGACGGCGAAGGCGCCGACGCTGGGGCGGAACAGGTTGAGGGTGCCCATGGCGACGCGGAAACCGCGGTCCGGCTCGCCGAGCACGTCGTCGGCGGTGACGGGGACGGCGTCGAAGGCCAGGGCGCCGATGGGGTGCGGCGAGAGCATGTCGAGGGGGGTGCCGGTGAGGCCGGGACGGTCGGCCGGCACGAGGAAGGCGGTGACGCCGCGGGCGCCGGCGCCGGGGGTGGTGCGGGCGAAGACGGTGTAGAAGTCGGCCTCGGGGGCGTTGGAGATCCAGCACTTCTCACCGGTGAGCCGCCAGGCGGAGCGGCCGTCGGGTTCCGCGGCCGGGGCGGCGCCGGTCGGCCGTGCCGGCTGTGCCGGCTGTCCCGGCTGTCCCGGCTCGGCCCTCAGGGCCAGGGCCGCCGCGTCCGAGCCCGCCGTGGGCTCGCTGAGGGCGAAGGCGGCCACCGCGGTTCCGTCGCTCACGCGGGGCAGCCAGCGGGCGCGCTGGGCCTCGGTGCCGTGGGCGTACACCGGGTGGGCGCCGAGCCCCTGGAGGGCGAGCGCGGTCTCGGCCTCCGTGCAGGCGTAGGCGAGGGACTCGCGCATCAGGCACAGGTCGAGGGCGCCGGAGGTGAACAGGCGGGGCAGCAGGCCGAGGGCGCCGAGTGCGGCGACGAGGGGGCGGTTGACGCGGCCCGGCTCGCCCTCGTCGGCCAGGGGGCGCAGCCGTTCGGCGGCCAGGGCGCGCAGCCGCTCGCACCAGGCGAGTCGTGCCGGTTCGAGCGAGAATGCGGTCATCGCCGGTCCCTTCCCCTGCTCCCCTGCCCACCGGGCCACACCCGAGGTTATCGCGCACCGTTGACTGCCGTCACCGACACGATACGCTCGATGCGCGAGCCCACCACGACAAAGGGGGCGAACCGTCATGGCAGAAGCGCACGCCGCGGATCCGCGCGCAGCGGATCCCCACCCCGCCGGACCGCACCCCTCCGCCCACGTCGACACGTTCGCGCGCGAGCACCTTCCGCCCCCCGACCAGTGGCCCGAGCTCCGCTTCGACCTGCCGGAACTGCGCTACCCGGCCCGCCTGAACTGCGCCGCCGAGCTGCTCACCGGTCCGCCCGGCGACCGCCCGGTCTTCCGCACCGCGTCCGGGGACGTCTGGACGTACGGGCAGTTGCGGACCCGCGTCGACCGGATCGCGCATCTGCTCACCGGCGGCCTCGGCGTCGTCCCCGGCAACCGGGTGCTGCTGCGCGGCCCCACCACCCCGTGGCTGGCCGCCTGCTGGCTGGCGGTGCTGAAGGCGGGCGCGGTGGCGGTCACCGTACTGGCGCAGCAGCGCCCGCACGAGCTGCGCGCGATCTGCGAGATCGCCCGCGTGCGGCACGCCCTGTGCGACGTCCGCGCCGTCGACGACCTCGCGAAGGCGGAGATCCCGGGGCTGCAGATCACGACGTACGGCGGGGACGCGCCCGGCGACCTGCCGGCCCGCGCGGAAGCCGGCGTCGCGCCGGACACCCCGTTCCCGGCCGTGGCGACCGCGTCCGACGACGTCGCGCTGATCGCCTTCACCTCGGGCACCACCGGGCGCCCCAAGGGGTGCATGCACTTCCACCGCGACGTGCTCGCGGTCGCCGACACCTTCTCCCGGTACGTCCTGCGGCCGCGCGCGGACGACCTCTTCGCGGGCAGTCCGCCGCTCGGGTTCACCTTCGGGCTCGGCGGACTGGTGATCTTCCCGATGCGGGCCGGGGCGAGCGCGCTGCTGCTCGAACAGGCGGGGCCGAGACAGCTGTTGCCCGCGGTCGCCGAGCACCGGGTGTCGGTGCTGTTCACCGCGCCGACGGCCTACCGGGCGATGCTGGACGAGCTGGACGCGTACGACGTGAGGTGTCTGCGGCGCTGCGTCTCGGCGGGCGAGAACCTGCCGGCGGCCACCTGGCACTCCTGGCACGAGCGCACCGGCCTGCGCATCATCAACGGCATCGGCGCCACCGAACTGCTGCACATCTTCGTCTCGGCGGCCGACGACGCCGTCCGGCCCGGCACCACGGGCGTGCCGGTGCCGGGGTGGCAGGCGCGCGTGCAGGACGCGGACGGCGGGCCCGTGCCGGACGGGGAGCCCGGGCTGCTGGCGGTGCGCGGGCCCGTCGGCTGCCGCTACCTCGCCGATCCGCGGCAGCGGGAGTACGTGCGGGGCGGCTGGAACATCACCGGGGACACCTACGTCCGCGAGCCCGACGGGTACTTCCGCTACGTCGCGCGCGCCGACGACATGATCATCTCCGCCGGGTACAACATCGCCGGGCCGGAGGTGGAGGACGCGCTGCTGCGGCACCCGGACGTGGTGGAGGCGGCGGTGGTGGGGCGGCCCGACGCGGCGCGCGGGCAGGTCGTGGTGGCCCACGTGGTGCTGAAGGACGGCGCCGAGCGGGACGGCGAGGCCCTGCGCGCGTACCTCAGGTCCGAGCTGGCGCCGTACAAGTGCCCGCGCGAGATCCACTTCCGGGACGCGCTGCCGCGCACGGCGACCGGCAAGCTCCAGCGGTACAGGCTCCTGGCCGCCCCCAAGACCCGGGGTGACCAGGGCTGATGCCGGCGATCTAAGATGATCGACGTGTCCGACCAGCACGCGCAGCACGCCCCGAGGTCCCTGATCGTCACGCTCTACGGCGCCTACGGCCGTTTCGCGCCGGGCCCGGTGCCCGTCGCCGAACTGATCCGGCTGCTGGCCGCGGTGGGGGTGGACGCGCCCTCCGTGCGTTCGTCGGTGTCGCGGCTGAAGCGGCGCGGACTGCTGCTGCCCGCCCGAACGGTCAACGGTGCGGCCGGGTACGAACTGTCCGTCGAGGCACGGCAGTTGCTGGAGGACGGGGACCGGCGCATCTACGCCACCGCGCCGTACGCCGACGAGGGCTGGGTGCTCGCCGTGTTCTCCGTGCCCGAGTCGGAGCGGCAGAGACGGCACGTGCTGCGCTCCCGCCTGGCCGGTCTGGGCTTCGGCACCGCCGCGCCCGGCGTGTGGATCGCCCCGGCCCGGCTGTACGAGGAGACCCGGCACACGCTGGCCCGCCTGGGCCTGGACGCCTACGTGGACTTCTTCCGCGGGGAGCACCTGGGCTTCTCCCCGACCGCCGAGGCGGTGGCGCGGTGGTGGGACCTGGCCGCGATCGCCGAGGAGCACGAGGCGTTCCTCGACCGCCACGCGCGCGTGCTGCGCGCCTGGGAGCGCCGTCCGGACACCCCGCCCGAGGAGGCGTACCGGGACTACCTCCTGGCCCTGGACTCCTGGCGCCACCTCCCCTACACCGATCCGGGCCTGCCGGCCCGGCTGCTGCCCGCCGACTGGCCCGGCACCCGCTCGGCGGCCGTCTTCCGGGCGTTGCACGAGCGGCTCCGGGACGCCGGGGCGGCCTTCGCGGCTCGGGAACCGATCTGAGCCGTCGCCGGGATCCGCGCCGCCTTCGCCTGCGGCAAGGGAGCCCTCAGCCCCTTCCGGCCCTCTTCCCGGTTTCCCTGCCCGGCGTCCCGGCCCATGAGTCCCACGCGGAGCCCGAACCGGGCCCTGACCGTCGCCACCGGCCTCCGGGCGCGGTGGGCTCCCCGGCCCACGGCGCCGAAGCCCGCGCCGCGGGCCGCGAGGCGCCAAGCGGCCCCGTACCGGTGTCCGTCGGGCGGGGAGCCGGAGACCGAGCGGCTGCCGCGGCAACCGGTCCTCGTCATCTCGTCCGTCCGCTCCGGCTCGACCCTGCTGCGCATGGTGCCGGGAGTCCGCCCGTGTCCGCACGCCCCGCACGAACTGCGCCTCGGGCGGATGGAGGTGACCCGCACCGACTGGTTCTCCCAGCGGGCGACGGGCGCCCTCGGACCGGAGCGCGGCGACCCGGAGCACCTGCCGTGGGACCGCGTCCCGCACCGTGAACCGCTCGGGTCCGGCCAGGACTTCGTCGCCGGGAAGACGCCGGCCGACGTCTGCGTGCACCGGCGCCCGAAGGACGGCCGGCCCGACGCCCGGTTCGTGTTCCCGCCGCGCCACCCCGAGTCGGTCGCCCGCTCCTGGCCCGAGAGCGACCCCGTCGACGCGGTCCTACGACAAGGCCGTCGGGGACGTGCTGCCCTCTGCCTGACGGCCGTCGAGGAGGCCCGCACCGCCGACGCCGACGGCTTCGCCGTGCGCCACGAGGACATCACCGCGGCCCCCGAGCGGGAGATGCGCCGCCCGTGCGCGTTCCTCGGCCTCGGCCACGGACCGGCCGTGCCGCACCACGGCGGGAGGAGCGGCGCCGGGCTGGTCAGGGCCTCGGCGGCCGGCGCGGCAACATCCGCACCGGCACGGTGCGGCCGGGCCGCCCGCTGCCCGGGGCGGACCGGAGCCCCGCACCCCTGCGCGCCATGCGCACGGCCTGGGACGACGCCTCCTGAGCCGGGTCAGTCGCGCAGCGCGAGCCGGGGCCTGGGGGCGTCGGCGCGCCCGGTCCGCGGGCGGCGGCCGCCCGCCCGGTACGGCGCCGGCCAGACGGCGCCCGGGCCACCCGCTGCCCGGGGCGGACCGGAGCCCCTCACCCCTGTGCGCCATGCGCACGGCCTGGGACGACGCCTCCTGAGCCGGGTCAGTCGCGCAGCGCGAGCCGGGGCCTGGGGGCGTCGGTGCGCCCGGTCCGCGGGCGGCGGCTGCCCGCCCGGTACGGCGCCGGCCAGACGGCGCCCGGGCCCGCGTAGTCCTGCTCGGCCGCCGCGTGCAGCGTCCAGTGCGGGTCGTACAGGTGGGGACGGGCGAGGGCGCACAGGTCGGCGCGTCCGGCCAGGATCAGCGAGTTGACGTCGTCCCAGGAGGAGATGGCGCCGACGGCGATCACCGGGACGCCCGCCTCGTGCCGGACGCGGTCCGCGAAGGGCGTCTGGTACGACCGCCCGAACTCCGGCCGCTCGTCGGCCACGACCTGTCCGGTGGACACGTCGATCGCGTCGGCGCCGTGCGCGGCGAAGGCACGGGCGATCTCCACGGCCTCCTCGGCGCTCGTGCCGCCCTCGGCCCAGTCGGTCGCGGAGATCCGCACGGTCATGGGCCGCTCCCCCGGCCACACGCCGCGTACGGCGTCGAAGACCTCCAGCGGGAAGCGGAGCCGTTTCTCCAGGGTGCCGCCGTAGGCGTCCGTGCGGTGGTTGGTGAGCGGGGAGAGGAAGCCGGAGAGCAGGTAGCCGTGGGCGCAGTGCAGTTCGAGCAGGTCGAAACCGGCACGTGCGGCGCGGACGGCGGCGGCCGCGAACTGCTCGCGCACGTCCGTCAGTTGCGCCCGGGACAGCTCGCGCGGAACCTGGCTGTCCGGCCGGTAGGGCAGCGGGGAGGCGGCCACGAGGGGCCAGTTGCCCTCCGGGAGCGGTTCGTCCATGCCCTCCCACATCAGCCGGGTCGAGCCCTTGCGCCCGCTGTGCCCGAGCTGCACGCCGATCGCGGTGCCGGGCGCCCGGGCGTGCGCGAAGTCGGTGATCCGCCGCCACGCCTCGGTCTGCCGTCCGGTGTACAGGCCGGCGCAGCCGGGGGTGATGCGGCCCTCCGGGCTGACGCACACCATCTCCGTCATCACCAGCCCGGCGCCGCCCAGCGCCCTGGCGCCCAGGTGGACCAGGTGGAAGTCGCCGGGGACGCCGTCGGTGGCGGAGTACATGTCCATCGGGGAGACGACGACGCGGTTGCGCAGGGTCAGGCCGCGCAGCCGGAACGGGGTGAACATCGGGGGCGTGCCGGGCGGGCAGCCGAACTCGCGCTCGACGGACTCGGTGAAGCGGGGGTCGCGCAGCCGCAGGTTGCCGTGGGTGACGCGGCGGCTGCGGGTGAGCAGGTTGAAGGCGAAGCGGCGGGGCGGCTGGTCCAGGTACCGGGCGAGGTCCTCGAACCACTCCAGGCTGGCGCGGGCCGCCCGCTGGGTGGAGGCGACGACGGGGCGCCGCTCCTCCTCGTAGGCGGCCAGCGCCTCCTTGAGCGAGGGCTGCTCGTCCAGGCAGGCGGCGAGCGCGAGGGCGTCCTCGACGGCGAGCTTGGTGCCGGAGCCGATGGAGAAGTGGGCGGTGTGGGCGGCGTCGCCGAGGAGGACGACGTTGCCGTGCGACCAGCGTTCGCTGACCACCGTGCGGAAGGTGGTCCACGCCGACCTGTTGGAGCTGAGCGGCCGTCCGCCGAGGGCGTCGGCGAAGATCTCGGCGCAGCGGTCGGCGGATGCGCGTTCGTCCAGCCGGTGGAGGCCGGCCGCCCGCCACACCTCCTCGCGCATCTCGACGATGACGGTCGACGCGTCGGCCGCGTACGGGTATCCGTGCAGCTGCATCACGCCGTGCCCGGTCTCGGCGATCTCGAAGCGGAAGGCGTCGAAGGCGAAGTCGGCCGCCAGCCAGATGTAGCGGCAACGGTGGGAGGTGACGTGCGGGCGGAACACCTCCGCGTAGGCGTCCCGGGTGGTGCTGTGCACCCCGTCGGCGGCGACGACGAGGTCGTACGCCCGCGCGAGCCGGTCCGGGTGCGGGGCCTCGGCGCGGAAGCGGAGGTCCACGCCGAGGGCGTGGCAGCGGGCGTGCAGGATCTCCAGGAGGCGGCGGCGGCCCAGGGCGGCGAAGCGGTGTCCCGTGGAGGTCTGGCGGGTGCCCCGATGGACGATGTCGATGTCGTCCCAGTGGACGAGGTCCTTCCGGAGGGCCGCGTAGACCTCCGGGTCGGCGTGCTCGATGCCGCCGAGGGTCTCGTCGGAGAGGACGACGCCGAAGCCGAAGGTGTCGTCGGGGGCGTTGCGCTCCCAGACGGTGACCTCGCGGTCGGGGGCGAGGCGTTTGAGGAGGGCGGCGGTGTAGAGGCCGCCGGGGCCGCCACCGATGACCGCCGTGCGCAGGGGGTGGGTGGTGTCCGCCGGGGGGTGCGGGTTCGTCGTGGCCGGTCGCGCGGTTCCCCGCGCCCCCGAGGTGGGACCGGTTCCCTTGGCCGAGAGCATGCCGCCCTACCTCCCTCGCCATTTCGGGGGGCGCTTCTCCGTGAAGGCCGCGTGGAACTCCGCGTAGTCCTCGCCGTTCATCAGGAGGGCCTGGGTGGAGGCGTCCAGTTCCACCGCTGCCGCCAGGGGCATGTCCAGCTCGGCCGTCAGCAGCGCCTTGGTCTGGGCGTACGCCAGGGCCGGGCCGTCGGCGAGGCGGCGGGCGAGGGCCCGGGCGGCCTCGTCGGCGTGGCCCTCGTCGGTGAGCTCGCTGATCAGGCCGATCCGCTCGGCCTCGATCGCGCGCACCGGTTCGCCGAGCATCAGCAGGCGGGTGGCGTGACCGAGGCCGACGACCCGGGGCAGCAGGTAGGCGGCGCCCATGTCGCCGCCGGACAGGCCGACGCGGGTGAAGAGGAAGGCGAAACGGGCGCCGGGGTCGGCGACGCGGAAGTCGGCCGCCAGGGCGAGGACGGCCCCCGCCCCGGCCGCGACGCCGTGCAGCGCGGCGACCACCGGGAAGGGGCACTCCCGCACGGCCCGCACCACCTGGCCGGTCATCCGGTTGAAGTCCAGGAGCTGTGCGGTGTCCATGGACAGGGTGGCGCCGATGATCTCGTCGACGTCGCCGCCGGAGCAGAAGCCGCGCCCCTCGCCGGCCAGCACCAGGGCCCGCACGGACCGCTCCCGGGACAGTTCGGCGAGCAGGTCGCGCAGGTCGGCGTAGGCCTCGAAGGTCAGCGCGTTGAGCTTGTCGGGGCGGGCCAGGGTGACGGTGGCGACACCGTCGGTGAGATCGACGCGCAGGTGCCGCCAGTCGGGGGTGCGGGCGGCGGAGCCGGTGAAGGGACTCATGGCGGGCGGCCTCCTGGGACGGGCACGGCATCACCGAGCGCTGCCCCTCGAAGCTATCACTTTTCTGTGACTATCGTCACGAGTACGCGATAGGCCAGGTGGGTCCGGGTTGCGGACGATCGGCTTCCGTCACATCCGTCACCGGGCACCGACAACGCGGTGACGGCGGGAGCACCGGGGCGGGGAGGACGTTCCCCCGGGCAGGCCGCCCGGTACCGGGGCCGAAGGTCCCGTGCGGTGCCCGTCGAAGGGCTCCGCCGGGGGCGCCGTACCATTCATGAGGTTGAAAGCAGGACAGGACCGCCTGCTCCGGAACGGACTCGCCGTGCACGATCGCCCCTCTGCCCCCGCCCTCTGGCGCATCGCGCTGCCGCACACCACCGCGGCCGTGCCGGTGGCCCGTGCCCTGGTGCGTACGGCCCTGGCCGAACTGGAGCACTCGGCCGACAGCGACACCGCGGAGCTGCTGACGGCCGAGCTGGTCGCCAACGCCGTCGAGCACACCTCCGGCGGGGCGCCGATCGAGCTGGTGGTGGAGCTGCTGCCGACCGGCTGCCAGGTCGAGGTGCACGACCCCGACCCGCGGCCGCCGGGCGACCTCACGCTCCCGGACGAGGAGCCGCCCGACCCCTGGCAGGAGCACGGGCGCGGTCTGCTGCTGATCCGCGCCCTGAGCTCGTCCTGCGGCCACCGCCCCACCGACTCCGGCAAGGCGGTCTGGTTCAGGCTTCCTGGGGTTCCCGCTCAGCGGGGTCCCGCGGAGTGAGCCCGGCCCGGGCGAGCCGGGAGTGCCGGCGTCCGTAGGCCGAGTAGACCAGCAGGCCCACCGCGAGGAACACGGCGAACTGGAGCCAGGTCGCGGCGCCCGTCTCGTAGATCAGGTAGAGGCAGAAGCCGACGCCGAGCAGCGGCGTCACCGGGTACAGCGGGACGCGGAAGGTGCGGGCGAGGCCCGGCTCGCGGCGGCGCAGGGCGATCACCGCGACGTTGACGGCGGCCATCGTGGCCAGGGTGCCGATGGTGCACAGGTTGACCACCGCGTCCAGCGGGGCGAAGGCGGCCGGGAGCGCGAAGACGACGCCGACGATCAGGGTGCCGGCGACGGGCGTGGCCGTGCGCGGCGAGACCTTCTCGAACACCGGCGGGACGAGTCCGTCGCGGGACATGGACAGCAGGATGCGGGTCTGGCCGTACATCACGGCGAGCACCACCGAGGCGATGGCCACGACCGCGCCGAAGGCGACGACGCCGCCGCCGATCGCGGAGCCCGTGACCTCGTCGACGACGTAGGACAGCGCGGCGGGCCGGTCACCGACCGTGTCGCCGCCGACCGCGCCGATCGCGGCGACGGCGACCGCGCAGTAGAGCAGGGTGACCAGGCCGATGCAGACCAGGATCGCGATCGGGATGTCCCGGCGCGGGTTCTTGGCCTCCTCACCGGCGGTGGTGATGGCGTCGAAGCCGATGTACGAGAAGAAGGCGGCCGTGGTGCCGGCGCCGATGCCGCCGAGGCCGGCCGGGGAGAACGGGGTGAGGTTGCCGTCCTCGAAGGCGCAGAAGCCGATGGCGCAGAAGGCGACCAGGACGGCGAGCTTGAGGACGGCCATCGCGGCGGTGGCCCGGGCGCTCTCGCGCACGCCCCGCACCAGCAGCACGCAGGCCAGGGCGATGACGATCACCGCGGGGAGGTTGACCAGGCCGCCGTCGGCGGGGCCGGCGGAGAGGGCGTGCGGGAGCCGGAGGCCGATGACGCTGTCCAGCAGCTCGTTGACGTACTGGCTCCAGCCGACCGCGACCGCGGACACCGACACGCCGTACTCCAGCAGCAGGCACCAGCCGACCAGGAAGGCGGTGCGCTCGCCGAGTCCGGCGTAGGCGAAGGAGTACGAGGAGCCGGAGACGGGGATCGCGCCGCCCAGCTCGGCGAAGGCGAACGCGGTGAAGACGCAGGTGATCGCGGCGAGCACGAAGGAGACGACGACGGCCGGGCCGGCCTCGGCGACGGAGTCGGACAGGCCGACGAAGATGCCGGTGCCGACGATGGCGCCGACG
This sequence comes from Streptomyces sp. NPDC029152, assembly GCF_055564355.1. Classification (NCBI taxonomy): domain Bacteria; kingdom Bacillati; phylum Actinomycetota; class Actinomycetes; order Kitasatosporales; family Streptomycetaceae; genus Streptomyces; species Streptomyces sp. NPDC029152. The sequence continues at coordinate 30,235 of NZ_JBVHWR010000009.1, read as the reverse complement.
CCGAAGCAGACGAGCTGGAACAGCCCCATGGTGCGCTTCAGGCCGTGGCCTTCGCGGTCGGCGCCGGATTCGGCGACGAGGTCTCGGGGCGACTTGATGCGGGGAGCGGGCATGAGGGGTGGTGCTCGTTTCTGGTGGTGCGAGGCGCGACGGTGGTCGCGGCCGGCGGCGCGGAAGGGGTGGCTCCGGGCCGCCGGTCAGTTTATCGGTGCCGCTCAGGCGAGAGTGGCGACCAGGACGGCCTTGATGGTGTGCAGGCGGTTCTCCGCCTCGTCGAAGACGACCGAGTGCGCGGACTCGAAGACCTCGTCCGTGACCTCGAGGGAGTCGAGGCCGTGGGCCTCGAAGATCTCCTGGCCGACCTTGGTGCCCAGGTCGTGGAAGGCGGGCAGGCAGTGCAGGAACTTCACGTCCGGGTTGCCGGTGGCGCGCAGGACGTCCATGGTCACCGCGTACGGGGACAGCGCGGCGATCCGCTCGGCCCAGACCTCCTTGGGCTCCCCCATGGACACCCAGACGTCCGTGACGACGAAGTCGGCGCCGCGCACGCCCTCGTCCACGGCCTCGGTGAGGGTGATGCGCGCCCCACTCCCCCCGGCGAGCTCCCGCGCCGCGTCGACGACCTCCTGGGCGGGCCAGTAGTCCTTCGGGGCGACGATGCGCACGTCCATGCCGAGCAGGGCGCCGGTGACCAGGTAGGAGTTGCCCATGTTGAAGCGGGCGTCGCCGAGGTAGGCGAAGGAGATCTCCGGCAGGGGCTTGGCGCTGTGCTCGGTCATGGTGAGCACGTCGGCGAGCATCTGGGTGGGGTGCCAGTCGTCGGTGAGGCCGTTGTAGACGGGCACCCCGGCGTGGGCGGCCAGCTCCTCGACCTTGTGCTGGCTGTCGCCGCGGTACTCGATGCCGTCGAACATCCGCCCGAGGACGCGGGCGGTGTCCTTCACCGACTCCTTGTGGCCGATCTGCGAGCCCGACGGGTCGAGGTACGTGGTCGAGGCACCCTGGTCGGCGGCGGCGACCTCGAAGGCGCAGCGGGTGCGCGTGGAGGTCTTCTCGAAGATCAGCGCGATGTTCCTGCCCCGCAGGTGCTGCGTCTCGGTCCCGGCCTTCTTGGCGGCCTTCAGCTCCGCGGCCAGCTCGACCAGGCCGCGGAACTCGTCCGCGGTGAGGTCGGTCTCCTTGAGGAAGTGGCGGCCGGCGAGGGCGGTCGGGACTGTCGCCATGGGGGCGCTCCAGAGGTGCAGGGGCTGGGACTCCTGGAAGTGTATACGAACTTCTGAATTTATATGCGGCGCCGGCGCCCGCGGGGGAGCTACACGGCCGCGCGCTCCACCGGGCAGCTCATGCAGCGCGGCCCGCCCCGGCCCCGGCCCAGCTCGCTGCCCGGGATCTCGATCACCTCGATGCCCTGCTTGCGCAGGTGCGTGTTGGTGGTGGCGTTGCGTTCGTAGGCGACGACGACGCCCGGCTCGACGGCCAGGACGTTGCAGCCGTCGTCCCACTGCTCGCGCTCGGCCGCGTGGACGTCCTGCGTCGCGGTCAGGACGCGGATCTCGCCCAGTCCGAGCGCGGCGGCGATCGCGCGGTGCATGTGCTCCGGCGGATGGTCGGTGACCTTCAGCTCCTTCTCCCCCACGCCGGGCTCGATGGTGTACGAGCGCAGCATGCCGAGCCCGGCGTACTGGGTGAAGGTGTCGCCGTCGACCATGGTCATCACGGTGTCGAGGTGCATGAAGGCCCGCCGCTTGGGCATGTCGAGGGCCACGATCGTGCGCGCGGAGCCGGCCGCGAACAGCTTGTGGGCGAGCATCTCCACGGCCTGGGGGGTGGTCCGCTCGCTCATGCCGATGAGCACGGCGCCGTTGCCGATGACCAGCACGTCCCCGCCCTCGATGGTGGAGGGGTAGTCGGCCTGCCCCTCGGACCACAGGGGGAACGCCTCGTCGCGGAAGAGCGGGTGGTGCCGGTAGATCGCCTCGAAGTGGACCGTCTCGCGCTGCCGGGCCGGCCGGCGCATGGCGTTGATGGAGACGCCGTCGTAGATCCAGGCCGAGGTGTCCCGGGTGAACAGGTGGTTGGGCAGCGGGCCGAGCAGGAAGTCGTCCAGCTCCATCACGTGGAAGCGCACGGAGGTCGGCTCCGTGTGCGCCTCCAGGAACTCCCGCTTGGTCATGCCGCCGACCAGGACCTCGGCGAGCTCGGGGGCGGGCAGGGTCTCGAAGGCGGCCCGGAGGTGGTCCGTGGCCAGCACTCCGTACTCCTTCTCGTCGAAGACCCGGTCCAGGACGAGCCGCCGGGCCGCCGGGACCTGGAGGGTCTCGGCGAGCAGGTCGCCGAAGAGGTGCACCTCGACCCCGCGGTCGCGGAGCACGTCGGCGAACCCGTCGTGCTCGGCGCGCGCCCGGCGCACCCAGAGCACGTCGTCGAAGAGGAGGGCGTCCTTGTTGCTGGGGGTGAGCCTTTTGAGCTCGAGATCCGGCCGGTGCAGGATGACGCGGCTGAGCCGCCCGGCCTCGGAGTCGACGTGGAATCCCATGCCTCCATCCTGACCGCTCGGGCGCGCCTTCATCCCCCGCTCGCGCGGACCCGTGCGCCGGTCCCGGCCGGCCCGTCCGCGGGGCCGGCCGGGACCGGGGTCACAGCCGCGGGTCCACCGGCTCCGACTCCAGCGCCAGGACGCCGAAGACCGCCTCGTGCACCCGCCACAGCGGTTCGCCGTCCGCGAGCCGGTCCAGGGCCTCCAGGCCGAGGGCGTACTCGCGGATCGCCAGGGACCGCTTGTGGTTCAGGAACCGCTGCCGCAGCCGGGCCAGGTTGTCGGGACGCGTGTACTCGGGGCCGTAGACGATCCGCAGGTACTCGCGGCCCCGGCACTTGACGCCGGGCTGCACCAGGCGGCCCTTCCCGTCCCGTACCAGCGCGCCCACGGGCTTGACGACCATGCCCTCGCCGCCCCGGCCGGTCATCTCCAGCCACCAGTCGGTGCCGGCGCGCACCGACTCGGCGTCCCCGGTGTCGACGTACAGCCGCCGGGTGGTCCGCAGCAGGCCGCTGCCGTCGTGCTCGACGAGCCGGTCGATGAGGGCGAGCTGCTCGTCGTGCGGCAGGGCGGCCAGGCTGCGGCCCTGGACGGCGAGGATCTGGAACGGCGCCAGGCGCACGCCGTCCAGGCCGTCGGTGGTCCAGCAGTAGCGGCGGTAGGCGTCGGTGAACGCGGCGGCGTCGGCGGAGCGGGCGCGCTGGCGGTCCAGCAGCCCGGTGACGTCGACGCCACGGGCCGCGGCGCCCTCCAGGGCGGCCAGCGCGCCCGGGAACACCGCGCCGGAGGCGGCCCCCACGGCGGCGTACTGGGAGCGCAGCAGTCCGGAGGCCTTCAGCGACCACGGCATCAGCTCGGCGTCCAGCAGCAGCCAGTCGGTGGACAGTTCGTCCCACAGGCCGGCGTCGCCGATCGCCGTGCGCAGCCGGCCGAGGACCTCCTCGGTGAGGGACGCGTCGTCGAGGAAGGGGCGGCCGGTGCGGGTGTAGAGGGATCCGGTGGGGCCCTCCACGCCGAAGCGGCGGCTCGCCGCCTCCGCGTCGCGGCAGACCAGGGCCACCGCCCGCGAGCCCATGTGCTTCTCCTCGCACACGACCCGCGCCACCCCGTCGGCCGCGTACTGCGCGAACGCCTCCTTCGGGTGCTCCAGGTAGCCGTCCACCCCGGAGGTGGCGGTCGGTGCCATGGTCGGCGGGAGGTACGGCAGCAGCCGGGGGTCGGTCGCGAAGCGGCTCATGACCTCCAGGGCGGCGGCGCCGTTCTCCTCCCGTACCGTGATCCGGCCCGCGTGCCGGGTCTCCACGACCCGGCGGCCCTGGACGTCCGCCAGGTCCAGCGGCCGGCCGTCGTGCCCGCCGGGCGCCTCGGTGCGCAGCGGCTTCGCCGGCTCGTACCAGACCCGCTCGGCGGGCACGTCGACCAGCTCGCGCTCCGGCCAGCGCAGCGCCGTGAGCTTGCCGCCGAAGACGGCGCCGGTGTCCAGGCAGATGGTGTTGTTGAGCCAGGTGGCCTCGGGGACGGGGGTGTGGCCGTAGACGACGGCGGCGCGGCCCCGGTAGTCCTCGGCCCACGGGTAGCGCACCGGCAGGCCGAACTCGTCGGTCTCGCCGGTGGTGTCGCCGTACAGGGCGTGGCTGCGGACCCGGCCGGAGGTGCGGCCGTGGTACTTCTCCGGCAGACCGGCGTGGCAGACCACGAGCCGGCCGCCGTCGAGGACGTAGTGGCTGACCAGGCCGTCGATGAACTCCCGCACCTCGGCGCGGAACTCCTCGCTCTCGCCCTCCATCTGCTCGATGGTCTCGGCGAGTCCGTGGGTGTGCTGGACCTTGCGGCCCTTGAGGTGGCGGCCGTACTTGTTCTCGTGGTTGCCGGGCACGCACAGCGCGTCGCCCGACTTCACCATCGCCATCACGCGGCGCAGTACGCCGGGGCTGTCCGGGCCGCGGTCGACGAGGTCGCCGACGAAGACGGCGGTGCGGCCCTCGGGGTGGACGCCGTCGGTGTAGCCGAGCCTGCCGAGCAGGGCCTCCAGCTCGGCGGCGCAGCCGTGGACGTCGCCGATGATGTCGAAGGGGCCGGTGAGGTGGGTGAGGTCGTTGAACCGCTTCTCGGTGACGACGGTGGCGTGCTCGATCTCCTCGGTGCCGCGCAGGACGTGCACCTTGCGGAAGCCCTCGCGCTCCAGGTGGCGCAGGGAGCGGCGGAGTTCGCGGGTGTGGCGCTGGATGACCCGGCGGGGCATGTCGGCCCGGTCGGTGCGGGTCGCGTTGCGCTCGGCGCAGACCTGCTCGGGCACGTCGAGGACGATGGCGATCGGCAGGACGTCGTGCTTCCTGGCCAGGTCGATCAGCTGACGCCGGGCGTCCTGCTGCACGTTCGTCGCGTCCACGACGGTGCGGCGGCCGGCGGCGAGCCGCTTGCCCGCGATGTAGTGCAGGACGTCGAAGGCGTCCCGGCTCGCGCTCTGGTCGTTCTCGTCGTCCGCGACCAGCCCCCGGCAGAAGTCGGAGGAGATGACCTCGGTGGGCGTGAAGTGACGCCGGGCGAAGGTGGACTTGCCGGAGCCCGAGGCGCCGATCAGCACGACGAGGGAGAGGTCGGTGACCGGCAGGGCGCGGGCCCGTGCGGCGGCACCGGTGGTGTCGGTGGTGGTCATGCGGCCTCCGCCTCCTTCTCGTTCGCGGTCTTCGGGTCGTTCGCGGGCCGGGGGCCGCTCGCGGCCAGGGTGAACACGGCCAGCTGCGTGGGCGGGCCCACCTCGGGGTCGTCGGGGCCGACGGGGCGGAACCCCACGCCGTAGCCGTGCCGTTCGGCGACCGTCCGCGCCCAGGTGCGGAACTCCTCGCGGGTCCACTCGAAGCGGTGGTCGCGGTGGCGTACGCGGCCGGCCGGGAGGGTCTCCCAGCGCACGTTGTACTCCACGTTCGGCGTGGTGACGACGACGGTGCGGGGGCGGGCCGAGCCGAAGACGGCGTACTCCAGCGCGGGCAGCCTCGGCAGGTCGAGGTGCTCGATCACCTCGCTGAGCACGGCGGCGTCGTAGCCCTTGAGGCGCTTGTCGGTGTAGGCGAGGGAGCCCTGGAAGAGCCGCACGCGGGCGGCCTGCCGCTCGCCCATGCGGTCCAGCTTCAGCCGGCGGGAGGCGATGGCGAGCGCGCGCACGGACACGTCCACACCGGCGATCTCGGTGAACCGCGGCTCCTTGAGCAGCTCGCGCACCAGGTGGCCCTCGCCGCAGCCGAGGTCGAGGACGCGGGCGGCGCCGCCGTCCCGCAGCGCGGTCAGGATCGCCTCGCGGCGCTGCACGGCGAGCGGGGTGGGCTTCTCCTCGGTCTCCGGGGCCGCCTCCTCGGCCACGGCGTTGTCGATCTCCTCGACGTCGCTGTCGTCGGTCTCGGCCAGCCGGACGAGCTCCAGCCGGCCCATCGCCTCGCGCGTCAGCGACCAGCGGCGGGACAGGTAGCGGTTGGTGATCAGCCGGACCTCGGGGTGGTGGTGCAGCCAGGCCCCGCCGGCCCGCATCAGCTTGTCCACCTCGTCCGGGGCGACCCAGTAGTGCTTGGCGTCGTCGAGCACCGGCAGGAGGACGTACAGGTGGCGCAGCGCGTCGGAGAGGGTGAGGGTGTCCGCCTCCAGCGTCAGCCGCACGTACCGGGAGTCGCCCCACTCGGGGAACGCGGTGTCCAGCGGGACGGGCTCCGCGGTCACCGCCCAGCCGAGCGGCTCGAACAGGCGGCGTACGAGGCCGGGGCCGCCGCGGGCGGGCAGCGCGGGCACCTCGATCCGCAGCGGGAGCGGCTCGGCGGCACGCTCGGGGCGGGCCTTGCACACGCCGCGCAGCGCGCTGGAGAAGACGTTGCTCAGCGCCACGGCGAGGAGGGAGGAGGCCGCGTAGGGACGGTCGTTGACGTACTGCGCGAGTGCCGCGTCGGGGGCGCCGCCCCGGCCCTTGCCCTTGCCGCGCCGGACCAGGGCCACCGTGTCCACCTCCAGCAGCAGCGCCGCCGTGCAGCGCTGTTCCTCCGCCTCGGGGTAGAGCACGTGGGCCGTGCCGAAGGAGGTGGAGAACGCCTGCGCCTTGCCGGGGTGCTTGTGCAGCAGGAAGCCGAGGTCGGTCGCGGGGCGCTCGGGGGTACCGGTGGTGGTGATGGTCAGGAACATGCGGAGGGCCTCTCCGGCTTGGGCGGACACAACTGCGCCGTCGTACGCGAAAGCCCCCAGGAGTGGTGATCCTGGGGGCTCGGCAGGACGACGGTCACACCATCGCACAGGGCGGCCGACCGGCGCCTTCGTTTATCGCGGGGTCACGGTCAGGACAGTTGCGTCTGCACCTGGGAGGAGATCAGCTCCAGGTGGTCCAGGTCGTCGAGGTCGAGGATCTGGAGGTAGATCCGCTGGGCGCCGGCGGCGGCGTAGCGGCCGATCTTGTCGACGACCTCGGCCGGAGAGCCCGCCAGGCCGTTGGCCTTCAGCTCGTCGACCTCGCGGCCGATCACGGCGGCCCGGCGGGCGACCTCGGCGTCGTCCTTGCCGACGCAGACGACGAGGGCGTTGGAGTAGGTCAGCGCGTCGGCGCCGCGCCCGGCCTCCTCGGCGGCGGCCCGCACCCGGGCGAACTGGCGCTCGGTGTCCTCGATCGAGGCGAAGGGGATGTTGAACTCGTCGGCGTACCGCGCGGCGAGACGCGGGGTGCGCGTGGCGCCGTGGCCGCCGATGAGCACGGGGACCTTCGCCTGCGCGGGCTTGGGCAGCGCGGGCGACCCGGTGAGGTCGTAGAACTTCCCGTGGAAGTCGAAGGTCTTGCCGGCCTCCGTGGCCCACAGCCCGGTGACGATCGCCAGCTGCTCCTCGAGGCGGGCGAACTTCTCCTTCGGGAAGGGGATGCCGTACGCCTTGTGCTCCTCCTCGAACCAGCCGGCGCCCAGGCCCAGCTCGATGCGGCCGCCGGACATCTGGTCGACCTGCGCGACCTGGATGGCGAGCACGCCGGGCAGCCGGAAGGTGCCGGCGGTCATGAGCGTGCCGAGCCGGATGCGCCGGGTCTCGCGGGCGAGGCCGGCGAGGGTGATCCAGGCGTCGGTGGGGCCGGGGAGGCCGTCCGCGGAGCCCATGGCGAGGTAGTGGTCGCTGCGGAAGAAGGCGTCAAAGCCTAGGTCCTCGGTGGCCTTCGCCACGGTGAGCAAGGTGTCGTAGGTGGCCCCCTGCTGGGGCTCGGTGAAGATACGCAGTTCCATGCCTTCCATCCTGCCTGGTCGGGCCGCGTCCGCCGGACAGGCTCCCGCGCGTCACGGCGCGCACCCGGCCCCGCCGGGTGAACGGCACCGGCCGGGCGCCGGGAGGAGGGGGAGCTGTCCCGCCTCCCGTTCCGGTGACGCCGCGTCCCGGTCCGCCAGTTTGCGCAGCATCTCCAGGACCCGGTCCCGCGACTCGTCCGCCGCGTCGATGGCCTCCATGCACTGCCAGTACGTGCCCTCGTCGTCCACCGCGCAGGCGATCCCGACGAGGGCGATGCCGATCTCGCCGAGCAGGGTGCCCAGGCACATCAGGGCCTGGCGGGCGTCGCCCAGTTCGGTGAGCCGGGCGGCGCGCAGTTCGCCCGGGGCCAGGTCGGGGGTGCTCAGCACGCCGCAGCCCCGGCCCGCCAGTTCGGTCAGTCCCAGGGCCTCGCCGCGCAGTTCGGGTGGTCCGTGGACCGCCAGCCGGCTGCCGATCGCCTGGGCGAGGGCCTGCGCCTGCCACACCTCCGTCAGGATCTCCGGCACCTCGCCGCCGGCGGCCAGGGCACGCCCGCTCGTCACGATGAGCCGCACCGCGTCCATGCGCTGCCCCCGTCTGTTCCGACGCGTCCGCGACGCGTCCGCCCGAACTCCGTTGTCCACTACCCAGAGTGAAGGCGTGTGGGGCGAAAAGCCAGAGCTGGGCAGAAATATTCGGACAACAATAAGGATACGGACGCGGAACCAACTACGTAGAGTGATAACGGAGTGCGCGACTCCTCTGCGCTCCTCCCCGGGACCCCTCTCCTCCGTCCTCAGTCCCCGTGCCCTCCGGGCTCCCCGCGCGCGGGGAAACGGGACTCGTTGCGGTCGATCTTCGCGTCCAGCGCGGCGAGCGGATCGATGCCGAGCACCTCGCAGAACTGGAGCAGGTACGCCAGGACGTCGGCGACCTCGTCCCGGACGCGGTGCGCGGTCCCCGGGTCGTCCATGACGCGGGCCGACTGCTCGGGCGTCAGCCACTGGAAGATCTCGAGGAGTTCGGAGGCCTCCACGCTGAGGGCGGCGACCAGGTTCTTCGGGGTGTGGTAGGGCTGCCAGTTCCGCGCGGCGGCGAACTCGGCCAGTCTGCGCCGCAACGCCGCCAGGTCCGGGGCAGGACGGGGATGATCGGTCACGGCCCCAGGTGTACCACCGTGACGCCCTGCGCCGCCGCCGTCCACGAGGCGTCCGCGACGGTGCCGACGAGGCGGATGTGGCCGCGGTCGCACATCCGGGCCGCCAGCCGGAGCAGTTCCGCGCGCTGGCGCACGTCCAGGCCGCGGTCGAGGCCGTCGGCGAGGACGGTGAGCGTCTGCAGCGCGGCGGGCACCTCGCCGGCCGGGTCGACCTCCAGCACACCGGGGCCGGTGAACAGCACGAGCGCGAGGGCGAGGTAGCGCAGCTCGCCGTAGCCGAGGCGCGGAAGGCCGGTGCGGACGCCGTCGCCCCGGTCCAGCAGCGCGCGGACCGCTCCGCCGGCGACCGGCTCGGCCAGGACGTCCTCGACCGGGCCCGCGCACCCGGCCCGTACGGCGGCGACGAACCGGGCGTGCCGCCGGCCGCACTCGGCCCGGGTGCGCCACAGGACGTCGGCGAGGTTGTCGCAGCCGCCGAGCAGCCGCCCGGAGCCGGTGGGAACGGGCTCGCGCATCCCGGCGGGGCGCGGGTCGCAGGCGAAGACGGAGCGCAGGGCGACCACCGTCTGCTCGGCCGCCGCCAGCACCCTGCGCTGCCCGTCCGTCTTGCCGGCCACGCGCAGCGGCAGCAGCGGGGTGCCGAGCCGGTCGTCGGGCAGCGGGGCGCGCGTGACCGGCGCCGAACCCGCCGTGTGCCAGGCGGCCTGCACGGCACGCCGGCCGGGGTCGCGCAGGGCGGTCTGCAGCAGGACGAGCCCGCCGGCCGTCAGCCGCTCCCCCACGATGCGCAGCTCGGGCTCCGCCTGCACGGCCACGTCGAGGCGTACGGGGCCCTCGGGACCGTCGACCGTGCAGCCGATGCGGAAACCGCGGCGCCGCTGGGCGTCGGGCCGGGCCCGTTCGGGGACGCAGGCGAGCGGGTCGGGGAAGACCGCGCCGAGTTCCGCGCCGCCGCCGAGCCTGGCGAGCGCCTCGTACGCCCGCAGCGCGCTGGTCTTGCCGCAGCCGCTGGGCCCGGCGAGCAGGGTGAGGGGCGCGAGCGGGATCTCGGTGCCCCGGTGCCGGGCGAACGCGGACAGCCGCAGTTCCGTGACGCGCGGTCGGTCCGGGTGCGCGGGAGCGGGGGCGGGGGCGATGGAGGCCGTCGGCGCGGACGCCGTCGACGCGGGTGACACGGCCATGTCCGGACCGTAGGGCTCCGCGTTCCGGGCGAACCGTTCCGTCTGCGCGTCGTTCCTACGAACGGGGGACGGGACGGCCGGCTCACGGGTGTCCGTCGCGCCGCGGGGCCGGGTGGGCGGCCCCGCGCGCCGGCGTGCGGGGGCGCCCCCGCACGCCGGCGGCCGACCCGGACGCCACCGGCCCGGGGGCGGACAGCCCGCCCCCGGCGGCGGGACCGGCGCCGGGGCACACCCCCGCCTCCGCCGTCACATCCCCGGAACCCCGGCCGCGCCCTCCATCAGGCCGTTGACCTCGGTCCCGGCCGGAGTCAGCAGGAACACGTTGCGGTCGACCCGGTGCATGCCGCTGGCCAGGCCGAAGACCACGCCCGTGCTGAAGTCCAGGACGCGCTTGGCGACCTCGGTCTCGGCGTTGGTCAGGTCCAGCAGCACCGGGATGCCGGTCATCAGCGTCTCGGCGACCTCGCGGGCGTCCGCGAAGACGTTGACCCGCAGGACGACGAAACGGCGGCGTGCCTCCGTCTCCGCCTCCGGCATCGCGCGATGGCCGACCGACGACGGCCAGGCGTCGCGCCCGCGCAACGGAACGACCTGGGCGAGCCCTTCCCATTGTTCATCGGTGACGTCGTAGCTGTTCACCGGCTCCCCCGATTCCACTCGCCTTCAATGCGTGCACCAGCCAATTCTTACGTCAACTCACCCGTTCGGCCCAACAACGACACGGTCGGCGACCGTCCCGGCGCGCAGCGCCACCCGGAGATTGCCGTGTCCTGCGGCGGGGTACCCGCCGGCTGCCGTGCCGCGGGTACGGCCGGCCGTGGCCGCCGCACCGCGCATCTCCCCGAGGAGGGCCCATGGGCGCACTGGATCTGCCCGGACCCGTCGTCCGCGAAGGGACGCCGCCGCCGGTCGACACGACCGCGCTCGAGGCGGCCCTGCGCACACGGGTCGACGGCGAGGTCAGGTTCGACGCGGGCAGCCGGGCCGCGTACTCGACGGACGCCTCGAACTTCCGGCAGACGCCGATCGGCGTGGTCGTCCCGCGCACCCCCGAGGCCGGCGCCGAGGCGGTGGCCGTGGCGCGGGAGTTCGGCGCGCCGGTGCTGTCGCGGGGCGGCGGGACCAGCCTGGCCGGGCAGTGCACCAACGCCGGTGTGGTGCTCGACTGGTCGAAGTACTGCACGCGCGTGGAGTCCGTGGACGCGCACGCCCGCACCTGTGTCGTACAGCCCGGGATCGTGCTGGACGACCTCAACCGGCGGCTCGCCCCGCACGGCCTGCGCTTCGGACCCGAGCCCGCCACCCACGCCAACTGCACCATCGGCGGCATGATCGGCAACAACTCTTGCGGTGCCACCGCCCAGGCGTACGGCAAGGTCGTCGACAACATCGCCCGCCTGGAGGTGCTGCTCTACGACGGCACCCGCTTCTGGTGCGGGGAGACCGGCGACGAGGAGTACGCCGAGATCGAACGGCAGGGCGACCTGCGGGCGACGGTGTACCGGCGGCTGCGGGCGCTGCGCGACACGTACGCCGACGAGATCCGCCGCCGGTTCCCGGACATCCCGCGCCGGGTGTCGGGCTACAACCTGGACTCGCTGCTGCCGGAGTACGGTTTCGACGTCGCCGGGCTGCTGGTGGGCAGCGAGTCGACGCTGGTCACCGTCCTGCGGGCGGAACTGGAGCTCGTGCCGGTGGTGAAGGAACGCACCCTGGTGGTGCTGGGCTTCGACAGCATCGAGGAGGCCGCCGACGCGGTGCCCGGTCTGCTGCCGCACGAGCCGATCGCGCTGGAGGGCGTCGACGCCCGGCTGGTGCGCGACGAGCGGATCAAGCACCTCAACGAGGACGCGCTGGCCGAGATGCCCGACGGCGACGCCTACCTGCTGGTGCAGTTCGGCGGCGACACGGTGGAGGAGGCCGGTGCGCGGGCCCACCGGATGCTGGACGCGCTGCACCGCTCCGAGCACGACGCCGACTGCGCGTTCATGGACGACCCGGCGCACGAGCAGGACCTGTGGCAGGTCCGCGAGGCCGGGCTCGGCGCGACCGCCCACATCCCCGGCAGGCGCGACACCTTCGAGGGCTGGGAGGACTCGGCGGTGGCGCCCGGGAAGCTCGGCGCCTACCTGCGCCGACTGCGGGCGCTGTTCGAGGAGTTCGGCTACCTCAGCGACACCGGACCCAGCCTGTACGGCCACTTCGGGCAGGGCTGCGTGCACACCCGCATCCCCTTCGACCTGTACACCGCGGACGGGGTGGCGGCCTACCGCCGGTTCATGGAACGGGCGGCCGACCTGGTCGCCGAGTTCGGCGGGTCGCTGTCGGGCGAGCACGGCGACGGACAGAGCCGGGGCGAGCTGCTGCCGCGCATGTTCGGCGACGAGCTGGTGGAGGCGTTCGGCCGGCTGAAGGCCGTCTTCGACCCGCTGGACCGGATGAACCCCGGGAAGGTCGTCGCCCCCCACCGGCTCGACGAGAACCTGCGCCTCGGCGGCGACTGGGCCCCGTACGACCCCCGCGACCTGCACTTCCGCTTCCCGCACGACGGCGGGTCGTTCGCCCAGGCCGCCAACCGGTGCGTCGGCGTCGGCAAGTGCCGCCAGCACACCAGCGACGGCACCGTGATGTGCCCGTCGTACCAGGTGACCCGGGAGGAGGAGCACTCCACGCGGGGCCGGGCCCGGCTGCTGTTCGAGATGCTCGACGGGCACGGGGACGCGGCGCTCCGGGACGGCTGGCGCTCGCAGGCGGTCAAGGACGCCCTCGACCTGTGCCTGGCCTGCAAGGGCTGCAGGAAGGACTGCCCGGCGGACGTGGACATGGCCACGTACAAGGCGGAGTTCCTGTCCCACCACTACGCGGGGCGGCCCTGGCGCAGGCCGCGCTCCGACTGGTCGATGGGCTGGCTGCCGGTGCTCGCGCGGGCCGTGGGCCGCACCCGCCTCGGGCCGGTCGTCAACGCCCTCACCCACGCCCCGTTGCTGTCCCGGGCCGCCGTGGCCCTCGCGGGGGTGGCGGACCGGGAGGTGCCGCTGTTCGCGGAACGGACGTTCGAGCAGTGGTTCGCCCGGCACGAGCCGGAGGGCGACGGGCGGCGCGGCACCGTGCTGCTGTGGCCGGACACCTTCACGAACCATTTCCACCCGCACGTCGGGCAGGCGGCCGTGCGGGTGCTGGAGCACGCGGGCTGGCGGGTGGAGCTGCCGGGCGAGCCGCTGTGCTGCGGGCTGACCTGGATCTCCACCGGGCAGCTCGGCACGGCGCAGCGGGTCCTCACCCGGACGGTGCGCGCCCTGGCCCCGCACGTGCGGGCGGGTGGACTGGTGGTGGCCCTGGAGCCCAGCTGCACGGCCGTGTTCCGGGCGGACGCGGTGGAACTGTTCCCCGGCGACCAGGACGTGAACCGGCTGGCCGGGCAGACGGTCACGCTGTCGGAGCTGCTGACCGGGCACTCCCCCGGCTACGAGCCGCCGCGGGTGCCCGAGCGGTCCGCGAAGGCGCTGGCCCAGGTGCACTGCCACCAGCACGCGGTCATGGGCTGGGACGCCGACCGGGAACTGCTGCGCCGGGCCGGGGTGGACGCCGAGCGGCTGGACTCCGGGTGCTGCGGGCTGGCCGGCAACTTCGGCTTCGAACGCGGCCACCTGGACGTCAGCGAGGCGTGCGCGGAGCGGGTGCTGCTGCCGCGGCTGCGGGAGGAGGACGAGGCGACCGTCGTGCTCGCCGACGGGTTCAGCTGCCGTACCCAGATCCACGAGTTCGACAGCGGCGGTCACGAGGGCGTGCACCTGGCGGAGCTGCTGGCCTCGGCGCTGCCCGGCCCGGCCGCGGGGACCGGCGTGCGGGACAGCGCGTACGGCACCGCGCCGGGCGTCCGCCCCGCGCCGCCCGGCCGCCGGGCACGGGCACTGGCCCTCGCGGGCACCGGCCTGGCCGCCGCCGGCACGGCGGCGGCCCTGGCCCGGGCACTGCGGCGGCGCTGAGCGGGGCCGGCGTCCGGCCGTCGCCGACGCGCGGGGCGGGCGGGACGCGTGCCCGCGGCGCCGGCCGCCGTACCGGGAGGGCGCGGCAGTGTGCCGTCCGGGGTGCCGGGCCCCGGAGGGCGGTCCGTGGCATGCGGCGCCGCACCGCCTCGCGTTTACTGAGACGCACACGATGCGCACGGAGCGCGACGGGCCGTCGGTCCGTGCCGAGAGGTGGGCGGACCGATGGGAGGGCCCGTGACGACTCGACCCCTGCCGCCGCTCGCCGGCTCCGTACCGGCGGTGCGCCGGACGGCCCCGTGACCGCGCCCGGGAGTCCGCCGGCCGCACCGGCGAACGCCGTCCCCGCCGAGGCCGAGCAGTCCCTGCGGAACACCCTGCTCAGCCCCGGCTACCTGCTGCTGTTGCTGCTGTGCGTGCTGATCGGCGTTCCCATCGCGCTGGCCTGCTTCTTCTTCGTCGGCCTCCAGCACGAGCTCCAGCACTGGGTGTGGACGTCGCTGCCGAAGGCCGCCGGGTATGGCACCCCGCCCTGGTGGTGGCCGCTGCCCGCGCTGGTGCTGGCGGGGCTGGTCCTGGCGCCGATCGTCACCCGGATGCCGGGCGGCGGAGGCCATCTGCCGGTGAACGGGCTGGGCGGCGGGCCCGTCGGGCCGAAGGAGCTGCCCGGCACCGTCCTGGCCGCACTGGCCACCCTGCCGCTCGGTGTGGTCCTGGGACCCGAGGCGCCCCTGATGGCCCTCGGCAGCGGGCTCGCCCTGCTCGCGGTGCGGCGGGCCGGCGCGCGCGCGGATCCGAAGGCGGGCGCGGTCCTGGCGACGGCCGGCTCCACCGCCGCGATCTCCACCATCCTCGGCGGCCCGGTGGCGGCGGCCGTCCTGCTCCTGGAGGGCGCGGGGCTGGCCGGCACCCGGATGGTCGCCCTGCTGCTGCCCTGTCTGCTGGCCAGCGCGACGGGCGCCCTGGTCTTCACCGGCTTCGGGCAGTGGACCGGCCTGACGATCGGCGCGCTGTCGCTGCCCGACGTGCCGCCGAGCACCGCCCCCGACGCCGGCGACTTCCTGTGGGGCGTCCCGACGGCGGCGCTGATCGCGGTGCTGGTCACGCTGGCCCGCGGGCTCGGCCGCCGCACCAGGGCCTGGGCGGAGCACCGCACGGCCGTCCGAACCGTCCTGTGCGCCACGGCGGTCGGCGTCTGCATCACCGCGTACGCCCTGATCACCGGCCGTTCACCGGCGGAGGCGGCGCTGTCCGGGCAGGCCGCCCTGGCCCAGCTCGCCGCGCATCCGCACGCCTGGTCCGTGGGGGCGCTGGTCGCGCTCGTCGCGTGCAAGGGGCTGGCGTGGGGCATCGCGCTGGGCAGTCTGCGCGGTGGTCCGATCTTCCCCTCCCTGCTGCTGGGCGCGGCCACGGCCGTGGCCTGCTCCGGCCTGCCCGGCTTCGGCGTGACCCCGGCCCTCGCCCTCGGCATGCCCGCCGCCATGGCCGCGGTGACGGGGCTGCCGCTGGCCAGTTCGGTGCTCGCGGTCCTGCTGCTGGGCGCGGACGCGCACGAACAGATGCCGCTGGTCGTCATCTCGTCGGTGGTCGCCTTCGTCGTCGCCCAGGCGCTCCGCCGGAGCCCGCCGGAGCCCGGGCCGCCGGCGGGGGCGGAGGCGCGTTCCGGGCCGGGGACGGGCCGGTGACCGGCCGCGGGGGCGCCGGGCGGGCGCACCGGGCCGGGTCCGGTGTCCCCTGGCGTTCGGCGCGTCCCTGGCTGGCGCGGGGCGGTGCGGTCGTGTGCCTGGTCGCCGCCTACTTCCTGCTGCCCCTCGACCGGCTGGGTCCCCGTCACCCGGTTCTGAGCTGGCTCTTGTTCGCCCTGGGCCTGGCGACCGTCGCCGTTCTGCTGCTGCGGCAGATCCGCCGCGTCCTCACCGGCCGCACGGAGACCCACCCCGGCGTGGCCATCTCCCTGCTGGTCCTGCTGTCGGTGCACGTCTTCGCCGCGGCCTACTACCTCCTGGCCAAGCAGCCCGGTGAGTTCCACGGGCTGCACACGCGTGTCGACTCCCTGTACTTCACCGTCGTCACCCTGGCCACCGTCGGGTACGGGGACATCACCCCACGGGGCCAGACGGCACGGCTCGTGACGCTCCTGCAGATCGTCTACAGCTTCGTCTTCCTCACCGCCGCGGGGACGGCGCTGAGCCAGCAGCTGCGTTCCCGGGTGGCCCGGGACTCCGGCGGCGGCGCCCCCGACGGCGAGGGCATGTGAGGCTGAGATCTTCGCCACGTCGGGCGGGGGCGCGCGGCCCCGTACGACGGCGTGCCCGCGCGGGAAGTCCCCCCGGCCCCGGGGGCCGGCCGCCGGGAGGCCCGCTTGTCACCACCCTCGTGGGCGCACTACTGTCGCCACGCCTTGGTGAACGGGAAATCCGGTGAAGTACCGGTGCGGCCCTCGCCACTGTGATCGGGAAGTCCGGCTCCGGCCCTCGCGGGCAGCCACTGGGTCCTCGTGACCCGGGAAGGCGGAGTTCGGGCGGTGGTACCCGTCAGCCAGGAGACCGGCCAAGGCGCGTCGTCCATCCACGAGGTGCTGGAGAGGGTCTGCTGAGCCATGCACATAGCCGAGGGCTTCCTGCCTCCGGCGCACGCGATCGCCTGGGGCGTCGCGTCCGCGCCGTTCGTCGTCCACGGAGTACGGTCACTCACCCGTGAGGTCCGGGAACATCCCGAGAGCACGCTGCTGCTCGGGGCGTCCGGAGCCTTCACGTTCGTACTGTCGGCCCTGAAACTGCCGTCCGTCACCGGGAGTTGCTCGCACCCCACCGGGACCGGCCTGGGCGCCGTCCTGTTCCGGCCGCCCGTCATGGCGGTCCTGGGCACCATCACCCTGCTCTTCCAGGCGCTGCTGCTCGCCCACGGCGGGCTGACCACGCTCGGCGCCAACGCCTTCTCGATGGCGATCGCCGGCCCGTGGGCCGGGTACGGCACCTACCGCCTGCTGCGCCGGTACGGGGCGCCGCTGATGGTCACGGTGTTCTTCGCGGCGTTCGTCGCCGACCTGTCCACGTACTGCGTCACCAGCGTGCAGCTGGCGCTGGCCTTCCCCGACCCGAGCAGCGGATTCCTGGGCGCGCTCGGCAAGTTCGGGTCCATCTTCGCCGTCACGCAGATCCCGCTCGCGGTGAGCGAGGGCCTGCTCACGGTGGTCGTGATGCGGCTGCTGGTGCAGTCCAGCAAGGGCGAGCTGACCCGGCTGGGCGTGCTGCCGGCCGGCACCGGCGCCCGCGAGGAGGCGGTCGTCCGATGAGCCGCAACACGAAGATCAACGTCCTGCTGCTGGCCGTCGTGGCCGCGCTCGCGGTGCTGCCGCTGGTGCTCGGCCTCGGCGACCACAAGGAGGAGCCGTTCACCGGTGCCGACGCCGAGGCGGAGACGGCGATCACGCAGATCGAGCCGGACTACGAGCCGTGGTTCTCGCCGTTGTACGAGCCGCCGTCCGGGGAGATCGAGTCCGCGCTGTTCGCCGTGCAGGCGGCGCTCGGTGCCGGGGTGCTGGCCTACTACTTCGGGCTGCGCCGGGGACGGCGGCAGGGCGAGGAGCGGGCGGCCCGGGCCGCCCGGCAGGACGCGCGCGCGTCCGAAGGGGACTGAGTGCTGCCGATCGACGCGGCGGCGCACAGCAGCCGGTGGCGCCACCGCCACCCGGTGGACAAGGCCGTGCTCGGGCTGGGCCTGACCGTGCTGGCGGTCTCGCTGCCGCCCTGGCCGGGCGCGGCGCTGGTGCTGGTCGCGGCGCTGGCCGTGCTGCTCGGTCCGGCGGGTGTGCCCCGGCGGCGGCTGTGGCGGGCGTACCGGGTGCCGCTGGGGTTCTGCGTGACCGGCGCGCTGCCGCTGCTGGTGCGGGTCGGGGGTCCCGGCGGGTTCGTGGGCGTGGCGGACGGCGGCGCGGCGCGTGCCGGGGAGCTGCTGCTGCGCACGTCGGCGGCGTCCCTCGGGGTGCTGCTGTTCGCGTTCACCACCCCGATGTCCGACCTGCTGCCCCGTCTGGTGCGGGCCGGGGTGCCGGCGCCGGTGGTGGACGTGGCGCTGGTGACGTACCGCATGAGCTTCCTGCTGCTGGACTCCGTGCGCCGGATCCGCGAGGCGCAGGCCGCGCGGCTGGGGCACACCACCCGGGCCGCCGCCTGGCGTTCGCTCGGCGGGCTGGGCGCCACGGCGTTCGTGCGGGCCTTCGGCCGGGCGACGCGGCTGCAGGCGGGGCTCGCCGGGCGCGGTTACGACGGCACGCTGCGCGTGCTGGTGCCCGAGGCCCGGGTCTCCGTGCCCTTCACCGCGGCGAGCGTCACGCTGCTGGCGGCGCTGGCCGTGCTCACCTTCGTACTGGAAAGGCCGTTGTCGTGAACGAGCCCGCCGAACCGGCCCTGGTCTCCCTGCGGGGCGCGTCCTTCGGGTACGAGGAGGGGCCGCTGGTGCTGAGCGGCCTGGACTTCGAGGTGCGCGAGGGGCGCGCGCTGGCGCTGCTGGGCCGCAACGGCAGCGGCAAGACGACGCTGATGCGGCTGCTCAGCGGCGGACTTCGGCCGCACGCCGGGCGGTTGAGCGTCGAGGGGCGGCCGGTGACGTACGACCGCGCGGGGCTGACGCGGCTGCGGACGACGGTGCAGCTGGTGGTGCAGGACCCGGACGACCAGTTGTTCGCCGCGTCCGTCGCCCAGGACGTGTCCTTCGGGCCGCTGAACCTGGGGCTGCCGGATCCGGAGGTCCGCTCCCGGGTCGAGGAGGCGCTCGCCGCGCTGGACATCGCCGCGCTCGCCGACCGGCCCACGCACCTGCTGTCGTACGGACAGCGCAAGCGGACCGCGATCGCCGGCGCGGTCGCGATGCGGCCCCGGGTGCTGATCCTCGACGAGCCGACCGCCGGGCTCGATCCGGACGGACAGGAGCGGCTGCTGGCCACCCTCGACCGGCTGCGGGAGGGCGGCACCACGGTGGTGATGGCCACGCACGACGTCGATCTCGCCCTGCGCTGGTCGGACGACGCCGCCCTGCTCACCCCGACCGGGGTGCACACCGGCCCCACGGCGCCGACGCTGGCCCGCACGGACCTGCTCGGTCCGGCGGGACTGCGGCTGCCGTGGGGCGTGGCGGCGGCACGGCTGCTGTGCGCCCGGGGGCTGCTGACGGACCCGGCCGCGGGCCCGCGCACGGCGGAGGACCTGGCGGCCCTGGCCGACTGACCCGCCCGGCGCCGCTCAGTTCGCGGAGTCGCTGTACTCCGCGTCCCGGGCCGGCGCCGGCTCGTCCGCGGGCCGGTGCTGTGCGGCGGCGCGGCGGCCGGGCAGGACGGCGAGGACGATCGCGGTGCCGGCGGCCATGATGATCCCGCCGATCAGGCTGGTCGTGGCGACGCCGTGGGCGAAGGCCTCGTGGACGGCGTCGACCAGGGCCTGGGCCTGCTGCGGCCCGGCCGACGGCGACGTGGCGACCCGTTCGGCGACGGCCAGTCCGGCGCCGACGGAGTCCTGGGCGGTGTCCAGCGCGGCCGCCGGGAGCCGGTCGCCGGCCAGGTCGGCCAGGTCGTCCCGGTAGGCGGTGCCGAGCAGGGAGCCGAGGACGGCGATGCCGAGCGAGCCGCCGAGTTCCAGCGCGGTGTCGTTGGCGCCGCCGCCGACGCCGAGTTCGCTCTCCGGGAAGGAGCCCATGATGGTGTCGGTGGCCGGGGAGACGCTGAGGCCGATCGCGAGGCCGAGCAGCAGCATCGGGGCCAGGAAGCCGGAGTACGTCGAGCCCTCGTCGACGAGGACGAGCAGGAAGACGCCGACGGTGCCGATCACCATGCCGGACCCGATCATGGCCTTGACGCCCAGCTTCGGGGTCAGGCGCCCGGTCACGGCGGCGCCGACGAACACGGCCCCGGCCAGCGGCAGCAGCCGCACGCCGGTCTCCAGGGCGCCGTAGCCGAGGACGAACTGCAGGAACTGCGTGGAGTAGTAGATGGCGCCGTAGGTGCCGAAGAAGAAGAACAGCACGGCCAGCATCGAGCCGCTGAACGGCCGCTGGAGGAACCTGCGCACGTCCAGCATGGGCTGCGGGTGGCGCAGTTCCCAGGCCACGAAGGCGGCCAGGCCGACGGCCGCGACGACGGCGGCGGTGACCGGACCGGCGCCCCAGCCGAAGTGCGGGCCCTCGATGGTCGCGTAGACCAGGCTGCCGACGGAGACGATGGAGAGCAGGCCGCCCACGTAGTCGATGCGGCCCATGCCGGTCGCGCGGGACGGGGGTACGAGAAGCAGCGCGCCGATGACGGCGAGGACCGCGACGGGGACGTTGACCAGGAAGGTCGAGCCCCAGGAGTGGTCGCCGAGCAGCCAGCCGGCGACCAGCGGGCCGACGGCGATGGCGAGTCCGGAGGTGGCCGTCCAGGCCGTGATGGCGCGGGCCCGCTCACCCCTCGGGAACATCGCGACCAGCAGGGACAGCGTGGCCGGCATGACGACGGCGGCGCCGACGCCCATGATCGCCCGGGCCGCGATGACCAGGCCGGTCTCGTGGACCAGGCTGCCCATCACCGAGCCGCCCGCGAAGACGGCCAGGCCGGCGACCAGGGCGCCGCGGCGGCTGTACTTGTCGCCGATCGCGCCCAGCACCAGCATCAGCGCGGCGTACGGGACGGTGTAGCCGTCGATGACCCACTGCAGGTCGCTGCTGCTCAGACCCAGGTCGGCGGTCATGGCCGGGGCGGCCACGATCAGGGAGGTGTTGGCCATGACGACGATCAGCAGGCTGAGGCACAGCACGGTCAGGGCCCACCAGCGCCGTGGGTACGGCCCGGTCATCTTCTCGACGGGTGTGGTGGCCAGTAGGGGCATGGAGGGGCTCCCGGATGCGAGGGCGAGTTAATTGCCCATCGATGTGCAGTCTCGTGTCAGGTTAGGTTCTTGCCCATCGATGTGCAAACAGCCTTCGGGTGCCCGTCGGCGGCCGCCGCACGCCCCCGGATCCCGCACCGGGCCGGACGCGGACGGACGGCGGCACCGACGGCACGCCCGGTGAGGCGGCCGGCGTGGCGCGCCGCACCCGGACGGGCGCTTCCCGGGGCGGGCCGCACCGATCGCGGCGGGTGCCACGGCCCGCGCCGCGACGGAGACGGCCCGTCGGGCACGGGCACGGGCGCGGGCGCGGGCGCGGAAACGACCCGGCGCGCGGGTCCGCACGCGCCGGGCGTCCGGCACGGAAGGGACCCGCTCGCACCGGGAGCGCGGACGGGGTCCGCGGGGATCAGTCGCCGGTCGCCGGCTTCGCGGGGACCGTCGGGGCCACGGACTCGACGACGGTGCGGGCCCGCTCCTGGGGGACGCCGGCCGCGACGAGCGCGGCGACGACGGCCCGGGTGCCGTCGTCCTCCAGCGCGCCCGTGTTGACCTGCTCCAGCAGGGCGACCGTCATCGCCTCCAGCCCGGCGCTCAGCACGGCGGGCGGCAGGTGGGCGGGAAAGGCGCCGTCGCGCTGGCCACGTTCCAGGATGGCGGTGACCTCGGCGCGGGCCGGCGTGAGGATCTCGGCCACGCGCTCCGCGCCCAGGTCGTGCCGGGCCAGCGCCAGCAGCATCCGGTAGCGGTCGCCGACGGGCCACATCATCAGCATGAAGTACGCGAGGGCACGCTCGGCCGGTTCGGTGGGCCCGGACCCCTCCGCGGCCGACGCCATCGTGCTCCGCAGCACCTCGGAGGCCTCCTCGGCGAGGGCCTCCAGCAGCGCCGCGCGCCCCGGGAAGTGACCGAACAGGGTGCGCCGTACGACGCCGGCGGCCCGCGCCAGTTCCTCGAGGGTGGTGTCCGGGTTCCGCCCCAGCTCCCGGCGGGCCGTGGCCAGGATGCGCGCCCGGTTGGAGCGCGCGTTGCGTCGCTGCGGCTCGCGGGCCACGGGCTTGGACACGGGAGGACCTCGGTGGATCGGTGCGGCGGGGCGGGGCGGGACGGCGGGGCGACCATTCTGGCACGGAGGACTCCCGCGGGCCGGTCGCCGCCTCCGGTCCCGCGGGCGCCGGCCGGTCCGCACCGCACGGGCGCGGGCCCGCCCGGCGGCGACCCGCCCGGCGAGCCGGACGAGGGACCGGCCGCGGCCTCCGGCGACCGCGGCCGGGCGTGTCAGTCCAGGCAGAACTCGTTGCCCTCGGGGTCGGTCATCACGATGAAACCGGTGCTCATCGGGGGCTCCGGCTCGAAGCGGCGCACCCGCGTCGCGCCCAGCGCGACGAGCCGTTCGCACTCGGCCTCCAGCGCCGCCATCCGCTCCTCCCCCTGGAGTCCGGGGGCCGCCCGGACGTCGAGGTGGACCCGGTTCTTGGCGCTCTTGCCCTCCGGGACCCGCTGGAAGAACAGCCGCGGGCCGTGCCCGTCCGGGTCCTCGATGGCCGAGCGGCTGTCGCGCTGCTCCTCCGGTACGCCGATCCCCGCGAGGAAGTCGTCCCACGCGGCGAGCGGGTCGGCGCCCTCGGGCACGTCGGTTCCGGGCGGGCCGGGGTGGACGTAGCCCAGGACGTCGCGCCAGAAGCTCGACAGCGCCCGGGGGTCATGGGCGTCGAAGGTGACCTGGAAATGACGGCTCATCGGGTTGCTCCGTTCACAACGGGATGTCGGTCGAGTGCGTCCGTGCACATCGCGCCCACCCTGACACCCCTCGCGGCCGGAATCCGTCCGCTTTCCCGCATCGGCTTTCCCGCATCGGCGGCACGCATACGGCCGGCGGTCGGCGGTGTTCACCCGCCCGCGGGGCTGGACCAGCCCCGCGGGCCGTCCGCGCCCGGGCAGGCGGGGCGGAGCGGCGGGTTGCCCTCAGACCATGACGAGCAGGCGCGTCCGCGGCTTGAGCTTCCTGTTCACCGAACGACTCTGCACGTACACCTCCAGCTCGGGGTTGTTGCCCGCCTTCACGGACACGGTGCCCTGGACACCGGTGCCGAACAGGAGGCTGCGCGCCGCGTCCCCCGTGTAGGCGCGGTCGGTCCTCTTCTCGACCACGACGACCTCCTTGTCGGGCTGGACCAGAGCCCGGGCGCCCAACTGGTAGAAGCAACAGCCGCGTTCGTACGTCACGCCCGGGTGCGAGTCGACGAAGGGCCGGATCTCGGTCTCCTTGTCGACCTTCAGGAGCCGGTACTTGCCGGCCGGGATCGGTTCGAGGTTCGCCCGCACGTCGTCGACGGATATGTCCTGGCCGACGGCGAACAGGTTCTTCGTGCCGCGGACACCCTGTTCGCGGCCCCTCAGGAAGCCGGTGGCGGCGGCCCGCACGGTGCCGATCGCCTCCTCGACACCCTCCTGGGAGTCCGCGTCCCAGATGGCGATGTTGCCCGCCGGGAAGCCGTAGTTCTGGGCAGTGCGCTTCGCCAGGGAGTTCGGGACGAGGATCGCGGACGTCCAGTGGCCCGGGAGACCGTTCATCTTCGCCGTGATCCTGTCGAGCCAGGGGCCGAGGACGGTCATGTCGCCGTCGTGGCGCCTGTCGCCGCCGGAGGCGTTCTCCTCGCCGTCCGTCACCACGATCTGGAGGAAGCTGTGCTCGCCGTACTCCTCCCAGATGTGCCCCAGGTCGTCCAGGGACTTGAGGGAGGCCTCGATCAGGGCCGTGGCGCCGTTGTTGACCTTGTACAGCCCCCGCATGGACGGCAGGTGCTTCACGTCCATGTCCCAGACCAGGTTCTCCACCCGGTGGTCGAAGGAGTAGAGGCTGATCCGGGTCTCGTGACCGAGGCTGTCCGACTCGGCCTTGAGGCCGGCCACGAACTCGTCCACGACGCGGACGAGTTGGCTCTGGTGCCGATGCATGGAACCCGAGCAGTCCACGACCAGCGCGACGTGATTCACCTTGTGCTGGATCCTGTTGGCGGACATGGTTCTGCTCCTTCTGCGAGGCTCCCCGACTGGTGCTCGAACCCTAGGAGGAGGCACTGACAACGGCTCCTGACGCGCGATCACCCGTCCCGCGACGGCGCGCCCGGCGCCCAGGGGACGCCGGCCCGGCCCCTGCCGCCCGTGCCCGGGGGAAATACGCCGACGCAATTCCCGAACGGCCCGTCGCACATGCGAGGAAATGCGACCCGAACCCCTCGTAAATGCGAGGACGACTTCCGTGGGACGGGTACGCGGCGGCCGCGGGACGGCCCCGCCCGGTCGCCTCGTGAGCGGGTGCTCGCGCGGCGGCGGGAATCGGCCGGCGGCAGAGCCTTGACCGGCAGGCCCGTGGCACCGTATTTTCGACCGGACCGACTCGTGAGCTGCCGGAAGGAGGCGAAGTCGGATGTCGATCATCTCCGACCTGCATCGCCTCGCGCAGCGGACCGTCTGGGTCCCGGGTCGTGTAGCACACGGCTGCTGAACAGCCCTTCTTTCCCGGTGTGCCGGATCACTGGCCCCGGTTTCCCCTGATTTTCCTCACCCGTCCGCGGCACGCTCTCGCGCGCCGATTTCCGGCCGGGATTCTCACGCTTCAGCTGCGCCACCGAAAGAGAAAGTCCCTGAAATGGCGACGAGCAACATCTGTACGACCGCGCTCCGAAATGAGGATGTGCCATGGTAGAGGCACGGATCACGGTCAACGGGAAGAGCACACCGATTTCCCCGGCCGCACCCCAGACGACGGTCCTGGATTTCCTGCGTGAGCGCGGCCTCACCGGGACCAAGGAAGGCTGCGCCGAGGGTGAGTGCGGCGCGTGTTCGGTCCTGGTGGCCCGTCCCGGGGTGAACAAGCCCACCGACTGGGTGGCGGTCAACGCCTGCCTGGTCCCGGTCGCCTCCCTCGACGGTCAGGAGATCGTCACCTCCGAGGGCCTCGCCACCCCCGGTGAAGCCGGCACACCGCCCACGCTGCACCCGGTGCAGGAGGAGATGGCGGTCCGCGGCGGCTCCCAGTGCGGTTACTGCACGCCGGGGTTCGTGTGCAGCATGGCCGCCGAGTACTACCGGCCCGACCGCTGCGCGCACGCGGCCACGGACGCCGACGCGGCCGACGGACACGACACCGAGCACGGCCCGAACGGTTTCGACCTGCACTCGCTGAGCGGGAACCTGTGCCGCTGCACCGGTTACCGCCCGATCCGCGACGCCGCGTTCGCCGTCGGCGCCCCCACCGAGGACGACCCGCTGGCGCAGCGTCGCGAGCAGTCCCCGCCCGAACCGGTCGCCACCGAATACACCCGGGGCGACAGCGTGTTCGTGCGGCCGGGCACCCTGGCCGAGACGGTCCGGCTGCTGCGCGGGCGTCCCGACGCCGTGGTCGTCGCG
Source organism: Streptomyces sp. NPDC029152 (assembly GCF_055564355.1). Taxonomy (NCBI): domain Bacteria; kingdom Bacillati; phylum Actinomycetota; class Actinomycetes; order Kitasatosporales; family Streptomycetaceae; genus Streptomyces; species Streptomyces sp. NPDC029152. The sequence goes on along the minus strand of NZ_JBVHWR010000009.1, from coordinate 4,865 downwards.
GGCAGCACCGACTGGGGCGTCGAGGTCAACATCCGTTCCCGCCGGGCGAACTGCGTGGTCGCCGTCGACCGGCTGCCCGAACTGCGGGAGCTGCGCGTCGAGTCCGACCACATCGAGATCGGCGCCGCGCTGACCCTCACCGAGATCGAGCGCCGCCTGGACGGCAGCGTCCCCCTCCTGGCGGAGCTGTTCCCGCAGTTCGCCTCCCGGCTCATCCGCAACAGCGCGACCCTCGGCGGCAACCTGGGTACCGGCTCCCCCATCGGTGACAGCCCGCCGGTGCTGCTCGCGCTGGAGGCGTCGCTGGTGCTCGCCGACGCCGACGGTGAGCGCGTGGTCCCGCTGGCCGACTACTTCACCGGTTACCGGCAGAGCGTGCGCCGTCCGGGCGAGCTGATCCGCGCGGTGCGCGTCCCGCTGCCGCTGTCGCCCGTCACGGCCTTCCACAAGATCGCCAAGCGACGCTTCGACGACATCTCCAGCGTGGCGGTCGCCTTCGCCCTCGACATCGAGGACGGGATCGTCCGCAAGGCGCGCATCGGCCTGGGCGGCGTGGCCGCCACCCCGATCCGCGCCCTCGCCACCGAGGCGGCCCTGGAGGGCGAGCCGTGGGTGACGGAGACCGTCGAGGCCGCGGCGCAGGTGCTGCGGGCACAGGGCACGCCGATGAGCGACCACCGTGCCAGCGCCGACTACCGCGCCGCGATGCTCGGCCAGAGCCTGCTGAAGCTGCACGCACAGACCACCGAGGCGGTGTCGTCATGAGCCATCTGTCCGAGCGTCCCGAGAAGCCCGTCGTCGGTGTCTCGATGCCGCACGAGAGCGCGAGCCTGCACGTCACCGGCACCGCGCTCTACACCGACGACCTGGTCCACCGCACCAAGGACGTGCTGCACGCCTACCCGGTCCAGGTCATGAAGGCCCACGGCCAGATCCTCGCGCTGAACACCGAGCCCGCGCTCGCGGTGCCCGGCGTGGTGCGCGTGCTGACCAAGGCCGACGTGCCCGGCGTCAACGACGCCGGCATGAAGCACGACGAGCCGCTCTTCCCCGACGAGGTCATGTTCCACGGCCACGCCGTCGCCTGGGTGCTCGGCGAGACCCTGGAGGCGGCCCGGCTCGGGGCGGCGGCCGTCGAGGTGGAACTCGACGAACTGCCCGCCCTGGTCACGCTGCAGGACGCGATGGCGGCCGGCAGCTACCACGGCGCCCAGCCCGTGATGGAGAACGGCGACATCGACGCCGGGTTCGCAGACTCGGCGCACGTGTTCACCGGCGAGTTCCAGTTCGCCGGCCAGGAGCACTTCTACCTGGAGACGCACGCGGCGCTCGCCCAGGTCGACGAGAACGGGCAGGTGTTCGTCCAGAGCAGCACCCAGCACCCGTCGGAGACCCAGGAGATCGTCTCCCACGTGCTCGGCGTGCCCGCCCACGAGGTGACCGTGCAGTGCCTGCGGATGGGCGGCGGCTTCGGCGGCAAGGAGATGCAGCCGCACGGGTTCGCGGCCGTCGCCGCGCTCGGCGCCAAGCTCACCGGCCGGCCGGTCCGGTTCCGGCTCAACCGGACCCAGGACCTCACCATGTCCGGCAAGCGGCACGGCTTCCACGCCACGTGGAAGATCGGCTTCGACGCGGACGGCCGCATCCAGGCCCTGGACGCCACCCTGGTCGCCGACGGCGGCTGGAGCCTGGACCTGTCCGAGCCGGTGCTGGCCCGCGCGCTGTGCCACATCGACAACACGTACTGGATCCCCAACGCGCGCGTCGCCGGCCGCATCGCCAGGACCAACACGGTCTCCAACACCGCCTTCCGCGGCTTCGGCGGCCCGCAGGGCATGCTGGTGATCGAGGACATCCTGGGCCGCTGCGCGCCGCGGCTCGGCCTGGACCCCATGGAGCTGCGCGAGCGCAACTTCTACCAGCCGGGCCAGGGCCAGACCACGCCGTACGGGCAGCCGGTCACGCAGCCCGAGCGGATCTCCACCGTCTGGCGGCAGGTGCAGGAGGACGCCGGCATCGCCGACCGCAAGCGGGAGATCGCGGCCTTCAACGCCGCGCACCCGCACACCAAGCGGGCGCTGGCGATCACCGGCATCAAGTTCGGCATCTCGTTCAACCTCACCGCCTTCAACCAGGGCGGCGCGCTGGTGCTGATCTACAAGGACGGCTCGGTCCTGATCAACCACGGCGGCACCGAGATGGGCCAGGGCCTGCACACCAAGATGATGCAGGTGGCCGCCACCACGCTGGGCATCCCGCTGCACAAGGTGCGCCTCGCCCCGACGCGCACCGACAAGGTGCCCAACACCTCGGCCACCGCCGCCAGTTCCGGCGCGGACCTCAACGGCGGCGCGATCAAGAACGCCTGCGAGCAGCTGCGCGGGCGACTGCTGCGGGTGGCCGCCTCGCAGCTCGGTGCGAACGCCTCGGACGTGCGCATCGTCGAGGGCGTCGCGCGCGCCCTGGGCAGCGACGAGGAGCTGGCCTGGGACGACCTGGTGCGCACCGCGTACTTCCAGCGCGTGCAGCTGTCGGCGGCCGGTTTCTACCGGACCGAGGGTCTGCACTGGGACGCGAAGACGTTCCGGGGCTCGCCGTTCAAGTACTTCGCCCACGGCGCCGCCGCGACCGAGGTGGAGGTGGACGGCTTCACCGGCGCCTACCGCATCCGGCGGGTGGACATCGTGCACGACGTCGGCGACAGCCTGTCCCCGATGATCGACATCGGCCAGGTCGAGGGCGGGTTCGTGCAGGGCGCTGGCTGGCTGACGCTGGAGGACCTGCGCTGGGACACCGGCGACGGCCCGAACCGCGGCCGGCTGCTGACCCAGGCGGCGAGCACGTACAAGCTGCCGAGCTTCTCGGAGATGCCCGGGGAGTTCAACGTCAGGCTGCTGGAGAACGCCACCGAGGAAGGCGCGGTGTACGGGTCCAAGGCGGTCGGTGAGCCCCCGCTGATGCTGGCGTTCTCGGTGCGCGAGGCGCTGCGGCAGGCCGCCGCGGCGTTCGGACCGGCCGGCATCAGCCTGGAGCTCGCCTCCCCGGCGACTCCGGAGGCCGTGTACTGGGCGATCGAAGCCGCCCGCGGGGGCGGCACCCGGGGCGACGGCGACGCCGGCGAGGTCCCCGTCGGCGGCAGCGCCCTGAGCAATGCCTGACATGACCTGGGTGGCCGCGGTCGCGCGGTTGCGGGCACGCCGGGAGGCCGGCGTGCTCGTGACCGTCGCGGCCGTGCGCGGTCACGCCCCCCGCAAGGCCGGCGCCAAACTCGTCGTGGGACGGTCCGGGACATGGGGTTCGATCGGCGGCGGCAACATCGAGGCGGTCGCGATCGACCGGGCCCGCGAACTGATCGGCACGCCCGAGGCGGAGCCGGAGCTGATGGACTTCAAGCTCAACGACAAGGTGACCAACCGGCACGGCGTGCAGTGCTGCGGCGGAGCCGTCACCGTCCTGCTCGAACCGCTGCCGGTGGTGCCGGCGGTGGCGGTCTTCGGCGTCGGCCACGTCGGGCTGGAGCTTGCCCGCATCCTGGCCCGCCACCACCTCGACCTGCACCTGATCGACACCCGGCCCGACATGCTCACCGACGAACGGCTCGGCGTGCTGGCGGACGCGGTGGCGCAGGTCCACGTGCACCACACGCCGCTGCTTCCGGAGGAGGTGCTCGAGGAGCTGGCGCCGGGCACCCACGTCCTGATCATGACGCATGACCACGCCGAGGACGCCGCACTGGCCGACGCCGCCCTGCGCACCGCCGGTCTCGGCTCGATCGGCCTGATCGGCTCGGCCGCCAAGTGGACGCGGTTCCGGCACCGTCTGGCCACCGAGGGCGGTCACGACGCCGCCGCCATCGACCGGATCAAGACCCCGATCGGCCTGGCCGGGATCACCGGCAAGGAGCCCGCCACGATCGCGGTGAGCGTCGCGGCGGACCTGCTCCTGACCTTCGAACGGGACCGGCGCCGAGCGGTGCGGGGACCGGCGCCGGCCGGCCCGGGAGTCGAGCCAACCCACAGGGAGGACGACGGACCGGCCTCGTAGGAAACTACGGAGAGCCGGTCTCCGCCTGCGGGGTTTTCATGTTTTCCACCTCTGGCTGACGCTCCTCGGCAGGCTGTGTACTTCTCACACAAGCCGCCCTTCGCATCGCGACGGTCCTCGACGGCCGGGGGATGCGGCGGTGTCCCGCACGGGCAGGGCTTTTGGGGAAGTCCCCACCGTTTCCGAGAAGGAGTGACCGTGACCGCGCACACCCAAGAAGCGAGCATCCAGGAACTCAAGCACGCCTGGATGGAGAAGGCGATCAGCCTGGCCACCGACAGCGTGAGGAACGGCGGCGGCCCGTTCGGCGCGCTGGTCGCCAAGGACGGGCAGATCGTCGCGCTCGGGAACAACCAGGTCACCGCGACCCTCGACCCGACGGCGCACGCCGAGGTGAGCGCGCTGCGTGCCGCCTGCAGGGAACTGGGCTCCTTCTCGCTCGAGGGCTGTGTCCTCGTCACCTCGTGCGAGCCGTGCCCGATGTGCCTGTCCTCGGCGCTGTGGGCGCGCGTCGACGGGATCGTCTACTCGGCCGACCGGCACGACGCCGCGGTGGCCGGTTTCGACGACCGCAAGTTCTACGACCTGTTCGACAAGAAGCCCCAGTCGATGTGGCCCACGCAGATCGAGCACCTGGACCTGCCGAACCGCACGGCGCCGTTCGACGCGTGGCTGGCCAAGTCCGACCGCATCGACTACTGACGGTTCACCGCCCACCGGCACCGGACCGGCGTCCGTACGTACCGAGGCCCGCGCGGTGCGGGCGGGCCCGGCCCCCTCCCTCACCCCGCGCAAGAACCGCTCAAGTGCGGCCTGGCTGT